>NZ_LBLS01000017.1:0-148613 GCF_001188205.1 Vibrio sp. VPAP30
GAAGCTCTGCAATGAAATTGCACACAAATTAAATACGCGCCCACGCAAAAGACTTGGGTATAGGACACCAACGGAGTATATTCATGCGCATCTGTAGCAAGTGTCGCACTTCAAACTTGATACTAAGACCAAATCCCCAAAGTTGTAACAGCCAGTGTCAATACTGCAATAATGAGTGACGCTGACGCTACATACATAGCAGTTTTTGATGATTTTTGCGCATGTTCATACTGCTTGAATCCTAGATAACCAAACACGGCTTCTGGACGAAGCCTCCAGTCATAAACCTGACTCATTGTTGGAGGTGGAGCGATCATCTGAGCATTTATAAATAAGCTATCTCGGATATTAAGAAACTCATTTTCTGTCATATTCGCCGCTTTCAAGCCGTCTTGCATGCAATAACTTGAATTTTGCTTAACTGCGAACTCTAACAGTTTTATGTATTTATGCTGATTCAACTTCGAAATCCTTTTGGTTATAACGCCCTGTTAAGGTGTGAGCAACGCAATACCGAAGCTTCCGCATACCACCTTAGACACTAAACGCAACGCATTGCAAAAATGCCGAGCGTTGCGAATCGCTCTTAAACAGATTGTTATATTCATTTTGCCCAAGGGTCTTCAAGACAAATATCGATCATGTCTAAATTTGTAATGTCGATGTTTGCATACCTGTCATTTCGTTCGTTAACTCTTGGCGTACCATAGATAAAAACATAAGCAGTCGGGTTCGGAGATTTATAAAGCTTCTCAATCCTTTTTGCTACCAACTTTTTCATCTTGTAATGTTCAATTAGCCGGTCACCAATCATAACCGTGGTGGTGAACTCTTTGTCGCTGCTATTACCCTTTAGTTTTTTCTTGAATTTTATCTGGTAACCGTGACCTGATGGTAACCTATTGATAAATGCCCAACCGTGATAAATAGAAGGCATTTGCGGCAAGTCAGAAACTATCTGATTTTCTATTTTACTAAAAAGGCTTGTGTAAGGTTTATCTTTACCCGCAATATTTAGTCTGCGTAGTTCTAAAGTTCCATCTTTCTTGTACCTAGCATACCTACTAACAACTGTCCTTACCGAATAGATACTACTAGTGACACCAATTTCTTTCAGTTGCCTTTCAGCTTTAGACTTCAGTATGTTAACCATTCGTACTTTGGCGTTTTTAACGCGGCTATTAGTTTTATAATGGTCGTAATACGATTCAGGTCTTTTCTCTAAGAATGTGTCTACGATTGAAGTATCAAGCGTTTTATGAATCGCTGTTTGCGTTGATGGCTCTGCGTACTGTAGCTTCAGAGGTACATTTCTAGAAACTTCACACCCTTTGGTGTGAGAGCCAAACACTCGGAAATGAGGCACTACTTTTAGTGAGCTAGTATCTTTATCAAGGTTTGCACAAGTAACATTAGCTGAACAGTTTGTACCCGGACACAAAAATGCTCTCTTGTCTTCGAGCATTCCCGACCAGTAAAGCTCATATGCCTTATCTGGGTCGATAAAATCATCTATTTCAATAGAATATGCCACATCTAAAGACATCTTATGTTACCTCCGAATGAATATAAAGCCCAATTAAGGTGTGAAGCACGCAACCACGACACTCAATAGGAACACCGTAAACACGAAATCCGACCCAAACCAAAATTGCCGAGCGTGCTGAATCACTCTTAAATTGTTTGTTAGTTTTTTTTGTTAACAAGTCTTATAGCATATGCCAACTCAATACCTCGCTCATTGATGAGGTATTTGTGGGTATTTGCAAGCTCATACTTCGCCATAAAAGGCAAGTCATCAACCTTTTTATCTTTTGTATACGTTAATATACAAAGCAAAACTGAAAATGTTGACTCTTGGAGCTCAAACCGTTTTTCCTTAACAATTGAAAGAAATGCATCTTTGTCTTTACCAACATTCTCTGTGTTATCATTATTATTGATGAACTCAATCATAGACTTTCTAGTGTCAATATCTTTTACAAATGCATCTGTGTAGAATCTAGATTGCACAAACAAGTGACTTAATGAGTTTGTACCACTTTTTAATACTTTCACATGGATCAGCTCTCTATCCCTATGTAGTAAGTCGCATATTTCGTATCTCTTTTGACCAGCTATATTAATTTTCGATTTATCAAACAAATATATATTATCATCATTTTCCGCGACATATGAGTTATAAATTTCCTCCTTATACTTTACTGTGTCTTTGCCATTTTCCTCGACTATACAGTGAATCGAAATATCATTCGGAAGATAATCATCAGATTTATCTTTGATGTTATTTTTTACATATAACTCAACTTCAGACTTGAAATCTGAACTAACATTCCTCCATGTACCAGAACTTAATATATAGGTAATTCCATTATCTTCAAGCTCACAATTTATACAGTTATATGCCCTCATCGTGAATATTTCATCAGAAGTATTCACATAGTACACTTTCCAGTTCAAGACGGTTTTAATGGAAGATTTCTGATTAAAATTTTGATTTTGAGAAATAAGATCGGATATATTGAGGTCATCGAATTTATCAACAAATTCGTACGCTTCAGGATCTTTATATAAGAAATAGGAAACATTTTCATCCAATATATTGCTTGGCGATAAATGAATATTTGAAAAATCTTTATTTTTCAGAAGATCAAACAAAACACCGTTTAATCTATCAATTTCATCTTCATCACTTACATAATCAAGCCTACCATAAGAAGGGAATTTTTCTTTGTATAACTCTAGATCGTAGGCTTCTTCCAAACTTAGCAATATATCAACTATTCCATCATCGGTTACACTAGTTCCTTTTTTTAGATTTACAGTAATGGAACTTTTTCCTGAAAATGACTTTATATATGGATAATTATCGTACGTTGAACCAGTAATGGATCTGAAAAATTCTTTCTCATCATTTATGTCAAATATTTCTAAATTGGCACCTTTACTAGCTTGTCGATCTGTTAATGTCGATACAGATGAGTGCGTTGTAGTGTTAACTTTTTTAAGATTATTATGGTCGCATATGTTCATTGCGACTTTTATACCAAAATCACTTACTAACTTATCTGAGTTTATAAATCTAGAAGTATGCATACCAAAAGTTAATACATAGAACAATATGTCATCGACATCACGAGTTATTTTCAAACATAAAACAGCTGAAGGTGACTTATTTGTATTTGAAAATTTAAGATTTAGATCTTCGCTAAGGTTATTAAGCATTACCATCCAAGGGTAATCAGCTTCCGTTTTAGATGTACCACCTACATCGGCGTACTTTACGATCCCCTCTATCTCATAGCCATTACTTTGATACGTAAATCTGGGTAAAGGCTCTGTAGATATATCAAATATAGCCGCGAAGCTTTTAACAGAGGGTTTAGCTCTGAAGATTGTCATTTTGTCTAAGTTACTACTCACTTATCGACCTCATTACTTGAATAAAAAAACTAACGCCCGATTAAGTAGCCCGCAACGCACAACGATTGTTTCTGCATGACACCGTAAACACTAAACTGACTGCAAACTGAAAATTGCACGCGTTGAGGGTCTGCTTAAATTGTTGTTAGGCTTGTCTTACGTTTTGCTCACATTTATCCAGTTTAAGCTCCAACTCAGATATTAGTCTGTCCATTAAATCAACCACTTCTTTGGGTGAAGAAAATATTTTTGCGTCACCAAAAAGGGTGAGTACATAGAGCTCTTCAGATTTAAAAGGATACTCATTTCGGAAAGCCCTTGATAAAACATCCATGCACATTTTAATCAAGGCATCACCGAAATAGTTGTGCTCACCATATGCTGGTCTTAGCCCGTACTCAATTCGTTGCTCCTTAGACAGTTCCCAATAGCGATCTTTGCAGCTAACTACACGATCGAATAACTCTCGTAACCTCAGAGCATAAACGCTACTACTTGATGACTCACGGACTTCATCTAGTGAAGTGACTTGAATATTGGTCATGTTCGCAGCTTCTATTGCACCACTTTGAAAGCCCGATTCAGATAGCAATATACCTCGATCAGCGCCAATATCTGCCACAATTTCACGCAAACCAAGTACATGCAATTTATTAACGGGTTTTTGCCACAACTTACATTCAACCACCCATATCACATCAAAACCATGAAAATGAGACGTTACTAGCACGTCCACATCATGAGAGGTTCGCACTCCTTTAACAGTGACATCCGTTTCTGCTTCCAAGCCTATAGACCGAAAATAAGCTGCTGTATCTTCTTGGTACTTCTTCCAAGGTTTCATATTTATCTCTTTCGATTAAAAGCCTAACGCCCAATTAAGGTGTGAAGCACGCTACCACGACACTTAATTTGACCGCCATAAACACTAAACTTAACCCAAACCAAAAATGCCAAGCGTGCTGAATCACTCTTAAATTGTTCGTTATAGCGCGTTTACATAAGGCGTTGAGCCGAGTAACTTTTCCACTTGTGATTTCGACTTTGGTTCTTTTACTATGCTGCCTAGTTTAAGACTCTTCACTGTCGTTTCTATAGCCTCACTTTTCCCCCGACCAGCCCCCCAATCTTTGGGCTTTTCAAGAGCTGAATGTAAATACTCTAGCTTCAGCAAATCTTCAAACGACTGAAAAAAAGCATAATTTGTCTGACAAAGAAGTTTAAGTAATTCAGGGTCTTTCAATTCAGATATTGTTCCGTGAGCCAATCGATTCCTGTAAACAGATGAAAAAGTTAAGACTAAATCTTTACATGTAAAAAAATGAGGGTATTTCAATTTCAGGTCATTTAGCACATCGTTTTGAGAACGACTTTGGGTGTCTAAAAGTGCCAGTACTTTATCAATTAAATTTGCAGTATTAATATAAGTACTTTCTACTATCTTGACGCTGTTGTCATACTTTACACCTTTTAACCTTAGGGCTACCAGTAACACTCTCTTTATGTAAGCTTCTAAATGGGTATGTGTTTTAAAGAAAATTTGGTTCGTATACTCCATTTCTGAAGGGTTCAGTATCTCCCCAATCTTAGTTGGACCTATCATTTTTAACACTACTCCAATGTCTATAATTTCGAGCGCTATAACGCCGCATTAAGGTGTGAGCGGCGCTTGGCTATACTTGAGCGAAGCGAAACTGCCAAGCGTTGCGAATCACTCTTAAATGCTTTGTTATAGCTCACTGTCAAACAAGCAAAAGTACCACTTATACACCAGCTTTTTCCTTTGCTTGGTTATTGTAATTTATTATCGCCTTAATCACGTTTTGGCACTTTTCTATTGCTATTCGGTTGTGATTGGCTGCGTTAAAGAGATCTTCAAACGTTGCACCATGCTTTAAGACTGCTGGTTCACCACATTTATCATCAAGAAGTGCTTCTGGGATCGTGACATAGACATTCACAACCTTTTCAATAACTACAGGCTCAGGGGGTGGCAATGTTGTTGTACATGCTGTCTGCATTGTAAGTATCAACAAGAGCAGTGGGAACTTGATATTCGAGTAGTTTTTCTTCAGCAACTGATAACTCCTTTTTGATATATACTATTTGCTTTTCTGACGCTATGACCTGCTTATCCAGCTCCCTATTTTTGCTTCTCAAATCCACAACTTCTTCGTTCGCAAACGAATGTAGGTCCATATAGTTTTTGTACTGTAACTTTGTTGATTCAAGTGCATTTTTCGTAGTTTCTAAATTACCTTTCAAAATGGCATTATTGGCTTTCAAATGAGCGTTCTCCTCCTTATAGCCAGAGAGAGTCTTTTCCGTTTGATAAAGTGTATAAGTCAAGTAAGTAATTGCCCCTGAAACTAGCAGGACTATCAGAAGATAAACATAAAACTTAAAGCTTGAGAACAAACTTAGCACCACGATATTTCCTTTTTGTAGAGAACTCAACACTGAGCTATAACGCCCTGTTAAGGGGTGAGCAACGCAATACTGAAGCCGCCGCATACCACCTTAAACACTAAAACCAACGCATAGTGAAAATGCCACGCGTTGCGAATCCCTCTTAAACAGTTTGTTATACGATTTTTACTTTGTACCCACCGCAAACATTTTTGAATTAAATACTGTCATACCATTTTCTTGAGGAGCCTCCGGAAAATAGATTGGTGGATAGCTATCAAAATTTATAGTTAGCTGAGAAGGTTCATCAATCGATAAGTCTCGAGTTGGCAACAATTTACCTAGGATCAAGTTAATGTCTTTAGGTTGATTCCAAGTTACCCAGAACGCAAATGGAAAGAATTTTAGTAAGTCACCAACTATTGGCTCTGCTGCCCCAAATTTACTCCCAAATGCTCGAGCAATGCGAATATCGTTGAAAGGATAAAACCAGTAGTAAATTTCGAGTTCATCGGGCAAAGGGGATGTCTCGTCAAAAAAGTAATCAGCCATTACTTGATACATCGGTGTATGCGGTGTGTCTTGCTGAACAATGTACAGCATTACCTGCTAAAATATGCCCAATGACAGACCTCGCTAACCTTTGCGGCCTTACAAAGTAGGTTTTGCATGGCGGTAATGATAAGTACCCCTTGGAAACAGACTCTGCCAAAAGTTTAACCTCATTGAACAGGTCAGCCAAAGCAGGATCGTATTTTTGCCCTAACCAATCATTGTTACAGCTAGAGCACGTCGTACGATAATTCAAGCCTCCTTGAGAAGTAGTCGTGTTCCTTTTTTCCTCGGAGCTAGTTAGTGAACGGACAACAACTTTACTGACATTTCCACAACTTGCAGGTGGGACATGCTCTCGAGTCAGTTTTGCGGGCTTTCTGCAAATGGCACAATAACCCTCTTTTGGTCCCCACGTATTAATTCTTTTGGACAAATGATCCGAATACTTTCCCATTATTCCTATACTCTCGACTAATCGTATAACAGTTATTAGACAGAATAATTCTGTTTTTAAACACCGAATCATTCTGTATTTTCAACATGCCTAATTAGTTAGGGTCAAAGGTTACGGTTAAAATTAAGCTAATTGCAAAATCAAAAACCGATGTTTTCTTCCTAACCTCCACAGGTCACTAAAACGCTTCAATGCTTTCGTAATCCATAATGATTTCCAGCACATCATCCAAGTAGTCCCCCGCCTCTTTCGAGCAGGTGTGCTCTCTCAAATACCCTGGGATATCGAGAGAAAACTCCTCACGCGTCATGGGCCTGTCCAACACTAGGTGCTCAATCATATCGGGTCGCAATAAGCGTTGGTTGGGATCCGTCTTCGGATACTTCCTCGCAATCACTTGATCTCGGTATCGCACCAACGCCTCTTTCAAAGTTTCGGCAACTGGCTCAGACCTCTCCTCATGCACTGCCTCAGCAAAGTAGGGCTCTTGCATTTCCCCAACATACTCTTCTCGAGACTTAGCCGCTGTCGCCTTAGCTTTTAGTTCCTCAATGATCGGTTTGAGCTCCGCATGAGGATGCTTAAACCAGTCGGTAGACCAGATGCGGCGAATGGTCCACCCCAACCCCTCAAGTACGCCTTGTCGAACTCGATCTCGGTCTCGGGTCGAACGGCTGCTGTGATACGTCGCCCCATCACATTCAATCCCCATCAGATAACGCCCAGGCATACCCGGATCGCGCACCGCGATATCAATATAAAATCCCGCCACGCCGACTTGAGGGACACACTCAAAACCGTGCTTGGCTAATGCGTCCATCACGGCAATTTCAAAATCACTGTCGGGCTGGCCTTGCTGGATGCCATCTTGACCAATCAGTTGGCCAGTTTGGGCGTACTGAAGGTACCCTTTGAGTGACTGCACGCCAAGGCTGCTCGAATCCGTCAGCACAATCTGATCGGCCGTCATGGAGCTGAACACATGAATGCGCTGCTTGGCGCGCGTAAATAGCACGTTCAGGCGGCGCCATCCACTGGCCCCATTGATTGGGCCGAAGCGCTGTGGAATGTCGGTCGCCCCTACTTCTTGTGGGCCGTAGGTAAAAGAAATAAAAATCACATCTCGCTCATCCCCTTGGACATTTTCCAGGTTTTTAATGAACAAGGGATCGTCGCTCTTCAGGTTTGCTAGGTACGCCGCTCGCAAGCTCGGATCTTGATGAATGGCGGACTCCAGATTAGCTTCAATCAGATCGCGCTGCTTAGAGTTCATTGCCACGATGCCTAAGCTTTCATGAGGACGTTGCATCAGGTGCGTTTTGATCGCCGCGACCACGTCGTGCGCTTCACCTTGGTTGACATTGTTAATGAAGCGCCCTTCTTCAATCGGGTGGAACTTGATGCCGTAGTCCTCACACTGATCATAAGGCGAAGGAAACACCACCAGATTGCCGTGATAGAACTTGTGGTTTGAAAATTCGATCAAGCTGCCATGGCGCGAACGATAGTGCCAACGCAGTTGCCGTTTATCAAAATAGGCACTCACCGCATCGAGGATACTCTCCGCTTCATCAATCACCCCCGTCTCGTCCCCGTGAGCGTTTACGTCATTGGACAGCGACTTTTCAAAAAACGCGGTGGGCGGCAGCTGCTTCGAGTCACCCACCACCACAATCTGCTTGCCACGTGCGAAGCAGCTCAACGCGTCTTGCGGCTTCACTTGAGACGCCTCATCCATGATCACCAGATCGAAATCCAGTTGTCCTGGCGGCAGGTATTTTGCCACCGCCATTGGACTCATCATAAAACACGGCTTGAGAGCGAGCATCGCTCTACCCGCGCGCGTCACCAAATTGCGAATCGAGATGTGTCGGGTCTTCTTGTCGATCTCACGTTGCAGCAGCGCCTGCTCTGAATAACTGCTCGCTTTCGCGCCGCGGGTGCCTGCAGGTACGGGGCGATCGGCAGCGCGGGCGGCCACTCGCCGCCGTTGCCACACTTTAAGCTGCTCATCGTATTTGGCAAACTGCTGCTGAAGGGCCGTTTGCTCATGACCGGACATTTGCGACAGCTCCGGCTGAGTTTGATAGATTTCCCGCGCGAGGCACTGATAGGTCGCAAACTTCATCGCGTCTTGGGCGAACGTGATTGAATGAGGCTGCTGACTCAAATAGCGATTGAGCAAGCGATAGCCGCCCGTTTCCATGCGCTGCTTGGCAAACAAGTACTTGAGCCAGCCATCAAGCCACTGCTCACTGTGGAGCGCGCGTTGGTTACGCTCAATCACTGCGCTGAGACCGTCACCGCTGTGTTGCAACCAACAGGCGCGCTGCGCGCCCGTCAGGGCGATAAATTGCGCTTCCGCGTCCAGCACCTGGCGCCACTCTTGGGCCAACGTCTCTCCTAACGCCTGCAGCGCGTGTATCGATTGGGGATCCGATTGGCGTTGGATCAAGGCTGCGATCTGACCCTGGCCACACACCCGTTTGACTTTTGCGGCGTAGCTTAATGTGTCCGTGATCACCTCGAGCCCAGCCGGCGTTGAGCCAGTCTTAACAACCGAGAGGTCCAACGGCTCAGAGAAAATTGGCGCACACACGTCATGATCCGGCATGTCATCCAGCAAATCACGCAGCGACTGACACACCTTGATTTGCGTGCGCAACTGAGACTGCGATAACCCAGCATCCAGCAGGTAGTGCTGGCACAAGGCCAGTTGGTGGGAGAAGCTCTCGTGTAGCTGAGTCAACGGGTAAGGCTCGGCGCCTAACACGATCTCAGACTGCGTCAAACACTCCACCGACGTCAGCACCGACGCGAGTCGTTGCCGCGCTTTTCTCAGCGCTTCAAGCTCGATGACCAAACCGTGCTCATACAAGCTTTGTAAGCCACGAAACACCTCCACCGGCAGGGTGAACAAAGCTTGCGCGAGGGCCACGCGTTGACCAAACCCAATCCCATACTCAGTCCGAACCCGCTGATACCAAAGCGCCATGGTCGACACTAAGTCGACGTCGGTGTCGAGGCCATGAAAATGCTGTTTCAGCAGTTGATTGTTTCTTGTATCCTCGGCAAAGCCGGTGCGCCTCGCCGACCAGTCCGCCGCCGCGCTCAATTGCGTGGCCATGGCATGGGGCTCAAACGTCGCGGCTCGCGTAAACTGGCGCACCGCTTGTTGGGTCGCTCGCCATGAAGGCTGTAGCCATGACCACCACGTGGTTTGCGCCAGCTCAGCCGCGTATTGCTGTAAGAGTTCAACGCAGGGCAACGCGTCGATGAGAAACGTCTGCGCCAATGCGTTACCTTGCGTCACTAAATCGTGGTGCTCTTCGACAAAGCTGCGCATAAACTCGGGCAAGGCTTCGTTGTCGAACAGCGCGTCTCGCGCACCAAGGTGCTGCGCGGGTAAAGACGCCGCGAGGGAAAGAAAGGTTTCCAGCTCTTTCAGCCCGGACCAATGCGTGGCCAGCAAGGGCTGGATAGCCTCTGGTAGATGCGGTGACAACTCGCGATAAGACGTCTCGATGTGGCCAAGGCGCTCCATCATCTCTGCCAGTTGCGTTAATGCCCGCGCAAGATCATCAAAGTGGGTTTGCGTATCCACGCCTAACTGCGCTAAGCCGCGCAGCGCCGCCTCCACCTCATCAATACGCGCCAAATCGTTAACCAGCCCTGAGGTGAAGGTGCCGCTGAGCTCCCCATACCACTGCGCAGCTTGCTGGTGCTGCGCCACAAACGCGTCCAGCGCCTCACTTGTACTGACGGTCAGCTTGGCCAGCGCGGGGATATCGGTGTGACGATGAGGCAGCGGGATAGCGCGCCACTGCGTGATCAGCGCATCGAGCTCCGTGAGCGAGAGGTGAGGTTGAATGGTCAGGTGATGCTGGTGAGTGACGTCGACCAAGCGATCGCGCCAGACCATCAAGGCGTCATTCCACTGCGCCAGCACTTGACAGACTTGATCAGGATCGTGACCGGACAAGGCTTTGTTCTCCACCCCAAACCAAGGGTGCGAGGCCCAGTTGCCGGCGTCAGGCAATTGCTGACTGACGCGGCTTAAGTAATCATAAAACACCTCGAGCTGCTCAAGCTTGTCGTCCAGCGCCCCCACCGAGAACTGGTCTCCGCTGAGCGATTCAGGCGCCACATCACTGAACTTGAGGGGCGAGACCGCTTCTTGGTAGCGCGTCGCCCCCATGAGGATTTCATGGATCGTCAGGCCGGTCTGTTTCCACTCGCGGTTAATCCACTGCACATAGCACTGCAGCTTCTCTCGTGCCCTTTCATAACGCTCCACCTCGCGGCCGTATTCGCTGTGCGAGTAGTGAAAATGGGGCGCATTCGACAGTCGCTGTTTGAACTCATCCAGAACCAGACGTTTTTTTGCCTTGTCGCTATGGAGATCAAGACAGAAGTCCCCCAATCCGGTCTTATCCATACGACGTTTTACCACTTCCAGCGCGGCTTGCTTTTCCGCCACAAACAGCACGCTTTTTTTCTGTGACAGCGCCGCAGCGATCAGATTGGTGATGGTTTGGGATTTCCCGGTGCCTGGCGGGCCTTCGACCACAAGGTTTTTGCCGTTTAACGCGTCAATCACCACGCTCATCTGCGAGCTGTCGGCGTCTTCAATCATCGGGAAATCGTCGTGAAGACCCGCAACGTCATCCAATACATAACTGTCATCACGACCATTGCCTTGCGCTCCCATCCCATCACTGGCGGTGAGTTCACCATCGTAAAAGAAGCGGCGAATGACATCGTGCTCCAGCAGGTTATCGGCGCCATCAGGCCAGTTGCGCGGGTCAAGATCGCGATACATCAATAACTTGCCCAAACTTAAGGTGGCAAGCGTTGCATAGCGGCGCACTGCCCACTGTCGCACCACCACGTCATTGTGCTTGCGAGCCAGCAACGCGCTCACCGCCTCAAAGTACTCTTCCGGTGTCAGTAACCGATCTTCATTGTCGGGATCCACCAGATCTGGCAGCGTCAGACCGAACTCTTGCAGCAATTTTTCACGCAAGATCAGGTTCTGAATGATGTCTTCGCCGTTGTATTGGATGTGATAGGTCACCACCCCTTTGCGGTAGTCTTTTTCAATACTGACCGGCAGCATATACAAAGGGGCCAATCGCGGTTTGCTGCTGTCTGCCTGATCCACCCATTCCAAAAACCCCAGACACAGAAACAAGATGTTGTTGCCGGTTTCTTCGATCGCCGTTTTGGCCTCGCTCGCCAATTTTTTCACAGCGCGATGCAATGGCGCTTCAAACAGCAGCGACTGCAGGTAACCGTCGCTGTGTCTGCCGTCTTGCGCCCGCGCGTCAGGCATAGGCAAGGTGTACTGGTGGTCGATCCCGAGCAAGCCCGCCCACTCTTTCGCCTCGGGCGGCTTTTTGTTTTGCAGATATTTGCCTTGCGCGTCATCCCATTGCACATAGCCATGAGCGATCAGTTCATCTAAGGTGGGCTCGGGCACGGGCGTCAGTTGCATCGATTGTTCCGATAACAGCCGTTTGGCCAGTTCGTCCGGCAGCTCGTCGACCACGCGGACAAACGCGCGACTTGTTTGGTCTAAGTTGAGCAAGCGCGAGCGGCTACCCGAGATGTCTAACAGTTTCTGACGCATCGTTTCAAACGCCGATCCCATAAAGTGCTCAGGATAGGCGATCGGGGCGTCACGATAGGCGCGCTGGCAAGGCATTGAAGTGGGCGTTAACAAGGGCGTTGGCGCTTGGGGTTCGGTGAGGGTACGGGATGAAATCAGCGCTTGAATGCGGGCTCTCAGCGCGCTGTTTCGCTGGCGTGAGCTGCGCCCGGCAAGTTCTGCGTCAATTTGCGCCAGCATGATCGGATCATCATGATGCAATTCAACGAGGGCTTCCAACGCATCGATGAGTAACGTTTTGAGTGTATTCGACATGATAAATAACCTAAACAGAATAGCAAAATATTCTGTACTACTTAGTGTATCTATGGCCCGTGTACGCCTGAGCGTCCTTCAGCAAAGCAACGGGGTTAGTTCCAATGCTTTAATTGCCGTGTGTAACACGTCAACAAAATAAAACGAGGGTGTCCAACAGCGCTCGCTCTGCTGTCGATTTCATGATCCCAATGGGGTAAGTCGCGTTGTTACCACGCAGCGGGAAAGTTCTGCCTCCCCGTCAGAGTGAGTCGGCAACGCAGCGATGAGAGACGCGGCGCTCGCCACTCAGCGTAAGCAATCAGGTGTCTGAGTTGGAAGAAAACGCCACCTCGGCGGTGCGCTCTTTGTCGCCAATCACCACCGTATTGGCCAGTTTGTCGTGCCAACCTTGTTTGCGTTTATCCCAGGCCACCCAGAGAATACCAAGGCCCAAAGGGAGCGTCGCAACAATATAGCCCAGGTATCGAATGAGGTACTGCCGCAACGACGGCTTGTCACCGGTGTTGGCATCCACGATTTTGGCACGAATGGCCATTTTCCCAGGTGTTGCTTGACGATACACCCAGAAACTCAGCACTGCGATGAGTGGGAACAGCCAGCTCAGCACGAAGTCCGTGCCGCCTTGGATCACGGCGTCACTGTCAAAATACGCCCAACCGTATACTGCGACAAGTATCGGATACGTCAGCATACAAAGGATCACCGTATCAATCACGGCGGCACCCACACGAGACCAAAACCCCGCATACTGATAGCGGTCACCCACCTTTAATGTCGATTGTTCATCCATGTCCTTTGCCTATTTGATAAGTCCGATCGCCAGAATATGATACTGATTGCAATTTCACACACAAGCGGGGTTTCAGTCACGGCCCCACGCCAATCAGGACAGAGTCGCGGCGCGCGCTTGATGAGAGAAACCCAAGTATTGATTTAGGTTATATATTTCCGTCAACTCACTCTGTGCATCAACACACATTTTGGCAAAGTAAGTTTTTGCGCGACAGTGCGAGCGACCCCCCTCGATTTACCGGCCCAATCCCAGATCGGAATACCTGGCTGAGTTATGAATTTATATGATGGAGTTCTTCACGTCTGGATAATCCGGTATGGCGTTGACTAAACCCATTAATATCTAAAAATAATCAAAATTCATCGCCCAATCAGCCCGCCATCAGGACTATTCATAAAAGTTCACTAGAAATAATCGTTATTCACAGCACCGGTCTGATCTGGCATGACAATGTATTTAACCTTTAATAAACAATAACAATATGAAGCGAACTTAATTACCCATAAATTAATTTGAGGTAAGACCAGAAATAATAGAAAAACAGGTACCATCCTCGCCGCAAAAAAAAACAAACAAGGAGAAATTAAACATGAAAAAAATAATTATCGCATTCGGCATCCTGGTGACGGTTGCATGCTCACATGCCTTCGCTTCAGATGAATACCGTCTTGATAAAAAGCTGTCTAGTATCAGTTTTTCGACCATCAAGAATCAGTATGTGATCGAGCCCGCCTCCATTCAACCGGCAGCTGGAGTATTATCAGACGATGGCCGCTTGTCGTTGTCTCTCGACATCACAACGATTAAGACTGGGGTTTCAATCCGAGATACTCGCCTATCAGAGCTGTATTTTGAATCGGCCCTTTTTCCTAAAGTGAATATCGTGGCTAACCTTGATCGCGCATTATTCACCACAGGCGCGCAGCACGCGATTATTCCCGTCGACGTAGAATTGTATGGGGTGAAAAAAACGCTCCGTTTCCCTGTCACGATCATCCCAACGGAACATTATCTGATCGCAAGTACATCTTCCCCGGTCATGATCAGTGCAAAAGACTTTGGGATCCCAAGTGAAAATTTAGCCACCTTAGCTAAATTGGCAGGTGGCATTACGATTTCAGATAAGACACCATTAAATTTTAATTTGGTGTTTATCAAAAAATAACATGGATAACCAATATCGAGATAAACGCCATTAATCACTCTGGATAAGCCAACATAAAATATAGAAAGGCCGTCTTTTACGATCGGCCTTTCTATTTTTACCGCGGATATCAGATTTCGCTCTACGGAATGTCTCAATCGTTCAACGCTTAAATAAGCCGCTCTCAGCCCGCGTGTCGCCGCTTGGGGCACGAGAAATTCGGAGCCACTGAATGCGCCCATCCACAAGGGCATGCCCCTATCCTGACCGAGTAGGTTTGTCGGTTAAGCCACAACCGAGAGTTCTGGCTCCATGTGCTCAATACTCAATACTGAGGCCACAGGGTGACGCTGACAGATATGGGCCACGGTCTCACTCGCTGCCTTAAAATCAAAGGGTTTTTCTTGAATCAAGCTGATAAACACGTCGGCAATGATGTCAAAAATAATCTGGGCGTTGTCATCTTTTATCCGCCTTCTTGCCATCACGTTGGTCGATAGGCGAACAGCGCTCCCTTCCATAACAGAGCGCGTATCGTTAGGCGCGACGTTATGGTTCACAATGATGCCACATCGCTCCAGTAAGTCAGAGGCTTGCTTACCGCTAATCATTTGCTGCCTCAAATCCACTAGCACCATGCTGGTGTCCGTGCCATCGGTCACTAACTCGAGCCCTCTGTTCTTGAGCGTGAAGCACAATTGCTTCGCTAACGAGATGGACAGATCAATGTAAGATTTGAACTCTTGGGTTGACGCTTCATGCAAACAGATCGCTTTGGCAGCAATGTTGTTGATTGAAGGCGTACCTTGGTACCCAGGAAACAGACTGCGATCGATTCGAGCCCCAATGTCTGAAGACTGAGCCAAGATAATCGCGCCTCTTGGCCCAGCTAAACTTTTATACAATGTCGTCGTCGCGATATCCGCATACTCCAGCGGATTACTGTAACGACCTGCCGCAACTTGCCCAGCAAAATGCGCCATATCGACAAACAAGTACGCGCCAACGGAGTTGGCAATGTCGGCTATCGCGCTAAAGTCGATTTCTCGTGTATAGGATGAACCGCCGCAGAGGATAATCTTGGGTTGATGCCGATCGGCAAGCTCCTGGATCTGAGCGTAATCAATCAAGTCTCCGTCATCGACGCCATAATGCTGAAATCGATACAGCGCACTCGTTTGATTCACTTTGGCGCCGTGGCTTAAATGTCCACCAGCGTCTAAGGATAACGCGAGCACGGCATCGCCTGGCGCTAGCAGCGCATTGTAAACAATATGATTTGCCTGGCTTCCGGAGTGCGCCTGAACGTTCGCGTACTGGCAACCAAACAGCGCTTTTGCTCTGTCGATGCACAAAAGCTCAAGCTGATCGGCTAGCTGCCCTCCAGCATGAAAACGCTTACCGGGATAGCCTTCCAAGGTTTTGTTGGCGAACAAGGAACTTTGTGCCAATAAGCTGTTTTTGGTTTGTATGTTCTCTGAAGCCAACATGCTGAGTGTACTCTGTTGGCGCGCTTCTTCTCGAGACACCAATTCTTGCACTTCAAGATCCGAAATTTCCAAAATTTTCATCGTAGTGAATCCATTCTGTTGTGTTAATTAACGTTATTTAAGTCGTAGATTCTTTCCAAAATAGCCGAGTCAAATGAGCTCTTATGCACGGCATTTCGAAACTGCTGGGCGGGGTTGAGTTCAGGGTGCACCAACATGGTTTCCTCCCCTAACCCGCGCCGTTCAAGCCCCTGATGAGCCAGCGCTTCCAATTGACGGTGCAGTTCGTGGTATTTCACTCTCGCGCCCCCTTTCAAGCAGTCTTGATACCATTGCAAACGCTCGGACTTGTCAGGAAGAAACGACACAATCAAATCGGTGACCTCTTTATGACACGTTGACAGCCCTGTAATGATCGCGGGATAAAGCCAGAGGTATTGCTCGGGAGGCAGACACCCTGCCCGCACTTCGATGGTGCCGTATTCTTGCCGCGCTCTCACCGAGTTCCACGTGTAATGTTGATGAAACTGAAAGGCTTCCCAAACCTCTTGGGAACTTGCCACGTGATGTCGAACCCAATCAGAAAATGGCACCCCTACCGCTGAGTAGGTCCCGCTGCATTTAGAATGATGAAGCAGAAATTGCTCTTCAAACCTAGGCTCAATCAGTTGCTCCATTGAGGTGATGGGTTCGCCGACAATGCCATGTCTAGAGGGCTCTAGCCGATGCTGAAATTGA
Source organism: Vibrio sp. VPAP30 (assembly GCF_001188205.1). Classification (NCBI taxonomy): domain Bacteria; kingdom Pseudomonadati; phylum Pseudomonadota; class Gammaproteobacteria; order Vibrionales; family Vibrionaceae; genus Vibrio; species Vibrio sp. VPAP30. The sequence continues at coordinate 16,936 of NZ_LBLS01000017.1, forward strand.
TAGTATTCTCGGTAGCTATCGATGTCACAAAGCGCCTGATCTTTCAGCGGCGAATTGGCGCATTGGGCCACAACAAACGGGATGGCCATATCAAGCGCCGACGTCATCGATAACAACTCCCTCTGACACGTATCAATATGGACATGGTCTCCGCAAATCACCGTGAACCAATCCCAGCGATGGCCGAGCACTTTCGCGAGGCTCTGATAATGCACTTTCGGTGTCCGCGCTTTGGCTCCGGGCGTTTCATAGGGGTGGATCCCCAGCCCAAGCAACTGATAGTCATGCACAACCAACGCTTGGTTGAGCGTCGACAGAGCCTGCAAAGTCTGCGATTTCAACGCATGAAGGTCAGCGCACGGCGTAGACACCCATTCAATTGTCGAGCGGCCCGCTTCAGAACAAAAGCTGAACAACTCAAACTGCGCCCCGACTAATCGCTCATCTTTGTAGAGCGGACGCGCGCCCTGAGTGAGTAAGGTCTCAATGACGCGTTGTGATTCACCGGGTTGCTTGCTCTTTGTAATCAGTGGAAATTCCAACTCACGGCCGATTTGCCCCCGATTCGATTGAGGAAACGAACGCAGCATATTGGCCGCAATGGTTTTTTTAACCTCAGCCAGCACAGAACACCTCTTGCAATGCACGCTCGAGCGTTGGTAAATGATCTAAACAGGTTGGCGCAGTCACGCGGAATCCTTGCACCCCTTCTTCAGCCGTCTTAGTTCGGACAAAAATCCCATGTTGGCGTAATTGGTCAAAAATGGCGGCGGGATGAGGGTGCAACACAAAGCGAAAATGGGTGGGAGAGTTTGAAATCACGTCGAACCCTAATTGGCACAACACCTCTTCCATGGCCGCCGCGTGAACCAGTAACTTTTGCGTGGTTTCCGACTTCCATTGCTGGCGCTCCAGTGCGGCGCACGCATAATGAGAATCGAAGGTCGACAGTGGCCATTTGGTGATGTGGCTTGCCAACGTCTTTCGAGTCGCAGGCTCCCGCGTCCAAGCGGCGCCGACTCGAATCCCCCCCATCCCAAAACACTTGGTCGGCGAGCGCAGCACGATCACATTATGCAGCTCACTGCCTAGCATGCTCCATTTAGCGGGCTCAGCGGTAAACTCTACATACGATTCATCGACTACAAACATCGTACTGGGATTGTTTAAGCAGAGGGCTCTCAGTCGTGACGCTTCGATCGCGACGCCCGTTGGGTTGCATGGATTGCTGAGGATCACCGCCTGCTTGACCTTCGCCAGAGCGTTCAGGGCTCGCTCTCGCTCTGGGGCACAGATCGCAGCGATATTTTGCTTATCAAGCAGCAAGTTAAAGTCGGTGTAGTCGGGGGTCACGAAGCCGGTGTTCTCACGACCGTACACTTGGATCACGCTATGAATGAGCTCAGTGATGCCTCGCCCCGCCACCAAAGACTGCGCCTCCACGCCGAGAAAGCGCGCGTAGCTTTCTAGAAACGCGTCAGTGGCATGAAAGGGATGCACCAACAACTGCCGATGGTGTTCGAGGCTTTGCGCCACGTCAATGCTTGAAATGGGCGGCCCCATCGCATTGACGCACGTTGCTAAGTCGATTTGATGCTGGTGACCGTTAAAATCCGCCCCACCTTGTACAATTTTCAACACTATCCCCTACCCCTGTAACCTTGGTGTTTGAAGCCATTCCCATTGTCGTTCGTATTCGGTTTGGCAAACGTGCAATGTTATCTCGTTGTCATTAATGAACCGGCTCTCCTTCATCAATTGCATCGATTGAAAAGCCTTGTGCTCAGAGTCGTAAATCAGTCCCAATACACTGCCCGTGTGTCCCACGGCGAGGCCGAGCGCGCCAAACGTGCGATAGACGGGCGAAAACTTGTCGTACAATGGGTTGGGATTATCACACTGGTTCAACGCCGCCGATTTGGTGGCCACGTCCGAAATGGTCCTGAGATCCAACGAAGCATTGCGCATGGTTTCCAACAACGCATGTTGACGCTGATTATGGCGTGAGCTTAACGTAACCTGGTTGGTGATCACCGTACTGTGAGGCTCAATGACTAAAACGCTAAACGGCGGAAGTTGAGTCATTTGGGCCAGCAACTGACCCGACTGTTGATTCACGGCACTCATCCCGGCATAGGCAATCCCATCACTCGATTCGATACCAATGCAAATCTGGTTAAGCTGAGCCGAGCTGACCGGAACGCCCATTGCTTCAAATACCGCGGACGCCGCCGCCAAAATGTTGGAGGTACTGGATGCCATCCCTTTACCCACCGGAATATCGGAACGTTGATGGACATAAATGAAGGCACCTGCCAGACCACAATACTCACACGCACGTCTTATGGCGCGTTTTGTTTTCTCGCCCAAATTACCAATAATAATAATTTCATCATTATCGCAAGTATGGATCAGCACTTCCGTTTCCGTATAACGATTAATCGGTAATGTAATATGAAATGGATTATTATCCCTATCGAACCCCTGCAAGAGTTCCCCACACGTACCAGGCGCGCGGCTCATTCCTTTATATATTTTGCTCATGAGAGTGGTCGTGAATCTCTAGTGATTAATATTAACTTCTGCGTTGTCTATAATTTCATCAACGGTTTGAAGTAATTGATGATAAGAGGGTTGGTTATTTAGCAATAAATAAAACAGCTCATCCGAACCATTTCTCGCCGTTTGAACGGATTGCCCGATCTTAGACATGTATTTAATACTATTTACCTGTTCAGAAAGGCTGGCTAAATCTAATTTCGTAAAGCGCCCACTCTCTTTATTAAAGTAGCTCATCGTTGCCGTATAGTACGTCTGATTGGTTTTATTTTTGCAGGCCGCCGGGAGCCCTAATTGCCAACGAATGTGCTCGTCAAATAAGTTGATGCCATGGACATTGTCGATCGCCTGCGCGATACCGCCCCCGCCAGGACGGATCGCAATTTCGCACAAAGTCAGGTTGTCACCATCTGAGAAAAACTCAAAGTGAAACACCCCATTCTGCACGTCTGCCGCGGATAAATAGCGCATCAATGCCGCTGTCGCAGTCGCATGCAGTGCCGTCGCCTGGTTCGAAATCAACGACGCTTTCCACTTTTCGGTCGCGTAGTCGGCGCAAGGAACGCTGTATTGACCTAACGATGAAAAGACCAATTGATTGTCTCTCACTAACGCGTCTAGATGGTACAAATCATTAGGGTTGTAGGCTTGAATCAGCATGGTCTCAGGATCGTACATCTCAAAGGCGAGCGCCGCCTCGGTCAACATGTGCACGCCGACCGACCCCGCCTCCGCCGTGGGTTTCAACACCACTTTGCCATATCGCTCGATAAATGTGCTCAGCTCTTCAAGCGAACTCCCTTGATAAATGGGGTTCACCTCGATACCCGCCAGCTCTGCAAGCCCATTCATTCGGGGCTTATCTCGAAAGTTTTGCGCTTTTTTGACGGTTAGGTTCGACAGCCCTAAGGCTTGCTGCGCGTACGCGACAGGGATCACCTCTTGTTCTGAGACATACACCACCTGCTCGATGTCATAACGGCACTGGATACTCTTCAGCAGTTGCGTTAATTGCTCTTCTGCATCTCGAAGCTCAATTAGATGCAGTTCTTTGTAACTGCCTTTTGGAGGCAGGTTCGAGGCTCTAACAGAAAAAACATAGACGAGCTCCCTGTCCGCTAAACACTCAAATAGCTGGCCGTTAGATTCTAGGCAATCGTAGGCCGACCGTGACACAATCACAGTGACTGACATCAGAACTTCTCCTTGTTGCTGATATAAGAAAATAAAAACGCCAAACTGCACACACCCAGATACGACGCCCATAAGTTTGCGAAACCAAGCCATTCATACAGCCAATAGTTCACGGCATTGGCCAGCAAAAACGCTAGGGCGGCAATGGCACTTGCACACCCGAAGACCGTACCGGACAAACTGTCATCCGATACCTTGGTGAGTTGATAATCGACTCGAAAGGAACAGGCGATTTCAAATACTGAAAACACCACCACACCGAGCAATAACGCGGCCGGAGCCCAGTAAAGGCGGTCGTCACTGATCTCACTCGCCAAATACAATAAGCCAAACACCACAACCAGCGACAATTGGATCGCATTGGCCCCCAGTGCCAACTTGGCAATTTTGCTCTGCAGTAGGATCACGACGAACGAATTGACCATGAACATTGCGGCAACCATTTTCGTACTGAAGGTTTGCTCAACAAAAACGGGCAGCAGGTACTCTAAATGGCTGTACAAAAAGATGAACGCAAACTGCAGTTTGAGCACACTCAATACTTGGAGCGATATCGCTTGGCGAACCGTGTTGACGGATAACGGCATCGGTGTCGGTCGGGCCTGATCGTCAGTTTCAGCGCGCGCACCGATGAATACCACGACAGAGCAGGCGTAAATTGCCGCGATCGCAATACAAGCGGCGGAGAAATGCTCAGAGATCAGCAACGACCCAATCACGGGACCAATGGCCGTGCCAGTGTTCAGGCTCATGCTGCGCCACACAATGACTTTCTGCAGCAACGCATCGTTATCTTTGTAAGGCAGGAACAGCAGCTTTCTGACCGAAGGGTGAAACAGAGCGCTGCCGACCCCATTGAGCACGGCAGAGAGCACTAACGTCACTTCCGTGGGGTTGATCGCCAATAACAAGTATGAGAAGCACCGTGCGGCAACGCCTAACATTGCCACTTGATGGCTCGGATACTGATCAGATAACGCCCCACCCACAATGGATAAGCCACGTTGCACAACGATTTTTATCGTAATGAGTGAGCCCGCAAACGCCAGGCCAAAGCCTAAGGAATCCGAAACATAAATGGCAAAAAACGGGGTCAAGATATAGCTGCCCACCGCAAACAGAAACGTGCAGAGTACGTACATAAGTGAGCGAGTAGACACACGTGATGAGGGTGATACGCCGCCTTCAACTAACACAGGAACTCCTCAATCGCCGACTGTAAGGTTTGCGTGCGCTCATACGAGAAAAGCAGTTTCTGTTCGCAGGTCACCGAGCTGGCCGAGGGTTGCGCGTCAAAACGGTGCGTTTTGAGCGAGGTGACGTTCAATGCAGCCGTGTCATACTTAACGTCCTGCCAATCTTTGGTCATTGCCGTATTCAGCAACCATCCGGACAATGACGTTCTTTGAACCCACTCCACAGGTTGCCCCGTCAACACATCGATGAGCATTTTCAAGGGGTTCACACCAAACGAAGCGCTGATTGAATCTTTGATCAACCCCCCTCCAATTCTGCTCCCCACTTCACCCGCAATGAAGCGTGTCGAGGACGGTGATTTAAAGAACTCAAAATGATAGATACCATCGCAAAGCTGTGCTTTAGGCAAACTTGCGGTCAATAGTGCCTGCAACGCGAGGTAATCAGGACAAGTCTCATCAAGCATATAGGACCCCACATTAAACTCATTGAAGGTGTGGGGAGGGTGAAAATACTTGGACGGAGAGAAGAGCACCATCTGGTTCTGGCTCACAATGACATCAACGTGGTAGACGTCACCGACGACAAACTCCTCAACCATGTATTGGCCATGTGACACCTCACTGAGAAGCTCGCTATTCCCTCGCAATAAACTTACCGCTTTCTGGATATCGTCCAAGACGAAGACCCCTTGAGAGCCTGATCCCATCCTGGGTTTTAAAACGATTTTTCGGTTCTGGTTCAAAAAAGAAATAATATCGGACAGACAACTGACTTCTGAAAAACGTGGCGCGGCCAATGACATGCGCGAAAATAATTTTTTCATTGCCACTTTGTCGCGAAATGCGGTCGCTTCCTTTACGGTCTGACCTTTAATTCCTATTAAATCTCGCGCAACAGAAGCACGCAAAACATCAACTTCGGAGTTGGAAAAAATAATATCAGGTCTAAACAAAGTGGTTTGATTAAATAAGAATTCATCGAACTTTGTTGACTCATATTCTGGGCCATAACACACAGAACAATTATCACTCATATTATTAAAACATCGAATCGTGTTTTTACTGGTTAAAATACGAACTTCAGCAATAGGAAATACGTTAAAGAAATAGTTTTCAAACTCAGTAGCAGATTTGGGGTTTTGTACAACTAATATTTTCAAGATGGAACATCCGTTTCACTGTAATAAATCCTTCACAATAGGCCATCGATAGTTATACATGCATATGCAGTGTGTCAATATGCGTTATTTTAAAAATCATTAATATGAAATTTTTTGTTGGGCTGTCATCAATTTCCAGCAGTTTGTAACAAAATGTAAATATTAAACAATATAAAATTTGTGGTTAAAAACCATAAAAAACAACGTGCTAGAAGCCCCTCAGCCCATTTCGCTAGCTGAGAAACCACGCATTTCCTCCTCACGCATAGCAGGCTTTTCTCCTGTGATCACGTGCCCCGCCCTCAGTGACACCTGGGCTGCAGCACATCGAAAAAACGCTCAGTCCCGATACTTCAGCGCCCATCGCGAGTGGTCAGCTTAATGAAAGAGGGGCAACTGCTATTAAAAAAGGTCTAACGATTTTGCCTGCACTGGATGAACGGCAGGAACAAGTGGATGAGCGAAAAGGACAGATTTGCGGTAAACTTAGTGTCTTAGCGCCCCTTGGGTTCGGCAACGATGACGTCGCTCCCCTTTTAGGTCGATATCAACACATGCACCCAACGCTCGATATCGAACTCGAGCTTTCTGATCACCCAGAGTGGTCATCCCATCACCAATGGGACGTCATTATATCTATTGGAACGTGAAACAACTCATCATTGAGAATGGTCACTTTAGCGGCCAGCCAACGTTTTATCTGCGCCTCACCACAATACATTCAAGAAATTGGTCGACCAGAGACCCCATTCGATCTCTTACAACACCGTTGTATCGCATTAAGAGAAAACAACGAAGATGTGGCACTGTAGCCCTTTACCGATATGGCAAACGACCGTGAGCAGGTGATTCGAATCAATCCCAGTCTTGCGAGTAATGAAGGACGAGTGATCAAAGAGTGGGCGTTAGCAGGACTAGGTATCATCATGCGCTCTGAGTGGGACGTTCAACCACAAATTGACAGTGGTCAGCTCGTGCGGCTTTTGCCTGACGACGCGTTACCCGATGCAAACATTGTTGCACTGGTGGGCAGCGCGAAACAAGAACGCTCAGCTCGAATCGCGGGGTTTCTATCACTGTTAAAGACACCGTTATCAAGCGTTCCTTGGCAACCACTCAATAAGGATACTTAGCCGTTTTTTTGCATGGCTTCTCCATCGGTTTGGCTAACTACACAGCTCAATGAGCAGAAGTCACCGCACTCGAAGCCTCCAATACTGGATGCAACAGAATATGGGCTTGGTGCTGTTCAGCCTGCCACTCTTTCATCTCGGCACGAAACTGGCCGTGCTGCTCGATATGCGGCAATAACTCTGACGCTTGCTCTGACTGGATCAACACGGAAAGCGGTGCGACTTGTTGGTCGGTGTTATCGAAACAGTGCTCGAGATGTTCTTCTAACATGTAGAGTACCCCAGGTTCAATGGGCGCCTCTTTATCGAACAAGCGCGATTCGACATTCAACTCGTCATAAAGATAAACCAACAACGAATAGAGGCTTTCTGCCCCAGCCAGTTTGGTTTGATTGGATTTGGTGTTCAGCAGATAAAGCTTTTGTTCCAAATTGCCACTTTTGGATCGCGCCACCTGGATCATCATACGAATGTCTTTTTTCACATTGGCCAGCGTTCGCTGTTTGAGCTTAGGCTTGAGAAATCGCACTAAAATTTCGTTGCGGGTACTCACTGGCACATGGCGATCGGATTGAGCCACCTGACCCAGCAGGTGAAGCAACGCATGGCAGATCAAAGTGTGCAGGTTTTCGTAGTATTCAAAATCTTTTTTAATTTGCATGTCTGTACTGGCAAATAAACGACAATGGGATTCGATCCGCCTAGGATACGACTTACCTACCCAGAACGCGAGTGACGAGGTGGCATTTGTGCTGGAATTCTCGTTCCTTATGCATGCCGTGCAACGTGTCATGCGCTTTTCAGTCCCTCGTAACTGTAAGTAAGTGCTCACAAAAAGGAATAGTGCGCCTTAACGAATTAAGTCGGCGGCGCTGCACTGACGCTTCGATACCGGTTGGCCCCCCGAGAACGATCCTCACCGCACAACAACAAGTTTTCGTGATGAGTGATGTAATGCAGCTCCTCGTCCACCAAATCGCCACAAAACCGTTCGGGATAAATGAGGGTATCACTGCGGGTGACTCGCCAGTGCAATGCGTAGCGACTGGACCAGTTGCGGTTGGGTAAGAACCCATGCAAGAGCCGCTCATTAAAAAGCACGAACTCCCCCTTTTTCATCGGCAAGACGACCGTTTCGGTGGTCGTCTCCGGCACCCCCCAGACGGTTTTGGCTTGGTACTTCGCCATTTCAGCTTCCACATAATGCATGACCGTCCGATATGTATCGATCCCGACATCGTAGCTTTCAAACAACCGAGAGGTATCCACGTTTGGCACGAGGTTACCGAGTTGTGCTCGCCTTAAAATCGCATCGACGCTTCTGCATCCCGCAAACGGATTTTGCCATTGTGCGGCGCTCGGTAACGGTACCCAGACTTGTCGATAACGGCAAAACAGTGATCGACACATAAGCTTGAGGGGCGCGTCATCCACGGTGACATCATCCAACGCCAGCCAGACCGAGACATTCTTGTCCCGGCGAGCTGGCACTCCCATGGGCTTCAAGCAAGGTTTCGGTTCACCAATCGCTTTCCAATCTCCGCCTCCCCAATCTTGAAACCACCCTGTACTGCTGCCCCCACCGGAAACATGATCAAGGTAAGATCGCCACAACAACAAGTCTTCCCCAAGCAATTGGCGAAGCGTCTGTACCACCACGGGATGCGTCATTAATGCCGCCAGTTGAGGCAACACCAAGTGCCAATCGCGCACACTGTATCGCCCATAAATGGGATGCTCCGGTGCTTGGGTGACAATGTCACTCAGCGACGCTCGAATTTGGTCAAGGCCATGTTCATCGACGTAACATGGCAAAGGTCCCAAGTAGCCATCCCGTTGAAACGCGATACGTTGTTCGGGTGTAAGGCCATTCACGCTCATCGGGACTCCCGATCAATCACGACCAAGGCTTTAGGCAATAAGGGTTCCGCGACAGTTCGGCGACAGCGGCGCCAAACAACCCCGCCAAAGAGTGCAAGTCCCCCCCAAACCAATCCGTGGATCAGCGCCATCCCATTAGCTTCTCGCCCAACTTGATAAAAAAGCCGATCCCAATGTTTTTTTCCCGCGCCTTCGTCGGCTTTCACAATGTGGTGAGCGTCATCGAGTGCCCAAATATAGTCGTAGCGGTAAGCAAAATCATGAACAATCCCCGGAACCAACAGCAGTCCGGTCGGCGATAGTCCCCCCCACAGGCCCCGCGGAAAGGAGGCCCCATCAAACACAAAACCGCTCGGGATAACGAATACACGTCCTTGATGACAATAGCGCCAATCTTCCGCCAACTGCCACGAACGTACGGCCGTGCACCAACGGAGCCACTGACGCCAGAAAGGCAACCCTTGAGTGGGGAGACGGATGGGAATCAGAACAGGCATGATCATGATCTTTCCTTATGACTGCGCTACGGAAGAACCAGCCAAGCGCGTTGATGGGATTGATGGCGTTTAACCGCATCGAAAAAGGCCTCCTCGATAAACGACAAAAACACCTGATGTCGTTTTGGTGCAGTGAGCAGCAAGATGCGCGTTTCACCTGAGCGAAATACTTTCGCTGGTGGGGTAACGTGTGAAGGTAAATGGGGTTCTGCTGAGTAGTGTCGGCCCAGTTGCTCGGCTAAACGCTCGAATTGCCCTTGATCGGTCATGACACATAACAGTGCCACCAAACGATCTGCTCGATCAAACACAAGACTGATTTCCGCCAACCCATCATTGACCAAAATGGTGGGTGGGTGAAGGGTGTCAATTGGCAGGCGATAGATTGGGCCATGTGTATAGCGATCCACATTCGCAAACGTAGCGGTTGGGTAAAGTTTGAGCATGGTTTGCACCGTTGAAGTACCGAGGGTCAGCCTAAACACCGTCACCGAGGCCAGCGCGGAGTGATGAATCAGCGTAGCCATGATCCCGACTATCAACGCGTATTTCATGCTCCCTCCGAACTAACATCATCTGATAACCTGACTATATGGCTTCTTTTTCAGTGACAGAAGGTTAATAAATTTAAATAAAGCTTTTGGAGAGAGTGAATCGAGTGGCATTCGAAGAGTCGACAACTCAAAGTTACATTTAACGTTTATTAATCATTAACAGCGCTTTCACCAATACCAATCATATATACAATCGAGAGCATATACATGCCGACTACTGATCCCGAGCGAATCATAGGGTGGCCGTTTCATCAACTCAAGCCAGAGAAAGATCATGGACACTAATGCGATATTCGATTGTTTAGCACTGACCTTTGAACGAGATTTTGAGCGCATCTTTGTTCGTCCCAATTGTCATTTTGAACGCTGGCATCAACGGATCCACTTTTCCACCCCGTTGGATCTGCGTTATTTGGTTTCACCAGCACCACTGCGACGAGAAAGTTTAACCGATTACGAATGTACTCGGTTGCAAATGGCTGCGGTCCGATTTGTGTGTGGCTATTTTGATCAATTGATTTACCAGCGCCCCTACTGCCCTGCAATTGATAGCCAATACCAGTTGAAAGAAAGTCACTATGTAAAACGTTCTTCTTTGCTTGTACGTGACGTGAATGCGATGACTGTGGATTTGTCTGTCAGCAATAGAGCTTGTGGTCAGGAGAAACAGCAAGTCACATTGGACTGTTATGGAGACATTAACGGCCAACATTGGTTTTTCTCACGTTTGGTGTTCTTTGGTCACGCTGAGCCGCGATTGGGGATCTACCCATTATCGCTTCTCAAGGCCGAAACACAGCGTCACTTCTTCAGTCATGACGGTATCCCTGAAATCAAAATGTTCTAGTGAAGTGAGGCGCTTGCTTTTGTGACATGGTCACTTAAGACAGGTGTGGTGTTTAATAGACTCGATGGTGGGGTAAAAGCCGTAACAACACGCTATGTAAGTGTGTACTTACATTCATTATGATAATTAATAACTAAGACTTGTCTAAAAAACAATCGGATCTTCCTACATGATAGAGTGATCAGTACAAAAAAATGTGTGATATTGCTATATCGCACAAAAAAGTTTGCTTAAAACGCCCATTCCGATGTGTATTTTTGTCGAATAACCACCTAAGTGTTTGAAATTATTAATGTTAGTTAAGACGACATAAAAATGATCATAGACCCTTCTATTATGATGTGGGTCAAGTCGATGTCTCAAATCAACCGGTTAGCCCGTTATTCACTTATCCACAATCACTATAAGATCTATTGTTTCTATTAAGTACTATCTAAACTATTAGACTATTGATCTATATAACTATAGAGACTTTAAGTGATTGAAATTAAATGGTTTTTAGAGAAATATAGATCAGAAAAGTTTGCACCTTGATCAAATAAGTTTGCTTTAGGATCATATAAGTTTGCTTTGTGATCATTTTTGTTTGCTTACCTGACAAATAAGTTTGCTTATGACGACAGAAAAGTTTGCTTAATGATCATTTACTTGTCAAAAACAGAACAAAAAAGTTTGCTTATTTGAACGGCGCACAAAAAATTGTGACACAAGCAAACAAAATTGTCGTTAATACTGCCTAATCACACATATTTGTTTGCTAACTGGTTAAAATGTGTCATCCTACACTGCATGTAAAACAAAAAAGTTTGCCTGAGCAAACAAAACTGTCCGGTATGAGTACGAACCCTAAGAACTTACCGAAGCACATCAAGAAAGGCCATGAATTGGTTTTCTCTCAGCAGGATCTGACTGCTCGTGAGGCAAACTTGTTTGGTCTGATGGTGGCGAACATGAAACCTGAAGATTGGGACAATCAAGGCAAGACACCTGAATACCGATTTACGGCGTCTCAATTGTCCGAGTGGTTGGGATTAAACAATCGTGCGATTGGCTCTCAGTTAAAGCAGGTCGTCAGCCGTTTGGCATCACGAAAGATTGGGATCATTATTGAGAAGCAAGGCGACACGGAATTTGAGTTCACGCCTTTATTCAAAAAGGCGACGTACAAAGATCGTGTCCTGACTTTGATCCCCAATGATGCGCTATCAAAAGAGTACATCGAGTACAATCAAGGTTTCTCTTTGATCAACACCAAAAGTTTTTTGGGACTCAAGCGTGAGTACACCAAGCGTCTGTATGAGATCTTGTCACGCTTTAAAACGGATGGAACCAACTTAAAGCCGATCGAGATCGATGATTTGAGGGCCTTCATGGGTTTGCTCAATGAAGACGGCTCTCTCAAGGCCAATAAAAGCTCCTTTAAGAACACCAGCGTATTTTTGTCGCGGTGCATCAAGGAGAGTATTGAAGAGTTAAGTGAAGATCCCAAGACCAGTAAAGAGATTTTGTTCTTGGAATCAGAAGACGGTTTGGGGATCCGTCTGCACAAGCATGGCCGTAACATTCACGCGGTCGAGTTCTTGTATCGTTGGATAAACAACGCTAACCCCGCGCAAAAGCTGCATTTTGAGGACGCCAAACGCAATATTACCCGGTTGGAGACCAAGCGTTTAACCACGGATGAGCCGTTGACAACAGAAGAACTGGAGCTGCTGTCTTACTCGTATCGTTCAATCGATGAAGACGATAAAGCGGCATTTGTTGACCAAGCGCTAATGAGTCGTCAAAGCAGCGGCAATGGCGACGTAACGCCTGAACTGGTCGACGGTGACGACGACGACAAGTCTTTCCTCGATAAATTGGCGGAGCTGGAGCGTATTAACGGCGCTAAAGGTTATTGATCCAATATCACACAAGAAAGTTTGCTTTGAGGGTTCAAGCAAACTTTTCTGTCGACTATCTCTCCCCTACTCTGCGAAAACGACAATATATTTAGGTATTCCATCATTTTTTGTTGTGTGAAATGAAAAATAGAGGATATACTAAATCCAGAAACTTGGTGGAGATAGAAATGGATACTCTGCAAACTACTGCAACCTTTCAGAATTTAAAAGAAGGGGCGGATCGCTACATTAAGCGCCGCAATCTTCGTTTGTTGGCAAATCATCGCAAAGAATTACGCAACTTTACTCGTGCCGAAGCATCGGCGTATTTGGGCATCGATGCAAAAACCTTAGACAAGTACGTGGCAACGGCGGGCATCGATCCTCGTCGCCATGAAGACTCTCAATGGTCGATAGACATTGGTGAGATGTATCAAGTCCGTGATCTGCTACCTGAAGCTTTGCGCAAAGATCCCAAATTTGTCCGCCAGTCGAATCAGAAGATGCAGGTTTTGGTGATCCAGAATCAAAAAGGCGGTGTGGGTAAAACGGTCTCTGCGGCTACCATCGCCTCCGGCTTGGCAACGGAATTTCACCAAGAATACCGTGTTGGGTTGATTGATATGGACGGCCAGGCAACGTTGTCTATGTACTACGCACCTGAATCTGAGCTTGAAGGCTGCCTATCCATTGGCGATCTGATGATGCGCAATTTTGAGTTGGATGAAGGCGAAACCTTTGAGCAAGCGGTGTCTGAGTCGTTTCTTGAAACGACAATCCCAAATTTACGCATCTTACCGGCGTCGCAAACAGACCGGGCGATTGAAGGCTGGTTTCATGAGCAGGTGTTCAGTCAGAAGCTCGCCACGCCGTACTCTTTGTTGAGTGACATTATCGCTTCGGTTCAAGATGAATTCGATATCTTGATCATCGATACCCCGCCTTCGTTGGGGTACGCGACGTACAATGCGTATTATGCGGCAAGCAGTGTGGTCTTCCCGTTGTCGATCACTGAAAATGATATCGACGCAACGTGCTCTTATTTCAGCTACATTCCTCAAGTCTGGGCACTGTTAGCCAACGCCGAGCACCAAGGCTACGATTTTATGAAAATCTTGCTGACCAATCACAGAGACAGTTCGACAACCACAGAGCTGATGAACAGTTTGTACGATCATTTCTCCACCTATTTGTATTCGAAGGAATTCAAGCACAGTGAAGCCGTTCGTCAGTCTTCTTCGCTCCTGTCGACGGTATTCGACATGTCTAAGAGCGAATACCCTAAGAGCAAGGCGACCTTTCAAGGGGCGCAGCAGAATGCGTATGAAGTCACCAGTCAGATACTGCGCGACATCGTGAATGTATGGCGTGAAGAGGAGCAAGACTAATGGCAAAAAAACGTGGCGCGATCAGTCCGTTAGGCAACACCGTTGGATCTGAAGAAGCGCAGAAAAACGCCCGTGAAGCCAATCTAGAGTCACTGAGCCGTCAATTGAGCTCTGAGTTGGAAAAAGCCGGAGAAAGCACGCACGCGTTCTTAGCGCGCCAATTTGGCCTGGAATCGGTGGGTCAGGCGGTGGAATGGCGGCTTGCTTCGGGACAGTGTGTTCAATTTCACGAAGTGACCCTCTCTTATGAACAGGTTAAGCAAGACACTTTTGTCACCTTTGACATTAATGGTCGCGATCAGTCGCTGCTAACCCCGGAGTCGTTAGCTGATCTGGATTCACTGGAATATCAGCAGTTTTACCCTGCGGTTGGTCGTGAAGTCGAAGGGAAAATTGATATCCTTGATGGCTCTCGACGTCGTGCTTGGTTTTTGCTCCAGCAAGGGAAAGTGGCCACATTTCGTTTATTGGTGACCAAAGCCACCATAACGGTCAATGACGCTAAAGCGCTTGCCAAGCAATTGCAAACGGCCAAAGAGCATAACCCAAGAGAGATTGGTCTACAGTGTCTGACCCTTATGCAGCAGGATGGGCGCACTCAGGAAGACGTTGCGAAAATGCTCAACATCAGTCGACAAAGCGTGGGTCGTGCGGTAAAGGCGGCCAGTATCGATGAACGGCTCATCGCCCTCTTCCCAGTTGTGAATGAGCTTTCTCACACCGACTATGAACTTTTGCACAAAGTCATGAAGCATTTTGAGTCGTTGCCAGATAAGCTGTCTCACTTCATCGAGTGCCTGAGTTCGGAGTCCCCTCAAGCGTCTGAGGTGAACAATCGCAAAGAGCAGCGCGTCGAACAGATCAAAGCGGCGCTCAAGTTTGAAACGGCGAAGACGAAAACCGAGAGCGATGTCGTGATCACGCCACTGACAACGTTTTCTTCGAAAAGCATGTACGCCAGAAAACGCATTAAGGGCCGTGCCTTTAGTTACGAGTTTGCGCGTTTGCCTAAGTCAGTGCAAGAGTCACTCGATGAGGCGATTGCCTCTGTGCTGAGTGACTATCAGCAAGACAAATAGCGCTGACGCGACTCTGTCCCCTGAAAGCCTGATCTCCTGTCGTGGTGATCAGGTTTTTTTGTGCCCGTTTTTTGGAGGGAGACAGTGTGATGCTCTAAAAGTTGCGTTACTTCGGCTGCGGAATCCGTTTGACGACAAGAAGTGCAATGATTGCAAACAAGGCCGCCAAGGCGAAGCTCCACTCTGCGCCGTAGTGTTCACCCAGTGTGGTGATGATGAAGGGCGCGATCGCCCCGCCGAGCCATCGGATGAAATTATAGGCAGCAGAAGAAACCGACGTGTCACAATTGGGGGTTTCCAACGCCAGCTCAGTAAACAGCGTATTCACGATCCCAAAACAAGCGCCACACAAGATGACTCCGGCGCAGAGCCAGCCGCGCTGCGGGACGGTTGATTGGACCAACCACGCCATTAGCAGCATAAGAATAAACAGCACCACCATGCACACGGTTAAAATGGTTTTCGGCGTTTGGTGCGTTTTCCATTTTGAGGTCACGATGGTGGATGTGATGGCGAGCGCCAATCCCCAGCCGAAAAACACCAGTCCGACGCTGACTACACCGAGGTGAAGAACGAAGGGAGCGTAGGCAAGAATGGTAAAGAACACAAAGTTGTAAAAAAATGCCGCCACGCTGATGTTGAGTAAATTGGGGGTTCGCAGTGCTTTGAGGGCGACCAACCCTCTCCCGGGGTGCCGCTGTGAGGGGGTACGTGGCACCCACTTAGTGACAGCGCCTCCAGCAACCAGCATTAAGACTGCCGTTCCAACAAATGGATAGCGCCAAGACATTTGACCAAGTGCGGCTCCCAATAGCGGCCCACAGGCAATGCCAGCGCCCAATGCGGCTTCATAATACTTAATAGGGCGAGCACGATTATCGTGTGACAATGTCACCAGCAAGGTGAGTGCAGTGGCCACAAACAAGGCATTGCCCAGCCCCCACCCACTTCGATAGCCAATCAATTGATAGACCGATGTTGCTGTTCCGCAGGCTAAGGCAAACAGAGAAATCGCGATGGATCCAAGCACCATGGTTCTTTTGAGTCCTAGGTGGTTCGCGGTATAGTCGGTGGCCAGCATCATAATGGCGGTGATAAAAAAGTAGCTCGAAAAGAGCAGCGAAACTTGACTGGGAGTGGCGTGCAGTCCTTGAGATATCGACACCAAAATGGGGTCGACCAATCCGATCCCCATAAAGCCGACAATCGTTGCAATGAGCACGGCTCTAATCGCTAACCTATTTGAAGGGATGAGGGTCATGGTTCCTCCAGTGTTGGGTGGAATCAATCCGATAGGCTTCGTCAGCCTACGGGGTTGTTTTGTATCGAGTGGTAGATGACTCAATTTTGCGATGACGTCAGGCGGCAGATCCAGTTATTCATATTTATTATTGCTTACGGTCGCTTGACTTGTGTTGAGGTAACGGTCGTGGTGCCACTTTCTTTGACGACTCAGCCTCACTCATTCCTTAAGATGAGCGTGATGGTCAATCGAACGCAGGGCATAGGCGACAAACTAGGCTAGAAATAAGGGACACCACACGGCATTAATCTCCTCCTCTCTAGTCGATAAAGACACGTTACTACACATGGAATTTGGTTTGTTTTCTGCATAACAACGCTCATCGGTGGCGACACCCACGCATACCGCTGCAGAGAGGCCGGGAGATGACGGCAAAAAAGCGTCTCAACGCTTGTGCGAAATCGTCCGTGTAACGGGTGTATTGGTCTGTAGAACAGTGTTGAGTTTTCTTGCTGATCCCCAATTGCCCCTGCGCTCTAGCTCGGCCCAAGGCTTTAAGCGTGGTAGTGGCTGCTGAGATGACGTTCGTGCCCGTATCGCGTGAAGGCCGACCGCCCTCACCTCCCATAGAATGTTGTCAATGCTCAGGCTGGGCATCATGCCGAGCGCAAGAATGGCACGGTGGTTGAGTTGGCGTTCGTCGAGTCTCTGCCGATGATGCGTGAAGGCCGGCCGACCTCCCCTCCCCTAGAATGTTGTCAATGCTCAGGCTGGGCATCGTGCCTAGCGCAAGAATGGCGTGGCGGTTGAGCTGCCGTTTGTCGAATGACTTCCAGTGGAGTGTGAAGGCTGGCCGACCTCCCCTCCCCTAGAATGTTGTCAATGCTCAGGCTGGGCATCATGCCTAGCGCAAGAATAGCGGTGGTTGAGTTGGCATTCGTCGAATGACTGCAAGTGGCGTGTGAAGGCAGGCCACCCTCACTTCCCATAGAGTGTTGTCAATGCTCAGGCTGGGCATCATTGCTTAGCGCAAGAATGGCGTTGTGGTTGAGCTGCCGTTTGTCGAGCCTCTGCCGGTGATGCGTGAAGACAGGCCGCCCTCACCTCCCATAGAGTGTTGTCAATGCTCAGGCTGGGCATCATGCTTAGCGCAAGAATGACGTGGTGGTTGAGCTGCCGTTTGTCGAGCCTCTGCCGGTGATGCGTGAAGGCAGGCCGCCCTCACTTCCCATAGAATACTGTCAATGCTCAGGCTGGGCATCATGCCTAGCGCAAGAATGGCGTGGTGGTTGAGCTGCCGTTTGTCGAGTGTTTGCCAGTAATGTGTGAAGACCGCCCGCCCTCACCTGCCATAGAATGTTGTCAATGCTCAGGCTGGGCATTATGTCTAGCGCAAGAATGGCGTGGTGGTTGAGCTCCCGTTTGTCGAGTGTTTGCCAGTAATGCGTGAAGGCCGCCCGCCCCCACCTCCCCTAGAATGTTGTCAATGCTCAGGCTGGGCATCATGCCTAGCGCAAGAATAGCGTGGTGGTTGAGTTGGTATTCGTCGAGTTTCTGCCAGTGGTGCGTGAAGGCAGGCCGCTCTCACCTGCCTTAGAATGTTGTCAATGCCCAGGCTGGGCATTATGCCTAGCGCAAGAATAGCGGTGGCGGCTGAACTGCCGTTTGCCGAGGGCTTGTCAGTATTGCGTGAAGAAAAATCTCCCTTACCTGCCTTGGAACGATGTCAATGAGCCGTCGCTGTTGGCTTTTTCATAGAACTGGGCAACCTGCTTATGACGCGATGCGCATCACCGACATAAGTCATTAATGTCTAATAAAGCATAATGAATATAGCGTAAGGCGCGTGAGAGCTAACATCGGACTGTAACTTCAACCTTGAGTAAGGAGCTTTGGATGAAAGTACAATCTGAACCAGCCGCAACGTTCGCGTATAAAACCAAAATGGTAGAGCCAATTACTCTCTTGACGAGAAAAGAGCGAGAATTGGCGCTAGAGAAATGCGGTTATAACCCCTTTGGTCTACAAAGCCGAGAAGTCTATATCGACCTACACACGGATTCTGGAACGAGTGCTTTGAGTCAAGAGCAATGGGCGGCGTTGATGATAGGAGATGAAGCCTATTCTGGTAGTCGTAGCTTCGAAGCGTTAGAAGAGTCGGTTGCTAAGGTGTTCGGCTATCAACACTTCGTGCCTACTCACCAAGGGCGTGGAGCTGAAAAAATTCTGTTCCCTCTTTTAGTGAAGCGATGGAGAGAAATGCGTGGTCACGCGGTTAGCAACAGCAAACCGATCTTTATCTCGAACTTCCACTTTGATACGACTGCTGCGCATGTAGAGCTTGCTGGTGCTAAAGCGTTAAACAGCGTTGTGGATGAAGCCTATGACACAGAGGCCGAGTTTCCTTTCAAAGGAAATATGTGTTTGGTTAAATTGCAGAAACAAATTGACCAATATGGCGCGCAAGCCATCGCCGGTATAGTGATGACTGTGACCTGCAACAGTATGGGAGGTCAGCCAGTATCGATGGAGAATTTGCGTCAAGTGTATGAGTTGGCGCATGGGTACCGTATACCTGTGGTGATTGACTCTGCCAGATTTGCCGAAAACGCGTACTTCATTAAGCAACGTGAAGAGGGCTATGCCGACAGCGCCATCATCGATATTGTTCGTGAAATGTATGAATACAGTGACATGTTAACGCTGTCAGCGAAAAAAGACCCAATGGTCAACATCGGTGGATTGCTTGCTGTTAAGCAGAACGAAGATCTGTTCCGCCAAGTCCAAATGCTGTGTATCGTTAATGAAGGGTTTGTTAGTTACGGTGGGCTTGCAGGGCGTGATATTCAATGCCTCGCCGTCGGTTTGCTAGAAGCCGTAGACGAAAATTACCTGAGAGCGCGAATTGCGCAAGTAGAGTACTTTGGTCAATTGCTTAAAGACGCGGGTATCCCAATACAAACTCCGGTGGGGGGACACGCAATCTTTATCAATGCGGGGCTGTTGTTGCCACATATACCGCCAGGGCAGTTTCCTGGTCATGCACTTGCCAACGCGCTGTATCTCGAAGGTGGGATTCGTACTGCGGAGATTGGCTCTTTTCTGCTAGGCCGTGATCCAGAGACTGGGATGCAAAAAACCAGTGAAGTTGAATTGACGAGATTGGCAATCCCTAGGCGGGTATATTCTAATGAACAGCTTATCTATGTTGTTGACGTGTTGAAGAAAATCAAAGCCCATGCGAAAAATATTGTTGGCTATGAGTTTACTTATGAACCACCAGTACTTCGTCATTTTCTTGCGCGCTTAAAGCCAGCAGGAAAATTGAACAGCATTGATTAATAGACGCAATCAAGTATCCATTGATGGATGTCTGGAGGAGGATCGAAAATGATTGACGATGCTCGTCTGTCTGTACAGCAACCTCCTTCATCACATCATTCTACACATGGCTTGAATCATAAGAGTTCTGAAATTTCTATGGCTGGGATAAGAGATGCCCATTATCGTGAGACGACGTCAGGTGGAGGCAATAGCCTCGACCTCGACTCGTCTTGATCAATTTCTCGCCAAACGTGCGAGACAGCTTTTTGCGTAACCGGCATATTAAGACGCGAATAGAGGCTTGCTGATTGAGAGAATCTTCACGAATTGCAATGGTAATGTCGCTCATTGAAACGGGGGCATTACAATGGACGAACAAGTAGGCTAGCAAGTCGAACTCGCTGGTTGTTAATAAGGCATGTTGACGACGGTAGCTTAAGCTGCGTGAATGAAAATGCAGCGTCATTCTGTCGTAAGCTAGATGGGTGTACTCAAACTTGTGTTTCCAGTCACTGATGATTTTGTGCAGCCTTGCGTACATTGTTAACTTGGAACAAGGCAGAGACTGCCACTGGATCAGACTTTGGCAGCGAGTCTTCCGTCGAGGAGCAGGGTGTGCGATCTGTGTTACCCATAAAATTGGTGCAGTGAAATAGGGCAGTTGCGGATGAGTTGCGGTCAACCAATGCGTCAATGACGCGAAACTTTTGGCGTAGACAATACAGTCAAAAGGATGCAATTGATCATAGTTGGCGTAGTCCCGAGGTTCGCCAACGATACTGACGCGAATATTTGATTGAGACATGAGTTGTAAGACTTGCGCAGTACGCTGAAGGGTCTCATCAGCGATCAATAAGATTTGAATAGTCATCGGTTTTCTGCCATTACGTAAACTTGGATTATTTATGTCAATAAGCAATTAATTTCGCAATTTATTAGTGTTTTTTAAGTTGGTGAAACCACTAGTTTGACCGACAAACAACGAAACTTTTAAAATGTCACACTGTCACACTGTCACACTGTCACACTGTCACGCATTGTCGACTTTGGAAGCCAATGAAACGAAAGTCTGGTGGTCGTTCCGATTTATTTGCCTCGACCTTGACGAGGTTAGGGGAGGGGGCATTACGGGCAATCGGCGCACGCATTCAGGGCTAAGGGCAATAATATAATTTAATAATTGTCAAAATGTTGCAGCGCCTTATTATATTAGCTTTGCCTTAAATAAATGAAATCTAATAATAAATAACGATAAATTATTATTAAGTTTGAATCCTTAAACGAACTCTGCAAAGTATTCGCTCTAATTAAGTAGTTGAAATAATAAAGTAAATTATTACAAATAGAGTTAGGAGTGACGGCTGAGGAGGTAAAACATGTATGACATTGAGTGTAGAAAAATTTCATGTGCATTTTGTCGAGAGGTACAAGCGATAGAGCACGTGTTAGGGATCAGTGTTAGGTCGTGTGAAGGCAAACTGTTTATTGTGTTGGGGGAAAAGCGAATGGGGTGCAGTCAAAATGCAGTCCGAGCGCTGTGCTACTTGTGCCAGAAAAAAGATTATTTGGTTTCCAAGTCGGATATCGAAGCTTATGTTTGGCAAGGCGGGGTAGTGGGGATGAGCAGTTTACCGGTCTTGATGCATGAGGTGCGGCGTTTGATCAGACATAGTCGCTTTGAAATTGTCACGATCCGCAATAAAGGTTTTGTTTTCCATGATGCCAAGCAAAAACGTTTATTAGAGCAGAGTCGCGTCATCCACCAGCAAGCGGTCAACACCTGATGAGCGTCGATAATAATCCATGTTAAATTCTATTAATTCTATATCGACACAAATACGATATAATGGTGCTAGGATCAATTCTGCGTTGAGTTCTTGATAGGCATTCCCTATGGTGGTCCCACACGTCCAGGGTGAACGACAAAGTGTTGTAGGGAGTGACACTGTGCTTATCAGACCGACTACCTGCAAGCAGAATTGATCCGCTTCAATGCCTTTCTGTAGTGGTCGTTTGGATGGTTCAAGCCTCCTCGAGTGATTTGAAACGCTCAATCAAGAAATCGAGAAACAGCCGCAAGCGTTTAGGTTGATACTGCCGGCTGAGATATATGGCATTGAGATCCGCACCGTAGGAAGATGTCGAAGCGTTGAAGTTTTTCATATAGCCATTGAGAAGGGTGACAAGGCGTTGTTGTTTAATGTCGGCCTGGACGTCGAGTATGGATTTCAAGGCAATACCGGCCCCATCCAGCGCCCACTGGCGTATGACTTCACCATCGTCGGAAAATCGCTTTGGCATGACGGTGATGGCATTATGCTGCTCTTCATCTTGAAAGTGCCATGTTTTCAATTCTTCGTTGCTTCTAACCATGGCTAAACAGTCATGGTTAGCCAAGTCCTGTGGTGTGATCGGAGTACCTTTCTGCGCCAAATAACTCGGTGAAGCGCATAAGACACGTCGACTTGATGCCAGTTTTCGCGAAATCAGATTGCTGTCTGCCAGCTCTCCGTAGCGTATCACGATATCCAACCCAGACTCGGCTAAGTTCGACAAATTGTCGTTGAGGTACAAGTAGGGGATGACTTCAGGGTACAGGTCACTGAACTCGGATAAAAGCGGCGAAATGTACTGTTTACCAATATCTCGTGGCGCAGAGATTTTCAGTGTCCCCCGAACGTCATTGGTGCCAGTTTGGAGTAAGTTTTCCGTTTCATTGACGCTATCGATGATCGCAAGACAGGCCTGATGATACGTTGCGCCCGAGTCGGTTAACGAGATATGTCGGGTACTGCGATTGAGTAATTTGACACCGTAGCGAGCCTCCAATGATTGCAAGCGCGCTGTGACCGTCGCGGGCGATAACCCCAATTCTCGGCCAGCGGCAGCAAGGCCGGCATTTTTCACGATGCTGACAAACAGCGTCATGTCTGAAAACTTATCCATGAACTCTCCCCATCGATTATTCAGTTCAATAAAATAATCAATTCGAATAATACTTAATTATCAATTTTTTTCCAATGCTTATACTGACTTCATTGTCATGGGATGGGAGAGAAGTGATGCAAACCAAACAGACGATTTACGTGGTGGTCGGTGGGACATCCGGTATCGGAGCGCACCTGGCGAAACAACTAGAAAGCGAAGAGACCGTGGTGCATGTCGTGAGTCGTCGAACCGGCGTGGATATTGGGGATGAACAAGCGATACGTCGCTATTTCGACACTGTTGGTGCGTTCGATCATCTTATTGTCACTGCGGGCTCTTCTGCCCCCTCTGGTAAGGTTGTCGATGTTGACATTGCCCAAGCAAAAGGGGCCTTCGATACCAAGTTTTGGGGGGCGATTCACGCCGCGAAACACGGCGCACAATACATCCGCGAAGGAGGATCGATCACGCTGACTTCAGGGATGTTGGCCCGAAAAACCGTAGCAAGTACATACGTAAAAGCGGCCATCAATGCCGCCATGGAAGCGACCGCTAAAGTGCTAGCAAAAGAGTTGGCGCCGATCCGTGTCAATGTTGTGAGCCCCGGCTTAATTCAAACAGACGCGTACAAAAACATGAGTGAGGCAGACAGAACGGCGATGTATGAACGTACGCGCCATCATTTGCCTGTTGGCAAAGTCGGTGAAACCACGGATGTGACGCAGGCGTACCAACTTGCTATTCAAAATGCGTACATGACCGGCGCCGTTATTGATGTGGATGGAGGAGCGCTGCTTGGCTAACGTCTTTCCCCCTTTGATGAGGAGTCTAATGTGACACTGTACATCTATGAACATTGCCCATTTTGCGCCCGAGTGCGTTATGTCGCCGCCGTGCTTAACATCCCGCTCAACGTGGTGATCGTTGCGTATGACGACGATACGACCACGGTGGACTTGATTGGGGCAAAACAAGTGCCTGTATTGCGTAAAGAGGATGGAGAATGCGTGGCGGAAAGCTTGGATATCATCGATTACTTGATTGAACTGGCGGGGCCGAGTGACCACCGCAAGCCTTCTTTAGCCGCCTTAAAATGGCAACAAGCCGCGTTTTTGCCTCTACAAAAACTGGGGTATCCGCGCTGGGCGGAGATGGGATTGCCCGACTTTTCAACCGAATCAGCGCGTTGGGCTTGGCGGATCAAGAAAGAAACTGAGGCGCTAAATTTCGATGCCTTGCTGCGTGATACTGACGATATCGCCAAAGACGTTGAGGGGCTGATCATCGAGGCGAAAGAGATCTTACATCTCGGTGGCGAACTGCAAGCGAGGCTCGTCGATGAGGCGCTTGTGTTCTCGTTGTTACGCGGTTTTTGCAGCGCCACCGCCATCCAGTGGGACGCCGCTGTGAAAAATTGGCTGCTGTCGGCAAGTCATAACACCAACATACCCCTACTTAAGTAAGGATTCCCAAATGAGTAAACTTTTTGAAGCGGTGCAGTTACCAGAGCTGGCGTTAAAAAATCGAGTGGTCATGGCGCCCATGACGCGTGCTCGTACTAGCCAGCCGGGTAATGTCCCAAACCGATTGATGGCAACGTACTATGCGCAGCGCGCCGGTGCGGGGTTGATCATCTCAGAGGCCACCCAGATTTCAGATGATTCGCAAGGGTATTCGTTTACCCCTGGTGTATACACGGATGAGCAAGTGGCAGGCTGGAGAGCAGTGACTCAAGCGGTCAAAGAGCAAGGCGCCGCGATGTACTGCCAACTGTGGCATGTCGGACGCGTATCTCATCCCACTTTCCAACAAGGTCGCGCCCCGCTCGCGCCTTCGGCATTGAAGCCCGTTGGCACTCAAGTGTGGATTGCGGATGAACAAGGTGAGGGCCACATGGTTGACTGTATCGAACCTAGGGCGATGAACCAAGCTGACATTGATCGGGTGGTTAGTGACTTTGCTTCGGCGGCCAAACGAGCCATGCAAGCGGGCTTTGATGGTGTCGAGATTCATGGTGGCAATGGCTACCTCATCGATCAGTTTTTACGGACCAACTCTAACCATCGAACGGATCAATACGGTGGGACGCGAGAAAATCGAATTCGCTTTTTGCTGGATGTTGTGGATGCAGTGAGCGCAGCGATAGGCGCGAATAACGTTGGCGTACGACTTGCCCCGTTCATTACGTTCAAAGACATGAATTGTCCCGATATTGTGCCAACGATTTTAGCAGCGTCAAAGCAGTTACAAGCGCGCGAGATTGCGTATCTGCATTTATCGGAAGCCGACTGGGATGACGCGCCCGTTATCCCTGACAGTTTTCGTATTGCTCTGCGTGAATGTTTTACTCACCCAATTATTGTGGCCGGTCGCTACACGCAGGCTCGAGCCGATGAAATCCTTGAGAAAGGGTATGCAGATTTGGTGGCATTTGGTCGACCGTTTGTTTCAAACCCCGACTTGGTCACCCGACTCAAACATCAACACGCTTTGGCGGAGTTCGACGGCGCGACGCTCTTTGGTGGGGATGAACGCGGCTATACTGACTATCCCTCGTATGGCTAACGGCGCAAGGTATAACGTCCCCGCGTTGGGGGCAATGGATTGGGTGTTGACGCGCTTAGGCGTCAACACGGTGGCTTTTTAAACAACGTAGGAAAGGACAGCAATGAAAGGGATAGCCAAAACAATACTGGCAGTAGGTATCATGACGGTGAGCTCGGCGCAGGCGTTTGAGCTGACGAGCGATGACATTCGCGAAGGTCATCCGATGGACAAGACCTTTGAGTTTCAGGGGTGGGGGTGTGAGGGTGGTAACCTGTCGCCGCAATTGACGTGGAAGGGGCCCCCACCAGGAACCAAGAGCTTCGCGATCTCGGTGTACGATCCAGATGCCCCAACAGGCAGTGGCTTTTGGCATTGGTTGGCGTTTAATATTCCGGCGTCTGTCCATACCCTGCCGCGCGGCGCAGACATTAAAAAGTTAGGTGGAACGGAATCACGCATTGATTTTGGCACTGCTGGCTTTGGTGGGGCATGCCCACCCGTGGCAGATGGCATGCATCGCTATCAGTTTACCGTTTGGGCTTTACCGACGGCGAAACTGGAATTAGATGAGCAAACGCCCGCCGCGGTGGTTGGGTTCACTTTAAATAGTCTGGCGCTGGACAAAGTCACATTAACAGCGACTTATACGCGCTAGTTGTCGTTAGGCGGGGCTTGCTCGTCGTTTGAGGCGCGTTCACTTACGGCGTTTTTGGTGGTGGTTGTAGTGAAAGATCCTTACTGTAAAGAGCCGCTGGGTAACCAGGGTCGTACCCTTGTAGTCTTGGTGTCGCGAGCCGATTTGTGACGCCAAAGTATAAAGGGATCAGTGGCATGGTACCCCAAAGGTGCTCCTCGGCTTGCTGGTAGAAATGGACGCGTTCTGCGGTGGTGTCTGCGAGGCTGGCTTTCTCAAGGAGTGAGTCATAGAAGCGGTTGTGATAGTACTTTCCGCCGAGTGCATCACTGGCCAAGTAAGAAAGAAACGCACTGGCCTCATTGTAGTCCGCGCACCACCCCATGCGAGCGATTTGATATTCTCCCAGTCGAGTGCTAGAGAGGTAACTTTTCCACTCTTGGTTGAGTAGTTCGACTTTGACAGGCAAGGTTGATTGCCACATTGCACTGATGGCTAAGGCGATTTTTTTGATCGAATCGCTGGTGTTGTATAGGAGCGTTAGGTGCAGAGGGTGGTCTTTTGTATACCCAGCTTGTGCGAACAACTGCCGAGCAAATGAATCTCGGCGACTCTGCGTGAGATTGGCTAAGGCAGGTTGCCAGTTCGGGGCAGCTTGCGTTGTCGGGGGGATCAAATGGTAGGCAGGGATTTGGCCTTGTGCAAGCAGACGATCGGTAAGCACATTTCGGTCGATGGCGTAAGCCAGTGCCTGACGTATTCGAACGTCGTTAAGCGGGGGACGTAACGTATTAAATTGGTAAAACTCTGTGCATAGATTGGGTTTACGCAAAAGGCTCTCTGGCTGTTCTCGACGCAGTCGGGTGTAGTGCTCTAGAGGGACTGTAGAAGTGAGGTCTATCTCCCCCGTCATAAAGCGGTACATCTCAGAGATCGGGTTGTTAAGCGCGAGGTAGGTCACTCGTTCAAGCTCGGTATTGGCATGATCCCAGTAACTGGGGTTTCGGCCAAGCTCTAGACGTTCGTTAATCACCCACTCCATCAACAGGAAGGCGCCATTGGTCACGATATGTTGAGGTTGAGTCCAGTGATCACCAAAACGTTGTATCGTTTTTTGATGGACAGGAAGAAAGCTTGTGTGCGCCAGCATATGGACAAAGTAGGGTACAGGGCGATCGAGTTCGACAAGGAGAGAATGAGGGCTCTCTGATTTGACCCCCAGTGCTGAGACTGGAGAGGCACCATCAATGATCGCTTGAGCGCCTCGAATGTGCGCCGCGCTGAGAAACCAGGCATACGGAGAAGCGGTATTAGGGTCGACCGCTCGGCGCCAACTGTAAACATAGTCCTGGGCCGTGACGGGCTCGCCGTTTGACCAAAAAATGTCGTCGCGAAGGGTAAAGCGGTAGTGTTGATGATCGCTGGTTTGCCAGTGGTGGGCATTGCCGGGCACGAGATCACCGCGGCGGTTGGTGATCACCAGGCCTTCAAACAAATCACGCAGCACATTGCTTTCGGCCACACCTTGCGCTTTATGCGGATCTAAGGTGGCGACTTCGACGCCATTACCGATAGTCAGATGGTCAGCGCTCGCTGATAAAGAAAACAGTGAGAGTAGAATTAGGAGAAAGAGGCGAGTTTGAGCGTTATTCATAAGGCTGGGTCCGGTAGCAAAAAAAAAGCAGTGAGAGGGCTCACTGCAAAACGGGGAGGAACTGTGGAGTCGCCTCGTGGTTTCCATTAATCATCGGAAAGCGCAATTAACTTATGGTTGTTTGTTGACTCATAGTCGCCAACGATCTGTGAATCAACACGACTTAATGTAAACCCAACACTCGTCAACAACTATTTATTAACGCGTATTAAGTGTCATTATTTAATGCACTATAACTAAATTTATTGGTGTGAATACCGCTATACGCATGGGGTTGATTCTAAAAAATAAATTTAAAAACATACAGTTATCATTTAGGCCCATCGCCGGTGTGTAGGTTCACGTTGGGCGAGGTGACGGACTAATAGGGATTGATTTTGCTTGTCGACGAGGCTATATGATGAGTATGAATTTGCGGGAGAAGGGTAGGAATATGGAGATTCAGGAACAACACAAAATTTTATTGAACAAAGGTCGTTTACGGGCACAACTGAAACACTGTTCTAGTGACGATTTGATGTTAGCTATCGACAATCTCACCACCGTGATACAAGAGCGTCGCCAAACGACGTTGAACAACAAACTAGCAAAAATCGCCCAACGGATTGATAGAGAAGGGATCGACGTTTCGTTATTACTTGCTCGACTTGGGCAAATGACCACCTCCGGCTCAACAAGTCAAAATGGCGCTTAATTTGACTGGCCAAGTGATAAACGATCAGCAGCGAACGGGATAATTCAAGGTGGCGAACATGCTGATGCTCAGCCTGAGCATAGACAAGATTGGCGTGTCGATTCGTGATTAGGGCCGTCACCTTAGATCGAACTGCGTTGTTTGCTTTGGTTCTTAGGAATCGAGGGTTTGTGTTGACCGACTCTGGTGATAGCCACACTGGCGAAGAGGTCGTGATTGACTGGCCAGATCCGTCGACCTTGTCCCGTGTGTGTTGGCGGTTATCTTATGCGGGCATACGAGCGGAAACGGGGCTTCATCGATCTCCATGGCGCTCCGCTTGTACGGTTGTGTTGAGTTTAGAGGCGTTCTTGCCGTCCCACTTTGTGGCTGATGACATTGAGGCCATCGCGGGCCTCACCGCTTCAATATTAGGTCAAGATTGCGATCTTAAAAGGACAGGCATCATCATTCATGAACTCCTGCTATGAAAAGGGTGTGCTCCAAAAGACAGGTAAGGCATTGAAGACACTCAATAGATTAATGACAATGATCCCCAGCCCAAAAACAAAGACGATGAGTAAGGTAATGTTTCCACCATACACGCGATAGGTAGGGGAAGGGTTGTGACGCTTTTGGCGGGTTTTATACACTAACAATGCTGGAATGAGGCACATCCAAATTGCTGCGGCTGCGGCGGCCAGCGCAATAGCACTCACAAAACCAAAAGGCAGCAGTAATGAACACAAGAGAGGCGGCAAAAACGTTGCGGCCCAGGTTTTGGTGCGTCCTCGGCGACTGTTATCGAAATGCAACATGTCGGCCAAAAAGTCAAATACCCCCAAACCCACACCGACGAAGCTTGACAACAAAGCGGCGGTCGAAAAGCTGTTGATGAATAAGGTTGTGTAGCGATGGGGAATGAACTGGTTTACCGCTTCAAGTAAGGCGTCAATGTTACCACCTTGTTCGATCACGGCATGGAAAGCAGCCTGAGGTAAGTTACCATAAACGCACACCAGCCATATTGCGTAGCATAGAAAGGCAATAGACGTCCCCCCGATCAGAGAATATTGCGCCATGCGCTCATTGCGATAATAATCGCGCATTGACGAGACGGCATGATGATAACCAAATGAGGCGACGGCGATCGGAAACAGTGCCCAGATGTATTGGCTCTGCTGCCAGCTAACAATGCCCACTACGTGGTCGACATCGATATGAAAGGCCAGTTGAGTCGCACTGAAGGCAAAAGTGAAAATCACGATGATCATCAGTAAAACAGAAAGGCGATCCACCCAAAAAGTGGAATGCCAGACCACGTAAGAAAAGAGGGCAGTAAACGCAATCGAAGCATAGGGCACCGAGATGTCAAGATACTGATGGAGGAGTTGCCCGGCTGAAGAAATGTATGCATACAATAAAATGCCCCCCACGAAGTACACCATGATGTTGTTCAACCAGGTCATTGGGGTACCCAGTAAGTCTTGAGTCAGCGTTGAAAAAGAAGAAGTGTAAGGGTAGGTTTGGAGAACCTCTAGGATCAAGCAGCCACTGAGGGTCATCACTAACATGGTGACAAACATAGTAAAGAGTGACCACAGTGTCCAAGCCCCCGCCCCGACGGTCGGTAGACCAAGCATTCCAGCCCCAATACAGATGCTTGCGATGATGCATACTCCGCCGATCAAAGACGGGTGTTTTGATTGAGATGTTGTTTCCATTGTCAGGTTCGCTCTTATTGTGTCGTCTCGCAAGTCGCTAAGAAGAGACGGCTTTGTTACAGGGGGACGTGACGTTCGGCTAGCGATTTCAATGATGTTGGCAATCTTGGCATTTTGACGCCACTGGCGGCTACTTTATGCGAGCCAGAGATCCGGAGCAGGTTATTACTTTTTATTAACGGTAATAATGTGAAGTCTCAGCGCTGTATGTCATCCGCCTCGTCTGAGAATGATGATTCAGTCTTCTTTCCAACCTAACGTTTCGATTGTATTGATGCTTCCATGGTGATGGGCGATGAATGGGGAATTATTGATAACTTTAGCAGATAATTAGGACTAATAGAGGTGGTGTTTCGGACTTAATATCGAGGTGATTTTCTCCAACTGTCTGATGTAATGGATTTTTTTGAAATTAGTGCAATTGAGTTCATGGTTTGTTTTTAAACATGTTCCGTTAACATATAGCGCATCAACAACGACGTATGAGGAAAGTAACGTGTACCAAGAACTTAGCGAATTGCTCGATGAGATCGGTTACGCTTTTGACAAGCATGAGCTAAAAATCTGTACTCTTCGAGCTCATAAAAATAAGGTTATCAAAGCCATGCTGGCTAAGGCCAGAGAGTTAGAGTTTGATATGTCGACCAACATCGCAAAAAGTGTTCTGTCCTCTATCATTAGCCAAGAAGAGATTGATGAACAAGAAGCCATCGAAATTCTTACCGATTACGTGACAAGTGACGTATCTAAACAGACTACGATGCGTGAACGTTTGTTTGCTGCGGCGATCCGCAAAAGCGAGGATTTTCACATTGTCATGTTACTAAATGGTGAGGGTGCTCGACGTGTTGTATAAAGAAGTACTGCGTGAACGTGCGAAAGAGGCGCTGCGCTGCGCACGCCTGCTTGAACTCAATACCGCTGAGCGCCATACAAAGGTATGTTTGATTGCCTGTATCGCCGATACTGACATCCACATCAACAATATTGGCGAGGTATTAAGCTTGTCTATTTCGAACCCAACGCAACTGTTGGTCGGAGCCTTTGAGAAAAGTGAACTGATTGGACTCATCCAGCCTTTGATCGAGAACAACGGGGAGCCAGTCCTACCGTATCGAAAATAGCTACCTGTGCATTTTAACGCTTTGTTAAGCCGCTACGGTGTCATGGATGCCCGTAGCTTTGTCATTGGCTTAACAGTATTAGAATGTGCCTGCCAAAATCCCTTTCTCTAGTCAGAAACATTACCTTAAATGTGACGAGCCTATTTTAGGATTCAATCACCTAATTATCATGATAATTAGATTGCTCTAATAGTGAACAATTAAATGACATTTATTTTTGCAACTAGGGCGTTGTCATTGGATCTGTCGTGGAAGCAGTTCATCAATTTTCCTTTTTCCGAATAGTAAGTAAGAAAATCGATTAAATCGTGACATGAAATTGATCTTACTCCCAAGTCAATGACTGTACCTGCATGATGCTTATTAAATTCAGAACCAACACGAATCAAAACCTTATCGGGTGCAAATATATTTTTTGCTTTGATAAGCATGGATCTGACTTTATTTTTACGCTTTGATTTATCCCTAAATACTGGAGTTTGGGGAGGGGTACCTTTGAACGTAATATCATAACTGTTGGTGCTTGAAACGGCATTGGCGATCTGTTTTCCGATGGTATAGCCATCCAACACGACATCTTTAATGTTTGACAGATTAACCGCTGAATTCCCGATGGAACTGTTGGGGCTTGTCGCTTTCGATTTTGGGGAAACCACATTGCCCCCTTGGGCAACGATTTGCTCGGCAAGCATACCCGTAGCGGTTTTGACGCCCTCTCCAGCCTGGTTTGGAATGAGGCCTTTCAGAACTGGCGAGACGGTCTCCCCAAATTTCGGGCCTGCCCAAGCCATAGCGATACCGGACAGGTTATGGATGACGGCGTCGGCAAATGGGTTTTCCACCGCTGCGTTCAAAGTATCGCTTGGTTTGTTGATCCAAATTTTAATGCTCTCATAACGGTTTGTGACGTAAAAATACCGTGGATTGCGTGTCTCCATTTTATCGAGTCCCACAACGATCGCCTCAAGCGTCCCGGATAGGCAGACATCTTTAACCGAGACGTCGTAAGGGCCTTTAAGGAGGCTGTTGGGGGAAGCGAGATCGATAATTCCTCGAACGGCGATACCAAGTTTTCTATCGGCTGCACACCCGTTTGCTTCATAGCAAATAGTGGCGTCGTCTGGGCTCCATGGGGCTTTCATGCGTTCCCTCTCTTTATCACAATAGGGTTTATGTCAACAATATATAAATGGGTGAGGAAAATAAAAATAATATCCTTACGAAAATTATAACTTTGTTCAAATAAATAGGGTTTTTATTATTGATTGACAAAGTTAAATGACTGTCCACTCTTTTTCAAGTCGCAATAAGAAATAACAGTTTTTATTCCAACGAACTTTGGTTTGTTATTTTTTATTATGCAACTCAATAGATACTTTATTTAATTGTGATGATTCATGGCGTGAATGGACCGCTAAAATGGCATATATGGTGGTTTTATCAAACCAATGAAAATATAAACTGTCGTCGTCTATCAATAAATTTCGCCTTTGGGAAAACAAAGACATGGCGAAATATATTCACGATACCTTAATTAGCAAATTATGAGAGTCTATGCCATTTTTAAAATCTCAGGCTGAACAGCTTTCTCAACCAATCAGTGATGAGTTGGTGTGTGGTGTTTACTTGAAAATGGACAAAAGTGCGTTTCGTCCATTACGGAATGAGTTCAATGTTGCGCAAACCGCATTGCGTAAACTCAGTCAGAATCCGGCAGAAAGCGAAAAAGACGAGTTGATAGCCGCGTGTCACGCAAGTTGGCAGTCCTTGTCCGAGCGTTTGCTTGAAACTTTCGCCCACACCACGCGAGACATCGAGTTAATTTCTTGGTTTATCGCGGCTCAATGTTTGCTCGACCCTAGTCTTGAGAGTGCGGCCAATAGCATCGAATGGTTAGCGGACTTGGCAGAGCAGCACTGGGATCATCTCAACCCCGTCTTGACTGAAGAAAAACTCATATCCGACGAGAGTGCAGCCATCGCCAAGCAACAAGCTGAAGCGAAAATTAAGGCATTGATGCAACTGGTTGGGGAGAGTGAAGAGAGCTGTTTGCTGTATGGGCCACTGCTTCAACTTCCCTTGGTCGGAACGGTAACGTTTTATGACTACCAAAGCGCTGAGCGCCGAGGTGAAACCAGTCAATTAAAGTCGTCTCTCTCCGCAGTAGTCGCTCAAGAACGCGCTGCCATCACCGCTAAATTGGACAATTTGAGCCAAGCACTCGCGCAGTTGGATAGATTACGCGTAAACGTCGCTCAGCGAAGCCAAGCATTAGGCGTCAAAGCGGCCAATTTTGGCTTCGTGACGGGATTACTGCGTCGCGTGGACCAAGCGCTATTTCATCTCACTGGGATCAAAGTGACGGCGACGACGGAGCCGAAAGCCGCAGCGCCTGCTGATGAGCCTTCTGTGGCTTCCGAGTCCACGATTATTGAGCCATCGACTTGTACATCGGAGCCTTTGCAGCCTGAGACAACGTCACAGCACCTCCATGCTGGGAACTTGTCCGCGTTGGGCGCGCTCAACAATATGAACCGTGATCTGGCGTTCCATCTATTGAGAGAGATCGCGGACTATTTTCGCCAAAGCGAGCCGCATAGTCCTAGCGCTTTCATGTTAGAGAAGGTGATTCGTTGGGGCTATCTTCCTCTGCCAGAGTTGTTGCAAGAGATGATGGCAGAGAAAAGCGCTGACTCGGTCAGTGCAATGTTTAATGCCGTTGGGCTCAATCACCTTGAGCAGGTGACTCTGCCTGAAGTGACACGCCCAGCGATCACCCCGGTGCCTTCGGTGGCTCCGCAAGTTTCGGAAGCACCAAGTGCCCAAGAGTTAGTATCACAGACTTCCCCTGTCGATACCCAACCTCAACGAGATGATGAACCTAAATCCTCAGCGAAATCTGGCTTGAGCTGGTAATCGTCTTTTAAAAAATAAGGAAAAAACATGGCAAGTATTTATATGCGCATCAGTGGCTTCAACTTCGAAGAAGGTGCAGCCACTATCGAAAAAATAAAAACAGAGAATGGAGAAAGCACAGATTGGTTTGCGATCCAGTCTTATGCGTGGGGTGGTGCTCGCAACGTTGCGATGGACATTGGTAACGCCACCAACGCTGATGGTGGCATGGTCGGCGTGAGTGAAGTCAGTGTCACTAAAGTAGTAGATGCTGCCTCAGAAGCTCTCTTGTCTTACCTATTTGCCCCAGGTAAAGATGGTCGCGACGTAGAGATTGCCTTCACGAAACCAGCGGATGCAGGTAAAGGTGTGGAAGTGTACTTCCAAATCAAACTCGAAAAAGCACGCCTGGTTTCTTACAACGTGAGCGGCACTGATGGCTCACAACCTTACGAGAGCCTATCGCTGTCTTACACGAAAATTTCTCAAAAGCACCATTTTGAGTCAACTGGTGGTGATCTTAAGCCAGGTGGTATTGTGACTTACGATCTTCCTACGGGAATTATGGAGTCTGGTCAGACAGGATCGTAAAAGCTGTGCGCATTATTTTTCCAATAATGCGCCTAATTTCCCAATAGAATAAATAGGACAAGCTATGTCATTGAACTCGCAACACAAGCGCGTCAGCAAGAACCGAGTCAGCATTACGTATGATGTGGAAACCAATGGTGCTGTGGAAACCAAAGAACTGCCGTTTGTCGTCGGTGTAATTGGTGATTTCTCGGGCCATAAACCGGAATCGGAAAAAGTCGCGCTTGAAGAGCGTGAATTTACTGGCGTTGATAAAGACAACTTCGACTCTGTGATGGGGCAAATCCACCCACGTTTGTCGTACAAAGTGGACAACAAGCTAGCAAAAGACGACACCCAATTTGATGTGAATTTGAGCTTTCGCTCGATGAAAGATTTTCATCCGGAGAATCTGGTTGAGCAGATCGACCCACTTAAGCAGTTAGTTGAGACACGTAATCAACTCAAAGTGTTGTTGAGTAAAGCGGACCGCTCAAGAGATCTCGAGAGTCTGTTAAAAGAAGTTCTACAAAGTACGGACGCCATCAAGGGCTTAGCTGAGGAACTTGGTTTAAATCAGGAGGGCGGCGAATAATGTCGGTAGAACAACAAGCAACGCAAAATGTGGCAGAAGCAGAGGCTTCACTGAGTTTTCTTGATCGTGCGATCAGTGCGACCGCCCAGACGCCGGTTGATACGACGAAAGAGTTGTTGAGCATTATGACGGCCCAAGCGCTAGAAGGGACCGTAACGTGGGATAAAAACTTTACACTGACCATTGAGAAAGCCATCGGCGAGATTGATCGCAAGATCTCTGAGCAGTTGTCTACAGTGATGCAAAACGCTGAGTTCCAGAAAATGGAAGGGTCTTGGCTGGGTCTGCAAAAACTCGTTAAAAATAGCGAGTTAGGACCAGATTTAAAGATCAAACTGGCGGATTACACCAAAGAAGAACTGCTTGAGCAATTCGAAGATGCTCCAGCAATTGATCGTAGTCGCTTTTTCAACATGGTGTACCAGGAAGAATTTGGTACGGCCGGGGGTCAGCCTTACGGTGCTCTCCTTGGTGATTACGAGTTTGGTTATGGTGACGAAGATGTTTCTTTGCTTCGTTACATGGGCGAAGTTGCGTCGGCATCTCACTCTCCATTTGTTGCGGCGGCAAACGCTGGCATGTTCGATTTCAATTCATTCAGTACCTTTGCTGAAGGTAAGCCAGTCGCTACAGGCTTTGACTCGCCAGCGTATGCAAGTTGGAATGCTTTCCGTGAAAGCGATGACTCGCGTTACGTAGCGCTGACCTTACCTAAGACAATGGCACGCTTACCCTACGGCGCGGATACGGTGCCAGTGAAGTCTTTTGCGTTTGAAGAGCTGAAAACGCGTGACAACGGCCAAGCCATTGTGTCATCAGACAACGAGTTTGTTTGGAGCAACGCAGCGTATGAATTTGGCTTACTCATGACTCAAGCCTACACAAAATACGGTTGGTGTACGGCGATTCGTGGTACGGAAAATGGCGGCAAAGTTGAAAACTTACCGAATTTCACGCACGTGTCAGATGCAGGTGATCTACTGCAGCAATGCCCGACTGAGGTCAACTTTACCGATGAACGTGAGAAAGAACTGAGTGATCTGGGCTTCTTGCCGCTCGTGCATTACAAAAACACGAACTACGCGGTGTTTATGGGCGCGCAGACGACGCACAAGCCAAAGACTTACACAGATCCTGATGCAACCGCAAACGCCGCAATTTCAGCTCGTTTACCTTATACGATGGCTAGCAGCCGCATTGCCCAGTACCTCAAAGTCATGGGTCGTGATCGTATTGGCTCTAACTTAGATCCAAATGATGTTGAGCGCGATCTCAACTCTTGGATCGATCAGTACGTAAACCCAAATGCGATCGGTAACGATGCCAAAGCCACCCACCCGTTGGTTGAGGCAAAAGTCACTGTCGAAGAACAAGCTGGCCGACCTGGTGCTTATTCAGCGGTGGCCTACCTTCGTCCTTGGCTACAGATGGAAGAATTGACGACCTCATTACGTATGGTCGCAAATATCCCTGGTTAATCTGATTCGGGGGCTTGTTGCCCCCGAATGTTTTGCATTGAGTTTTTGATGAAAGTTGACTCCGAAATACCACTCAGCCCAATAGGCTCTTCCGCCTGGCAGGCTTTCTTAGCTAAGGCGCCACGTCAATCAAAAGCGCAATTCAAAGCATGGCTGACTCGTTTGATTGCTCAGCTTGATGCGCTGCTCAGTGAGCAGTTATCTGAAGTCATTCAGCACCCGCAGTTTCAGCAACTGGAAGCGTCTTGGACTGGAATCGAATCCTTGACAGAGGTTCAAGTTTCGCAGCGTCGTGTGAAAATTAAGCTGCTCGATGCCAGTTGGCAAGTGGTGGCTTCCGATCTTAACCATTCATTCGATTTAAAGCATTCGGGGCTGTATCAGAAATTATATGCCAACGAGTTTGATACGGCGGGAGGAGTGCCTTTCGGGCTTGTCATGGTTGACCATAAGATCAGTGCCGACTACAACCCAGATCAAGAGTGGGATGACTTATTCACTCTTCAACTGTTATCTGAGTTGGGTGAAATGGCATTTTGTCCAATGGTGTTAGGTGTTGATGAACTCTTTTTTGGGGATGACCCTCGTCGACAACTGCATGATCGAGCTCGTATAGACCGTATTCTAAGCAGCCGTGATCTCGTGTCGTGGCAACTGCTACGAGGGCGCAGCTCGTCACGTTTTCTCCACTTAGTGATGCCAGAGTTTTTAATGCGCCAACCTTATCAGCATTGTCCTGCTGGCTTTCTGTTTAACCAAGAACAACGTGAGCATTGTGCCTTATGGGGGAACAGTGGCTACCTGGTCTTGAGTAATGTGATGCGTGAGTTCGACCGCATCAGTTGGTTTGGGTTTTTGCGTTCATACGATGACACTGGAAACTATGGAGCGGTAGTGCCGAACTCTGGCTCACTGCGCACGAAAGTAGACTTGTTCGCGGAGGACGATGGCTTTTGGGCCGCGGAGGGATTCATGCCCTTAACGAGCCTTTATTTGAGTGATCAAAAAGGATTTTTTAGCAATCAGTCCGTCTGGCAAGCCCCGAGCCCAGATCAACGTCAACTAGGAATGCTACAGACCAATTTGATGGCCTGCCGATTTGGTCACTACATCAAAGCACAAATCCGTGATCAGGTTGGACGGTACGACAGTGTGGAAAATTGTCGACGTAGCCTTGAGCGGTGGCTGGATCAATACATCAGCAACGTGAGCTATGGAGAAGACTCGATTTTAGCGCGGTATCCCCTCCGTTCCTGCTATGTGCGGATTGAAGAGTCAGAACACGATAAGACGCGTTATCTGTGTGAAATCATGCTCCAACCTCAGTATCAGTTTGAAATGATGGACGCCAAAGTCGTGTTGACCGCGTCGGTATCTGGACAAGAAGTGGGAGAGAGTCAATGAGTCTAATGGCAAAACTCAATCAGGGGTGGCGCAATGACATTGATGCCGTCCGCGACGTCATTGTGGATAACGTTTGTGATTTGATCTCGAGTCGGGCACCTCTTTGGTCGAACGAGCCATCTATCCCAGAAGCGACCATTGCTGGTTTGGGGATGCGAAATATAGCTCGCGCACAAAGTAAGACAAACACTGCCGACATTATTGACGAAATTGAAGCGCTAATCCGTTTCTATGAGCCACGTTTAACGCAGGTTGAAATTGAGGTGCAGGAAGGGACAAACGCGACGAACCAACTGAGTTTTCGTCTGTCTGCTGTGGTCCACTCGGATCTTGGCGATGAAGCCATCGTGTTGGACTCCTTTCTGGATCTCAGCAGCAACAAACTTGATGTAAGGAAGTCTAATTTTGTCTAATTCATTGCTTTCCTATTTTGAACAAGAGCTGCGTTTTATTCGCAATGAAGCCACACAATTTGCCGAGCGCCACCCAGGGGCAGCGCGCGCGCTCAGTATACGCAAAGACAGCATTGATGACCCACAGATCGCTCGTCTGATCGAAAGTGTTGCACTGATGAACGGTAAGTTACAGCAGCGTCTTGATGACTCTTATCCGGAACTGACCGAAAGCCTGGTTACCTTGCTGTTTCCGCATTACTTAAGACCGATCCCGTCCTATACCATGCTGGATTTTGAGGTGGAGAAGGACGCCAATGCTAAGCATATGATTCCCAAAGAGACGGAATTCGACTTAATGGGGGAAGGGGAGGAGCCGTTAGTGTTTCGAACGACGGAGGACATCGAGATTTTTCCGATATCCGTCTCGTCAGCCGACGTGTTATTTGCACCTTTTGAACTGGCTAAGCCATCAGGGGCAGAAAGTGCGAAGGCAATGTTGGAGCTGACCATCACGGCGACCGATGAAGGCATTGAACTCAGTGAGTTGGGTATGGAAAGCCTCACTCTGCACCTCAAAGGAGAAAGCCACTTTGCTTTGCGTCTTTATGATGTCTTGGCTCAAGGTGTTGCTCAGGTGGCACTTCAATGCGAAGGCGGTGCGGTGCTACTGGGACCATCGGCATTGCAACCCATTGGTTTTGACGCTGAGAACACGGTATTGCCCTATCAGGCAGCCAGTTTTGGTGGGTTCAAACTGCTGACTGAGTTCTTTATTTTTCCCGAGCGTTTTCAGGGGTTTAGTCTCGA
Source organism: Vibrio sp. VPAP30 (assembly GCF_001188205.1). Lineage (NCBI taxonomy): Bacteria > Pseudomonadati > Pseudomonadota > Gammaproteobacteria > Vibrionales > Vibrionaceae > Vibrio > Vibrio sp. VPAP30. The sequence continues at coordinate 56,305 of NZ_LBLS01000017.1, forward strand.
TTTGACGCGCCTTGGTCAACGACGTCTAGGGGCGGAATGTCGGCTTCAAATCTTCCTTGATGAAATCAGTGTGGAGCAGGCGCGAAGCATCCAGACCCAGCACTTTTCATTGTTTAGCGTCCCTTTGGTGAACTTGCACAGCAAGATCTCTGAGCCTATCCATATTGACTTCAGCCAGAAGCAATATCCGGTATATCTCGACAGCAATCAACGCAGTGATTTGGAAGTATTTTCTGTCGACGAAGTGGTGGACGTTACAGAGGGTGAACCGTGTGTAGTGCCGCCTCTGTACGGGGAAAAATACACCAGCACAAACAATTCATTGCGATGGCAACTTGTGCAAAGTATCCATGAAAGAGGGGTGCTGAGCAGCAGTTTGAAAGTGGCGGACTTGGGACACGTTAGTGCGAAGGTAGGGGAGCGCGTCTGGACTGTCACCACCACGGCTAGCGATGGTGTGAGCGCAGGTTCACTCCCAGTAACAAGTCAAATTGCTTGTCGTGATGCGCTGACAATACCTGCCACAATGAGCCTGTCACGCAGGCCGACGTTGCCAGTACGAAGTCGAGACGCCAATAAGAATGTGTGGGCGCTGCTGTGCCACTTGCATTTTAACTACCATGCCATTTTAGGTACCGACAATCCAACGGCTACCTTGAGAAATGTACTGGAGTTGTACAACCACAATCAAGCCGTGCAGAACCAAGTATATATTGATGCCCTACTGGAGATTACCCAAGAGCAGGTTGTGGCACCGCTCCGTGTCTCTGGCAAAACGTGTTTTGCCTACGGAACAAAGATCGCTGTGACGTTAGAAGCCAGTAACGTGAATGGGGGCATTGCTTTGTTTGCCCACCTACTGGATCGATTCTTTGCCTACTTTGCGGGCTTTAACAGCTTCACGCAGTTGGATGTTTATCTCGAAGGACAAGATGGTGTTTATCTATCCTTCCCAAGGAGAACCGGGTGCAAGAGTCTATTGTAAGTCGATTGACCTCGGGTGGCTTCGCGGGTCAGTTGGAAAAGGCGTGGCAGATGTTCAAGCATCAAGCGCATCTGGCGGGGCAACGACCTGAAGTCAGGTTCAAAGCCGAAGTTCTTCCTGCCTATTACCAGACTCAGGTGTCTCAAGTCACGTCTGACCGAGCTGGGACACTCATCGTGTCAACTTCGGTTGCTGCGTTGTCTGGCAATGGAGGAGCGATGCCCCGAGCGATGTACAGCGGCGCGCTCTCAGCGCGATTTGAACGGGGGGACGAAGCCGCCTGTGATTTCTTTGACACGTTTAACAACCGCTATTACCGCCTGCATTGTGAGACCGAACAAAAACACGATCTGGCCTATCAAGTTGAAGAAGAGCACTTCCATTGGAACCAACACCGTCAGTCGATGACTGGCATGCTGTCTTCACTGGCTGGTCAGACGGGAGAGATGCGCGCTATACCCGAAGCTCACTTGGTGCAATACACCGGACTGCTTGGGCTGAAGCTGACGTGTCCGCTCGCTTTGAAAGCGTTGCTGGAGGACTATTTTGACGCGGAGTTTGATATCGCCCGAAGTGGACTAGAGTACCTCCCTCTTACGGAATGTTCGTTAACCCAAATTGGGCAGAGTGGTCAGAATCAACAGCTTGGGATAGGTGCATTGGCAGGGAAGAGTACACCGATGCTCGGACACAAACTCGCGATCAAAATTTGTCCCAGAAACTACGCCCATTACCTTGCCATTCGGCATGACGAGAAAATGATACATGCGATTGATCATATGGTGCGCAGTTACATGGGAGTCAATACCAAGTTTGCTTTGTACATGAAAGTGCGAAGCCAGTACCTGCCGCGAGTCACGCTCTCTTCCGACCATCAGAAAGCACTGCGAATAGGGCAGTCTGCGTGGATGGACAATCAATCAACCCAACCACAGTTTGTGGAAATGCCACTGGCGAAAAGTTAGGAAAAAAGAATGATCAACATTGAACTGCAGAGCTTGGTTAAAAGGCTGACACCAGCGTTAAAAAACGCTTTAGAGTCAGCCGCTGGTGAATGTGTCAGCCATACTCATTTCTCGATAGAGCCAGAACATTGGTTCTTACTGTTGCTGCAGCAAAGTAAAGGATGGGATGCGGCGTTGCAACAAGCATCCTTATCGAAAGCTCAAATCCTCGAGCGTTGTCATGCTCATTTAACAGGGTTACCTCGTGGGAATGACTCGTCCCCCGCGCTGTCACCAGAGTTGGTTGAGTTACTGAAAGATGCCTGGATGTTAGCCTCGCTGAACAATCAACAATCGGTTGTCAACGAGTATCACGTTCTCATGGTGCTTAAACAGCGAATGGAACAGAGCACTTACAATGGTGTCTTGAGTGGCTGGGTGACAACGTTATCGTCAGAGTGGTTGCGCCAGCAGGCTTTGGTGGCCAATACGCCCAGTCCAATCTCGGAGACGTCCGAAAGCATGGTCTCAGCCCGTGGTGATTCCACCACGCCGGCTTTGGACAAGTACTCGCAAAATTTAACGGAGGCCGCACGAAGCAGAACGTTAGACCCGATCACGGGGCGTGGTGATGAAATTCGTAAGGCGATTGACATCTTGTGCCGTCGACGTCAAAACAGCCCCATCTTAGTCGGTGATCCCGGTGTGGGAAAAACCGCTATCGTTGAAGGATTGGCACAAGAAATTGTCAATGGCAATGTCCCGCCTGCGCTCGAGAATGTTGAGCTGCGAAGCCTTGATCTATCCCTACTCCAAGCGGGTGCGAGCATTAAGGGGGAATTCGAGAATCGCTTAAAAGATGTCATCAATGAAATTAAGCAATCGCCGACACCGATCATCATGTTTATTGATGAGGCACACACGCTGATTGGCGCCGGAGGCGCTGCAGGTCAAAACGATGCGGCGAACATTCTTAAACCAGCCCTGGCTCGGGGGGAATTTCGCTCTTTAGCGGCGACGACGTGGGCGGAGTACAAACAATACTTTGAATCGGATGCGGCACTGACGCGACGCTTTCAAGTCGTGTCTGTTGACGAGCCGAGTGCTGAGGATGCGGTGCATATGCTACGCGGCGTTAAACGAAGCTTGGAAAAGCACCACAGTGTCAAAGTGATGCAGCAAGCCATTGATGCGGCTGTGTCGTTGTCTATCCGTTATTTACCCGAACGCAAGTTGCCGGACAAGGCGATCAGTTTGTTGGACACTGCGTGTTCACGAATTGGGTTAAGCCAAAGTGCCACTCCACGTCAAATGGAGGCGGTGGCAGAGCAAATTCGCTATACCCGCAATGAAATTGACACGCTATCGCATGAAGCGGCCTTATGGTCGATGGATGACCCTCGATTAGCGGCGGCAAAGCAGCGGTTGACCACCTTAGAGGCTGAACATGAGGCCATTGAATCACGCTGGAATGAGGAGCGTGATTTAGTGACGTCAATCCTCGAATTGCAAACTCGTCTGGATGAGGAGCTGCAAGATCAGGGCGAGATCACGTCCAATGAACTAAGAGACACGCTATCTGAGAAAATGGCGGCATTGGCCGAACTGCAAGGCGAGCAGCCATTGGTTCTGCCTCAGGTGACGGCACAGACGATCGCGGAGGTGGTTGCACTGTGGACTGGGATCCCTGTCGGCAACATGTTAAGCCAAGAGGTCGAGCGACTGATGGCGCTTGAGTCACACATTGGTGAACGTGTTATTGGCCAGATCACCCCAATTGCTGAGTTGTCACAGGCGATACGTCTTTCGCGAGCGGGATTAACGGATCCGCGCAAGCCTGTCGGTGTGTTCTTAATGTGTGGACCGAGTGGGGTCGGCAAAACCGAGACGGCGTTGGCTTTAACTGATTTGCTGTATGGGGGCGAGCGTAATATCACCACCATTAACATGACGGAGTTTAAGGAAGCGCATAAGGTCTCGATGCTGCTGGGCTCGCCAGCAGGCTATGTTGGATACGGAAAAGGAGGCGTCTTGACGGAAGCGGTACGCAAAAACCCTTACTCAGTACTCCTGCTGGATGAAATGGAAAAAGCGCACCCAAGTGTGCATGACATCTTCTATCAAATCTTTGATAAAGGGGCGATTTCAGACAGCGAAGGTCGCCATGTCGATTTTCGCAACACCATTATCATCATGACCTCAAACGCCGCGGACAGTGCCGTCGTGGATGCTTGCTCAGAAGAGCGACCTGACGTTCCTTCTCTGACTCACACGATCTTTCCTGAACTGCAAAAACACTTTAAGCCAGCGTTTTTAGGTCGAGCAACGATTGTGCCTTATTTCCCACTCAATGACGACGAAATGGCAAAGATTGCGGCGTTATCTCTTCAGCGAATTCGCCAGCGTGTTGATGAACACTACGGGGCGAGCTTTGATTACGACCCACAAGTGATTGAGCAGTTAGTTCATCTGAATGAGTCCCCGGAAACAGGGGCGCGAGCCATTGAACAAATCATCAATCGTCAATTGATGCCTAACTTGGCGAATCAATGCATTCAACGCATGAGCGAGAACCAGCCGGTGGAAGCGGTGCATGTTGGTGTCGACAGCAATGGCTTGTTCGACATTCGCATTCAATAACAAGTGATAAAGAGGCGTTAGACCTCACATTAAGCAGCGGTGAGTGATCACCGCTGCCTTGACCAACAACGACGTGAGTTTTTGATTTTTTTGTTGCTAGGGGCGATGTCAGCGCTCCCACGTTAGCAACGTTACATCATGAGTAAGATATAGATGACGCAACCTGTTTTTTCTAAGTCACAACTGGAATGGATTCGACACAACCTCACTGTCGCCGTGATCCACGGTGGGGACAAAGCGCGCGCGGAGAGCTTTATTTTCGAGAACTTAAGCCCGCGTTCAACTAAGACGTACGAACCTGTGGCGCACGATATCGCGAATGCTCTGCGAGAATCGGGTTTTCAACATGTGGAGGTATTGGCTGAGGACATTGATCTTGCTCAGCAGTTGAAAGACAAAGCCATTGACTTAGTGATCACCAATAGCGGGGGACTTCAGGGATTTGATTCGATGTGTCATCTGCCATCCACATTGGAGATGTTGGGCGTCCCTTACGTCGGACATTCGCCAATGACGGCAGGCATATTGGACAACAAACACCTCTTTAAGCATGAGATCCACGCCGCGGGATTACCGACGACACCTTTTATTACTATAGGCATTGACGAACGCTTCGAGGATGACGTCAAGCAAAGCGCGATTGACCAAATTGAGGCGCAGTTTTCGGACGGGTTTATCGTAAAGCCTGTGTCTGGGAGAGCGTCGATCCATGTTTACCCGGTCTTTTCGAGAGAGGCCTTGGCAGGGGTGGTCGAGAAAGTGCGTGCAGCGACGGGGAACACGGTGATGATCGAACCCTTTCTCGGCGGTCGTGAATTTGTGGTGGCGGTGGCAGGCGAGTTCATTTTCAAGTCTGGTCAGCTTACACAGTCGGATACACCGCTGGCTTTTTCTATCACTGAGCGTGTGCTTGGCGAGGACGAGCCGATTTTTACGTCTATGGACGTAAAACCCATCACCCAAGATCGTCTGATTGCGGTCACCGACGAACCTCTGCGTAGTGAACTGGCAGCGATTGGGCAGAAAATCTACCGCCAATTGGGTCTTCAAACGCTGGTTCGCGTTGATTTACGTATGGATAGCACTGGCAAAGTGTACGTTTTGGAAACGAATCCAAAGCCGGATCTTAAACGCCCTCAAGGGGACAACGTCAGTTTGGTTTGCCATGACTTAGCCCGTGAAGGCATGGACTACACAGATCTCGTCCAGTCACTGGTCTTCAATCGTCTGTCTTTCTTAAAACAGAAAAGACCGATGGCGTTGGCCCACTGCCTAACGGCGCAATTTGATGCTTTGCAGGAGTAATGGTTGAACACGTTTAAGCAATACAGTCGCTTGATGCTTGGGGCGTTATTGGTCCTGTTGTCACTGATGTTGATCTTCGTCGTGGGCTATGCCCAGGCATTGAAAAGCTATCAACAACAAAGCCGAGACGCCATTCTAGCCCAAACGGAAGCGGCCAGAATCGGTATAGAGCAAGTGCTGAACTCTGGGGTCCCGCTGCCTGACATTGCGGGGTTAGAAAAAGTGTTGGCTCCCATCGCAGATGCCGATTCGTCAGTGGTCGATATCCGCGTGATCTCGGGACAACAAGAATTGTATCGCTATACCGATGAAAGCATGCTCGGAAGCTTGGTCAGCATCCCTTTGAACAACAAGTTTACCCAGGTGGGAGCATTGGAAGTGATGCTCAGTGATCATGAGATTGCCAAGACAATTGATGGGCACTTCAAACCCATGCTGGGGTTGGTGCTCTTTTTGACCGCCGCGTTTGTGTTTTTTGTGCTTCGAAGTGCCAATCCTAAGATCTACTTTACCGCATTTGGCGGGGTGTTTTTGGCAATGTCCACGAGTGTATTTTTAATGGTGGGGGCTCTGTATAAGTCGGGTTTGGAGAACAAAGCCGACTCCATGGCCAACATCGTAACGCAGCGATTAGCGCCTGTATTGAGTGCTGGAATTGGGTACGAGCAAGTCAGCGGTATTGATCGAATGTTGGACAGTTTTCGTCAGTCCAATCCTGAAGTTTCATCCATCTCCGTGTCGCAAGGGAATACGATGATCGCCAAAAGTCAGGCTCGCGCCGATTCCATGGCTGTGGAGAGTATGGCTGCGTTTCTTGTGGAGGATACCAAAGGCAGCCAAGTTACGGTGGCCTTTGATCCCAAGGCATTGCTGGCTCAACTCCTGAAAACGCTGAAAAACTTTGCGATCTTGTTCGCTGGGTGTGCGTTCATCTGCTTTGCATTTGTGCGTTTGCTTTGTCACTCCAAGGCACAATCTGACAATGAGGCCGTGTTAGCAAAAGTGAAACCTTTGTTGCTTGTGACGGTATTGATGGAGTCATTGATGGCGCCCGTATTGCCGCAATATTTGACGCAGATAGCGGTGGAGAGTGGCGCGAGTGAAAGTTGGTCCTCGTACTTTTTCACCCTGTACTTCGTTGGATTTGCTGCGACATTACTGCCGGTGGCGCGATTACTCGAAGTGTGGGATATCCGCAAAGTGTTGGGGTCAGGGATCGTACTGTCGTCGCTGGGTTGCTTACTTTTGGCGTATGACTCTCAATTGATGACGGTGCTCGTGGCTCGTTTGATTTCGGGGGTGGGTCAAGCCACGATCTTCATTGCTGTGCAAGGGTATATCTTGCGCTGCAGCGATCAAAGCAACAAAACGCAAGCCGCCGGTATTATCGTGTTTTGCTTTAATGCGGGCTTTATTTCAGGCGCCGCAATTGGTGCGCTCTTGGCGGACACTGTGGGGGTTCAGGGCATCTTCATGTTGGCGGTGTTTGTTGGGGGGTTAATGTATCTGTTCGCGTTGACTCTCCCTTCGATGGCGATGCAAGCCACAAAGCAGGGGACGTTAAAAGAAAACTTCACCGCCATGGTCAAAGATGCGTCAGCACTGATGCGAGTCCCTTCGTTTATGCGCACAATGTTGCTGGTAGGGATCCCGACCAAAATGATGCTCACAGGTGTCGTGTTTTTTGCCGTACCTATCTTGTTATCGAATGCCGGCGTAGAGCGAGAGAGCATCGGTCAAGTATTGATGGCGTACGCTTTTTCCGTGTTATTTGTTAGCGGCAAGGTGTCACCGATGATAGACCGAGTAGGCTCGGCGAAATGGGCGCTGTGTCTTGGCAGTGGCGTCGGTGCTGTCTCACTTATTTTGTTGTCTTTTTCTTTCCGTTTTGAAGACATAACGTATCTGGTTTTACTTGCCACGTTTGCGATGTTAGTCATGGGGATTTCCCACGGATTGATCAACGCCCCAGTTGTGACGCACGTAGTGACGTCGACTCAGGGCGCGAACGCGAACTCAGTCGCGTCAACGTATCGCTTCCTTGAGCGACTCGGACATGTTTTGGGATCCATTGTTGTTGGAGCACTGCTGACTCATTTGGGACACACTTGGGCGTTTTTTACCCTATCGATCTTCTTTGGTTTCGCCGGGGCGACGATGTGGCTTCTTGATCGAACGCCAAGCATGGAGGGGCAGTCATGAAGAGGTTAATGGGAGTTTTGCTGTGGGTGACGATGTCATCGTTCGTTCAGGCGAAATGGCCTCAGTGGTTGGGAGAACCGCTCAGAGACAATCATTCGGTGGAGTGGGAAATAAAGGCTCAAGAGGGGGACGTTGTGTTCGCGCCGCGCGCAGAACGTCCGCGTGTCTGGGTGCTTATTTCACGCAAAGCGGACTCTTACGATGTGGCCCTCTCCACCATGCTAAAAGTCTTTCGTCGCGAGATGCCTAATGTCTCATTTCGAGTGTTCTTATTGCCAGCGACTCAGCAGCAGTTGCGAACGTGGACGCATGCGGCGGAACGCGAGGCGGCTCTGATTTACAGCGTGGGATCGCGGGCGACGGTGTCGCTTCATGAGGTTTATTCGGGCGGAAAACTGCCGGTGATCTCAGTTAATGCCAAAGATCCTGTCTTGATGGGGCTGACAGACAACTACCAAAGCAGTGGAAACAACTTTGCGTATACATCTTTAAACTTGCCAGCGGATATCACGCTTAACTTCTTACGTCGTTTCCGACCAAGCTTGACGCAAATTGGTGTGCTGTATGCCAAAACCAACACCAGTGCTTACTTGACTCAGTACCTACCACTGAAAATGGAAGCAGAAAAGCAAGGTGTGCGAGTTTTTCCTATTGAAGTGGATGAAACCCAACCCGGACAAACGCTAGAAGAAAGCATGGCAGCGCAAACGCAAGCCATGCGAGTTGGTGATGATACGTTTGAGCGTTCACTGCTTTGGTTAACTGGCAGTTCGAGTTTGCTCAGTCGGATTGATGAGATAAACCAGTATTCGCAGCGTTTACCTTTGCTGACGGCAGTACCGGATGCGGTCAATGCCAGTGCGCAAAGTGCGTTAATGTCGGTTGGTGTCGGGTTTGAAAACAACGCACATCAAGCGGCGCTCTATGGTCTTCGCATTCTGAACGAAGGGGTAAAGCCTCATTCTTTACCTGTTGGACTCCTGTCCCCCCCTGATATTGCGATCAGTTTTAAACAAGCTGAGCGAGTCAACACCCCTGTACCATTCGTTTTGCTCGAAATGGCGAGTGACATCTACGCCAGTGATGGCAGTGTTGTGCGCTCTGCGGGCATGAGCATGGAGGAGCATACACCATGAGAATCGTTCTATTTCTGCTGCTAATCATTGGAAGTAGCAGTCAATCGGCGTGGGCGTTCAGTCGACCAGACCGTTTACTGCTCGCAACGCAAGAGTGGTTTCCCTACCAGTATCAAGAGAACGGGGTAATGAAAGGCCCAGGGATCGATAAAGTAAAATGCGTAATGCGCCATCTGGATCAGCCCTATCAACTGACCATGACCAAATGGGACCGCGCGCAACTGATGACTGAAGTTGGGTCTCAACATGGTTTTTTCTTGGCTTCACACAACAGCAAACGCGATGAGTACGCTGAGTATTCCGCACCTTTGGAAGAGCAGAATTGGAGTTGGTTTTCTCTGTCGGATTCGACGGAGGTCGACAGTGCGATGTTCAAGTCTCAAATCAAGGTGGCGGCGTTGTTTGGCTCGAACAAATGGTTTTGGTTACAGAAAAACGGCTATCGCGTCAGTAAAAAACCAAGAACCCCTAAAGCGTTGATTGAGTTACTGCTCAACGGCGAAGTCGGTGCCATCTTAGGAAATGACGCCGTGATCGACGAAACCATCAAAAAAATGGGCGTTAGCTACCGAGCCATATCCCGTACTCGTGTTCAGTCCCAGTCTTTGGGGGTGTACTTTTCCAAAGCCTTTATCAAGCGATATCCCCGTTTTCTGGCGGAGTTTAATGACGCGGCCGAACAGTGCCGTTAGCGTTCAATATGGATTTAATGACAGGTCAATTATATGCCTCTATCAATCAGAATAATCAGTTCTCCGGACGGTGAAAGCATTGCCGAGTGGAATCAAGCCTTTCCTGAAGACGGTGGTGATATCGGTCGTGCTTTCGGGAACACATTGCAGCTCAGTGATGCCAGTCGGGAAATTTCGGGAACGCATGCGATCATTCGCAAGAATTCGCGTGGGTACCAAATTGCCGATAACAGTACCAACGGGTTGTTTATCAATGGATCTGACAAGCCATTAGGGAATGGAAACCAATCGACTCTTAGCGATGGAGACGTGTTGGATATCGGTCGTTACCGCCTACTGGTGTCGTGTTTTGTTCCCGATCTTGCTGTTGTGAAATCTGGATTGGGAGCGGAGCGTCATTCCCCTTTTGGAGACGATCCGTTTAGTCAAGAGACTCCTATCGTGGGTGAGATCCCAACTGAAGAAGTGGATGAACCGGAGGTCGTGATCTCCACGTTGGATGTGGTTGATGACGATCCGTTTGTCGCCCATGTCCCTCCTCCTCAACAGGCGGCGGCGTCGTTAGATCTTGAGTTTCAATCTGCGGATGAGGACCCGCTTGCCGAGGCTGAGGTCAGGGCGATCTTCCCACCGTCGGAGGTGTCTGCTGCACGTCATCCGGATCTCGGCACGTCTGTTCGCCCTACAGCCTATGCGTTAGCGGAATTGCAACATCATGACCAACGCTCCCAAGACCGAACTGACAAAGCCTTAGAAATGGCGTTGACCCGTTTGTTGTCAGACATTTCACCTACTGCCATGGAGAGCATGTTTGATGAGCTGTCTGGTAACGGGTTTTGGTCTCGCAAGCCTAAGTATTGGGAGATGTACAAACATTACTTTCATCGTCAGGTCGACAATCGTGACTGGCAAGTGAAGTTTCAAGCGTACTTTCGAGAGGCGCTGCGTCTTCAGAGAAATTTAGAAGGGGAAAAGTGATGAATATTCGATTTTGGGTACCGCTGCTGGCGCTGTGGTTGTCTGGCTGCAGTTTATGGAGTGAGGACTTAGGGCAACCAAGGTTGGTCGTTAATCTGACGGCGGCAACAAACATTAACCCGAATGCAGAAGGTAAACCTTCTCCAGTGGAGCTGCGAGTGTACCAACTCACCAAACGCAATGCGTTTGAGCAAGCGGATTTTATTCAAATCTATGACGACGATCAGGGGATCTTAAAGTCTGAGCTAGCGGTTGTGCGTCAATTACCAAGCTTGTTGCCAGGTGAATCGCGTCAGGAGGTTATTCCATTGGGGGCCGGCGTTCAATTTATCGGTGTCATTGCGGGGTTCGCTGATTATCGAGAAGCAAAAAATAAGGTGATTTATCAACCTGTTATTGTCCATTCAGCGGCAATCAACATAGAAGTAGATGGCATCAATCTTACGGTGTCTGGGGAAGAAGAATAATGGACAACAATAAAGTTGTATGGAGTGAGGGGATGTTTTTATCACCCCAGCACTTCCAGCAGCAAGAGCGCTATGTTGAGAATTTCACGCGTGAGTTTGCAGGTCAAGTCAGCCCGAAGTGCTTCGGTGTTACGCACCTCGAGTTAGATCGTTCAATGCTCAATATTGGCAAAGTCTCTGTGCGCCGTGCTAAAGGGATATTCCCAGATGGTACCCCTTTTGTGGTTGATCAAGCGCTGGTCGTTGATGTGCCTAAAAACACCCATCACAAAAAAGTGTATTTGGCGCTTCCGGTTACCCGACCAGGCGCCGTAGATGTGGGCGAGGACGCCAGATTAAGGCACCGTGCTCTGGAACATCCTGTGTATGACACAAGCCGAGAGCAAAGTGATCCCGCCGAGTTGGAATTGGCCATTTTGAATATACAACTCAAGCTTGAAGGGGATGAGCTTGAGGACTTTGTCTTGTTGGCCATCGCGGAAATCAGTGAGCATAAGTCTGAGGGTGCGGTTGTGCTCAATCAAGCCTTTGTTCCCCAGTGTTTGCATTTTGGGGTCTCGACTTATTTGTCTGATTGTATCGCGGATGTGTTTGCACAGGTTCAGTACCGTTCGCGCGCCATTCATGCCCGCCTTCAGGCAGAGGCAAACAGCAAAAGTTACCAATCTTTGATGCGTGACTATCTATGGCTACAGGTGTTGGGGAGTTGGATGCCGAAACTTGAACAGTGGCATCTCGATCCTACGTTATTGACGCGACACCTGTACCTAGAATGTGTGTCGATGGCCGGTCAGATGCAAGGGCTTGAAGGTAAGATGCCAAAATCTTTTCCTGCTTGGAACCCAGACGATCTCTACGCGGTGTTTTCGACGGTGTTCTCCGAGCTCTTAGTCTTGTTACGCGAAGTGCAAATTGACAATGTTTCCACCTTAGTTTGGGACAAGCAACTGTTTGTTAGTCGTCGTTTGCTGCGCACCATAGTGGACGATCGCAGCCTGTATCATGAAGGTCGATTTATCATGGTGGTGTCGTCGTCTATTGGGGCGACTCGCTTGGGTGAAGAGTTCCCTCGCGCTGCTAAGTTAGCCGGCAACAGTGATATCGCAGGGTTGGTGCGTAATGCGCTGTCTGGCATTCCATTACGTCATTTGCCGTATGCTCCGTCGGAGCTTAAATCGTTGAACGATGCTGCCTATTTCGAAGTCGACACTAAGTCGGACTTGTGGCAAACCCTTGTCAAGCGAGACGAGGCAATCGCGTTACATATCGACGAACGAATCGATGACATTCGTGTCGACTTCCATGTGATTAGGTAGGTGTGAGATGGCGGGATTATTCAACGAAGAGCCAACGGTTCGCCTTCAACGTACGGCGAGCGAACAACCTCAAATACGGGAGCGAAGAGAAGCCCCAAATGTCGATACTTCAGGGACCGAACGATTAATCGAAGGGCTGACGGTCTACGGGAGTCCTTTAATGAATGCGGCGACCGAACTGCTCGGCATACTCGTCACCATACGTCGTCAAGGCGCTCCGAGAGATATCAACCGCTTTCGCCAACAGCTGTTAGGGGCGATCGAGGCGTTTCGTTTACGGGGTTTGCACTTGGACTATCACCCAAGTGTGATTGAGAAAAGCTGTTTTGTACTCTGCGCCGCTTTTGATGAAGCCGTGCTGTATACCACGTGGGGGGACCGGGCTCGATGGGAAAACCACTCTTTGTTGAGCAAAGTTTTTTCACAGCGCAACGGTGGCGAAGCTTTCTTTGTGTTGCTGGAAAAAGCGAGTCAGCAACCAGGCAAACTGGTGGACTTCATTGAGTTGCAGTATGTCTTACTGTCATTGGGTTTCAAAGGACGCTATCGCCATGGCGATGATAGTCAACTCTATGACATCACTGCCCGAGCTTACGGATTAATTCGCCACTATCGCTCTGAAACGCCAATGCCTGTGCCTCAAACGCCAGTGCTAAAGGAAGGGAAACAGCCGTGGCTAATGATCAGTATGGCGAAAACGATGGCGGTCACGTTTTTGCTTCTTGGGTGTGCGTATGGCTTTACAGAATATTGGTACCACAGCCGCAGTCAACCGCTGCTGACACAGTTTTCAGCCATCGACATGTCGGGCGTCAGTTTCAAGAAATCCAACAGTGATTTGGTGTATTTGAGTACGGATGATGATTTAGGTCGAGTGAGCGACACCCCTGATCTCCAAGGCGAGAAAAAGGAAGAGCAAGTCGCAGCATTGGAATGGGAGATCATCTTAGCGGTGTTCTCTCGACCAAGTGATGCCCTTCGGTTGTCGTCTGAGCTTAACCAAGCGGGGTATGAGTCATTCACGCGGGAAAGCGAGCATGGTATCGAGCTGTATCTGGATGCAGGTGAAGACCTCAAAACCATACGTAAGTTGAAGAATGAGCTAAATGTTCGTTTTGGATTAAACGCCACAATCAAAAGAGCGCAGAAGTAAGATGGGTAAAAAGATATTGTCAATATTTGTGGTGATGAGTGCGCTGATGGGGACGCTTGCACTTTGGTTGTGGTTACCTGATGAACAGCCGGCTTGGATCAAGTGGGTCGCGCTGAGCCTTACCGCGGTAATTATGAGTGTGACGGTGATCTACTGGTGGCGCCAGCGGGCAAAGTCTAAAACGACGTCAGAAGAGCACGATCAGTCGGTCTTATTGAAGCAAGACACCAGAGTGATCGAACAGCTGTTTCGTCTGGCGGTCAAAAAAATACTGGGGCAAGGGCGCAACAAGCTTGACAGTTTATACCGTCTCCCTTGGTACTTGGTGCTCGGAGGTGAGCAAGACGCCAAAAGTTCGGTCTTGCTTCAAAATGGGTTTGAACCGATCAATGAACGCACCGAGCACGACAGTGATACCGAGCAGTACCTGCGCTTTTGGAGCAATGATCACGCGGTTGTCGTCGAAGTTGGTCATCGCATATTCGACAGTGAAGGCATCGACGAAGCGTTGTGGGGCGTTCTTGCCAAACAGCTTTTAAAGTATCGTCCTCGCCAAGGTCTTAATGGGATCCTAACGGTGATTGGTTGTGAGCGTTTGGTCGTAACGGACAATAAAGAACGTTCAAAGTTAGCGGCGATCTACCAGGAAGCCATTTTATCAATGGGAGGGGCACTGGATCTGGTTCTGCCCGTCTATATGGCTTTTTCTAAAGCCGATGGCATTGCGGATTTCATCGATTTCTTTGAAGGCTTTACCGCTTGTGATTCTGAAAACCCTTTCGGCATTACTTGTGACTATGATGTGTCACGCCGTTATGACAAACATGACTTTGAGCAACAGAGTCACAAGCTGATTGAGGCGCTGGCCTTGCAACAGTTTGAACAACTCAATAATGCCAATGTGGACAAGGCGGAAGCGATACTCGCTTGGCCTTATCAGTTGAGAATTGTGTTTGAGCGGATCAATGAGCTTCTGAGCGAGATCGGTCGAGAGAACCGTGTGCGTGAAGCGGTTTGGCTCCGTGGCGCTTATTTAATGTCATCGGGGCAAAAAGGCATCAAGCATGACTTGTTAACTCACTCTGTCGCGGAGCGCGGAGAGTTCAATCGCCTCGAGACCAAAGAGCAGCAACCGAGTCGTCGTGGCTACTTTACGCAGCGAATCTTCAGTAAAGTCATACTTCCAGAGAAAAATCTGGTGGGCGTCAACGAGTGGCGACATGCGGGATATTTGGCTTTTCGTTCAGCGATCTTGGTCTCAATCATGGCGTTAATGGTGATTGGAGGCCTGAAGTTAAGGGATAACTGGACGGCGGATGAAAACTGGCGCAGTGCGGCTATCTCTCAGATTCGTTTCTACCAGTCGGATATCCAAGCATTAAGCCAAGACTATTCAATGTCTGATTTGGTGGCGGTCTTGGTTGAGTTGGGCGACGTTGTGATTGCTGGTATCCAACCTAAACCTTGGCATAAGCTCGTCAGTATCAAGCAAGGTGAAACGGCAGAAACCATCTACAAAACGTACGAAAAACAGCTTCATCAAATCTTGTTACCGAAGTTAGAAGAATTGATCAGTAGTGAGTTGTATGTATACGTCAATTTGGGTAATCCAAGCCGAATCTTTGAAATTTTGCGTTACTACCAAATGTTGTTTGACCGCGACCAGCTCAACATAGAAGAGCTGCAAGCGTATCTAGTGGATATTCTGAAAGATCAGGGGGAATTATCTTCAGATGAGTTGGCTCAACTCTCTCTGCTCATCGAAGATTTGTTCAGTGGCGATTACGACCAACAGTTAGTGCCAAATCAAGAGCTGATCGCCGTTGCGACCAATAATTTGGAAGGGTTGTCGCCCGAACGTTTGATCTATGCGCGGATTAAAAGCATGCCCCAATACCGCACACAGGTGGATCTGCGCCGACAATTGGGTGAAAAGTTCGATAGCCTGTTTACGTTCTCTACCGGTTTCCATGGCTACTTAGTACCAGAGGTTTTTACCAAGCAAGGGTATGGCAAGCTTGACTTGACGGCTAAATCTCCTTTGTTGAGAGAGCTGATGGGAGAGTTCAAAGCGATCCAAGGCGACATGTCCGGGGCCTCTGTCGTGGAACTCACGGAACTGAGTAAGCAGATCCAAAGGTTGTACTTTGCCGACTATGTCTATTACTGGAAAGAAATGGTCAATAACATTGAGGTGAAGCCTTTTGCCGATGCCGCGGAGCTAAATTACGTCCTGCGCAATGTAAGGACACCGGCCAGCAGCCCATTGCTGGATGTCATGGAAGCGGTGGTCGTCAACACAACACTTGCGGTTGAAGAGCAACCAGATACCAAAGGACAAAAACGGGTAGCCAGTCAGTTGGGGCTGAAAAAAGCCAAGAAAGTGCTCAACAAAGCCAACAAAATCAATCGCGCGGTAGGCGACAAACTACTTAGACTCCAGCCATCGTTTGTGGTTAATGAAGCCTTTTTACCGTTCTCTCAGTTTGTCAACGGCAGCGGAAAAGGGGCGACCCCTCATGATGAGCTGATTGTTGCGGTGACGGAGTTGACCAGTTTCTATGATACGGCGTTGACGAATGCTAATCCGGGCAAAGCATTTCATGAATATGCACTGGCTCATGCTCAGGGGAGTCGAGATCCGATTGTGAAGTTTCGTTTAGCGGGCAGCCAAGCACCAAACCAGGTTGCAAGTTGGGTGCAAAGCATCAGCGAACAGGTCTGGGGACAGGTAGTGCAAGGAAGTGCTGACTATTTGAACACTCAGTGGGACGAACAAGTCTATCAATTTTACGCGGCGGCGATTGAAGGGCGTTTCCCATTTGCTCAGCATGGCCGGGGTGAGGTGAACTTAGATGATTTCAGTGCCTTTTTTAAACCCAGTGGCCGGGTTGACCAGTACATTGACCAATTTCTTAAGCCGTTCGTGTATTGGGATAATGGGCGCTTGAAAATCAATGAAGTGGATGGATTGACCTTACCGATCAGTGATTCGACACGAGCACAGCTCGAAAGAACGCGACAAATTACGCGTATCTTCTTCGGATCATCTGGGGGAGAAATGGCATTAACGATTGGCTTAAAAGCTCAATCAATGAGTACAGATGTCACGGAGTTTCGTTTACGAGATGCCCAAACGCTCTTTAGCTACCGACATGGTCCACGGGTATGGCGTGATGTGACGTGGCCTTCGCTCGGCGGTGACGACCGTCTTAGCGCTGAGTTTTTCAACGGAGACAATCGTCTGGCCGGGCAATCCTTTACGGGTCAGTGGGCTCTGTTTCGAGCCATGTTTAGTCGAAGCAGTCGTGCAACCACCAGTCGATTGGTGCGAACTCTGGATTATGACCTTGATGGTAACCAGATTGGTCTGGAGTTCTCATTGAGAGACTCCAATCAGAGCTTGGACAAGGCAGTGTTTTCACAATTCGCTTTGCCTAAGCAGTTGTAAACATGCCAATGGAAAGGGCGATAAATCAAGGAAGAGCGTTCGTTAATCGTAATGCTCTCCGAGTGCCCGCCGGGCACCAAACTCGGTACTGTCATGAGACACCCCACGAGTATATCAAGCAGTTTACCGCGCCAGCCGAGCTGGCGCGGGAATACTCGGCCTTGATTGACTGTCAGGGAGCGTGCGTTCAAGAGGTGTTAGGCGTCGACTGGTCTCATGGAATTTTACGACTGTCGTATGACCCGTGCGCCGTCACGCTAAGCCAGTTTACCTCAGCGGATCTTCCGACGTTTATTGCCATATTGCCACGTATTATTTCGGCCATTGAGCACTGTCACCACCGAGGGTGGGTGCACGGCGATATTAAACCATCGAACCTGCTCTATGTGCCTAAGAATCATCAAGTGCGCTTGATTGATTTTGGTGCCAGTCATCGCATGGGCACCCGCCGTGAAACATTCCGTCACTGGCAAGGAACCCCCATGTTTGCTTCGTCGGCACAGCTCAATGGAGAGGGGCGGGTTGAGGCGAGAGACGACTGGTATTCGCTTAACAAAATCATCGAGCAAGTCATGCCGTTGGAGCGTGACTATACAAGACGTACAGAATTGGAGCGCTTAGCGCAGCGTTTATGTACGTGAATCAGCGATAGGAAAGTGTATGAAAAAGAAAAAACCTGCAACCGAGAATTTCGACTTTGATGTCTCAACAATTAAGAGAAGTGGTGGGGGACTAAAGGACAATTTAGGATGCGCGTTCGCCATTAATGATTGGTTATCAAAGCTCGAAACAGGAGGTAGTAAATCACAGGGCGCTTTACCGTATCTAGAGAAAGCCATTGATCTGGTGTACTCGGAGGTGGAAGCCGAACTGTATCGCTCGTCTGGAGGCAAAGCTAGCGCCTATAGCGCAGCCGAAGTAGCGAAACACCCGGTGTGGGATTTTTTTGTAAAGCTCGTTACAAACAAGTATGGCAGTTTGGTTCGGGTCGTGAAGCCGCACCGTTCGCCAACGGAATCGGTACGTTCCAAATTGATCAACCGTACTTTCTCTCAAATGCTTTACAACAAGAATCGCGTTCTTGAGCGTTCTAGCAACAGTATTCTGGCTTCGGGCGAGCTTGGTGTGCTTAAAGTTGAACTGCTGGATGCCCAAGTGGGGGCCTTAGTGGATGCCTACAACGGTCATCTAAAGCAAAATGATGAGCTGTGGCCTGCTTTAAACGAGCTGTTTCAAAAACATGTGGGGACCTCGAGTAAAGCAGAAGGCTCAGTGAAGGAGGGCGGACCTGAAATCGATATCGCGGGCGACGTGTTTGCCGAGTATAAATTTGCGTACGAAAAGGTCTGGGACTTTGGCAAAATGCGCAACAAAATCAACCTTGCGATGGAGGTCGGTGCGCGTGGCGGCTTTAAGGGCAATACACATGCTAAGTTTGGGCAAGGTGGGTCGGCTGGTTTTCGCGACAAAAAGGTGGGTGAAGAGGCTGGGCGTAAACTAGCGTCGACCAAGTACACAGAAGATTACACGCCAGGTAAAGGGGTGGAAGTCAACAAAAAGGAAGGCGCAAGCGACGACTCATTTGAAACGATGCAGTTGATCCCAGGCATTGACCTCGAAGTTAATGTTTCCTTAGCGGCTCAGGCTGGGTTGAGGTTAAAGTTTGAACATGAACTCACTGTTGGTGACTTTATGGAGATGAAAAACGAAGCGGACTTGTTTGCAGGAGCAAACGTCAAGGCCGAGTTTGTCGCGACGGCGAACACGGCAAACTATTTTGCGTCTGATGAGATAATCAAATTTAAGGCGGGAGCGAGCGCATTTGCAGGCGTGAAAGCCACAGGCAGCAGCTCCATTTCGTTTAAAGCGCGCGGCATTAAAATGGCGGGTGCGAGTGTGACGGGTTCCGTTTCGGCAGGCATCGGTGTGTCGGCTGCGGTTGAAACCATTGTAAAGAGCTCAGGCGATATTAGCTTTAAGGCGGGAGCTGGAGCGACGGTTGGTGTCGGTAGCAGTGTGGATTTTGGTACCATGGTGAACCCTATGCTGGTGAAAATCCTTCTCTGGGACAAATTAGGTCATCGTCTTCATTCACAACAAACCAAGCGAATCACCAACATTCAATACAACCGACAGGTCAACCAAATTGCTGTTAGTCGATGTCAAGACAACATTAGGACGGCAATGACCAATCTTGATCTGGAATATCGAACATTGGCTGAAGAACTGTGGCGGATCCCGACCTTCACCAATGTATCGACTCAAAATGAGGTTACTACGATACATGACGAGATCTCTCGTCCCAATCAACACGTGCTTGATCAATACTTAAAGACGTTGGGCGTGACAGATCACTTGCACATGGATGATGACGACGTCCTGCAAGCTGCTATTGATATCGATAATGATGCTCGAGAAGTTCAGGCTAACGCGAAGCGGGAGAAAGAGGCTAAGAAAGCTTTCTCGAAGAAGGGTAAGCGACTCAAAAGGGCTAACGCGATTCGTCGTAAGGCGGGGCCGTCTCCTGCAGGGTTGCTCGCGGTTCAGCCCCATACGGCTTAATCGCAGACCTGTGATGGCGGAAATGGATGTCCGCCTAACTATGATTGAATCAGTGGTTTAAAGTACATATGAGCAGTAACACAATACAACATCAATCTCGCCCACTTATTGCGACGTTATCGGACAATGAGGATTACATCGTCACTCATCTCACCGGAGATGAGACTGTGTCGCTTGGATCTAGGTTTGTTCTCTCGCTGGTCGCCAGTGCAGAAGTGAATGTGAAAAACCTCGGTAAAGCAGTGCGGGTGATCTATTCACAAGCAGAAGAGAAGTTTCACTACACGGGGTTATGTAACTCAATCCAGTTCACAGGGTTCAGCAAAGAAAAACAGCAGTACTTTTATCAATTAGAAATGGTTGACCCGCTTTCTATTCTCGCCCATCGCGGCAGTCGTCAAATCTTTCAAAACATGACGACAAAGCAAATTGTTGAAGACATACTTAGGCAAGCTGACTTAAAAGGCTTTTTTCGTTTTAATGTGTCTGGCAGCGGAAAAAAACACGAATATTGTGTCCAACTGGATGAGTCGGACCAAGCCTTTATTCAGCGTTTGTTCGCCAGTGAGGGGTGGCATTTTCACATTCAGCACTCATCGGGTAAGCCCTTGGTCTGCGTCGGGGATACCAACCAGCGTTTTAAAAAGATCGCGGCGCCAACACTGAGTTATCAAGTGGGAGCGCGTGAATCGAATCGTATGATCAGCCATTGGAGTGATTTGCGCCGTGTGGGTACGTCGACCGTGTCTTTTGCTGACCATCATCAGGCGAAAGGGGATGTTTTTGATAGCGGCGAACGTCAGACCGCCAGCGAAGCGTCACTAAAAACATTATCACGACAAGGCTATGCTTATGGTCATGATTCAAAAGCAGAAGCGCGTGACGCCGCCAAACGTCAGATGGAGGCGTTAGATTGCGACAAATTGGCATCGCAAGCGTCGTCGACCATTACTGCGTTGGTGTGTGGGTCTAAATTTACTCTCAGCGAGCATCCATTGAAATCTATGAACCAAGAATATCTGGTGACTAAGATTACGTATCAAATTGCAAGTGAAGAGTCCCGCAGCGACCTAACGTATCGCAATCAGTTTACCTGCATTCCGGCTTCGGTGACTTATCGACCAGAAATACCGACAAAACCGCGTGTACACAGTTTGCATACCGCCACGGTAACCGGTCCTAGTGGCGAGGAGATCTATCGCAACAAATTGGGCGGTGTGAAAGTGCAGTTTCATTGGGATCGCAATGGCAAGGAGGACGAGAATAGTTCGTGCTGGTTGCCGGTGTCTCAAAGCTTGGCCAGTAAGGGGTTCGGAGCGCAATTCACGCCTCGCGTGGGTGACGAAGTTCTCGTTCAATATATTGATGGCGATCCGGATCGTCCTGTGATCACGGGCTCGCTTTATCACCAGAATAGTACCCCTCCATACAGCTCTGCGACTCAAAGTGGCATCAAAACTCGAACTACACCAAACGGCAGCAGTAAACAGGGCAATGAACTGCGTTTTGATGACCAAAAAGACAAAGAGCACGTGTATTTGCATGCCGAAAAAGATTTTGAGATTGAGGTGACAAACGATGGCCTAACCTCGATTAAAGGCTCAAAAACGACTCAGGTGGAAAAGACGGTCGCTATGGCAGCCAAAGAAGGGATCACGATAGAAACAGAGCAAACGCTGGTGGCTAAAAGCAAACAAAACTGGACGGGCGATAGTGGTCAAGACTTGGCACTAAAAGCGGCGTCCAATATTGCTCTTGAGGCAAAGTCGAACGTTTCTGTTGACGGTCAACAGGTCTCTATTACGGGTAAGAGTAAAATTGAACTCAGTGTCGGTGGAAGCAAAATAGAAATCAGTGCGAGCGGGATAAAGATTGATGCTCCGCAAGTCTCGATTGCGGGGAAATCGAAGGCGGAAGTTAAGGCCACGATGTTGGCTTTAGAAGCACAGGGCAAAGCCGATCTTAAAGGCAGCCTTGTTTCGATTAACGGTAGTCTGAGTACTCAGGTAAAAGCGGGAGCAATGGTACAAATACAAGGGGCGATTGCTAAGGTAAACTGATGACATTAATTAAAATTCCTCATGATGATGTTCAAGAGATCTTTCGTGCCTATGAGCCGAGTCCGGAAATATTAGAACTGGCGACGGCCCCTATTGCGCCCGCAAAGTTGATTGCTGAGGCGACGCACAGGGCACTGTTTTCTGATGCTGTCATGTTCATTGCTCATGCCTTACCAATACGCGAATCAGTGTGGTGGGCGGTGTGTTGCGCTGACACACGTATGGATTGGAATGAAGATGAAACCAATGCCGTACGCGCTGCGCGTGCTTGGGTGCATACGCCGGATGAAACCAGTCGCCGATTTGCTGAGCAAATGATCGACAAAGCGGGCTTAGATACCGGCGCTGGATGGGTAGCTCAAGCGGCATTCTGGAGTGGTGGTAGTATGATTAAACCAGAGGATCCTGTAGTGCCCCCGCCTCCTTATCTGTATGCTCAAGCGGTAGCAGGAAGCGTCAATCTTTGTGCGGTTCTCCCTGATGGTGAGCACGCACAATCACGATACCATGAATTTATCGACATGGGCCTGAACATTGCTTCAGGTGGGAATGGAAAACGCTAGGAGAGAGTCATGTTACCAGCCGCTAGAGCGACGGACATGCATGTGTGTCCAATGCAAACCCCCGCTGTTGTACCGATCCCACATGTGGGAGGGCCACTACTACCGATGCCGAGTACGGTATTGGTGGGTAACCTCCCGGTAGCGACACTTGGTCAAATGTGTGTTTGCGTGGGTCCACCTGACAGCGTGGTAAAAGGCAGCGCAACGGTTTTAGTGAACAATAAGCCCGCAGCAAGAATGGGCGACCTCACTGCACATGGTGGAACCATAGTGATGGGGATGCCCACGGTCTTAGTGGGGGGCTAAGCAGCCATGGGCATCTTAACTAAGTCTTTGTCACTATGCGCTCGCGCATAGCTGGGTGACTTTACGATACTGCGTTGGCGTCATTTCATGGAACTTGCGAAATAACAGCCGGAAATGATTCGTATCGCTGTACCCGACTTGCTGGCAAATTTGATCGATATTTAACTTGGTGGTCTCCAGTTTTTCTCTTGCAATCGCGATACGAATTCGCTGAATGTAATTCATGGGAGATTCTCCAGTTGCTGCTTTAAAACGACGTTTCATTTGTCGTTCGCTGAGAAAACTCTTTTCTGCACACAGGGCAACAGATAGGGCGCTGGGCTCTGCATCATGCATCCAATCCTGCAACCCATGGATCAGTTCATCACTGTGTTGACGGTATTGGGCAAAACTGGTTAAACATAGGGGCTGGTTCGAAAAATTGCCTCCCATGAATTGTTCGCATTTTTCGCGATGGGCAGCACCGAATAAGGCATCAATCAATAAGATTGTTGCTTCATAATATTCGCGAATGCCCGAGGTGCAAATAAAAGGCCCGTCATGGGTGACATTGCGATGCGGCATGAGCTTGACGTCCGGATAGAGATGGCGGAAACGCTCGACTTGGACCCAATGCGTGGTGGCACTGCGTCGGTTTAAAACCCCCAGTTCTGCCAAAAGAAACGCTCCGGTACACATACAGATGACATATTTACATTGAGCGATTTGCTTTTTTAGCCATTGTTTCATGTCATCCGGCAACTGGTAACTTCTAGAATCGGGCTCTCCACAAGAGCCAATCAAAACGATGTCTGCATCGTTGACCGTTGGCCAATGCGTGATGTTTGACAGTGTAAAACCAGCGAACGACGCTATTGGACCTTGGTGAGGAGAAACGTAGCTGATCTCAGGCGCCGGGTGTCCGGCCAATTGAGCGGCAATAGTGAGCATTTCGAGCGGTCCAGAGATCGCCGTTGTTGGCATTCCTTCTAGTAATAACGCTGTAATTCTCAAAGGCTGTAATGGAGTAAGCATGACATTTCTGACCAAGTTGCGGTGTCTGATATGGCCATACTATGTCGCCAATTCGGTCAGAATCCTAATGAACAAATGCGAAATTATCGGTTCATGCCTTTTCATAATGATTTTAAATAACAACATTAAGTATCTGATAAATAATGATATTAATTTAAACAAAAGTGGTTATAACGATTTATGTTGAAAGAATTAGGTTAATTACTCTAATTTATTGGTCTGCCGTTATGCACTGAACGCTGCTAGTAAGTAAACTGACATAACAAAAGTTATACCTGTCTTGGTAGAGGGTTTGGAAGAATTGCCGAACCGGCTGGTCAATTAAATGGGCTTCAGTGACGTCAGGTTCCACACTGGGAGTGTAATCTTTGGAGTAAGAAGGGCTGCTGGTAGAAAACAAGTTGTCTCCCCAAAAATAGACTGACGAGTAGAGCTTGAGTGTTTTTTTGTCACCCTGTGAGAGAAAGCTGGAATGAAGATCATGCCGTCCGTACCAGTTTTGATCGACAGTATAAAATTGCTTGAATGCTTCAATTCCTGACGAGCTGTAGGTCGAACCGTGTGCAAACATGAGCGTATTGTAACGCCCCGTCAGGAACGCGGGGTGATGTTTTGCGTTGAGAACGCCAATTATGGCAAACACACTGAGGTTGGTCACAATGAGAGCAACAATCCATTTACTGGCATAATTCACGAATGGCCTCCTTACGTTGGGAAGTCGAGTAATCTCGACTGAAGCTCAAGTTTTGTGTGCTGCGTTCACGAAGTGTTGAGGAAGTGTAGACACAAGAGACGTAGTGTTGCTCAGGGTTCTCAGAAAGATAAATCATCAAGACATTTTCGGGGTAGGTGTCTTTGATGGCCTCATACTCTTGTGTACCGATGTCAGTGTTTGGGAAAAAATACGTGATGCCGAGATAAGTTCTTTGCTGCCAAATTTGTCGGGCAGTGAAGGCATCAATGTAGAGAATACGAATTAACCACGATAAGGCAAACACGAGGAGTATCGATAAACTGGTTATTGTCAGCTTCGTCGCGAGCTTGGTTCGCGCAGGGGGGACGTTCGTTGCACTGACTGTTGGTGAGACCGAACCTGGTGTGTGAGGGAGAAGCTCCTGAGTGTTGTCAGAGAAAGTTTCCGCAAAGGTAACGACGCCCTCAACCAGCAGGTAGCCTTGTTTTGGAACGGTTTTGATAAACTGTTGCTCGCGGCCAGTATCCCCAAGAGCTAAGCGGAGTTGAGCGATGGCTTGCGGCAGGTTAGCGGGGGCGACCACTCGCTCTGGCCAGGCGCTATGATTTAGTTTGTCTTTCGACACCACTTGACCAGAGTTTTCCACCAAAAGTTTGAGGATCTGGCAGTCTGTCGATTTTAGCTTGCGACTCTCTTGAGTTTGGTTGTTAACCAGTTGTCTTCTTTCGGTTGGGTTAAAGGTCCACATTTTTCCTTCATTCAGTATTATTTGTTCTTGGCGAAACACTACATTGCCAATCGTTCGTCTTTTAAACCAATGTCTACACACTGGACGGATTGGTTTGACAACTGGATATAGCAATAGAGGGAGTCACTTTGTTCTAACACTTGGAATGCCTCATCCCCACCATCAAACAGTACGTGTTGTTCGGGGGGATCGAAGTACTTTGTTTCGTCGGCTTCAACGAGCTGATTGATGTACTTAATCGAATACAAAGCTTGAGGCCAAAAGGTGATCAAAAACTGAGTTTTTAGTTTTTCACCACTGTCAAAGTGAATCGTGGTCAGCAAAATAAATCGGTTGAAGACATAGGGAATGAGCTGATAATCGAGATTTCTCGCGATCTTGTCGGCCGGCTCGACACCATAAGTTAAAATGGTCTTTTTGATGGTCGTGTGTGGGTTGAGCGCAAATGTGGGTATCGCTAGATGGGTATTAACGACTAATTGAAGCGGTAGCATAAGCAGCAGAACGCAAACACTGATGAGAAAAAACTTATTGGCATTCTTGTAATACTTCATCACGGATGATCTCGATTGGGCGTTCAATATCGATGGAGAAGTTGACACTTTTCCGCTCAGTTGTTTTTGCTTCACGACGGACACAACTGACGTAAATACGGGTTCCATTAGAGGAGATATAGAAGTCCACGTTCTTTGGCAACGCTTGCCCTGCTAAGGCATCCATTAACTGTTGTGTATGAGGATCATTGTACTCAACAAAAAAGGCGTTGTTTTCTGTGGTCAGTTTGAGCACATCAATGGCTTGTGCTTGTTTGGGAGGCACAAAGAGAAACCAAAACAAGGCGAGATTCACGACAAGGAGAAACACACACACACCTACCTGCCAATTTCGAAACGAATCAGCGCTGAGGATTTGTTCGGATTTAGGGTCGGCAACATTTGGCAATTCATCGACCAATGTGATCATGTTCCCGATCATAAAATAGCCTAACTTTGGTGCGGTACGGATAATACGTTGCTCCTCAACGTTATCGTCTAGAGCTTTTCTCAGTGAAGCGATGGTATTGGTGATACTGGTGTCGGAGACGAATTTCTCTTTCCACACAAAGCGGTGTATTTCTTCTTTACTCACGACGCGATCGGCATTGGCAATGAGCAATGTCAGCATCTGACATTCAGAGTGCGTTAATCGTTTTTCTTGTCCCGTTTCCCTATCACGAAGCTGAATTTCGTTTTGAGGCCTAAATTCCCACATCAGTGTTGCTCAATCTCGTTCATCATCACCAACAATATGTGGCTGATTTGACTCGGTAATATGTCCTATTTGGTGGTCGCTTTTGAGGGTGGCGACCGACATAATTGCCCGCCTACTGCCTATATACTATTACATTATAACAGCAGTATATGAGGAGTTTGTAATCCCGCAAGTACTATTTTGCGGATAACCTAGCAAATAATAACTCGAGTAATCACTGAAAAGAGTCATCTATATCTTAGATTTCACTGATCAATGCTGACAATAATGTTATTTACGCCGTTTTTCCTACCAATTGAGTGAGGAGAGGCGCTCGTGCGCGTTGCTATTGATAAGAACGTTCGTTGAAGGTCGCTAAATTCGAAATGACGTGAAGAAGAATAATAGAAATACTCACGTCAAGTTATGAGGGCAGCAGGTTTTGCTGACCATTGCCATTTTGGGGGACACTTGGAATTTTTGTCTATATCAGGACCGTTTATTATTTTTGGTCTACTTGCAACATTATGTATCGTTCTCGCTCATCGCGTTATCCGCGAAAAAGAAACCACGTCGTTTTTTATGCAACGACTCAAACGAGAGCAGCAAAAACAGAAAGCGAAACATTTTTTCTGTGAGGAGAATAAACTCCCAAACATCAATTACATTCAAGACAAGTTTTGCAAAATCTACGAGAGAAAAGAAAACATACAAAGTGTGATACATATTATCTGCGTAGGTCGTACTCCTGATTACTACCGCTTTTTTGATCAGAGAACCGCTAATGCCATTAAATCGGAATTGCATAACACGTTGAGCAAAACACTTTCACCGAGCATTATTGGCTTGTTTGAAGACAAGTACATTGTGCTCATTTTTACGAAGAATTCCGTTTGGCAACATGAGCAAATCCTTGAGCAGCAGCAATTGCTGAAGCGTACTTTGCCTTCAGAAAAAACCATCAAAGGTAAAGTGCTTCCGTTTGAATATGCCATTGCCAGTATGGACATCTCTAGCAGAGATTTGCATCAGTCCAAAGACCGAATTTTCCGACGCATAGCCTTTGGTGTCTCTCAATCACTAAAACAGGCGGATGGGTTGTACATCTATCGTGATAAGGACTACAGCCTAAATTTGATGA
Source organism: Vibrio sp. VPAP30 (assembly GCF_001188205.1). Taxonomy (NCBI): domain Bacteria; kingdom Pseudomonadati; phylum Pseudomonadota; class Gammaproteobacteria; order Vibrionales; family Vibrionaceae; genus Vibrio; species Vibrio sp. VPAP30. The sequence continues at coordinate 83,892 of NZ_LBLS01000017.1, forward strand.
AACGTGCCACGATACACGCCTTGCATCAAGACGTTCGTCAGGGTGGGGATCAATTTGAGCTCTATCATCAACCGATATGCTATAGCTTAAACACTTCGCAAGTCTACGCTGCTGAGGTGCTATTGCGTTGGAAGCGAAGTGAGTATGGCGGTCCAGGGGTGTTTATGCCATTGGTCGCGCAAGAGCCTCCTCTGCACTACTCATTGACTTTGATGATCATTAAGAAAGTCGTCAGTTTCATCAGTAACCCAGAGCACAATTTTCCCGATATCAGTATCAACATCAGTAACTCGGATCTGAGCATGATGGATTTCTATGCTGACGTGATGTCGGCCACTGAAAACTTCCCTGAGCTGCGCAGTAAGATTATTTTTGAGATTGTGGAATACTGCGATTTCTTTGAAAGAAAGCACACCCGCGACAATCTCTTAGCGCTGAAACAAGCCGGCTTCCGATTTGCAATTGATGATTTTGGTAGTGGTTACTCAAATTTTGCCTTGCTGTCCAAAAAATATTTCGACTTCATTAAGCTTGATAAGTCTCTGGTTAAAGACAGTGAAACCAATGTGACGGCCAGTGAAACACTGAAATTTATGGTTAAGTTGTGCGAGCGCATTGGTGTTGGATTGATCATTGAAGGGGTCGAAGAAGCGTCACAGATGAAGTTCTTACCGAAGAAGTCTCACGTTTACCTACAAGGGTATTTGTTCTCGCGTCCTAAGAGGATGAAAGGTGACTTGACGCTAAATGGTTAAGGAAGAATAGCGCTTAACAAGATTTGCCCGTTTTGGCGTAGAGAGTCGCAGTGATGCGTCATTCACGCTGAGCAAGCTGACGTCTTCAGGGAGGGAGGGCGTCGTCGGCTATTGTAGATAGGTAATTAATTTGAATGTACAGATACGATCGCAGTGCAATGCGCTTTGGCAGTTGTACCCGTTTGCCAGAGAACAATTGGTCAACGTAAAAACGCGACAAGCTACCAAGCTGAAGGGACCGGACTGCAGAGTCTTGGAAGTTTTGATTGAAAATAAAGGACAAGTGGTGTCCAAACGAGAGATCCTCAAATCAGCCTGGGGCGAGCGAGTGGTTTCTGATGCCAGTTTGACGCAGAGCATTGCGCAGATAAGGTTAGCGCTGGGGGACAACGGGAAGGAGCAAAAATACATCAAAACGTTGCCCTCTCAGGGCTACTTACTGTACGACAATGTCGTGGAAATGGCGGACTCTGAGTGGGAGATTGAGCCCGGTGCAGCGGATGGAGAAGGCGAACATGTTCTCCGGCCGAGTGTGCACAATCTGCCCCAACTCTCTGTAAGAACTCCCACCTTTAACAGGAAAGTAAAGTGGCTATTGTTACTTTTATTGATGATGTTGTTTGTGGCGCAACTGAGTGGGATCATCAATCGATTAAGCTTCGATTGGAACCTCCAAGTTGATGATTGGGTGAATGTTAAAAGGGCGTCGGTAAATTTTCTGTACCAGCGAGAGCCAGCAAGCGAAAAACTATATCATTATTTAAGTTCGGAAAAGCGATTAACGGGCTACCAACAACCCCTTGATTTGGTGATTTCTACCGGAGTAAGTAATTACTACGTATCCTGTCTCTATCTTAATGACCACACGGGCGCCGATGACGTAAAGAATTTTACTTTTTCATTGCAGGAAAGCTTTTACTTTATCGGAGGGATGATCAATGACCTCTGTCGATAAGTGGCTAAAGCGCCTCGCACTTATGGTCACTGTGACTGCGCTGGTTAATGCAGGATTAAAATATCGAGACGTTCCTCCCTTTATGAACGGGGCGAACACCCACCTTTACTACAGTAATAATGTTAACGTCAAAATGAACGGTGATGTGACTTTTTACGAAGACTATCATACGTTGTTTTATCGCCTATTTTTCAACAAACGCTCGTTTTCTAGTCGATCTATCTATGGCGAGGATCGCGATTTGTACTTCAGCTACTATGCGGATTTTTACAGCAACAACCTGATGCTGTTTTCTGACTTCTCGATGCCAGAAGGCCTAGTCGCGGAGAACAATTATATAGAGGTCGAAGCGCATGCGCTTCGGCGTTTGAGTAATGAAGTTATTCAAGTTATCTACAGTAATGCGCGCGTCCTATGTTACACCAAACTGCTAGAAGGTGGGGTAAAGTGTATGCTCCGAAGAAAATCATAATTGCCTTTTAATCAATACCTTATTGACTAACTGTGTCTGATTCACAAATGTTTAGATTAGTTCATTTGTCGATGAACGGCGTTTTTGGAACAGTGCGGGCTTCGTTCGTTATCTTTTGACGGCGAAGACAAAACTAAAAAACTAAAAACGAGAGGTAATCATGTTAGTCACTTTCTTAGGTAATCCAGTTCAACTGGCTGGTGAGTTTGTTACTGCTGGACAAATGGCACCGAATTTCACTCTTTGCGATAAGGAGTTGAACGATTTTGGGTTAGAAAGATTTAAAGGGAAACGCATCATTCTCAATATCTTCCCAAGTGTGGATACGCCAACGTGTGCAAACAGTGTACGAGCGTTTAATACCGTAGCCGATTCACTGCAAGGGGCAGAAGTGGTTTGCGTTTCTGCGGATTTACCGTTTGCTCTTGCTCGTTTCGTTGATGAAGAGAAGCTCAGCAATGTCGTGATTGCATCGTGTTTTCGCTCGCCGACATTTGCCGCTGACTACGGTGTTGCGCTCAGTGAGGGGGCTTTGAGAGGCCTGACGTCACGTGCTGTTGTGGTTTTGGATGAAGAAGGTCACATCTTGCACGCTGAATTGGTTAAGGAAATCAGCGAAGAGCCGGATTATTCTGCCGCCGTACGCGCTATTCAGGGATAAGTCACTTAAGTTTTGACCGGCTAGCTAACTCACTGCGTAGCGAATGACTGGTCAACCTGCTCTCTTCAGATGACCTGACTGGAGAGAGCCTTCCCCTTTATTTCCCTACTGTGTTGGCTCGTTGATTTGTTGATAAGTTAACTTAGTCGTTGGTTCTGCTGCTGTGCCGTGGACCCATGATCGTGCGCGGTTCGAGGCCAATCAAGACAGAGGCGTTACCCCATGTTTTGTTCGGATAAAATGCCCGGCAATGCGCCGGGCAAGTGGGGGTGCGAGCTCGTTAGAAGAAACCCAGCGGATTGACGCTATAACTGACAATCATGTTCTTGGTATTTTGGTAATGACCCAGCATCATTTTGTGTGTCTCGCGACCAATACCTGATTTTTTGTACCCGCCAAACGCAGCGTGGGCTGGGTAAGCATGGTAGCAGTTGACCCAGACACGACCCGCTTCGATTTGACGAGCCATATGATATGCAGTGTTGTTGTCTCTAGTCCAGATCCCTGCCCCTAAACCGTATTCGGTGGCGTTAGCGATCTCAAGTGCCTCTCCTACCGTTTTGAATGTGGTAACCGCAACGACCGGGCCAAAAATTTCTTCTTGGAAAATTCGCATCTCGTTGCTGCCTTTTAGCAGTGTCGGTTCGATGAAGTAACCATTTTCCTCGTGACTGTTACCACCGACCAGTAGCTCTGCCCCTTCATCTAACCCAAGTTGAATATAACCGCGAATCTTGTTGAACTGCTCTTGTGACACTTGGGAACCAACTTGAGTGTCGGTATCTAATGGGTTGCCTTGAACAATGGTCTTCATTCGTTCGATAAGTTTCGCCATAAAGCGATCATAAATCGACTCTTGAATTAATAAACGAGAAGGGCAGGTGCATACTTCACCTTGGTTGAAAAACGCAAGGAGGACACCTTCAACACATTTATCGACATAGCTGTCTTCGTGATCAAAAATATCAGCCATGAAGATGTTTGGTGACTTGCCGCCTAGTTCAACTGTTGATGGGATCAAGTTGTCTGCCGCACATTTGAGCACCTGTTGGCCGACTTCGGTTGAACCTGTAAATGCAATCTTAGCAATACGTTTGTGTGTTGCCAGTGCTTGACCTGCATCAGCACCAAAGCCGTTGACAACATTGATAACGCCGGCAGGAAGCAAATCGTCTAGCAGTTCCATCATTACTAGGATGGAGGCCGGTGTTTGTTCAGCGGGTTTTAACACCACACAGCAACCTGAAGCCAACGCCGGAGCCAATTTCCACGCTGCCATTAACAACGGGAAGTTCCACGGGATGATTTGACCCACTACCCCAATAGGTTCAGGAAAATGGTAAGTGGTCGTTTGATTGTCTAGTTCAGCGGCTGTGCCTTCTTGAGCTCGAATACAACCTGCAAAGTAGCGAAAATGATCCACCACTAACGGCAAATCAGCGGCTAAGGTCTCGCGAACAGGTTTACCATTGTCCCAAGTTTCCGCCACGGCCAGCATTTCGCTGTTGGCCTCAATGCGATCGGCAATTTTTAGTAGCAGGTTTGAGCGTTCTGTAACGGAAGTTTTAGACCACGTTGCCAGTGCTTTGTGCGCAACGTCTACAGCGAGGTCGACGTCTTCTTTCGTCGACGCAGGGACTTGACAAAACTCTCGATTATCCACTGGTGAAGTGTTTGAAAAATATTGCTCTTTGACAGGGGATACCCATTCCCCGCCTATATAGTTGAGGTACTTTTTCTTAAAATGAATAATAGCACCATCTGTATTTGGTTTTGCGTATAACATTATGCTTACCCTCAAATTTATCGGATTTCAATTCCGTGGAAAATTATCCAGTATTTGTTAGGCAATAAAATATTAAACCTGTTTTATACATGCTTTGTGTGGATTTTAAGTTCATATAAAACAACAACATAAATGAATTTTAATTTATTAAAGTCTGAATTGATATTGATATATGTCTCATTTGTACTGACAAGGTAAGCTGTATTTTTTCGTTATTTTTGTTTGTTTTTGGAAGCAGTGTTTTCATATTTTAGTCTGGTGTCCTAAACGGCTGGTTATATTGTCCGATGTCATTGGTCGGTCTGGGTTATGCTCGTCATAATAATCAAATACGAGAGATAATAATGAAAACACGTGCAACAACACTATTAATTTCCCTATTAGTAGGCGTAGGAAATATCACGCCAGTACATGCCAATGAGCGACTGAATGGTATTTACCTCGGAGTGGACTATCTTCAAGCTAGCTTTCTCGATCTGCCTTCGGCGCAGAAAGAAGAAGACGCGGGATATGCGATTCAAGTGGGTTACGTGTTTCCTTCCTCGAGTGCCTTCAAGCATGGTGTTGAACTCGAGTATTTTGATGCGGGAAGTGTAAAATATACGTTCCCTGCATTGAACATCATTGGCTCCGGGAACATTGAAATTACGGGTGTGAGTTTGAATTATAAGCCGAAGTATTACATTGATCGCTTCTATCTATCCGCCCAAGTAGGTTATACGAGGTTGGACGCAAAAGGCAGTGCCTCATACACCATCAATGGACAAACTTTTCAGCAAGATTTTTCAAACAAAGTGGATGACTCTGGCTTAACATTTGGCGGTGAGCTGGGCTTTGATGTTACTCAGCAACTGGCGATTAAAGGGGGATATCGTGTCCTTGAAGAGGACACCAATGCTCTGTATGCCGGAGTGGCGCTTCGTTTTTAGTCTGCAACCCCACAGAATAAAACAGGCTTGAATTCAAACAGCGAACGCGGCCCGCTCAAGAACCAAATGCAGCGATTTGCATAAATTCAAAGCTGAGCTTGATGTCACAATCTATTGATGTCGACTTAAATGATGTGGAACAACGTCCTACACACCGCTGTCTTTTTGCAACGGTGTCGCCATTATGGGATTGGTGAGACGGTATGTTAACAAAGCAGTTCTTAGGGTTGCGTTGTCGTGCCGTCTGACCCCCAGTCCTCTCTGCCTGAAAGACAAGGTCAACATCTATGTTTAAAAAACTCATTCCGTTTATGTTCATGTTTCCCCTGACGAGTCAGGCGTCCAGTGAAATCGTGGATAATTTCTCACATATCGGATTTGGCTATAAGGGCGCTAATTTTCATTCAGGGGCGCTGAAACCTTACCTGAACAACCAGTATGACAACCAAGAGACAAAAACGTTAGGGGGGCTTTATTTGGATGTAAGTGCTCAACTGTTTGACAGCGTCTTTGTGGAAGGAAATGCGGATTTTCTCACTCGATTCAGTTCCGAGGTGGATGCGTGGCAAGCTGGCGGTGGCGTCATTGGTCGTTTTGGGGGCGCTGTTGCCGGCTCTGTGTCGTGTGGGGCCGTTAATTACCGTGCGGACAGTGATTATAGCCCATCTTTTTCTGAGCGCGGAACTTACTGCAAAGCCATGCTTAGAAAGCAGATCGCGCGTCATTGGTTACTTGGGATCTCCTATCAACGAGATTTTTTGGCTCTCGACAGAGACGAATTTAAGGTCGATAACGTTTTTCAGTTTGGTTCTGTGTTTGGTCTGGTTGCTGGGTTCGAGTATGCCAAGCGTGATGCTGCAGAGGTCGGTTACGAACTGGGTCTTCAGTTCTCGTTCTAGCGCGTCGTAGCCGTTCACCATCTAGGGTAACGACTCATACTGATCGTGTTCACGTTATTGAAATATAAAATGAATATCCAGTCTGTTTAAAAATAAACAAACATAAAAAGTCTACGCTTTAATGGAGAATATTCTCTATTGGAGTGCCGTCAATGACAGCGAAACGCCTCACTTTGCCGATCCATGTTCACTTAGCGACGGTGATTATCCTGGTTGTGATTTTAGCCTCCGTTATTCAGATCGGGTTAGCGAGTCGGGGCTTATCGACGCTGATTGTTGAAGCCAACAATAAGATTTTTACTCGTGTCGCTGCTGAAACACGCCATCAGTTAAATCATCACTACAAAACGGCTTTTTCTGCACTGGGAACGTATTCGAAAAGTCACGCACTCCATGAAGTTGCTGAGCTCGCAAGCCAACAACTGCTCCCGGAAATCGCGCATCTCCTTGAGGAATTCGAGCACGTGAATGCGTACTCTTTCTATTACCCTTCGGGTGATTTTTTTTCGGTAATGCGGATCAGAGATCCTGTCATGAGGCAGAGAATTGCTGCTTCAGCGTCGGCGCGTTATGTACTGACTGTCTCTAATGATCTTTCGAGTCAGATACAGATCATGAGTCAAGAACTGAAGGTGTTAGAAACGCGGCCCAATGACAAGCGGATTTTGTACAAAACGAGTTCGTGGTTTGAGCAAGCAAATCAAAGCACCAACCTCATTTCCAAGCCTCTATTGTTGCCAGGTCCTGAATCCTTAGGGCTGAAAATCTATCGGCAAAGTTCGTCAGGAGTGATCATTTCTGCCGATGTCTTACTTGACGATTTACGCCGATCTTTGGCGGATACACTCACAAATGATTCCTCACTCCGAGTGCTTTACAACGACTCGGGACAAATTCTCGCCTTGAGTGATAGTGCTCAGCCACCAAGGTCTTCCCAGGGAGTGATCACTCATATTGAGATGGTGACCAATCAAGTGGTGCCCCATGCTATCGAAGAAAATGCGGAACGTGGTCAACTGGGGGAATTCGAATACAATAACGAACAGTGGATTGGTCAAATAGTGACAATACGGCCTTTAAACAGCGAGCATGTTCATTTATTGATGGCATCTAAAGCCAACGCGTTGTTCAACAAAGGCGCTCTTATCAAGCAACAGACTTTGTATGGGTCATTACTGGTACTCGTCCTCATGGTTCCCATGATTTACGTCATTTCAAAATTTATTTCTAAACCTATCCAGCGAGCGACAGAAAAAGCGAAAGACATAGAAGGGTTTAAGCTTGACAGTGGCGCTTTGGAGCGGAGCGTGATTCGCGAGATACAGCAACTTAACGACGCGCAGATGTCGACGCAAACGACCATACGGCAATTTGTCAGTTTGACGCACAAGATAGCGCGTGAAGACAATTTGGACGACATGCTTAGTATGGTGTGTCGTGAGGTCGCGCAAGCGGTAGAAGCGCAGGGGGTGTTATTGTACCTGCTTGATACGGAAGTTAAGTGCTTGGTGCCAAGCATGCTTTGGTGTGACCAAGGCAATTCGTCAGACATTAGTGCTTCGCCTATCCCGGTCTCTGAAGCGACGCGCTTTGTTAGAGAGATCTTTGTAGCAAAGCAGACCGCGACATTTACGGTAGATGAAGTGCCTCACCTGAAACTGCCCCTTTTTTACGATCGCTGTGAGGTTGTTTGTATACCGATTAAAGGGCGTTCAGGGGAGGTAGTTGGTTCACTCGGTTTACTCTATCCGTACGCGAATGCTTCGAGACATTATGCTCAATACGCCGACTATTTGCAGACTTTGTTGGGCTTTACCTCGGTGGCGATTGAAACTCATGACATGCTTGACACGCAAAAAGCGTTACTGGATTCATTCATTCAGGTGTTTGCGGGGTCGCTCGATAAGAAGTCACCTTACACTGGTCATCATTGTCAACGTGTTCCGGTGATCACCGAATGGTTGACTCAAGCTGCGGAGGACTCGAAGATCGAAGCCTTTCAACACTTTAGTTTAACTTCTGAGCAATGGGAAGAACTGAAGATGGCTAGCTGGTTGCATGACTGCGGCAAAATCACCACACCCGAACATGTGGTGGATAAAGCCACTAAACTCGAGACGATCTACAATCGAATACACGAAATTCGGATGCGCTTTGAGGTGCTTAAACGAGACCATGAAATAGACATACTCCGTCAAAACACTTCGAAACTGTCCGAAGAACAGCGTGAGAAATTAGATCAGGTGCATCGAGATATCGATGCTGACTTTGCGTTTATCGCGGAAATGAATTTAGGGGCAGAATTTGTCAGCGACTCAGATCTTGAGCGACTAGAGCGTATCGCGAGTAGAACTTGGACACGAACTCTGAGTAAAACGGCGGGATTGTCTTGGGTAGAGAAACAGCGCTATCCTAAAACTGACACTTTGCCTGTGAAAGAGGGACTGCTAAGTGATAAACCCGAACACTTGATCCCTTGGGATTTTCCCCCTACAAACGAAGCGCGATTTACCATGAAGCCGACGGAATATCAAGCGAATCAGGGGGAAATGTACAATCTGTCTATTCGACGGGGCACGTTAGCCGATGAGGAGCGTTTTATCATCAATGATCACATTATTCAGACGATTAAAATCCTTGAGTCTCTGCCTTTTCCGAAACACATGCGAGGTGTTGCCGCGATCGCGGGTGGTCACCATGAGAGAATGGATGGCAAAGGCTATCCGATGGGGTTAGTCAAAGAGCAGATGCCAATCACCGCACGGATAATGGCAATCGCAGATGTTTTTGAAGCTTTAACCAGTACAGACCGTCCATATAAGAAGGCTAAATCATTGTCGGAGTCGATTGAAATTATGAGCCACATGGTCAACAACCAGCATTTGGATGCCGATCTGTTTGCGTTGTTTCTCTCGTCTGGGGTATATCTGAGATTTGCTAATCAATTCATGCGCGCAGACCAAATTGATGGTGTGGACGTCGAACGTTATTTAGACCGTGTCGAGAGGCCGAAACACTAGAGTGAGGGGGGAAGAACGTGGTTCAAAGGTCAAACAGGCAGCCATGTTTCGCTGGAACGCCTTCACTTAACGAGCGAAATGACTCAGTCGGGTTGAGTTTTCTTTACAATTGGCTTGATTTCGCGACGACTTGATATGCGTCTCGATATAGGACGGTACCGACGTCCTGGTATTGAAGTACAGTCACGATGGTGTCGTATTCCTCAAGAATATGCTTGAGCTCGTACATCAGAGCCACAAAGCTCGTACTCGAATCGAGAAACCAAGAGATCGCATTGTTAGGCCAATTTGAATGCTCAAAAGGAGGGCACGGCAGGGTATCATTCAGTTGTTCGAAAATCGCGTCTAATTGCTCTCGGTGGTAAGAGTAAAGAATCAATCCTTCGTCGAGCATCAGTTTTGCTTGAGTAATGATTCCGTGGGTATGTTGAAGTTTTTTTTCTTCTTCCATACTGGCGATGAATCTTATGTACACTCCTATTTTTCCTCTTCTTGTGTGAAAGGCGCTCACCTTGAAGCGACTTGACGGTGATCATTGTTGGAGAGTTAATACTTCCAATAAATTGCCAAGGCGGTACTAAGCCACCGCCAAGGGATCAGAATGTATAGCTCGCCGCTAAGTAAAAAGTACCAATGGTCGGTGTGTAGGTTTTGGTTTGGCGGAAGAAACCGTAGTTTTTTTGGACTTCCACTTCATAAACATCTGCTTCGTACGCTGCTTTGACGGTGATCCCCCCGAATTGAGGCGGCGTGTAGTCGACGCCGAGACCAAGTCGATAAGCAGTGCCGGTGTCAGATTCACTCAGTCTACTCGATTTATTGTCGAGTGAGATGGAACCCAGTCCCGCGGTGGCAAAAGGACGCACGCCATTGTCAAAGGTATAGCCAACATTTGTCGCTAATGTAAAGGAGCTATGCTCCATTGTAAAATCGGAGAGAGTGTTCAATTGGGGTTTGACATCAATGTCGCCATAGTTTGTGTACTGCGCCTCAATACTGATGATTCTGTTAAAGGCATAGCCTGCAATCAGCTTGGTCGTCGAGGACTCGTCGAACGAGTATGCCCCCGCAATGTTGTCATCCAAGTAGCGATCTTCACTGTAGTCGGTTGTGCCAAAGCCAGCACCGACGTAAAAGCCGTCAAACGTCAGTGCAGAAACCGATGCCGGTAGGATCGCGGCCAAAAGTATTATTTTCTTCATCATCATTCCTCTCTATCTACAGTGAATTGGTGTAACGAAAATCCGTGGATCTGCTCCCTTTCACGCTACGGGAGAAGGGAAATCACTCGACCATGGACACTGCGTCGGCCTACGGTCGGAGGGAGGGTCTTGATGTTAATTCTATCAATGCCGTTTCAGTGATATCAGACGCGTTTGTTTGGGGATTGGGACTTTCTTTACTAGGAGGTTTCATCTGCATGACAAGATGCAATAAATTAGCATCTTGATACGCATAACTTCGAATACTTTAAGTGAGGTCAACGGTGATTTGTTTGGTCCTAAATACGGATCTCGAGGCGAACGAGGATCTCTTGCTCCATAAAGATCGCCAGGCTCTATCGAGGCTTATAGAGGCAAATGAAGTCAAGCTCTATTCGCCACCAGTGTTCTCGGATTCTATGCGGCTTCAACGATTGCGCTGGTTTGAGAACAAGACCACGGAGTATTTGTCGAGGATAGAGGCCTTGATACAACGCAACCAAACAGGCCCGAAGAGTAAAGAACTTGGGACAGTAAAACGTACCATCGAAGCGAGCTATCGGGAGATCTTACAAGCTTCTGAACGTCAGTTTCTGACATGGTTTCGGGCGATTAACCAGGACACGTTGCCCTTAGGTGAGTCAGAGACGAAATATTTTATGGCCGCTTATCATGCTCAGTTACCTGTGAGTCAATTTCTCCGCAGTGAGTCAGAACGTCTGAAAGGTTATGTTTCCCAAGTACTCGAGCACGCAGGTGATGGAGTGCCTACTGTCATCATTTCGAAAGACGAGGCACTGAGCCAAGCGTGTAAGCCGCACGCTCACATTACGTGCTGTCGTCAGTTGATCGATTTTATTAAGCGTAACGATGTTCAGAGCTTGTTAAGACGATTGGACCGGGGGATCGCAACCGGTCAGCATTTTCTGGCGATATCACGTTTTCAAGCGCTCGCGGTGTCTGCAGGAAAGCGGCTGTCACATGCGCTAAAAGAGCATGTGATTGGTTTACAGATCTGCGATTTATTGATCCCCAATGATGATAACATGGCCCATATCATTGGAATGGGAGAGTGTGGGGCGGTCAAAGCGGAATTTAGCCAACCAATCTATTTTGGAGCTGGGGATATTGGCTTGGAGTTCGAGCTCGATATCGTTGTGGATGTGTCCTTTGACATATTCAAAGTGGATTATTTTAGCTTGCGCCACAAGCCGCGAATTATGGCTGAGTATGAGCATCACGTTCGGGTGAAAGATCGGTCTATCGCCAGAGTGAAAGGCGTCGCCTTGATCCCATTTTGTCTTGACTACTTGGCGGCGAGGAACAAAGGAGAGCGTTTGCCCCACCAAACTATTAAAATAAGTAGTATTGATGACGTAACGCTACGCAACTACACGCTCGCGCAAGTTGATGGTTAGCGCCACGAAAATTATGACAAGTTGGCGTGGTTTGGCGCTTAAGTGCGTTAGCACGGTGGTATCCCTGAAAGGAAAACGATGTATGGAATCGATATTGATGCAAGCAATTGCATTGCGTGAACAAAAGCAGTACCAAGCATCACGAGATACGTTAGCAAGTCTGCTCTCAAATGAAGTGTTTGCGGCACGCGCACACCTGCATATAGCCTGGTCGTATGACAACGAAGGAAAAGAGCGAAGGGCGATTGAGCACTACCTACAAGCCCTTTCCGGTTCACTGTCCTCAGATGAGCGTTTTGATACTCTGTTTGGTTTGGCCAGTACTTACCGAAGTTTGGGGCAATATCACGAGGCGCTCGAGTTTTTTGAGCAAACGCTGGTCGCTTATCCGGACGCGTTGGAAGTTCAGCCTTTCTATGCGATGTGCTTGTATAATTTGGGACGTCACAAGGAAGCGGTGTCGTTGCTGTTAAAGCTGTTACTGTCGACAACCGACAAGGCAGAGATCAAAGAGTATCAACGCGCGATTGCTTTGTACGCAAATGATCTTGATCGAACCTGGTGAGTGTACAAGTATAGAGAGTTAAGTGTGGAAGGTGAGGGGTTTGGGACACTAATTGTGGGGGCTTTAGGACGTTTTGCGGTCGGGGGGCTCGTTCTGGGATGCATCTCTCCTTTTCTCGACAGGGATAGGACCATACTTGGATTGATTGGGGTAATGTGTTTGTGTCATCAATGACAGAGCCATCTTAAACTCATATGCATCGCTTGGTGGGTAAACATGTGGTTATCCAAAAAATCTATCGATCAAAACGTCAACTTGGCATTGGACGAATTCTCAAAGTCCATAAAAACGATAGAGCGCGGGTCTACAGAGGCGTTAGCGCTCGTTATTTTCGTGAATGGTTGCTATGACAGCAAACGATTTACCCATTGTCGATATAACGCTCTGCTGCACTATCCGCGAGCGAGAGATGCGGCGCGACACCTAGTGGCGTTGTGTGATTCGGATATTGATGGTTTTTGCGTGGCGATTCGAGAGGCTCACACGATATTGCGTGATTCGGATGTGGTCCGTTGTGAGTTAGTTCTAAGCTATTAACGAGGCGAACCTGACGGTCTCTCTTGATGAGGAAGGGGTGAGAGAATGAGTATTGGCAGTCGTTTGGTGCGCGAACGCCTCTCTTACATAGACCGTGAAGGCGCCATGGCGTAAAAGGTGAACCATATTCATTCAAGTGATCGTTCTTAGTTCGTTATTCACTCCGCATACTGCTTAGCACGTTTACAGCAAGTTGCCAGGAGTACGACAATGAACCCACTCGACTATACGTTTTATACGCTGAATGCAAAACGTTATTTGATTGAACCAAACGTTGCACACGTTGTAGGTGTGTCGCGCAAATCATATCGGTGGCCTTACGTCTTTTTCTTCGGTTTCGTCGTTGGTCTGTGGTTGCCGCTGTAGTCGCTATCTAGGAGCTCAAGCGAGCGACACGGAGTGAGGAGTGGCGGTTAGGGTAAGTAACAATAATAGAGTAGGTATCGTGCAATCCTGTTTCCTTTCATCCAGTCAATTGAAGCGTGTTAAGCAGCTCGAAAGTCAGTTTTCGGTGCAAATAGCGTGTGGTGTCAATATTTCCCGACTTGCTGAGCTATTAGTTTGTTCAGAGCGCAATGTTAGTAAGCTAATGACCTCGTTGCAAAAGTTGGGGGTGATAAGTTGGGTACCAGGCCGGGGCAGGGGGCATCATTCGCAATTCACCTTGTTAAAAAGTTTTGAAGAGGCTTTGACTGAGCAACTGGAGCAACTGGCTCAGAATGGAAATCTGAATCAGGCCTATAGATTGGCAGAGCAGTTCGGTCGAGTTGGACTGTTTCAAGAACGTATGCCCTATTGGCTTGATAGTGCTCGACAAACCTTACGTGAGCAAAATACATTGATGTATCTTGTGCCATACGATTTGCCTGAATGGCGGCCCCATTGTGCCCTGTCAACGCGTTCAATTTTGTTGATCGAGAGTGTATTTGACACACTCTTGCGGTATGACAGTAAACACCAACAAATTTACCCACATCTCGGCCATCAGTTACGATTGAGTGAGTGCCAAATTCGCGTTCGAATTCGCAACAATATTACGTTTCATAACGGTGAGCGCCTAACACCAGAATGGGTTCAAGCGAACTTTGAGATGCGACGCGATACGGTACATCCATACCAGATTCTATTTCGCCATTTGGAGCGTATCGACGTGGATGGCCAGTGGGTGGCGTTTGTTTTGCGTCAAAACGATCCGGTTTTTCTTCATCTATTGGCAGATGCCCATAGCGCCATTTTTGACTTTCGTTCTGAGGTTCCGCAAGGGACGGGGGCGTATGCTGTTGAACGCCTAGAGAGTCAACATTGGAGTTTAGTGCGAAATCAGCATTACTTTGGATTGGGAGGTGAAATTGAGCGTGCGGAATTTTGGACAAATGAGGCCTTACCCGCTGGGTCGATGCATGTTACGGAATCTTACCTGACGGATGGGGAACTGGAGCAAGATCAGGAGGTCATTGAGCAGAGTGGGTGTACTGTCCTCCAGTTTCGACACCATGAGCATGCCCTATCGACCGCTGAGCGGAGCTGGGTTGTGTACCATAGCCGCGGCTTTCTGGAGCGAACCTCACGCCAAGCGGCGAACAGTGTCATGGATTGTCATCAGGATAAAGGGTTTCACTTGTTTGACCAAACTAGGTTGAAGCCTTCTAGACCTGTGGTAGTTGAAGTGAGATGCGTCCATCGAGCTGAAGTGAAGCCTTTATTGAGCGCTTTACAAGAAAAAGGGATTGAAGTGCGGATCCACGACCCTGACGAAGATGTGGCGGGTAGCGAGGTCGATATCGTCTATGATTGCTATGCGTTTGGCGATGATCTGACTTTTCAATATTACGAGTGGTTGTTGTGTGGAGACGTGTTTGCGCGCTGTTTGTCCCACCCGGCTCAGCAAAGTCTGTTGAGTTTTGTGGATACGTTAATGCAGGAAAGTGAACACAGTCAGGATTTTTTGCAAAAGCTATATCGCGCTGAAGATTGGTTGATCCAAAACTACCATTTTTGCCCCTTATGGCGCGACCATGTTGTGTATCAAAGAGCAGATAACGTGTACGGGACAGAAACTGGAAACATGGGATTGATGTCTTTAGCCAATATGTGGTTAGAGTGACCTGAGTTTTGTTACTCAGTCGACAGTGAAACGTATGGGTTACGAGGTGAAAATGGAAAAAATCAATTTGTCAGAGAAGTTTCGTTTGTTTGATGAAGAATGGACACCCAAAATTGTTGGCCAATCAAATGGTCAGTTGGTGAAGATCGCGAAAGGGAGTGGCGAACTGGTTTGGCATGCCCACGAGAATGAAGATGAATTGTTCTTAGTGCTGAAAGGGCAACTGACGCTTCAATTAAGAGATGGGGATGTGGTGTTGAACGAAGGAGAGATGTACGTGGTACCGAAGGGCGTCGAACATTGCCCTAAAGCGTTGCCAGACACTCATTTTATGATGATTGAACCTGAGTCAACTGCACATACAGGTGAAACGGAGTGTGACAGAACGGTGTCACTCGAGCATCAGTCTTGGCTCTAAGCTTTCACTGAGCAATTGACCCTTTTTCCCCGCAGGGAGAGGGTTAGAACGCGGCGAGGCTGACGGTCGTGCTCAGCTCAACACACTTGACATTGAATGTTGTTCGCAGCGGCTTATATAGGCGTTGATTAAAGGGGGACGCAAAATGGACTTTCAAGTATGGCTTGGTTTTATGGCCGCATCGCTGATCTTAACGGTGACTCCAGGACCGAGCATTTTTCTAGGGATCGCTCACGCGCTTCGTTTTGGGCATCGACGTGTCTTTTATACCGCATTGGGGGATATCACTGCCAATGGGATACAAATGCTTTTGGTGGCCTTAGGTTTAGGGGTAGTGATCGCCAATTCCGAGTTTGCGTTTGCAGTTATTAAAGTGTTCGGGGTCATCACTTTATGTTTTATGGGGATTAAAATGTTGCTTGCAAGACCAACGGCCATTGAAGAGCCAGAGTCCGTTGGCGACGTTGTCTCTAATTATAAACTGTTTTGGTCAGGTTTTATGGTCGCCGCGGGCAACCCTAAAGCCATCGTTTTCTTTACGGCGTTCTTCCCTCAATTCATCGACATACATACGCCAGTTCTGCCACAACTGCTGATCATGTGTCCATCCATGGCGGTGTTGGATTTTACTCTGGTGATGCTCTATGCCTGTTTAGCCCGCCACCTGGCCTCGACAACACGACTATCATTGCTGTCTGTCACTAGAGGAAGCGGTGTCCTTCTATTAGGGGCGGCTGGCGCGCTGGCGCTAAAAAATCGGTAATTGAGTCACGAGCTTGTTGGGCATCTAGGTTTCATTGGGGGAGTGCTTACTGTCTAGTTGAAGATACCATGCTTGAATGTGGGGGCCTAGGTGGGTGAGCTTGACGTTTTCGCTGACGGTGAATAACCACTTTAATGTGCCATAAACAATGTAATCGGCATAAAGTGGCGCTTCACCACCGACAAAGGGGAGATCTTTAAGATGTTGCTCCAGCAATTGCAGTTTGTCTGTGAGCTGCGCTGTGGACGCGGATTGACAGTTTGATTGCACGTTTTCTAGCGAGTCTCCGAGCGCTTTTTCACGTGAGGCCCTGAAGTAAGCTTTGTCTCGATCCTTGAGTTTATTGAAGATATCGAAAATCGCGATACGCGCGATATCGGTGTGTAAGGTTCTTGCCCACTTCTCAAAGAATAACGCCAGCGTTTTACCTTGTTGCGAGGAGAATAGTGAGGGTGTATCAGGGTAGGCGTTTTCGAGGTACTCGGCGATCTCAAATGAGCCTCCAATACGGCGATTGTGATCATCGTGAATGAAAGGAAGGGTGTGAAATAGGCCTTGTGAAGCCTCGTCTATTTCGGTAAACCCGACATCGACCGTTGTGAATGGCAGCCCTTTGTGTTGAAGCGCCATCCGGGTTCTCCAGCAATATGGACTGAAGTTTACCCCTTGCTCTCCCGCTAATTCATAGAGTGTAATCATGCGCTCTCCTTCTGCATCGCTCGCTTGGCATTCACGTTGTTTCTGACATTAGAGTATGTGGAGGCGGAGTTCAATCCCCTTGAGGAGGGCGAGTGTCTATCACTTCTCTCACTCGCAAAGTAGAGTTGAGAGCTCTTTGAGCCTTCATTGACCCGAGAATCGACTATCGACTGCCAGTCCTTGCCTACGCGACGGCTATTCAAACTTAGGCGCATGTTTACTTTCGCACTAAATCACATCGACGACTGGTAAGGGAGTACCGACTATCTTGTTGCTAGGTGAAAAAGGAAAAATGATTTCAATTGTTATACCGTTGGGATCGTCGAGAAAGATCTGATGTTCATTGATTTGTGGGATCACACGTTCTCGAAACGGAACTTTCTGGTGTACAAAGTGCTGCTGAGTCGAGGCTAGGTCGTGTCCTTTGAAAGAGACATGGTCGATGGCTCCTGAGCCAGATTGAGCGCCTTTATTCCCTAAATAAGCGACGAGCGCTTCGGGAATATGCCCCTCTGGCAGCGACACTAAGTGCAGTATAGGGTGTCCGTCGTCGTTGTACATCCATGCCCCTGGAAATGCAAATTGCGGGCGTGGACCACGGTGAAGCCCTATGCATTGTTCAAAAAACAGAGCGGTCATTTCTAAGTCGGAGGTTCTGATTGTAAAATGATCGATGGCCTTTATGCGCATGTGACGACCTTGTGACTGATAAGAAAACTTGTGTGCAACAATACGCGACGGGTGACGGCCAAGAGAAGAGGGGGAAATGTAAAAACAGTTTTCGTCAAAACTGAATAGTCTTAGGGTAGAGATTGTCTACTTTGGCCAAGGTTAAAAGCGCGCTTGAATTCAACCTGAATCCTGAATCGAGTGGTTTAGACGTTAGGATTGATTAGTCTAACCCCAAATCGCGAAGAACATGGGCTGATTTAGATTCTGGTTCCAAGTGTTGATAGCGTTTTGGGGCAGGTTTTAACTTTAACAAAGTGCGTTTAATCATTTTTACGATAAGCATAGTACACCTCGATATTGTATGGTTTCAGTTGGCTGACTAATTCAATATAACCTTTGATGAACTTGACGAGTTTATTAATCAATAAACCCCTTAGACTTAAGTAATATTGTTTCGAATAAGAGCGCGTTATCGTCATAATCATTAATCCTTATGGTGTTGAGTTGTGGAATTAAATCGTCATTGATGAACTCTAACGTAATGACGAATTTTGTCGGTTGAGCTAATCTGGGCAGACTTCCTATAATGGCGACATAGTTTGTAATCTGGTTGTCTTTTACTTCAACTAATTGTTCATTTTTCTGAATGTTAATATGGTGAATTTCATCGACATTGATTCCTTTAATCGAACAGCCAACAATATTAAACTGGCTGAGTTCATTTTTGGATAATGCGATAAGAAATTCATTGGTTTGTTTCCTAATAAGGATTTCTTCATGTAGTCTTAACATTATTCCCCCTCCTTGGAATGATTTATATCAATAGCCAGTAATGAAAACAACGTGACATAGTGTTACATATAGGGAACAATGATCTAACTATGATGAATAATGAACTGATAAGCTTCGCCGCTGTATGCAAGCACCTCTCGATTACCAAAGCCGCTAATGAACTTGGTAAATCAAAAGCTCATATTAGTCGTCATATCGCCGATCTGGAGGCATCGATTGGCGTGAAATTGCTCTATCGAACCACTCGTAACATTTCTCTCACCCCAAAAGGAGAGAGCCTTAAGGAAACGGCCCTTGAGTTACTCGCCAATCTAAATGAATTGAGTTACAAGACGTCGACCATGAACGATGAGATGAGTGGTAAGTTCACGATTACAATGCCGAGCTCCATTGCGGCCTCATTGTTTATCGATATCTTGAAAAAACTGAAGTGCAGTTTCCCCAACGTCTCTTTTAGAATTATTGCAACGAATAAGGTGGAAAACCTGATTGAGGGCAATATAGATATGGCGATTAGGATCGGCAGCATCCGCGATGAAAGCCTCATTGCTCACAATATTGGGACATTTAGCAACATTTTAGTCAGTTCAAAAAAGAGTCGCGGAGATACTCTGATTGTCTATGAGAAGTTCCGTCATAAAGAGACAGTCGCGAACAACTACAATGGAACTATCGAAGTGGATAATGTGCCATTGCTGATCACCTTCTTGGAGAATGGTATTGGTGTAGGCATTGTGCCAGATTACTACTTCAAGGCGAATTCAATGTGTGATGTGACGATTCTAGAGAAGTATCAAGATTGCCACAACATATACATTACATACCCTTTTCAATCGCCTTTACCAAAGAATTTGCTGGAAATATCCGCGATCATCACCAGTGAAATGAAGAGGATTCTTCATATTCAACTCTAACGTCGCAGCCGATTTTTTTGCGCTCTAGCAGGTTGTTTTTGTAAGGTGGCTGCGTCGTGAGGCGAATACGGTACTTATGTTGTCAGGCAACGCGAGCGCCAGGTAACAGGGTACCGTATTGTGTGAATTAAAGCGCTGTTGTCGCATGGAGCGAATGATTGCGGTGTCGGTAGATCTTATAGATAGATTGGATGCCGATCGGTAGCATGGTAAAGAGACCAATAAGCATGACACTCCCATAAACGTCTTTGGAACTAAAAACTTCGCCATGCAACGTGGTGACATCAACGCTGTCTTTGAACAAGAAGCAAAGGATGTATTTCGACATGATGGTAATGTAAACGATTGAGGGCAGGTATAGGTAGCCATGGGTTGGGATCTGTTTCAAATGCACTTTATCGTTGTAGCACCATAATGTGAAAGGCAAATAAAAGGTAAAGACGCACAAAAACCAACCAAAGAAATTACTTAAAGGCACGCCAAAATACACACCACGATCGGTCCAGACCCACAAAGATTTGATGAGCGAATTCACTGGGTCCATCACGACATCCCATGAAACCATGACAAATGAGGCAACCAGGGAGATGATGATGGCTTTGCTTACCGTTGGGATCGGTTTATCAAACTGATTGAGCAGGATCATTGATATAAACCAAGAAACATAGCCCAAACTGAAATAGGTCGGCATGATTGCCAATGGCACGTCAAATATTTTGGTACCTAGCCTATCAGAATAATAGTAGTGACCGAAAGGAAATCCACTTGAAACGCTGACGCTTTCGTAGAAAACACTGACAATAAAGACTAGAAGAAAGAAATAAGACATTTTCTTTACTCCACAGTACATACTACCGTGAATGATTGCAAACGGGAGCAATATTAGTGGGGTAAATATACTCGAGATATTTATATCGGTATAACCCCGAATGAATGAATAAACAATATAAACAATGGTGATTGCAAGCAAGAATAAAGAGGTTCTATGCTTCATATGATACTCTTATTTTTCAAATTAAAAGTCATGATAGCAATTAAGCACAATGAAAGATGGTGCGAATTAATTGATATCAGTCGAGCTGTAATAATAAAGCGCCACAAAGTATCATAAAAAATTTGTTGTCTGGTCTAATCAGTATCAATTTAGAGACAACAGGGAAATATTCGAGTTGCCCAATTAGATAATATATCGAATTGGCATGTAGGTCGCGTCACTGATAAATGGGTCCGCCATTATGTTGGCCTCGATAGTGATCTGACGCTGGCAATCTGGTGAAGGGGGCATCTGTTCGAGTGAATTGCGCTAGGCATTTCTGATATAAATGAATCTTGCTTCAGAAATTTCGCTGAAGAATGTTGTTTTTCTTCACTTTTGGTTGGAGGCGTCTAGACTGTGGGTCAGTGCGCTTTCCAAGGACGCTTGGTCAGCGGCTTCAAGAAAGCCACATCGGATGATGTGGCTTTTTTATTGCTCACGAGAGATGACGGGGGACTCAACCATATGAGTGGTGTCACTGGCAGTCGCGAGTCGAACTTCATTGTTTCCATATGGAAACTCTGAATATCATTTTGAGAACTACCCCGGCATAGTCGATGTGGTTATCCTCACTGCGAATTGCCGTTGATTTACGGAAATTCAGATTTCGTTACAGTTGTGATAGGCCGTTATATTGTGCTCTGTGGCCTGTGATGGGATCGATCCCCCGACTTCAGTTAGGCGATAAAATGTGAGAGTAATATTAAATTACCATCAAGTGATTTTATCTCAAGTCTTTGAATAATAATCAATTAATTAAAACGTGTTGTTGGATTGTATAGCTAATGTTAAGGGTATTTTGCTATTTAGAGCCTTAGAACTAGATGGTATACAGTCATTTACTTTTTATATCAAATGGTAATATTTTATTATTGTTTTTTATAAATTGAGCGGGTATCGTACGCCCAAAAACGGGCTTCTTTCCATAAAGCTGAAGTACATGGTGCGGGGATTTTTTACCTGCAAGCCGACCTGTCTGCAGCGAAGAGCAACCGTTACCTATGGCTAGGCTTAATGACGTACTCTAGGATGGAGTCACGTGCTCCCAAGGGAGCAAATCGGCTATCGATGGCCTATCAAGGACGATCTTAGCCTTAGGTGTCGCACCTAAGAAGTTGTAGATTGACTAATTGTACGTGTATGAACTGCGAATCTTTGTGGCAGTTGTATCCTCTTGCCCGGGAACAACTGGTTAATGTGAAATCCTTGAATGGCAAAAAACTGAAAGGCACAGAGTGCCGAGTGTTAGAAGTTTTGATCGCGAATCAAGGTCAGGTTGTACCGAAAAAAGAGCTGTTTACTCAAGTTTGGGGTGATCGTATTGTCTCCGATAACAGTTTGACCCAATGTATTGCTCAGTTGCGACTAGCACTGGGTGATAATGGCAAAGAGCAAAAGTACATCAAAACCATCCCTTCGCGTGGCTACATGCTGTTTGAAAATGTCGTGCAGTTGGCAGAGCCTGAGCATCAGCAATTGCCTGAAGTTGCCGTTTGTGCGCCGGAAGAGGCAACGGTTGCGGCAACGTCCCGTGACGCAGAAGAGCATCATTATCACCAACAACTGAAAGCATTGCTGGCGCTGTTTTTCGCTGTCGTATTTTTGTTTCAGACTGCTCAGGCTGTGAATCGTTGGACATTCGGTTGGAATGTGCCGTTGGATCGTTGGATCACTGAGACACAAGATGAGAGGACGTTTATGTTCCTCGACAACCCTGCGAGTAAAACACTCTATCATTATTTCCGTGATGAAAGCGCCCACCTCGAAGGGACGCCTGTAACCGATCTGCTGATTTCCACAGGTGTCAGTAATTATTATCTTTCCTGTGTCTACCGCTGTAAATCGACGGGAGATCAAGAAGTCAGAAACTTTACCTTTGATTTGCAGGAGAACTTTTACCTAATGGGAGGAATGGTACGCGATGTCTGTCAATAGAGTATTGCTGGTATTTTTTTCCCTAGCAGGTCTCGCTACGCTGACGAACGTAGCGCTCAAAATTGCCGATGTGCCTGACTTCATGAATGGAAAAACAAGTCAACTTTTCTACAGTGGCACGCTTAATGTGACGTTAAGCGGCGATGTGTTTTTAATCGAGGATTACCACACGATTAACCATCGTTTGTTTTTCAATCAAAAGTCCCACACGAGTCGTGTGATAGAAGATGGACAACGCGGACTGTACTTTAGTTACTTTACGGATTTTTATAGTGATAATTTGGTACAGTTTACGGAGTTTTCACTACCGATAGATGCGCCTATGCCTGCGAACAACGTGATTCAGGTTGAGGCTCATGCTATGAGGCGTCTCAATAACGAAATGTTGCAGATCATTCATCACAACCGCAAAGTCCTTTGTTATACGAAGTTACTTGAGGGTGGGGTGAAATGCATCACGCGTCGAAAATAAAACCACGCCGTATTTCAAATCAGCACCGCTTTTTGCGGTGCTTTTTTTTACCTTAAATTCGACCTGTTGTTTGATTCCACCCAGGATTACTTCAGCGCCTCATCAGTGACTTCTGGCTCAAGTAAGACACGCACGATTTCCTCTTGCATGAGATCACCAAAGATAGTGCTTATTCATCAATAAAAACAATCACATAGGTGTGAATCATAAAGGTTTTGATTAGTTCACTATGGAACTAATGAGTATTTTGACACCATGTGCCTCGTTCTAAGGGTTGCTCGTTTGGATTGCTCAACATCCTGTTATTAACGAGTGAACTCATCAAAGTGAATGCACTATGTGTACATAAAAGAGGTAATCATGTCAGTAACATTCTTAGGGAACCCGGTTTCTGTAAACGGTCAACTACCGCAAAAAGGGGAGCAAGCCCCAGAGTTTACTCTGTGTGACCAAACATTGGCTGATATCAACATTGAGCGTTTTAATGGGAAAAAATTGGTGCTCAACATTTTCCCAAGTGCGGATACGCCGACGTGCGCTGATAGTATTCGATCATTCAATGAAGCGGCAAAAACCTTGGACAACACTGTCGTCTTGTGTGTCTCTGCTGATCTCCCATTTGCACTTGCTCGTTTTGTCGAGCGACACAAGTTACATCAAGTGTCTATTGCTTCGTGTTTCCGCTCGCCAGAGTTTGCTCAAAGTTACGGTGTAGCGATTGCAGACGGTGCGTTGCGCGGTCTGACTTCGCGTGCAGTGGTTGTACTCGATGAGCAGCGTCAGGTGTTGCATTCACAGTTAGTGAGTGAAATTGCTGACGAGCCAAATTATCAGCAAGCCATTGCCGCGGTAAAGGGAGAATGATCATGAAGCGCGCATTAGTGTTACTTGCCATGATCATGTCCGGTGCCGCTTACGCAGGTTACGATGTGACACAACAAACCGCGGAGTTAGGAGAGGATCAGAATGTCACGTTGGAACATTCTACGACCTTCACGCTAGGCGGCCATGCCGTCAAAGTCGGTGACCTTATTCCGGCCATGACACTGGCCAATTCAGCGTTGAAACCGGTCGAGACTCAAGGCAGTGGTAAAGTTCGAATCTACAACCTATTGGTGTCGGTTGATACGCCTGTGTGTGTGGAACAGGCCGTCGTGTTTAATACACTGGCTGAAAAACATGCTGAATACGCGGATCAGCTTGAATTCATTAATGTGAGTGCTGACACTCCGTTTGCTCAAGCGCGTTTTATCTCTGAGCAAAAGTTAAGCCAGAAGGTCGCGTTTCTTTCTGATTCATACAAGCACGAATTTGGCCAACAAACAGGCGCCCATATCGAAGAATTGGGCTTGTTATCGCGTGCCATTATCGTCGTAGGTAAAGACGACCGTATTCTGCATATCCAACGCGTTCCAGAGCTGACGCAATTGCCGGATTTGAACACCGCTGTAGCGATTGCGAAACGCCATATCTAACGGTGGCTATTTTCGGCATCGAGCGCCTTCTCTCCCGTGCTTGATGCCGCTTTTTATGTATGAGTGACAGAATAATGAACCTTTTGAAGCCACTAATAGCGGTCACGTTGATAACGCTGGCGTTTTGGCTATTTTACTCTCTACTGCCTGTGGGTTTTTCTCCTGAGCAATTGTGCCAAGAGCTCAGGCGCTTTGAATCCTCTCAACGTTTTCCTAGCCGCAATGTCTGCCACTCCAGTCACTGGCCGCGAGGGTGATTCTTCCTCACTGACCGAATCGGTTTAGTCGGGGCGTCATGCCTTTTTCTTCAAGGAAAAAATACACGGATTGTATTACAGTGACAAAAAAAGCGGCTGAATGCCGCTTTAATTCGTTACTGAGTAAATCCCTCTAGGTCAATCTGCCTGCCAGGGACGAAATGACGTCTTCGGCCTCATAGTTGTAAGTCGTTTGGCAAAAGCGTGTTTCTTGCTCCAACTGAGCCAGAGCTCGTTGTTTTAAACGCAATTTATCTTGCTCATCTAACCATTTACTTTTTACGAAGAAGCATTTTAATGACAGGCTCAGATCGTCAATATGGGGGCCTTCTTGGCCTGTCAACGTCTGGTATTCTTCAAGGTCGTTTAGCGCAAGTTTTAATGACATGTCTATTCCTATGATTTCAAGAGTTGAATATGGGAGGTGTAATTGCCCCCCTCAGACACCACTCTACTTAGAAGGCAGAATCATCGGTAATGAACTTGTATGAATACCTCAAAATTAAAGTAATTACTTAATTTTAAGTCTTTGAAATAAAACATTAATGGTTTTAATTAATTCAAGTTTGGCATAGCCAATTGTTGAACAAGTGAGCGATAAAATGTCAGCATCTGTCCATAAGCCTCAACACTTATCCGCTCGTTGGGCCCATGTATCCGTGGGAGATCACTGTCATCAAGTGCGAGCGGCAAGAATCGATAGACTCGGCTTGTTAGTTCAATGTAATGCCGAGCGTCGGTTGCATTGATCGTCAAATAAGGGGCGACAACGGTGCGTGACGCGCCAAATACTTTTTCAGTGGTGTGCTTGAGTATCTTGAACGCGCGGTTGTTTTGTTCGGAGATAGGGGTTGCACGATTGTAAGGCGGGCGAATGTCCACTTGTATGGCAGGGTCGTCAATGATGGCTTCTATGTACTCGAGCACTTGTTTGGGCTCCGTATTAGGAAGCAAGCGAACATTGATATTGGCCGTTGCTTCAGGGGCAAGCACGTTGTCTTTCACTCCGGCGTTCAACAAAGTGACAGCCATAGTCGTGCGGACCACCGCATTGGTCGCAGCACTGGCCGTCAGCTGGTCAAGCAAAAGAGGCTTAAATAGCCAAAGGTTCGCAAAGAGAAGGCGATAATTGAATGCCATGTAACCTGACGTGGCATCGAATAACTGTTGAGTAGCGCCACTGTACTCTGCCGGCATGGGATGGTCTTCTAAACGTGAAATCGCTCGAGCCAATCGCCCAGGTGTGGTTTGGGCTGGGGGCATGGATGAGTGACCCGGGATCCCTTTTGCTGTCAGGGATACATTGAGGTAGCCTTTTTCTGCTACGCCTATCAAAGCGACCGGGACAGGGACGCCGGGCACCACCTCATCAAGAACAAAGCCCCCCTCATCAAGAACCAGGGCAGGGCTAACGCCGAGGCGCGCTAATCGTTCGGCCATCGCTTTGGCACCGTGCTCACCACCCACTTCCTCATCATGACCGAAGGCAAGGTATATATCGCGCTGGGGCTTGGCACCGGATAACAAGAGGGCTTCTATGCTTTCCAAAATGGCGAGCATTGAGGCTTTATCATCCATTGTTCCTCTCCCCCAAACATAGCCATCTTTGATCGCGCCTGAGTAAGGAGGGTGGATCCAGGTCTTTCGTGTCGATATTGCGTAGGGCACGATATCTTGATGTGCGGTTAGGACAATGGGCCGCGCCTTTGGATCACTGCCGGGCCAGCGGTACAAAAGACTAAACTGATTGATGCGCTCGAGTTCTAAGTCACGATGCACCAGAGGATAGGCGCCTGCAAGCCATCGGTGAAAATCTAAGAACACGGCAGGGTCGACACGCGTGGCATTGGGATCTCGCCCATCTAAGCGTGAAACAGTAGGAAACTGTATGGCCTGGCTAAGACGAGTCAACTGAGCGGCATTGGCAGGTTTTTGCTCAATGTGGGGTTGGTTAGGAAGTGCTTTCTGGTGTAACCATGTTCGGATTAGTAACGTGAATACAAGAGCCAGCAGTGCGAGAGAAACGAGAGAAACAAAAGATCGGAGTGTCATCAGTGGTCCAAAAAAGGCGGCATGGTTTGTCGGGCACTAGTTTATCCGCTGTCTTCGTATAAGCTGACCCGATGAGTGTGATTGTGCAGAATCGAACAGGTCATGTTTGGGAAACGGTCTCTCCTAAGCAGCGTCGAGCTGCTTAAGAGTCCGTTATCATCAGCCTTGATGAACGGCGAAGTTGAACGATGTTTTATTTGGCCTCTACTGCCCAAGACATCCCGTCACTTGGCGTCAAGTCAATCGTAATTGATGACGACTTTACCGATTGTGGCCCCACTTTCGAGCAGAATGTGCCCTTGTTTGATGGTCTCTGCTGAGAAGCCATGGAGCTCTTTTGTTAAGGTCGATCGAATCCGACCCGCGTCGACCAAATTCGCAATCTGTCTAAGGATGTCCCCTTGTTTGTATAGATCAGCCGTCTTGTAGAGAGAACGTGTAAACATCAGTTCCCAAACAAATCCGACGGATTTACCTTGTAGCTTGCTTAAATCAACACCGCCCTCAAATTCGACAATCGAAGCGATTGTGCCCTGAGGGGCAATGAGCTCAGCCATCGCATCCCAGTGGCCCAACGTATCTGCTGTATTAAAGATGTAGTCTACGGTCTCAAACCCCAGAGCTTGGACGGATTCACAGAGATTCTTATGATTCGCAACATAGTCGGCCCCCATTTGTTTGACCCAATTTTCAGTCTCTGGTCGAGAAGCGGTCGCAATCACGGTGAGGTTCGTCAGTTGCTTGGCTATCTGCGTCGTGATTGATCCGACGCCACCGGCACCCCCGATGATCAGGAGCGTCTTTCGTTCTGTAGGGTCGACGCGCAAGCGGTCAAACAGTGTTTCCCAACCGGTTAATGAGGTCAGAGGCAGTGAGGCCGCTTCTGCGTCTGTCAGCCCTCTTGGCGCCAGAGCGACCAACCGAGAATCGATGGCATGGTATTGTGCGTTGGTGCCTGGGCGGGTGACATCTCCAGCATAGTAAACACGGTCACCTAGTTTAAAGTTCGTGACGTTTGCACCAACTTCCACAATTTCACCAACAGCGTCATAACCTAGAACGCGAGGTTGTTCTAGTGTGGTGTCGGTTGCCGCTCTGATGCGTATTTTCGTGTCGGCAGGATTAACGGAGACAGAAGCGATCTTAACTAACAGATCAAATTTTCCCAGTGATGGGAGGGCGGTTTCAAATTCAAAAAGACTCGATGAGGCTTCGATAGGTTGTGATTGACTGAATCCAATGGCCTTCATGGTGGTTGACATTATCTACTTTCCTTATTGTTTTCGAGGCTCGGCAACGTTGCCGTCGTCTGGTGTTATGCCAACTATACGGAGCTCAATGTCAGAGAAAAACGAGCGCAAGGCTGAAAGACTTTCAAACGTTTATTGATAATTAACACACACATATCTGTGTGGCGACACTGGCTCAAGAGCGCTGAGGGAGGTATCATCGCGGGCATCCGAAGTGAGCGTGATACAGACAAAACAGGGCGGTCAAGACCCCTCATCATGTCTTCGGATGGGACGGATTGTCAGGGAGAAAACTCGCGCAGGGGCGCGTATCAATAGGTAGTTGATTTATGGATGTGTTCTTTTTATCCCAGGTCCTTGTGGCTATAGCGATTTGTTTTGATCTGATGTCGTTTCAGTTTAAGGATAGAAAAAAGATCGTCGCGTGTTTGTTTTGTGCGGGCGTGTTGATTTCTACGCATTTTGCATTGCTCTCGGAATGGACAGCCGCGTCCCTAATGGGGGTGGCGACTTTGCGTTATTTAGTCAGTATTTTTTCGACTTCCTCTATTTTGAAATATGTGTTTTGTTCGGCGTCGGTTCTCGTCACTGGTGCTACCTTCACAGGGCTTACTAGCATCATCGGTTGTATGGGCTCCGTGCTTCAGACCCTCGCAGCATTTCAGGAGAGTGACCGTCGACTAAGGGAACTGATGATAATAGGAACAGCGTTATGGCTTCTACATAACTATTTGGTTGGTTCACCCACTGCGGTACTAATGGAAGTCTTGTTCATGTCGAGCAACCTCTTTGGCTATTACCGCTACTATTTTAAACGCGCGGGGGTCGCATAATAGTCCTCTGCTGCGGTGAGCATCAGCAAGCTTTGCCGTTTTAGCTATTGATGGTTTTCTCGTCTTGAAGCGTCAGTGTCCTGACTCGCTGTTTTTCTTCAGCATGGACATTGTGGCGACGGACACCCTAACCTGCCTATCGACCGTTCACCAAGGTCCTATAGACTTGGCAACAGCACCTTTAGATAAAACTCGCCTTGAATCAGTGTCTTCGTTTCGGCGTAAATTCATCGCGTCGCGTCCGATTGAGCTCGGTGGCGGCGGTGAGCATCAGCGAACAGCGCAATAGTGGTCGCCGTTGCGGGTCAAAAGCACGACACAAGTAGCAATGTGACTGTTGGAGCAGTGTGCGTTGATGCTGGGCAACGAGCGTGATGGGGGTGAGCAAGGTCTCAGGTCGGAAAAGAACGACTCGGTTCACAGCAGACAGGTAGTAGTGGCCCGATGGGAAATCAGTCAGGCGGTTACGCAGATGTACACCGCTTGCCTGAGCCAAGCATTCCAACCACAGCGGCCAAGGGTGTCGCCAGTACGTATGATACTGGGGGGCGTTCGTCCACTGGGTGGTCGCGATGATCGTCTTTCGATTGAGCTGAAGGACGTTGTCGATAAATGCAAATGGCGCAGCGTGAGCGGTAGGGAAATAGCTAATCATTGATCACCTGAGAGAATGGGTTTCGGATCCGGAGGTGGCGGTGCAGACGAAGGAGCTGTCGGGTCGTTGTTTTTGATAAGTGCGGTTGTTTTAAATTGGCGATCAGGCGGTCAATTTTATCCGGTTGGATTTGGTACTCGGTACAGTCGAAGTGATCCCAGTAGTAGAGCTCGCGTTTGTGCAACGCGAGCAAATCTTGGAGGGTGCGCCAGATCAGCAGCTCAAACCCAACAATTTTTTTGTAAGTTTGATGTTTCAACAGGCTCAAATCCAATTTGCCACGTCGGTAGCCTTGCCAGAAGTCGGTATAGCACACGGACTTGTCGCGCGGTACATCGTCGAGGCTAAAGTTGATGGGCGTCGACAAATGGCTGAGCCTTTCTGGGCTGAGCGCTGGCTCTAGGATACGCCAGCGTGACTGCTGCCAATATTCAATCACCACCTGCTCGAGGTAGCGCCCAGGTTGGTAGTAAGTGCAGAGTGCAAAACGCATGCGGGCTGGGATCCCTTGATGACGAAGCAAGGCAAGGGCCAAGATTGCCAATGTTTGACAGTTGCCAACGATTTTCTGTTCAAAGGGGTTGTCCGCGTCAAGTCGAAGTCCGCGTTGCCGGATCACCTGAAAAAGTTGGTAGGCACTGCGATAACGATAGTCTTCTAAGCGACCCACAGCGATGTGCGAAGCATTCTGCCCGTTGTGATTTTCAATCACGTTGTGACAATAGGTGAGGATGTCACGTGGGTGAGCCGGCAGAGCGCCGATTGAAGCGCCGAACTCATTTAATTGGGTCTGGGAGGAAGGGGTGGCATAGTTAATCATAAAATCACCAATCGAAACGGCATGTCATGATCTTTTGGTCATGACAAAAAAGAATGACGTGCAGGGCTTGCTCGGACCGTGTTTGTTTGACGGTCAGCACTTGTTCTGGATGGACGGGAGAGAAAAAGCGCGCTTGAGTCAAAGTCCAGGGTTGGTTTGACTTTGGCATGAGACATAATTCGGTAATGGTATCCAGTAGGATCACTCCGGGGACGACTGGATGGTTAGGAAAGTGTCCAGTAAAGAAGGGACAGTGGGCGGGGAAGCTCAGAGTCAAGGTGTCCGGTTCGCCCTTGTGGAGTAGGGCACCATGACAGGTTGTCTGCCTCATGGGCCGGGGGGTGGGGACGCGTTTCGACAAGAAGCGAGTGATCTCGGTAGCGGCCAGTGGCAAGATCAGAGTAGAAACGGCAACCGCGGTGAAAATAGGGGGCCATAGAGCCCCTTCAAGTCGCTGGCTATTGACTAACAGTGGTGAGGCAGTAAATGCTAAGCAACTCAACAGGTTGGTTAGAGTCAACTGCAAGGCCGTGAAGCGAATGCGGTACGAGTTCGGTGGGTACTGGGCGCTCAATGTTGAGCCTGCGACGACTCGACCGTAGATGGCGACGGACAGTAGCGCATAGAAAACATAGGCGTGGACCTGGAACAGGGCCAGACTGGCCAAGGAAGCAAGCAAAAGCAAGGTAAAGCCTGTCACGATGCTGAGTGGGGTAGTGTATGTACACAGTTTGCCGGAGAGCTTGGTGCCCAGGTAAGAGGCCAGCCCACCCGCCATAAATAGGGAAGAGACCTCATTTTCGCTAAGTAAGCCATTGATCAGCAGGTGGGGAACAAGAATGGGCATCAAGATGAAGGCAGGCAAGATCGCCAGTCCGTTTAGCGAGGCAGCGAGGGTAGTACGGAAAGTCAGCGGTTCGTCAGACGAGGTTTCCGACCCACGGACGGGACCGAGGGACAAAAATTGGAACGCAACTACGGCGGTAATGGCTGTGATCGTGGCTAAGATAATAAAGCCCATTTGCCAGGACATGTGTATTGAGACATAGCTAAGACTCGGGAGCCCCAAAACGGTGACCACGGAAAACGCTGAGGCGATGATCGCGATGACAGAACCTCGTTGCCGAGGAGGACAGTGGTTGATCAACAACGCCATCGCAGGAGCAAGAATAAAGCCACTGAGCAGCCCAGCACCTGCGCGCGCGACTAGGAGTTGCCAAAAGTCGGTGACCCAGATACAGGTGAGTGTTAGGACTGCCATACCCAAGGTAGCGAGCGGAACAGTGGTGCGGGCCCGAATCGGGCGCCTTAACCAAAAGAGACATAAGCCTGACAGCGCAGAAAACCCTGTGAAAATGGCGTTGAGATAACCTGCGTAATCAAAGGGAACCTCAAAATCGGTCGCCATGATATAGAAGATCGGGTTAATCATCATAAACTGAAGAGCAATACACATTTGCAACGAGGCGACGGTGTATGCTGCCGCTTGGACTGAGTTTGGAAGACGATTGTTAGTCATTCTCGAGTGCTCGTTGGTTAGAGATAATGACCGCGCCAATTGTGTCAGTGGCATCGACCACGATGATCAAAGCCCTGTAGGGCTGATTGGCTAGACGACAGTGGGTCATGGCGGCGGTGATCTGGAATAGTAACTGTGATGAGGGAGGAAGCGGTTCGACCGTGTGTCGTTGGAGCGTGACATGATGATGGGTCAAATAGGCGGTGATTTCATCGTGAAGCGATGGCGTCGCATGGACACTAGAGTCAAAACAATCATCTAGGTTTTCGAGGGTCAGGCCTGCTTGCTGTAGAGTTTCGTGGATGCAGACTTCGAGACATTCTGGCCAAGGTTGAGAGGCCGTGGATGCCTGATAGTGACGATGGTGAGTGCCGAGGATCCAAGCGTGAGCAAGTAAGTTATATTGATCGACTGATGTTGAGTGGGCCAACAGCAGCGCCGCCCCACCCTGATCACGTTCTGAATCAGCGGCGGTAAAGGCGCCATGCTCGTCGCTGGCGCACACCAGCATGAAATCTTGGGTTCGACGATGCAATAGATCGCAACTGTACTCGAGAGCTGTCATCGCACTCGAGAGGGTGGTGCTATGACCGATGACCTGATGGGCAATACTGGTCAGTCCTCCCGTTGCATTCATATTGGTCAAAGGAAAATGATGAGCGCTAGCGAAACGGGGATTGCCGTCATAAATTGAGCTTAGATATCTCTTAAGGCTTCGTTGAGGTCGTTGAGTGAGCCCCATGATCAGTCCTGCACTCGGATTTCGAGTGACCCATTCTTCGTGGCCGCGTATTGCGTGCCCAACCGCTTCAATGGCGAACTGGATTTGAGGCGATGACCGAGCAAACCGCCGATAGTGGCGGGTGAAGTTGAAAGGCTGAGGGGGACTAGGCTGGTGGACCGTTGTGCTTAATTGCCCATCGGTCTGACCGGCGCCAAGGATCGCGATTGGGGCAGACTCTACGTCCTGTTGAGCAGATCGATAGCACTTTGAGACGACAAGTGCACTGTTGTTGCCCCCAAACCCCAGACTGGTTGCAAGGATTGTTTGGCAATGGTTGTTTTCGTCAGGCGGGTAATCGGTATTGAGTGGCAGACAGTCTTGACGATGCCGTGTTTGATTATGATTTGCTGGGACCAGCCCCTGATCAAGGGAAGCGAGTAAGGTAACCAACTCGACGACCCCAGAGGCGCCTAAAGTATGGCCAAAAAATGGCTTCATGACACTGACGAGAGTACGAGGGCCAAATAATGAATGGTACACCGATGATTCCACGTGATCATTCGCTGGTGTCCCAGTCGCATGGGCAGAAATCAGGTTGATATCGCTGTACGTTAAGCCAGCCTGCTCGATGGCAGTATGGATGGCGCGTTTAATGCCACCCCCGTCAGGGTCAGGGGCTGTGATGTGAAAAGCATCGCTCGCCACTCCGTAGCCTAAGAGTGCCCATGAGTTTGGGGAGGGGGAGTGTTGTACCACGATCGCTGCAGCACCTTCCCCCAGATTGAGTCCCGTTGGATGACCAAATGGTGAACATCTATCAAGGCATAGGGCTTTTAAGCTATGAAAACCAGCGATGACAGGAAGAGCCAAACCGTCGCATCCACCACACAAAACAAGGTCTGCTTTGTTGTTCTCGATTAGCTCTTTGGCGATGCCAATGGCGGTGAGACTTGAGGAGCAAGCTGACGAAACGGTGATTTTCCTGCCGGTAAGCTGATAGCGGTCGGTAATGGCGTCGGTACAGTGGCTGATCAGTGACGATTCGACATCGCTGTGGGTAGGCTGGTGGTTTTTGTTGGCCAGCTGATAGAGTTTGGACAACTGATTTAGGCCAGAGTGAGAGGTGCCGATGACGACGGCAACGCGATGTTTTGGCCATTCGCTGAGGTTGATGTTTGCATTTGCGAGTGCTTCTTCCACCGCTTTCAGTAGATGTTGGGTGGTGTCTTCTGATCGAGGTGGGCGATACATTGATGACAGGCAGGGTGTAATGCCGATCTCGAGGATGTTTGATGGGTAATGAAGCGCGTGGAAGTCGTGATGGTACTTGCCCACGTTTTTAAGCCCTTGGATGGCGGGCGTATACAGTCCCATGCCGCTGATCACTATTGGTAATGGCATCTTCACTCCTTGGTGAGACCGGGTTAGCAGAATTTTCCACCGTCGACTCGATACACCTGGCCAGTTGAATAGGGTTGGGGTCGGCGAACAAGATCGCAGACCAAGGCCGCGACATCTTGCGGCTGTCCAATATTAGAGATGGCATTGGCATCGAGGATATGTTGATAGGTGTGTTTTGGTACCTTGCGTGTCATGTCGGTATCGATATAGCCTGGACTGACAGCATTGACGTAAATGTGATGCTTACTTAACAAGCGTGCGCAAAGACGTGTAAAGCCAAGTATGCCACCTTTGGCACAACTGTATGGAACTTGCCCCGCTTTACCTGAGAGAGCAGAGCTAGACGACAGGTTGACGATATGGGCATAGCCAGCCAATCTAGCCGATTGCTTTAAGCTGGACTGGGCGGCGAGGCTCAGATTGATCGTACCGCGTAGATTCGTGGAGAGAATGCGGTCCATCTCCGTCTGAGTGTAATGTATGAATAGCTTATCGAGCGTCATCCCAGCGTTGTTAATCAGTGCGTGTATTGGCCCAAAAGCATGATGCAGTTGGGTGACGAGTTGGTGGCATTGGGTTGGGCAGGAGACGTCGAGCTGATGAATGGAAACACGGCTTTTATGGGCTTGAGACAAAGTACGTCGTATTTCCTCTGCTTGCTCTTGGTTTTTACGGTAGGTCAAGGCAAGGTGGTATTCTTTCGCCATCAGGCCGTAGCCAATTGCTTTGCCGATGCCCCGATTTCCCCCACTGATCAACATTACACGTTTAGACATAATCAACGGCTCCAGATCCGACTCTGAATGTCGCTCCATTGAAAGGCCACGTATGCGTGATTAGTGCCTCGATGAAGTCCGTGACTTGCAGATAATCGATGCTTTGGTATTTAAGAACGAAATTATTTAATAAGCGCTTGTGAGTGGCAGAGCCGGGCAGTTCTTTGAGCTCTGGATGATAAATGATGACATTGAAATTTAATTGGTAACGCGCATACTCTTTGGCCAAAGACCGAGAGAGCGAACGAATGGCCTGATTATAGATTGGAGCGCTGTGTTTGGAAGTGAAATAACCAAAACTGTCATCGTATAATAGAAAGAGGAATTTACCGACACGCGCCACCAAATTGTGAGCGATCACTTGTCGGATAAAGTCCAGTATTGTTGTCAGAGATCGAGTTGATGGAATGTCATCAGACGAAGCAAGCTCGTCAGAGTCAAAAATCGTTTGTAATTCAGATTGCTCATTCCACCTGAGATCGACCAAAATTGCTTCATACGGTTGAAGGTGTGCCGTCATCAGAGCTTGGATGGAATGAGTTCCTTCGTTGAGGCTGGCTAGGGAGAGCGTGGTAACGAGATGGTTTGATTTTAAAGGAGAGCGCAGTGCATTGACAAAGTAAGACGGGTAGTTGGTCAATGTAAGAATGTGCATTGAATGGCTCCCTAGCTTAGGTTATTTGACGCACTATTGTTGTTGTGTTGCAAGACAAAATCCGCGATGGTTGAGGGGGTTTGGCAGATTTCATTCATCAGGGATTTGCTGATCTCGTCAATTTGAATGTGATAGGTTTCTTGTACACCCACCAACACATCAAGAGTATCGATAGAGTCCAACCCCAACCCTGATGCATCGCGCAATAACGTATGTTCCTGAATCTCTGAGCGTTCTACCCCGAGTTCCCCCAGTTCTAAGTTGTCATAAATGATGACATTAATGACGTTTTGGACGATGTCTGATTTGTTCATAATGCCTCCTGTATACCGTCTAAGATGTGTGTTTAGTCGACTTGCCCACTCCGCAGCGGAGGTCATTTATAGTGACGATCCGCGGGCTAATGAGTCAAATTATTAAAAATTAATAGTTGTTCAAGTAAGGGAGACGCTAGATAGAGTAGAGTAAGGATGAGGGCTAATCTGTTGGGTCGATATCAATACCGCGTCACCGTCCGCAATGACGTAAAATACCGAGATCATGCCGAAGAAGTTGCGTGTTGATGACAGTATTGGTGCTCAGTTTTTAGTAGTGTCGGTCAAATCAAGAAATAAGGTTTCCACTTTACGCGAGACATTGTGAGCGACACATCACAAGTGGAGTCAACAAGCCCCATCGATTTTACAAACCGGGAACAACAAAGGTGTCTGGCTCAGCAAGGAACACCGCTAACATCTATGGTCACGTGCTTAAGTGAAACCAATTCTAATCCTAACCAAATTGAGGAGCAGCTTCAGCGAAACGAACTACCTAATAAACAGTATTAGAATCGAGAGATTATAAATAGGGATTTTATGGTAAATCATTATGTTCAATGAATGAGAGCAAAGTAAATCACGATACTCTTTTTAGTCACTTGGCTTTAGTATATGCCGAACCTACGATACAACGAAAGGGGACCTGTTTTGGAAAGTACGAGCTTTACTATTGTTCAACTTAAGGTTGAACACAGCAACAAACGTAAAAATATTGATGAAGTCGACAAGATACTTTCGGCAACAAGCGATGTTGGTGACATAACGTTATTACCTGAGCTGTTTGCTACGGGTTATATATTTGACTCTGCGAGTGACATTCACGGTTTGAGTGAAGATTATTGTGACAGTGTCACAATAAAAAGACTGACAGAATTGTCTCAGATTTATCAGACAACTTTTGTCGCGGGCATCGCTGAAAAAGAACATGGCGAATACTACAACAGTGTCGCCGTGGTTGACACAAGTGGCCTACTTTATAAGTATCGAAAGATTAGCCAAACAAGTATTGATAAGCGCTACTTTTCTCGTGGTAGCGACCTATTGATATTCAAACACAACGGACTGAAAATTGGCGTGGTTGTCTGCTTTGACATTTGGTTCCCTGAGATTATGAGAAGACTGAAGGAAGTCGACATCATACTTCATCTAGCTAACTTCGGTGGGTCTCAGAGTTTTACGCTTGCACGCGCAAGAGCGTTAGAAAACGGTCAGAGTATTCTAACTTGCAACCGAGTTGGCGAAGATACCACTTCCGAGTTTACTGCGAGCTACTGTGGTGGGAGTCGGGTGTACAATCCAAAAGGAGAGGCGATTGTGACGTTAGGTGAACAGCAGGCTAGTGAGACGGTTGTGATTGACGACTTTTCACTCGCCCCCCAGTTTACGGGCATCAACTTCGAGGAAGAGCTAGACGCGATCAGCAAGAGGTTAGCGGAGCGTTTTACCAAGTAGTGAAGAAGTGTACTTAGCTCTCATTCCGAGAGGCGAACAACATGTGCTGCGCTATGATATCCGAGATATGTAACTGCGCACAATCCACAGCATGAAAACCACATTCTTGACCATCAAAGGCTAGGAAAAAGTCCGTACCTGCAAGAAATACGATATCAGCACTTTGCTCCTTTACTAATTTCTGACCTATTGAGAAAATATCTGCTTTGTCCACTTCACTGGCATAACCATTTCTCGCAAATCTTCGATAAGTCTCGGCGGCCACTATTTGGTCATGACGATCGGGTACGACATATTCGTCTTGGTTAAAGCAGCCAAAAACACCTGTTTGCATGGTTGGCAAGGTTCCTAGAATCCCCACTTTTGAATAGTGATTGTGTTGGGTATGCTTTTTTAAGCAGTCGAGCGCGCTAATAATAGGAATAGGAGAGAGCTGAATGAGTTCTTGTAAGCAGAAATGTCCGGCTAATGAGGGAATTACGACATGTGTCGCGCCGCAACAGTAAAGCTTTTCGATAAAACCTTGAAATATCGCCGCTTGTTCAGCTCTTTTGTTCTGTAGCAAGTTGGTGGTTAACTGCTGAATGTCGGCATGAACAATGGTGAGCTCTAATGTAAGACCCGCTGACTTGTGTTGTCTTACTAGTTCTCGGTAATACAGCTCTGTTGAAGATGGCCCTATGCCGCCGATGATACCTATATGCATGATAATGCCCCTTAGAGATAGCCTTGTTGATCTGCTGTTGTTATACCATGTTAAATTTGAGCTCGTTAGTGGTATACGGGGCGTAAATGTACGACGAACCAGTCAAGATCTTTAACTAGAAACGCGAGGCTTCTCTAGTGTTACGAAGTGCAACCCGCGCAATAGATTCGCGAGTAGGCTGTGTTACTCATATTTGAATACCACGACAGTAAATGCTTTCCGTACATATTGAATGCAATCATTTTTTACTAAGTCTGGCATTGAAATTCGCTGTGAGCACAATGGGCCTGTGCGTATGTACTTACTAATGACCATTAATTAAACGATAGTTAGATTAATGGTCATTATCTATTTTATGGTAAATCGATTATGTTTAATGAATTGGAGCAAAATGTAGAGAGTAACAGCCATAAACAAGCCTGATTTCGCATACATGCATACTTAATTTAACATAATGCACGTAATACGCACTTAAGCTGTCTAACCCAGTTTAAAATGTCCTCCAGGCTCACACCCAACTTTCTCGTCAATCGTTTTTCACTAACCGTTTGTTTTGCTTCAATAATTACCATTATTTATACCATTAATGACCCCGTTGGTCGGTCAACTGCGCTATTGGGTTATTAAATACAAAATGCGAATTTTGTGTTTTCGGCGTTTTTGATTGTTATCATCTATCAATCTCGCAATAAAAAAAGGAATAAACAATCGTTGCGCAAATTATTTTCTGGAGGAAAATCACATGCTCACACCTAACTTCAGTCAGCTAGTCCACCAACAGTTTATGGATCTGCATCAAGCCGCCGCGTTTTTTCACGTGCAACCCGTTACCGTCAAACGTTGGATTTTAGGCTATACGCCGGTTAATCCACTCGCAGAGAAATTGCTGAACATTAAAGCCCGTGGTTATCTGCCGCTCGATATCCGCTGGGACGGCTTTCGCGTTCATGAAGAGCGCGCCACGCTCATTACGCCCGATCGGCGCGAGTTTAACCCCAAAGAGCTTGAGAATTTCGTCTACTGGCGCGATGAACATCGTCAGTTGGTCAAATTGTATGGTCGACTGCATGATCCTTGTCCGACGCCACCGGTGCCCAATCTTGCGCCTTTTCGTGGTGGTCGCCGGGTTGAACCGATCCCTTGGGTACCGAGCAAATTCAAATGACGTCAGTACCTGATGCTCTAGAAGCACACGCCGGACATTAGGTCCGGCGCGGTTGCGTGGGCTGGATTGTGCTGGGTGGTGGCATTTCGTCATCAATGGGGATTTTGTAGCGTTCGTCCTGCAGCAACACCGTGGCGGTCTTGAGCAGCACTTGTTTGACTTGGCCTTGCGATGGTCGCAGCCGTACGCGTCGTCGATTTAACATAACGTTATCCTGAGTTAATCCGCTAACAAATCCAACTCTTCATCGAGCAACATTTCAAACAGCACGTCTTGCTGACGTTCAAACAAACTGTCAAAGGTGGCAAACATCACCGGCACCTCATGCCAGCTGTCTAAGACTTTGTAGCCATACAAGCCATAATGCGACAGAAACGCTTTGGGTGGATCGACGAGGTAAACGCCGACACTGTTCGGATATGTCGAGAGAAAATACAGCGCAATATAGGTGATCACCGACATCAAGCGCTCAGTCATGGCCTGAGCGGCACGTCCGTCCTTCGGCTCAAGTAACAGCGTATGTTGCCTCCCTACCCGGCTATCGTACACACCAATCAGCAGCCCAGAGCGAGGTGTTTTAAAGCGCAGTACGCCAATATGAAAGGCGCGACCGGACAAACAGGATAAATGGTAGTGATTAAGCCAATCCAAGACGGGGCTATCGTCAGAGACTAACGAGCGATAACTCTGCTCACTGAGTGAAGACACTTTCAATTCGAGATTCGTTTGATTGATGACATCTTGCAGAAACTGCACATCAATCGACTGACGTTGTATTGGCGTTGTGTTGTTCATGGGCGTCGCGCCTTTTAGTAGATGGTGACGAACAAGGTCGCGAATAAGTTAAGGGCTTTTCTAGGCTGGCGCGAGCGTAAACCAGGATTAATTAAATGAAATAATGCACCGCTCAGAGACAATTGATGCGATAACAACAAGATACGAAACTGAAAATAGCAATATGATTATTTAGTCGTTGTTTCTTTAGTGTCACTAAAACTGAAGTAACAGCTTTGCGAATCACTCTTGAATTGTTTGTTAGGTTCATTACCCGTTTTTTAACTGTTTTGCTCTGGACACAGCTGATATATCTCTCAGTTCCAAATCCAAAACGAGCCTTTTTAGACAGCTGAGCGCTATCTCAGTTACTTCTTTTCTCACTCCACCGAGTGTTTCACCCTCTCCTAGGCGAGGCTCACGACCATGAACAATATCACTTCTTAGTTTATATAATCTCCCTATTCTTTCACGAAACTCTGGAGTATCTCGTTCTAGAAATTTGGATATGGAGTCTTTTAAAGTTTCCTTAATACCTCTATCTTTTGTGGTAAACATCGATTCCCACGATATTAAGGCGTCTAATAAAGCATATTTATCATCATTTCTCTTTAAAATAGATGATTGCAGGTCTTGAATTGGTTTTACAATGTGCTTTGACTTACTAACACTTAATGCATTGTACCAATACTTTAATTCCTCTACTTCATCTTGTTTTAAAACTATTTTAGGCCCGTTAAAATCATCATTTCCGAAGTTAAAACAGCATCGCTCTTTAAATAAAAATGTAGATTCTGAGAAATACACCTCGATAGATTTTTGTATATTTTTTGTTATCATAAGAGCTAACGCAAAGTTATTAACCCTATTCTGGTTATCCAATCTTAGTGCTTCCGGGAACTCTTTATCAAACGAAACTTTTTTATCTATGTTAGGGTTTCTATGAACTTTTGCTGTATACTTTGACTCAATCACCACACCCATAATGTTCGTTCGAACACCGTCCATCTCAAGCGTGTACTTAATCGTATCGATATGGCTCTGGTGTATATTAACTTTCCTGACAACTAAATCACCCAAATCAATCTCATCAAACTCCCTCAGAACTAAACCAGATACCCCCGAGAATATAGATACATCTAAATCACCACTCTTAGACAGTTGGTGAATGACTTTATAACTGTGTTTGGCTTCATTAACGTAACCCTCCATAGATGGTGACATTTTAAAGCAACATTTTTCAAACGTAGTGGATAGAACACACTCAAGCAATCTCTTGGTAGGTAACCTAGAAAATAAGCTACCATTAATTCCATCCAACTTAGCTTCAATTGACAAATACTCTTCACTTTCGTCTTCAAGTGTTAAACCTGATAAACAACTTTGATTTATATATTTATCTAATTTTGGAAAATTGACATGCTTTAACTGACGTCTCTCGAAAGAGTTTATGTAAATAGGATAAGCTTCTTGAGATAATGCAACGAAGTTGCTGAATTGCATTTCCATCATTCAAATATGACCCATGAATTGATTCAATATTAATAGGCTAAGAGTATAAACCTAACGCCCTGTTAAGTTGTGAGCAACGCAATACCGAAGCTCCCGCATACTACCTTAAAAACAAAACGCGACGCATAGTAAAAATGCCACGCGTTGCGAATCACTCTTAAACAGTTTGTTATATGTATAGTATGTGATTGACTTTAATAGTTAAACGGTGTGAAATCACTTTTCTTAAAAAGAGGCACACATGACTGATTTACACACCGAAACACCTTTAGCAAAAGCTATTTTTGATCTATTCGATGATCTAGCTCAGTTGATTGAAGAAAAGCACGGAGATTTGCCAGCAGGTTCAATAAAAGCTTACGTTTTTGGAGGTTGTGCTGTTCATCTATATACAAATGCACGCGGGAGCAATGATCTAGATGCAGAGCTTAACGCTGCAAACAAGCTAGATATATCCAGTATCATCTTAGAACTTGATCCCGTCTACTTCGATGACCCTGAAGTTGGTGAGTCTACCCTAGATTGGGATGCGAATTTTAACATTGGTCTACCATCGCTTGGTCCCGATTACAAAGAAAATGCTATACCTCTAGTATGTGGAGATAGTATACTTCATATCTCTTTAGTCAGTGCTGTGGACATTGCAGTTTCCAAATTATCTAGATTAGCAGAAGATGATTTAAAAGATATTATTGCACTGTTCAAAGCAAAACGCTTTAGTTTAGAAGAGTTTAAACAGGTGGCGCAGGATGCTATAGACTATAGCGCAACGCCTGATAGTTTACAAAGTAACGTAGAGTTTGCTATAACAGCTATAGAAGAAGCGTGATCAGTAATCATAATAGGTTTTTGTAACAATGAAACGCACACAAGAAGTTTTTGACAGATTGGTATCTAGCGAGTTCAGGCTAGCATCTTTTGAAGATGTTAAAACTGTTGCTCTAGCTATG
Organism: Vibrio sp. VPAP30; assembly: GCF_001188205.1. Lineage (NCBI taxonomy): Bacteria > Pseudomonadati > Pseudomonadota > Gammaproteobacteria > Vibrionales > Vibrionaceae > Vibrio > Vibrio sp. VPAP30. The sequence goes on from NZ_LBLS01000017.1 coordinate 126,189, forward strand.
TGGCATGAAAACTTCGTACCTCAAGTAAAGCATTTATCAGAGACTTCAGCTAAAGCCGCTGGCTATGTTGTTGACAAATTGATGCGTTTTAACTGTGTTTCTCAAGAACTCAAAGCTAAGTTGCGTGATGTACTAACTGTGCTTAAAGGGATGTTCAGCTTTACACCTGTAAAAGTAAAAGGCTGCGATAAACTCGCTCAAAGTTGGGGACTTGCAACAGATTTAAAGTTACAAGTGCGCGAACTTCTTGAATATCAAACGCGGCATTATAAGCACGCTTAAAGACTAGATTAAAGCACCTTTCGAGGTGCTTTTTTGATCTATGCATATAACGCCCTGTTAAGGGGTGAGCAACGCAATACCGAAGCTGCCGCATACCACCTTAACCACTAAAACTAACGCATAGTAAAAATGCCACGCGTTGCGAATCCCTCTTGAACAGTTTGTTAGGTTTTGGTGTGGCTTGGGTAAAGTTCTGCTTTGCTCATTTGTGTAAGAATACTCTGAACCTCAGTGCGCATCTTAGTCAGAGTTGTTATTAATGATTCAGAGTAATCAATTGTTGCCATATTAAGCACAATACCTACAGGAACACTTAACTGTCGACGAAATATGCAAGTTGTTGGAGGAACAATCTCTCCTAATTCTTTTGGATCGATTGAGCTTGTGCGCCATACTACATCCCGACGGCATCCACCAAACCCTACATCAGTTAGACCAGCTGGAAAATCTGGAACTTGAGCTCTTATATCGGCGCTAGAAATTTGAGTAAAGTCACCAACGGGAGTGGGAAACTTATGTTTATCTAGAATGTTGACTTCATGTAAAAGACTTAGCAGTTGATTACCACCTGAACCATTAGATGGTTTAAAGCTAAGAATTAAATTAAAAAACTCCTCACTAACTTGGTGAGCTAATCTAGATTTAATAGCTTGCTCTAGTTTTAAACTGTCCTTAGCAAAAGGGAACTGAATAGCTCCGTGTTTATTTTCATCTTCTATATAAGGAACTACAGCTTCCCAATAGGCGTGGTCAAGGGCGGAGCGTAGGTTATGAAAAACCTCACCACAACGTATGACTAGCTTTTTTAGCGATATATGATTAAGTTCTGAAAATGTGGCTCTATCACCTGTCATAGTGTCTGTCTCAAGTACATATGTGAAAGGTGGCGATATTTCTGACATAGCCAATATTTCATCAATTTGTTCACTTGCTCGTTCAACTTTTAATCTTGCACTATCAAACATCATAACTCCCTATTTGAAATTAAACCTAACGCCGCATTAAGGTGTGAGCAACGCTACCACGATACTTAACCATACCACCGTAAACACGAAACCCAACGATGGAATGAAAAATGCCAAGCGTTGAGAATCACTCTTAAATGCTTTGTTATGTGAACCGTTTAGCACGTAAGAGTTTTTGAGTACTCGAATACCCTAAACTCATCAGAAGCATCAGGCTGAAACTCACCGACCTTTTTGTACCCCAGTTTTTCGTAAAAGTGATGATTCCGAAATGACTTGTAAGGGGTAAGCAAAAACCAATGTTTTATATGGCTGTACTGATTCTCTATAAGGCGAATGACTTCAGAGCCAATATGTTTGTTCTGAAAGTTTAACGCGATGTAAACATATTTAATTTCAATAGAGGACTGGTCACCACATTCAACACAAATTGCGCCCGCGAATTCACCGTGGCATAAAACTTTATAAAAATGGCCTTTACCAACCTCTGAATGAAACCATTCTCTTGACTCGATATTTGGAGGAAACGCACCATATTTGTCAACATCAGGAGCAAATGCAACTAAAGCTGAGTCTTGCAGGAGCTGAACATCCTCTAAGACTGCGAGTTGAAGGTAAATATCAGACATAATTATCCTTTAATTGTAATGTATTGCAGATTTTCCATTAGGTCACATAACAATTATTAGACAGAAATGTTCTGTATTTAATCATAGAGTTCTTCTGTCTTTCGCCCTAACACAGCTAATATTGTCCTATTTTCCTGTAATTTATCAGTAACTTAAAACTAGAGCAATCAATCAATCAATCAATGCAGTGAAGTGCATACTAATTCTGTATAACATGCTTTAAATCAAAATTTGAGCCTAAGAGAATTAAAAAACCGCCCTAAATGAGCGGTTTTCTTTAGCGTCTGCGACGTGTCTTTCGTCGCTTTCTCGTGGCAGTGGATTTCACCACCCGTCCACCTCTGAGCGTGTACCCTTTCTTAAGTTGACCGTTTTGCTTGCGGCCTTTGCACTTACAGCATCGTTTAGCCATGAGAGTCCTCCAGTTTGCGTATCCGTTGTTCTTGGTCTTGCTGCACTTTCTTTATCCAGTTGATGTCCGTTTTGAGCGCCGCAATCGTGCCCGCGCTAGATACCACGCCAGTGATTAGAGCAATGAGCATCGCTTCGAGTAATTCCATCATTACCCCCTGAACTTACTTGAGAAGAACTCCAGCAGGTAGCGAACCATGGCGCGCATGCCAAGGGTATCGATGACGACGGCGCCGACGACATACCAATACGGCTCAGGAATAGCCTGCAGTGCCTCAAAGCCTTGCTCGACATAAGGCGCGTAATCGGGAATGAAGGAAAGAATGAGCGGAATGAACACCACAAGCAGGATAAACTCGTCTTTGAATCCGCGCTCTTTGATGCTGACTTCATCGAGGCTACTGGCTTGCTCTTCGCCTTTTTGCAGTCTGCGCACCCTAGCCTGGTGTTTCTCCTGGTCCAGCTCGTCTTTGCGCTTTAAGGCTTCGGCTTTGTTGCGGTTGTACTGCCTATAGGTTTCGAGTCCGCCATTAAACAAACTGACTATCGCACCAATCATGGGTACACCTGTCGATCGAGTTCGATATGGGGACCATCTTTGAACGACGTCCAGTCGCCACCCCAGACAATCGGCACACCGAGTTCTCTGGCCGCTTGCTTGAATGCCCAGCTCACTTGTTCGTAGTAACTGAATCCCCACGTGACTTCGCCATCTTCGTCATACACCACGTAGTCAATGGCGTGACCGGTTTGGTGGCGGCTGATACGCGAGTAGCCATCAAGTTGACTCGCCTTGTCCTGAAAGAGCTGGAATTGCTCTTCGGCTGTGCGTTTGCCCGAGGTAATACCGAAATCAAACGGACTGAGTTCAAGGGCGCGCCGTACCACGTTTTTCAAATCATGGTGGACACCAATCAGTTTGGTTTCGCTTCTAACCGACAGCGTGAAACCACTGACGGCTTTATCAATCTGCTTCTTGTTCATCAGATACACTCCCAGGCTAACCATTAAAAAGAGGGGGAATACCCAGCGCATCGGGCACCTCCTGTTTAAAAATTAAGCGCGTTTCAATTCGGGTGGTCAGCATCACGCTGCTCACCACTTGCAGCTCATCGGCGCCTTTGGGCTTAATGAGGGTCATCGGATAGTGATGGTCGATGCCTGGCGCGAAGTACAGATACAAGTAACGACGCTCGATAAGCTGATTATCTTTCAGGAACGACAACGTCAGACTGCATAGCTGGGCATTGACACCACGGTTAGCCGATAACGACGAACGCTTAAACGACAAATCGACCAATTCGACATAGTCCGTAAAATGGAAAATCCCCGCCGTACCGGTGCTGCCTTGCGATTCAGTCGCGATTTCAATATCGGGTTTGGCTTTCGGTGGTGGGTTATACAGCATCAACATCAGCGCATCTCCCCGACTCGGACGGTTTCCCCGTCTTTGCCTTTAATAGTCACGGCCTGATTGGTGTTGAGTGGCAGATGGCCACCGGGATTGACGATCATAAAACCTTGCACCAGGACCGGCTCGGTATTGTCATCCGGTACCTGTAGAAATAAGGCTTTACGCGCTTCACTGCCGTCGATGGTTTGAGTCGTGCCATCGAGCTCAAACACGCCTTCGTCAATCGCCGCATAGGTGTACAAAGTCACGCTAGGCGTCACGCTCAGCGTCTCGTTATCAACGTGAACGTTAAGCAATTCGTTCTGAATTTGCGCTCTGACGGCCCGTTGTATCTCGACCACACTCACGGGACGTTGCACTTCGTGCACGACCACGGCGTTCGACACATCGACTTTCTGCGCTTGGGTTAAAATCGGCACGTCACTGATTTGGTATTCAAACGTCGCGGCGTCATCGTGATGGTTTTCCAGTGTCAGCTCATCAAACTTGGTCACATCAACCGTATCGCCGCGTTGAATTTCGGTCGGCCTTAACGCATCGCTGCGTATCATCAGTGTGTGCGTCGATTCACGTAGGATAAGGAATTTCCCCGCCTGTCCGGCGTTAAAGCTGAGGGTTTGATGGGGCTCGAGGGTGTGGATTTGTCTCATGAGCGGCTCCCTTTATACAGCACCGCGACGGTGATGATGGTGCCGGCAATGCCGACAATCAGAGAAATGTTTTTCAGTAAGTTGTTGTCGGACTCAAGGCCACCGGTCTGCTCGCGCGATTTAGCGCTGCTGGCCATCGCCAATGCCGCTTTGGTGGTTTCGGTTTGTTGTCCGGCCATCGATTTAATCGAGTCAATCGCGTACTGGCTGACTTCCGAGGTTTCTTCAAGTGCCGAGGTGCCAAAGTTAAACGCCTCATCGACGGTGTTGTTGACCGTATCCAATGACCCTGTCACAATAGTTTCATTGGATTTGAGCGTTTGCTGGCCAAAGTCGAGCGCTTCCTCGGCAAGATTGCCCGCAATGGCCATCGCCCCATGGTCGGTCATGGTCAGATTAATATCCGAGTCATTGACGCCCGCAACCATAATGCCGTAGTTATCACGGCCCGCGGCTGCGCTACCACTGGTATTGGTGGTCGTTGTGACCGTGCTTTGTCGACTTTGTGAAGAGCTTCTGCCACCCATATCTGCAAACCTTATTCGTAAAACGCGTTCATCGCCTCGGCGTTCAATCTCCTGAACCGGTAGCCCCAATCTGTGGCGAATAAATCGCTCTGCGCCAGCGCGAAAGAAGTGCGCCCGTATCGAGTCAAAGCCATGTGCTCTGGCATGATTAAGCGCGCCCAATGTGCCCGAGGCCATATCGCCCACCAACGCAACGACAACTAATTCCTTGCTGCCGCCTTTGAGTACTTCGCCCCTTAATAGCATCACGGTGTTATCAAGGCGAAACACCTGCTCGTAGCCCTGTTTCACCGCGCGTTCGGCGTCGTGATAATAGTCTTTCAGTGCGGGTTTTAGTTGGTCTTTAACCCGTGTCCATTGCTCACGCTGAAGACTACTTCTTAAGCGCCACATACAGGACAAGCAGCACCAACATCACGATGAGCCACCATTGGGAGCTGGTGCCGCCGAGGTTGATCCCTCCGCCCGTGAAACCCATATTGTTGGTGGTGTTGCCTGACGTACCGGACATCGCGGGTCCTGACGCACCGCCTTGTAAACCACCGCCACCGGTTAACGACGTTAATGATCCGAGCATCACAGGCCTCCTTTGGCGAAATACAGCAACACAGCAAGCATCCCGACGAGCAGCAACAGTTTATTGAGGCCTTTACTGGCGCTTACACCAAACATACTGCCGACACCAAAACCGCCGAGTGCCCAGAATAAAAGTGGCATTGGTCTCTCCTACTTCTTAAACGCCATCACCCCAAGCAGCACCACAGTAGTCAGTGCCAGACCGCCACCGATATACAGCATCATCGGATCGATACCGGATTTGGCGCCCATTGGACGCGTGACCACATTACCGGCGTTATCCACCTGTGGATGATTAGGCTGCTGGGTTTTGTTTGGGTTGGAGGTTTGATCCTTGGTGTCGAACAGCCAATCGGCGTGCTCGCCAACGGAGTCCAAAGCCCCCGCGCCAAACTCCAGTAAATCATCAAAAAAGCTTTTCATGGGCGCTCCTTAGGCCGCGCCACCTTGCAGCTTCTCCGGTCGCTCTAAACGCACCGATTCAACCAAGATGGGGATAGAACCTGGCACGTCTTCGGTGGTGACCGAGAACTTCAAATTGGAACTGTGCTGCGTCGGAAACAGTTCATCAATCGAGAAACCGCGGACAATCGGATCGAAGTGAAAATAGCCCGCTTGCGGCGTGCGTTCGTTGCGCTTGGCGTTGGCGTCAGCGATAAACTTGTTCGCTTCAAACTCTTTAACGAAATCACGCTCAATTTCGAGCTTGGTGATCTTGTCGTGCATAAAGTGCATGCGGCGAATACTGATGAGCGGACTGGCGATCAGATTAGTAAACTCATTCACGCCTGCTGCATTGGCGGGCATGGTTTCGCGTTTGACCAACGGCACTACGACGCGCATTGCTTGCGCGTTACTCACCCAAGCGTGCACTTGAATGGTGAGTGGGTCCGCATCTGCGCGCTTGTTTCGGAACTGAATATCGAGGTGAATGTTATCTCCGAGCTCAGTGACTAAGCCAGTGTAGCGCACCCCATTTTTGGTTCGAGCGACGACATCGCTAAATGGAATAATGTAGTGGCCACTGGTGGGATCGCGGCGCTTATAGCGCTCCAGCATCAACAGCTCTTCGCCGGTCAACACATAAATCTCTTCCGCATTGAGCGTGATAGAAATTCGCGTCATGTCCTGCGCGTCGGCGTTGGTTTCGAGCACCAGTTCGTGATACGTCGGGCCATTGGGAATAGGCAGTGTGCCTTTCTGTCCCCAAGCCGCACCGACCATAGAATTCAGTTTGATTGGTTTGACTGACATAGCGCCCCCTTAGAACCAACCGGACTTGCCAAGAAGCTTATCTAGACCACCAACCTTGTTGTTGACGGCCAAGATGATCGCCCCTGTCGTCAAAGCTGATACGCCAGCAATGATGGCAACGTTACGAGCATTCAATCGCATAGTGACATCCTCATTGAAATGGATGCCCTGACCCTAGGACGCCAATAAGTAACTGAATAGAGAGTGAAACCTATTAGGCAGGCACTCTAACCTAATAGGTTAACCCTTACCGTGTTGGATAGATTTTCCCTTGTCTATGGTTACCAATCCCGGGACTTTTGAGGATGTAATCCGCATATTTCCCTTTGCCTAAATGCTCCCGCTCATGACAGCCTTTCAGCGCAAGGATCGACTCGTACGGCACATCGTAATAGTCAGCGATATAGCGCGCGTTACGTTTCGAACTGACCGCGCCAATGTAAACGTGTTTCGATTCATCGAGCACGGTTTTGGGCACTTCCTGACTGCGCTGAAAGGTGGCGTGCATCACCAACCCAAAGCCACGGCCACCGGTCCACAGTTCACCTGCGACACCATCGAGTTTGGCGGTGTTGTTGGTGCATTTGGCCAGCTCCTCAATCACACAGTGCAACTCATGTGCGTGTTGGCCATCGCCCAATGACCACACCATCTGCGCAAAGCGCTCAAGGTTATCGCGGCTCCGTTCTTGGTTGACCAAAGCCAGACGAAACGGCTTGCGTAGCTTTCGCCCATACCAGGCACGCTGATAGAACTCAGAGAACGACGCACAAGGCACGACTTTCAGCCCTTCAAGCCGTTGCTCTGAATGCTCGGCGTACGGATCGAACATCACCACCTGGGCGGATTTGGGGATCAACTTGAGCTTGCGAATGGCGGTGGTTTTACAGCTGCCCGTCGTGCCCATGTAACACACGTGCTGAGCATTGAGCGCGTTATTCTTGTTGATCGGACTGGGCAGCTTCATCCGTCTCTCCTTCAACCTGCGTGGCCTCCTTGCTGGCTTTGGCCTCATTGAGCGCTTTTTCCTGACGCAGTCGACGCACCTGAAGCGTACAACCGCCAACCAAGGTGCACGACGCCATGGCAAAGATCAGCTCCTTCTCATACTCGGCAAACCACGCGAAACCGGCGGGGCCGTATTTCTGCAGCATTGGCGTGGCCGCATCGAGCCATTTATTACCGACGTTCTCATCGATTTCAAACGGCACATCAAACGCCGCACCGACGCTGAACTCGACAATGCCTAAGCCATAACCGAGCATTTGGCGCGAGGTGTCCGGATCAAAGCTGGCTTCTTCCTGCTCGTCGCTTTCCGCCTGTTCAATGGCGTGCTCTTCTTGCTGCATCTCGTCGATGGCCGCTTGCGCAGTAAGATCGCGCTCATCCACCGGTGTCGTGACTTCTGGTTCATTGGTTTGGTTCATGGCGCGGCTCCTTGTTCTTGGTCAGCAAGACAAACAGCAACGCGCAGCCACCAACAAAGGCTAATGCGCCCGCCACGGTTCGTTTGGTTATCTTGGTCGGTTTCGGCTCGGTTATCGGATTTTCCTCGCAAGCCCCGTCGTGATTGGTTTCGTGCGGTTTGGTATCGGTTACCGAGTGCGGTTTTTGTGGGGTACTGTTTTTATAACCAGTAATCACCCCTTCGCGCGTCGGTTTCATGTGGTTAGTTAACCATTCTTGAAACGGTTTGCCCGCGCTTTGATTGGCTTTGCAGTTGGGGCAAATCGTATAGAGCTGACCCAAACGGCGCTTGTTCTTCGGTGGATCGCCACCTTCTAAAACGCGGTGTTCGCCAACGGCATGCACGGTACACACTTCGCCGCAACCTTGCGTCGGACAGGCAATGTAACCTTTGATGGGATTCTTACTGGCCATGCTGCGCCTCCTCAAGCTCAGTGAGCCGTTGATGGAAGTTCAAGGTAATGGCTTTAATGGTAGTGACGGTGGTGTCGATATGGCTCTTGGCCTGCTCGGCGGTCTGAATGGCGACCATCGGCTTTTTAAACGCAGGAATGCTTGACCAATCTGGCGCAGATTGAGCCAGCGCCCGCTCGATGTCATCGAGTTTGGCCAATAAGTCGGCAAACTCTTGTTGTCTGATTGTCATACTGACCTCTGTCTCACGACGTTGGTGAATGGGTGCCCCTGTCTCACGACGTTAGCTCTTTGATTATGACGATTAATAAACCACTTTCAATAGTTATTATCGATTAAAATCCTCTTTCTTGCCAGACCGTCGCGCAGCGACACACACGGCGGTGGTGCATCGTCGTTCACTGCGGCTTATCGCTGTGCTAAATCAATCAAAATCGGTGTTATCACGTATTATTTGACGGGTTTCGGTTTGGTTTCATCGACACGAGGCAGAATGGTGTGAATGTACAGATACAAAAAGACAACGATGATGGTGTCGGCAAGGATCATAAAATCGTTACCGATGAGCAACGTGGTGGTGTCATCCTCACTGGGCATAGCAAGCAAACCAATATTCACCGCCCAAGAATACCCAATGACAACCATTGTAAGAGAAAAACTCAGAGAATATAGACGACGAATGGCAACAGCAGAAATCCGACTTTTGACGATTAAGCCAAAAATCACCAATGGTATAAGAAACAATGCTATCTCGATGTAGATCATTACATCGCTCCAATTCGAGTCATCTATTTGTTTGATAAGTATATACTACTACGCTAGTAAACCACCCTACAGATCAATCCGTGTGACTTTCAACACACTGTCCTATTCAAACTCAGTACAACACTTCAAGCGCGGTTAAGGCGTCAGCTCGCTGGCGAGCAAGATACGCCGCTTCCTCAACGTTATCCCCGTTTTTCAGGGGGTAACACTCATCATCACTATTATCTTTCTTTAGAAAGATCACTAGTCGAAGACTATGGATCACACGGTTAAGATCCGGTCTCATGGAGCAGTTATTATGACAAACCACCGCTTAGTCACCGCGTTATCCACAGAAACGGTGGATAGCTGTGATAAAAGCGTCATAGACACCGCGTTTACAGGCATAAACAACGATTTTTCAGGGATTTAGCGTGCAGTAAACGGATCGATCCTAAGTGGGTGGATCAACGTTTTAATGGGGATTGGTCGTGACGACGGGCAAATTTACGCAGCAGCGTAATGGGCGTAAGCAGGTAACGGACATGAACACCGGTACGAATGGCCATCTGCTTGATGGTCTCGCTCGCTGCCGTTTTCGCTTTGTGGAAGGCGCCCTGCAGCCCTAAGTCGGTAAAATAGCGCTCACTGATGCGCTTTATCGAGGCTAAGCCATACCACTGGCCGTTTTCATTGTGTCTTGGTTGAGTGGATGTCAGCCAGCCGCGTTGCTTGGCAAACGACACGCACTGTTTGACCCGCCAAACCGGCAATCCCGTCCCTTCGGCCACATTGGCCCAAGTACGCAATAGGAAACCGCGACGAGTGGCCACGCCCACCTTACGCGTACGGAATTCGAGCTCACTGACCAGATAATCCATAACTAAGGCAATGTCGCGCAAGAACTGACGCTGTGTGCTCTTGCCTGAATCCGATAGCAAATAGACGTGTTTAGACGGATCGCGGAGCAAGGATTGCCAACGCTCACGGTGCATGGCAGCGAAGGGGCGCTCGCGACGAGTAAAGCGGCGTTCACTCATTGCACTGACCGTGACGGCGTCACTGAATGCGGCAATTTGTGGTTTTTCATTATCCGCTCAATGTAGTGTTCAAGCTGTGTGGTTAGCTCTGACAGCGTGTCTTTTTCCCAACACTGCCAATCTGCCGTGCGGACGCTGTAGGCCATCGCAAAGGTCGCCATGTCAGAGCCAATCGCGTGGTAACGTTTAGAGCCCGTCAGTAAATCGCTGCTTAAAATCAGCAGGGGCGACAGCAGGCTGGTATGAAGCGTGGGATCACCCGTTATATCTGTCATGTGTTTCGAGGTGTTCATGGCGGCCGTTAAGTGCGCCAAGCAAGTCTGTAACACTCGTTGGTCGTCGAGTTCGCTGTGCATGTTCCTTTCCTTCAGTAGCTCGACGTGATCGTGGCCAACGGCGATGGCGCTCGCGATAACGACGCACACGGGGATTAATGCGCGCGCGGTTCATCATCCACACCCTGCTCTAACAACGTCAGCAGTTCTCGGATTGACACGATGAGTAATCGTAAGCTAGTGTCTAAACGCCCCTGTTCGGCCTCTTTCTCTGCTTCACTCAGAACCGACACAATTTGCTGTTTGCTCGCCATCTCCGCTCCTACACGATCACGTACTGGACGTGTATCACTGTATTGAATGTTTTTTCGTACCGCCAATGCGTTATCGGGATTGCAAAGCCTGATTTGTCCTGCCTAGAATGAGTTCAAAGGAGCCAGTTTATGACTGTTTTTAACTACACAAACTCGTTACTGAATCGTGTAAAAGCAAAATATCAGCTCACCTCGGAGTACCAATTAGCAAAGAAGTTGGGAATTTATGAGAGTCGATTGCGTAAGTGGCGAAAAGGAACGTGTGGGATGGATTGGGACATTGCGTTTCGCATCGCCGATATGCTCGGCGAAAGCGATCAAAATGTCGTGCTTGGGCTCCTACCCAATAAGCAGAAAAACGAACGTGTCATCAAAGTGTTAGATGATATAAGACCGGATTGATCAGGACTTTACCCTAGTGCACGTAATGCGCACCAAGTATGTAGGTGCAATTTATCATTTCTTGAAATCCTAACATTTTGTTTTGCTTCCAAATCTGAATTCAATTAGTCGATAAATAAGGCTTCGCGCCTTGTCATTCGGTCTGGGGTTTTCCTAACTCAGTTTTGTCGCGCCACCACTTTGGTCATTTTCGGTGATTTTTCATCGTCACTGACAATCAGTCTGCGCGCATCAAACGTCAGTACCCATTAATAAATGGGTCGAATTAATTTTACTATTAGAAGGAAGATCACATGAATTTGTTGAGTTTTCATCAGCTCGTCCACCGTCAGTTCATGGACATCAAACAAGCCGCTGCGTTTTTTCACTTGCAACCAATCACAGTCAAACGCTGGCTGATTGGTCATCATCCCGTGCCGCCGATGGCTGAAAAATTACTCTTGCTCAAATCTCGTGGCTATCTGCCGATCGACGAACGCTGGGATGGCTTTCGTGTGCATGAAGAACGCGCCACACTGATCACCCCCGAACGCCGCGAATTCAGTCCCAAAGAGCTGTTGGCCTTTGTTCATTGGCGTGACGAACACCGTCAATTGAATGAGCTATATGGCCATATCTATAACCCTAAACACTATCCGCCCAAGGTAAACAGGTTGCCATTTTCTGGTGGTGGACAACGGCGTCAACCGGCCCCTTGGATACCAAGTAAATTCAAGTAAAAATAAAGCCCGAATAGGCGGGCTTTATGGCTTCGTCAGCGAGATGTCTTTTAGTTTTCAGAAGTGAGAACACTGTTTATATACAGATATAAAAAGACGATCAATATGAAGTCATAATTTCGATTGCGCCACATCTGATAATCAACCGCGAATACCCTACTATCAGCAAAGTCGCCATGAAAAATACAAAGTAGTATTAACATTTGCGCCGCTTGTTATACTGCTTGGCTAGAGCTAAAATAACCGTAATAAAGACCTAATAAGAGACCTATTGTATGACCACAAGAATTTTAGCTGACGTCGCTGCAAGTATTACAGAATTAAAAGCTAACCCTATGAAAGTTGCAACTAGTGGTTGTGGCGAGCCGGTTGCCGTGCTGAATCGAAATGAGCCTGCTTTTTATTGCGTCCCTGCTCAAGCTTATGAAATGCTGGTGGATAGACTCGAAGATCTTGAGTTGCTTGCGATAGCCAAAGAGCGCGAATCAGAAGAAAGTATTTCGGTAAATATAGATGACCTATAAACTTGACTTTAAAAAGAGCGCACTTAAAGAATGGAAAAAACTAGGTGCGACGTTGCAACAGCAATTTAAGAAAAAGTTGATTGAGCGCTTGGAAACCCCCCATGTTCCAGCATCAAAGCTCACAGGGGCTGACAACCTGTATAAGATAAAACTTCGCCAATCCGGTTACCGATTAGTCTATAAGGTCGAAGACGATGTTATCACTGTTACTGTACTAGCCGTTGGTAAACGCGAACGTAGTGATGTTTACCGCAAGGCGATGCAACGTTTAGACAACTAATAGCACAATTCTATACAATATAGATTTTCGTTTTGCTTCTTAAAAGTTCAAAATATCTCCTTATATTGCTGCATACAACCTTAACCATACAAAACACAACGCACAGTAAAATGCCACGCGTAGCGAATCACTCTTAAATTTATTGTGATGCAGATTTTAGTTCACCACACTTTCCCATAAAGCTTCTAGCTCTGTGTCTGTTGGCTTACTAATGTACTTTTCACACGCTGAAGGGGCTTGATTGCAAACAAGAGCAAGGGTGAACTTTGTTTGCCACTCTTCAATACCTTTGCCCGTGATATATGCTTGCATCAAGGAATAAAGGTCGGATGTATAGATCTGGCGCTCAAACGGCAATTCAATAGCTTCAGTAACACATTTGCTATTTAGCTTATCAACACCTTCTTTCCACGATGCTAACTTAGGGTTTTGGTAACCAAGCCTATGGATGTCTGCTTCAGTTGAATATAGGCTTCTAGCACCTTCAAATTGGTCTAATATCAACTGCTCGCAGTTTAAATCGTTTGCAAAAGAGCTAAACGACAACACAATACTTAACACGCATAAAATGCGATTCATTTTTTGCTACCTTATAAAATTTGCATAACGCCTTGTAAGGTGTGAGCAACGCAACACCAAAGCCACCGCGTACCACCTTAAACACTAAACGCAACGCATCGCAAAAATGCCAAGCGTTGCGAATCACTCTTAAGTTAGTTGAACCTAACCTTAGCTTAATGTGTACTCACGCCACGGTATTTGAGAAGGATGCAAGTTTGCCAAGAACTTCACAATGTCATTACGACCTCGATAGGTAGCACGTCCTCGGGAATCCTGTGCCATTAATGTGACGGGCATACCTGGGAAATGGTGCATGAAAGCGTTTATTGTTTTTTCACTTTCATGTGCGGAATCAACAACGTATTTTTTTACAATGACAATAGCAAAGGTGATACCTTGCTCTTTAATTACTGCACCTTGAAACTTCATAAACAATCACCTAAACAGTTAAGCAAATATCCGATACATAGTGACTATCAAAATCACTCACCAATCATATGGGTATTAATGATATGAAATTCAAGGCACATTATCGATTTTAAACATAACGCCCTTTTAGGTGTGAACAACGCAATACCGATGCCGTCGAACACCACCAAACGCATCGCATAGTAAAAGTGCCATGCGTTGCGAATCACTCTTAAACAGTTTGTTATATTTTTACCATTCACGTAAACCTGTGACACTTAAGGGACACTCCCTCAAAGGTTGTGGCTCATACAGTGGATGATCCACAGTATCGGGATAGAAACCATTTTTTTGAATATCACGCTCAATTTCTCTAGCAGCCTTGACAAAAGACTCAAAAGTCTGAAAATTCGAGCTCCTAAAAGGAGCCGATGAAATTGAACACATGTGCATTGCTATAGCTTCATCATCGGTAAGTTCTGGTGGCTCAACTTCCAACGACTCCATAACTGTTTTTCCATGAGCGAATGCATCGCGCATTTCGAAACACTGTTTGGCTAATTGATAATTTTTAGTACCCAAATAGTTTGGTAAGTTTACAAATCCGAACAATCTCCTATGGAGGGATTTCCGCTCCATTTTTAATTCATTCCAATTTTTATCATAGATTTTACCAAAATGATTAAGCATTGCTTCTATAGAAAAAGCTGTGAAAGTAATCCCTGTTATACAGTGATGCTCTCGCTCCCAGTCTTCTTCAGCTCTTCTCGCCAACTCTAATGATGTATTTGCTACTTTGAAGCAATCACAAGCTGATCTAGCTTGAATTTTGACCGATATTTTCTTCATACTCACCTAAAAATATAACGCCGCATTAAGGTGTGAGCAACGCAATACCGACGCCGCCGCATACCACCTTAATCACTTAAATCAATGCATGATGAAAATGCCACGCGTTGCGAATCACTCTTGAACAGTTTGTTATACCGTTGCTTTACAGCTCGTCCACTCTTTCCTGTTGAATTTCTAAAGAAAAACTAATTTCGCTATCGACAGCATTGAATTCCCAACGATCATTGACTTGATCACCACCACACATATTTTTACATCCATAATGGGCATACCAGTCATAGGTTACTTCAACACTTCCAGTAAAGTTCAAAACAAGCTCGTCATCTTCGGTAAACTCAAGATCAGCTAATGAAACGCTTTCTACATCTAAGCTTCCCTCACACAACTCCGCTCTCATGTCATATTGAACGCACACAGATGCCATTCGTTCATAAAATGCAGACTCATGATGCAAAATTGAGTCCTGAATACTTTGCTGTAGTTGGCTTTCTTCCATATCCACGTCGACCACAATTGGTAACGTTATATTCAATCTACTGTTCACTTTAAATCCTACAATAAATATTTGTAATTGCTAAAACGGTATAACGCCGCGTTAAGTAGTGAGCAACGCCATCACTAAACCTAACCACACCACCTTAAACACAAAACCCAACGATGGAATGAAAAGTGCCATGCGTTGGGAATCTGTCTTAAACGCTTTGTTATGTAAAATTCCTACTTGATAGTGCTTTGAGCTTACTTAGCGTCTTGTACACCCCTTTTATAGACACAAACAAGACAATTAACGCAGACATATAACCAAACCAGTCTAAATGCCCGATACCAAAGTCGAAATTTGAAAAGTTAAATATCAAAGAAATAACTAGAGCAAACAAAGTAAGCAAGTGAGAAGTTCTAGCATCTTTTAAATCACCTATTACTTCAGAAACTCTAATGCCTCTTAGCTTTTTTGAAAGAATAGCACTGTGAATAGAGTCGAACTCGGAATTAGCAACAGCTTCTTCTGAGACTGTAGTCAGATGTGCGTCGTTCGCACATTCCTTAAGTAGACCATCTTTAGACTTCCATACCCAAACGACACCTTTTGATTGCAGGCGTGATGCATCTTTGGATGCTATAAGCCTACGCCCCAACATTGAATACATTCCAATTTGTATATCATCAATTTGTTTATACTCAAAGTAATCTATCAGAGTGTCTGCAGCGTTAAGCCCTTCACGTAACCAAACCTTATCTATTTGTTGATTAATATGATCTTTGTGTTTTTGGAAGTCCATTATGACTTCAGTAATACTTGCCTTCTCTGGCTCTAAACTTGATTTGTAGCTTTCCACTTCACGTTCAGAACATTGCGACACTGGGAGTTTTGAATAGAAATCAATTAATATCAAATCTATTGGCTTAGTTGGGTGCTGATCAATTCGACTCAATAATTCACTAATGTTACTGCATACCTCTATGTCCAAACGCTTGTTTGTACTATGTCTAGATTCAAAGCGCCCAGCTGTATCTTTGTCTGTATCAAAATAGACGATCGTATGCTTGACCTGCGGATGTTTTTCTTTCTTCCAATGAAACATAGTTTTCCTCTTTTTTACATAACGCCGCGTTAAGTGGTGAGCAACGCCAACCACCCTACCTAAACCATTGTGCCATAAACACTTAACCCAAAGTAAACCGAAAATGCCGAGCGTTGGGCATCCGTCTTGAACGCTTTGTTAAATTCATTTTTCTAGCGTACCGTAGACCCTTTCATACGACTCTACTAAGTCCAAAGTGGTTTGCCTTAGGACGAAAAAACAATTTGTGAAATCCGAAATATTGTTGCTGCGTCCATTTAAGACTATCGCGACGGTCGGATCAGCGAAGTTGTCAAAAAAGTTCGAGTTGAAATGTTTGTAAAATGCAACTTGCATATCTTGGTCAAGAAAGTCGAGATATGCTGACAATGAACTCTGCAAGTGTAACGCCTTTGGAGGAAAGTCATTAAACAGATAAAAGTGAAGGTCACGCTCGTGTACAACACCATTTCCGTCAATATATCGCGTACCTTTAACTTTGGTAACAAACGTTTTGTTGTTCAAGTAACCTGATAACTCATCTTCGGAGGGAAAAGTGGTGAACTTTTCATGAGGTTGCTCAGCTAAGACTCGAAACATTAAAACAGTTTGGTTTCTAACTGAACCAACAATCTTCTTCGCTATTTCTTTCGATTTGTTAATTCTATCTGCTTCAAGTTTAACGGATGTCATTATATAAAAAATATAACCTGCAACGACCGACATAGATAAGTTACTGATAATATCTGCAAGCTCCGCACCTCCAGGAAAGAGCTCTGTGACATCAAAAAACACAACATCCAACAAAATCACGACTGCAAGCGCTATAAATGCAAGTAAGCTTACTAGCATATTTTGCTTTAGCGCATACCAAAATGCTTGAGATACCACGATATTCCTCTATGAATTTAACGCCCAATTAAGGTGTGAGTAACGCTACCACAAAACTCAGCCAGACCACCGTAAATACTAAATTCAAATTTAACACCAAAAATGCCAAGCGTTAGGAATTACTCTTGAATTGTTTGTTATGTGTTTGTTTTATAATATTTTTCACTTCTTGTTTTACGTTTTTTGAAACCGTGTCAAGCATATCATCTAAGCTTATTGAGTACGTGATAAACGCACCTTGTCTCTGTAAATTTTCAAGAGATTGAATTTGTTGACTCATTAAATTACTCGTAATCTCTAGAGCTCCATCTAGGGCTTGCAATTCAGAAGAGTTAGCAAAAGTACACGCCCATTCTAATGCTGATGTGGACTTAACAAAAGAACGTTCCCAATTCCGCTTAATGGCTTCATTATCTTGGGCAGTTTGTTCTAAATCAGGATGGATAATGGCTCCATTTTTCAGTCTACAAGCCCATAGCGTTGACTCTTTGTAATCTTCGTATTTAGCTAATAAGTCATAATATGACTTTTCAAAATTAACAAAAGCCTCATACCTTTGAGAGTGTGCAAATTGATCTTTCCAAGTACTCAGTGCTCGATATGCAAAATATGCTGCACAAGTTGTGGCGACGCCACCAAGAAGTGCGCCAACCCCAGCTAATACATCTGTCCATTTCACTCCAACAAAGTAATCTCCAACAAATGTACAACCAAGCAAAAAGCCAAAACTAGTTGTTGTTAAAGTAAAAATGGCAACAACTGCTGTTCCTGTAACTTTCAAACATGTACTCCAAAATTGATAAAAACACTTAACAGTTATTAGACATAATAGGTCTGTACTTAGTTATAGAATCTTTCTATTTTCTTACTGGCTCGTACTAGGGCTAGCCATATTTTCGTCAACTTATCAGTGGCTTAAAATTAGAGCAATCAGTTGGTGCATTGAAATGCATATTAATTCTATATAATTTGCTTTCAATCAAAATTTGAGCGTAAGAGAAGTAAAAAACCGCCCTATTGAGCGGTTTTCTTTAGCGTCTGCGTCGGGTCTTTCGTCGCGGTGGCTTTAACAACCCGTCCACCTTTGAGCGTGTACCCTTTCTTGAGCTGGCCGTTTTGCTTGCGACCTTTGCACTTGCAACATCGTTTAGCCATGAGAGTCCTCCAGTTTGCGTATTCGTTGTTCCTGGTCTTGCTGCACCTTCTTAATCCAGTTGATGTCGGTTTTCAGCGCTGCAATGGTGCCTGCGCTTGAAACGACACCAGTGATTAGAGCGATGAGCATCGCTTCGAGTAATTCCATCATTGCCCCCTGAACTTGCCTGAGAAGAATTCCAGCAGATAACGGACCATGGCCCGCATGCCAAGGGTATCAATGACGACGGCGCCCACCACATACCAATACGGTTCGGGAATATTCTGCAGCGCTTCAAAGCCTTGTTCGACATACGGCGCGTAATCAGGAATGAAGGAAAGAATGAGCGGAATAAACACCACAAGCAGGATAAATTCGTCTTTAAAACCGCGCTCTCTAATGCTCACTTCATCAAGACTGCTGGCCTGCTCTTCGCCCTTTTGCAATCGGCGCACCCTCGCCTGATGTTTCTCCTGGTCGAGCTCATCTTTTCGCTTTAAGGCTTCCGCCTTATTGCGGTTATACTGCCTATAGGTTTCGAGTCCGCCATTAAACAAACTGACTATCGCACCAATCATGGGTACATTAAATGCTTGTTATCGCGCTGAACTTGAAGTTAACTGCTGAACGTCAATTAGGTCTACTTCCCTACCCAATATCTGTTTATACTCTACTAACTTATGAACAGGAATAACTTGTAATGCAATACCTTGATAAATTTTAGTAACTGACTGTGAGAAGTCGATTTCAAGTTGATGCCACGAACCATCCTGTGAAGATTGGATCTTGGTACGTTGAGCCAAGCCTATTTCAATTTTTTGATCTCGGTAGATTAGCTGGAAATACTCTAAGTCCCAGCCATATTCTGAGTAATGAGTTAGTGGCTTAGAGACGTACTGCGAAACAAGAGCTAATACTTTATTTGCATCAGAATTTTCGATATAGAGATCTATGTCTGCAACGTCACGATTACAACCATGAATCGTAGCCGCCAAGCCACCGACTATTTGATACTCGATTTCTTCCGACTCCAAGAGACCTTTGAGCCAGTTCAAGGCTACTTTTACTTTCTTGCTCATGTTGCTACCTCAGCCGACTCTGCCTTTGCGCCATAATGCCCTGTTAAGGCTTGAGCAACGCAATACAGATGCTTCCGCATACCACCTTAAACACTAACCGTAACGCATAGCAAAAATGCCAAGCGTTGCGAATCACTCTTAAATACCCTAGTATTTTCTATTCAACGCCTACAAAAACTTTTCTATGAGGACTTCGTCTACGTATTCCCCGCGAACTTTTGCATGCTTTTTTGCTGTACCTACAATTTCAAAGCCTTGTTTAAGATAAGCTGCTAAAGCTCGCTCATTATCACTACGAACGTAAGCAAATAGCTTTTCATAGCCCTTTTGTTTTGCGACTTCGAATGTCGAGTTGAAAAGCTCTTTTGAAACACCTTTACCACGAGCATTTTCACTGACAAACGTACCAATGATGCCTACGTGGTCAAAAGCTTTTGTGTATTGTGCGAATGGCTCAATGTTTTGGAAACCAATAATCGTTGATTCACTTCTGGGTAAAGCAACTGTAAACACACCACGCTCAGGAAACTGAGCAATGAACCCTTTTTCGTCTTCAGGCGTAAAGGTTGTGTCCAATACAGTGTATAAGCCTTCAACAATGATGGGATTGAGGATATTTGTAATGCCTTCAGCATCATCGAGAGTCACCTGACGTACAACTAAACTCATGCAATTTAACTCCTATTGTAATTAGAATAGTTTTGTACATGAGTTCAAGATTTACGGCAACAACTAAAGCCTTGGAGACGTATACCACCCCACTTAATAATTGTGCCCTAAACATTGAAGCCGATTTGTATGAAAGTGGTCAAGCGTTAAGAGTCCCTGTTAAGCGACTTGTTAGCTTTGCGCTTAACCGATAATGAGGTACAAAGCTGTAGCGGCAAAAAGTATCATACTGGCAGATTTTGCAATGTTATATAAGCGAGACTTATTCGGAGCTGTCTTATCAACGGATAGATGTTCAAACTTAGCTTCAATGCGTTTTATTGCTGCAAGCACTTCTGCTTGGTCACTTTTGCTTCTGAGTGCATCGGTAATTACATTCGTCCCAACGCCACCAAAAAGGAAAGTAAAAATAAATCCGAGCATAATTACATATTGCTTGAAAGAATCTAACCCAGTCAGTTCCATAATTTCTTTCTCGGTTAGATTGTCAATTCCGCTACCGGTTAAAGCAAACATTGTTAGCATAAAAGACGCATAGTAAATCAAGAAGCTACCGGATAATCCTTTCTCAAGGCGACTTATAGCGTTACTTGCCCAGTACAAAGGAAACAAACCCAAGGCACCATAAAGTAGCAAAAAAACCAGCAATAATTTCAGTGTATCGTGCACATATTCTCCAAAAAGCTAACGTCCTGTTAAGGTGTGGGCAACACAATACCAAAGCCGCCGCAAATCACCTTAATCACTAAAATTAACGCATAGTAAAAATGTCACGCGTTGCGAATCCTCTTAAACAGATTGTTATGCCTATTTTTTCTCCACTGCCCGTGCGGCTAAAACAGCTAGCCCTCCAAGCACAACAGCACCACCGAGCAACTTTGCTGCTTTTGGGTTTTCAGCGCACAACCCAACCAAAGCTGCACCTGCCGCTGCTCCTGATACTCCAGCAACAACTTGCGTCGAGCTAACTTTCAACCCTGTTGCCCACTTTGCAAAATGTTCACAGTTATTATCCGTTAGCGAATATACCCATGAACCAATCTTCGAACGAGAAAGCCGTAAAACTTCAGAAACAGGTCGATTGTATTTAATGTCTGCTACATAAGTGTGTTTGCCCTGAGTAACAACGTCCCAAGGCTCTTCACGCACTGTACCATTTCGTTTAGTCGCTGATATTAATTGAGGAAGACCTTTAGAGCAGAAAGTATCTGTTACGATAGACCAGTGCTGGTAACCGCCAAAATCACTAACAACAACGTCACCTGCACTTACAACAATATTTTTCATATGAATCCTTTCCATTAACTTACATATGCAATATGTGGTTTATAAATGAGAATTCAAGTACATAGTTACAGAATAGGCATAACGCCCGCTTAAGTGGTGAGCAACGCTACCACGACACTCATTTATTACACCGTAAACACAAAAGTCTATTCAAACTAAAACCGCCGAGCGTTGCGAATCCGTCTTAAAGCGTTTGTTAGGCTTTGGTAGGTTCCTTTCGGGTCATGCCCCCACCGTGCGAAAATATAAAAAGGCATAATTAAACAAACCATAAAAACACCCGAAGTTAAACAACTACGAAATACCTCTGGCATCAACTCAATGACCTTGTTTATGTTCTCTTCTGGTAGTTTCCCTTTAGCCACTAGTATCTCAATAACCAAGCTAGCCGGCCTATAACTCACCCATACTAAAAACCAAGAACATGCCGATACAGGTAAAAGAAATAATAATGGTTTTAATTGCCGATGAGGTAAGACGAAGAACAAGAGTGATATCGCAAAAATGACCGCTAAAAATGCTGTCCAAAAATGGATTCTCATGTCTTGAAGCCAGAAATGTTTCTCGACGTACATTAAGAGAACTAACGCGCCTAGTATGCTCACGAACAAAAACTTTCCGACTTCTTTCGTGGTTTCAAACCGAACCAAGATATACGCAACTACAGACCAGAATATGCTAATCCAACCAATGGTATCTAGTTCTAAGGAGAAGAATCTCGGATACGAGCTATTGGTCAATATTAAAACACCAATAATAACTCCTAGTAGCAAGTAAACTATTGCGAGTCTCACTAAAAGCCATACCAGTTTTATCATAAGTACCACGCTCCATGAGAAGCCTAACGCCCTGTTAAGGTGTGAGCAACGCAATACCGATGCGACCGCAGACTACCTTAAACACAAAACGCAACGCATAGCAAAAATGCCAAGCGTTGCGAATCACTCTTAAACAGATTGTTAATCTGCTTGGATTCAAGTACGAAGTGCGACACCTCTGAACATAAAAACAGTGAGATGCGATAATCATGAAGTTTGCTCCCGCCAAGAAGTAAAAAACATGAGATACACGCACCTCACTGAGAACGAAAGGTA
>NZ_LBLS01000022.1:0-142081 GCF_001188205.1 Vibrio sp. VPAP30
AATGAATACTGACTTCAAAACTACTGTGTAATTTTAAAGCTATTATCGTTCCAACAGAACGATAATGAATTGACTGTGCTCGATAACCGAAGTTATCAAATTGGTCACTCAGTTCATTGAAACCTAATTTGAAACCGAAGTTTCTAATTGGATTATCATCAACGAGTGCCCACACAGATTGATAGGTTTATATTGTTAAAGAGCAGTGCTTTCGAGAAACTTTCTCTCGAAGCGGAGGTGAATTCTAGCGAGATAATTTGAAGAGTCAAATACTTTTTCAAATTTATTCTCTCAGAAGCTTTTACCTCTCTGACTATCGCTGAAGCCTTGTGGCGTCTGCCGTGTCAGTGGATGCGCATTATAGGGAGTTCCAATTTTAAGGCAAGAGAAAAACACGTTTTTTTCATAAAAAAAGCCTAACTGAACACTAATCAGCCAGACCTTTAGTTACACCCACTTTACTCTCAATATAGTCAGATGTTACCCACAAATCCCTGTGGATAACTACTCATCAGAATCAAAGAAATAGGAAATTCGTGAACGTGGGTTTAAATACTCTCGCACTTTGTCAGGTAATTTACTCGGCAAGATAGCATTAACTATCTTTATCTCTTTTTCTGCTAGATCAATGATTGGAGCTTGAGTTCTAGGTACTGACGGATCATAGATAAGTACGTTAGGATGAAGAATATTTTGCGCATTTACCGAAATCACCAATCCGACCATATCATTTGACAACTGCACTACCGTACCTGGTGGATAGATTCCCATAAACTTAATCAACAGGCTCAAATTCTCACTATTATATTGATGCTTACAGTTCTTAAATAAGTGAGATAACGCAACATAAGGTATCTTTTGTTCTGCAGGAATGTTGCTATGGCACAAATTGTCATAAGCGTTCGCCACTGAAACAATTTGGGTAAGCTCGTCTATCTGATTTTCTTTTAAACCTTCGGGATAACCTGAGCCATCATTTAGCTCATGATGCTGAGCGATGACTGTGCGTGCAGTTTCCGGGAAGCTATCCATATGAGCCGCAATCTCTAGACCATACTTAGTGTGCAGTTTGAGGTAATTCTTCTCCGGCTCGGTTAACTGCGTTGGCTTACGTAGTATCGCAGTAGGGACCTTCACTTTTCCCATATCATGAAATAAAGAGGCAAAAGCAACTTCTTTTATCTGATCAGCGCTGAGTTTTTTAGCCTTAGCAATCATCATGGCGACTACGGATACGTTGAGCGAATGGAAGTAGATATCTTCAAACTCACTTTTTCCATTCATTAGATGTAGTGTGACATTATCATCACTCAGCAATTTATCGACTATATCGTTGACCAACTGACTGGCTTCATCAACTGCCTGCTCTGGGCGGTTACGAATTTTATTCATCACAGCCCTCATTCGAGATAGCGAACGTTCGAACTCTTTCTCGCAATGGATGACACGTCGGCGATAAGCATTCAGTTTTTCAATTCTATCTTGCTTTTCTTTCCAAAGTTTTTGCGCTTCAAGGTCAATTTCTTCATGCAGCACTTCTTCTACATCTGCATTTGAATCTTCTTCAGCAACGGGTAAAGGTTGAGTATCACTCTGCGCAGTATTAATAAAGACGTGTTTGATCCCCAAATGACGGATCATGCGAATCTGGTCTTCGTCTTTTATCTTGAAGCTATTAAATAAGAAGGGATGCTCATTCCACTTGACTGGAAGCCGAATATGCAACCCTGGCTGTAATCTATCTACTGTTATTTTGATGCTGGCCACGATCTATATACAACTTATCTATTTATAACCAATTTATAATTTTAATTGATTGACAATATGAATTCACCACTAGTGAGTGTTAAGTGAGAGATCAATAACACGTCAGATTGTGTGTTTTTGTTACCTGACTAAATCACAGTTAAGTATCCAACGAACTCCAAACTTATCTTCAATTTTACCAAAACGGGCTCCCCACGGCGCATCGGCAAGTGGCATCATGATGTGCCCACCGTGAGACAACTTGTCAAAAATACGCGCCTGCTCATCGAGATCGGTTAACACAATTGCCAAAGCGATGTTATTGCCGCTACGTTCTTGTGCGAGTATTCCATCAGAGAGCATCAGCTTCAGGCCGAATGCCTCAAACTCTGCATGCATTACCCAGTTAGGATCCGCCCCCTCTATTTGCTGGGGAGCATCTTTGAAAAGTTGCTTGGTTACAACGACACCAGCAAAACACCTATGGTAAAAGTCGAGTGCTTCTTCACAACGACCAGCAAAAAATAAGTAAGGGGTAACTTGATACATTGTTTATCTCCATGTTGTTATTTTAAAGATAGACAGTTTTTTTCTAACTAGCCGAAAATTTTAGCTTTTTTGGAGAACAACACTGACTGGATTCTAAATGAATCTGACCACATAAGTCTGGGCAACGTTGACTGACTGAAGACAAATCACCACTGAACTGTTTGCATTTATATACAGCTAAAACGACAAAAGGCCGCTATATAAAGCGACCTTTCTAAATATGGTACAGATAGACAGACTGGACAGGCATTCCTGCCACCACCAAGGAGGCAACGCTTAGACGTTACCTTTATGTATTTTACAATGACTAAAACGACGAAAGGCCGCTGTAAAAGCGACCTTTCTATGTATGGTACCGGTGGGCGGACTTGAACCGCCACGCCCGAAGGCAACGGATTTTGAATCCGTCGTGTATACCAATTTCACCACACCGGCATCTCTGGGCTTTACCCTTTGATGCTTTGCATTATACGTATGCATTTAAGCTCTGCAAGGAAAAAACCTTAGATAACCATCGTTTGCTGATATTTTCACCACAAGAGATGTTCCCGGAACGCAAATCATTACTCGGTGTTCTACTGTCTATACTGACAGAAGAGCAAATCGAAATTGAGGTATCTTATATGCGGTCGTACATATATCGGTTGTTCACCATGCTCGTACTAACCACCATCTTAAGTAAGGTGGCTATAGCGACAACGTTAACTCTCGCATACTCAGATGTAGAGTCTTACCCCTTCCAAATTGGTAACGGCACTCATATTGCGGAACCTCCCGGTCTTGCATTAGATGTACTCAATCAGGCATCTAACCAGCTAGAAATAGAGATAAACTACCTTCGTTTACCGGGAAAGAGAGTGCTTGATTATATTGCCACTGGTGAAGTAGACGGAGGGTTTATTTTTTCCTACAACGCTAATCGCGCTCGGTTTGCTGATTATCCGATGCAGAATGGAACTCTTGATAGTACAAAACGCATCGCTAAGCTAGGTTACTACTTCTATAAGCTAAAACAGCACTCATTAGATTGGAATGGGTCTAATTTTGATAAGTTAGAAGACAAGCTGATAGCGGCTCACCTAGGTTTTTCTATTACAGAGCAGCTCAAACAAAACAATATTCTGGTGCATGAAGCAAAAAACACCGAGCAGTTATTCCATATGTTGAGATCCAAACGCATCGATGCCATTGCGATTCAAGACACTATGGCTCAGCAGTACCTTAAAGATAAGCCTTGGTCTGATCAAATAGAACAAGTGTTTCCTGCAATCACAACCAAAGACTATTTCCTAATATTTGGCCTGCAATTTTCAAAAGATAACCCAGAACTCGTGCAGACAATATGGCAAACCGTTGGTGCAGTAAGGGAGGATGTGATCGAAGTACAGAGGAAACATTACTAACTGCTAGCTGGAATGTTCCGTTAAAGCCTCTTGAAGTGCGACCAATTGAAGAGTCTGTGCGCAAGCTCTCTTTTCAGGGCATTTTTGACACTATATTCTGTCGACTTATTTTGTTTATGTAAGTGAGTGTTATGTCTGCAACAAACTCTTTGCCACCAGCGGGACTATTTCGCCGTTTAGGGGCGCTTTTATACGATAGCCTAATTATTATTGCGGTTGAAATGATGGCTGCGGGTGTCGTGGTTGCTATTTTGCACGCCTTAATGGCGATGGGTTTGTTTCATTTGGGTGAGTTTGAAGATGTCAGCGCCTTTCTGACTCATCATCCACTATGGAGTCCAGTTTACACCGCTTACCTAGCGTTTGTTTGGATCTATTTCTTTGTTTATTTTTGGACTCGTGCTGGTCAAACGCTAGGAATGCGAGCTTGGAAACTGCACATGCGCAGTAATGATGGTTCTCCGGTTACAGTGACTCAGGCACTGATTCGCATCGGCACTTCAGGCTTTGGTCTTGCCAACTTAACCGTTCCTATCGATCCGAAAAAACGGGGCTTTCACGATATTTGGGCCAAAACCCAAGTGGTGGTACTACCAAAAGCGAACTAGTCGCTCATTCGAAAGCAAAAAAGGAAGGCATTTGGCCTTCCTTTCCTATTTTAGTCATGACTAATCGATTTTAAGTTCTTTTAGCATTTCTTCTGGTAGAGCAAGCTCATCGTTCTTGTTTACAGAAATTCCAGCAGCAAGAATCGCTTCAGCAATCTGCTTTGCTTCATCTAAAGAGTGCATCGCTGCGGTGCCACATTGATACTCATTCAACTCTGGGATTTTGTTTTGACTCTCGACCTTAAGTACATCTTTCATCGCTGCTAACCAGGCATCAGCCACTTGCTGCTCTTGTGGTGTACCAATCAAGCTCATGTAGAATCCGGTACGGCACCCCATTGGAGAGATGTCAATAATTTCAACCACATCACTATTAAGGTGGTTACGCATAAAACCCGCATAAAGGTGCTCAAGCGTGTGAATGCCTCTTTCTGACAAAATGTCTTTATTTGGTGCGGTGAAGCGTAGGTCAAATACCGTGATGGTATCACCTTTTGGGGTTGTCATGGTTTTTGCCACGCGAACTGCAGGCGCATTCATTCGTGTGTGGTCTACGGTAAAACTATCAAGTAACGGCATTGTACTTCTCCATGTTAACTGCTCTTAAAACAACCAGCTTCTATTGTCTTCTAATTCTTGTCGGCACTGTTTAAGTTGCCAACCATAATCCTTTGCTTGCTGCTCTACTTTGCGAGCAACTTTTACCAATGAAGGTTTACCCTGGTAGCTTTTTCTTTTAAAGCCCCCGCGCCCTTCGTGGTATGCCAAATACTGATTGTAAGCATCCCACTTAGATACCCCAAGCTGTTTTTGAGTAGCATCGGTATACCAGCCAACAAACATCAGCGCATCAGCAAAATCTGTTCTCGAACCGCCGTGATTGGTTGCTTTCTGGAAGTCTTCCCAAGCAGGATCTTGCGCCTGAGCGTAACCATAGGCACTACTCACGCGCCCCCAAGGAATAATGCCTAACAAATAATCCTTCGGTGGTCTGGCGTCGTGCCTAAAGCTGCTTTCTTGCTTTATAAACGCCATTGAGACTTGGATCGGTGTTCCCCACTCTTCTTGCATATCTAGAGCATCGTCATACCAGTCTGGTTTTTCGCGGAATATCTCACACAAGTTAGACTGATTTTTAGGTGGTGCGGTGGCACAACCGCCTAGCACTGCAAAACTAAGTATGACAACAAATATCCTTATCACTTGGTTTCCTTATGCTTTTAAGTAGGCAAAGTACTCTTGAAGAAAATCATCAAAGCTTTGTTTATCCATCGCCTCTGCTTCAGACTGAGCAATACGAGAGCGCTCAACCTCAAGCTCCATTTCAGATTCACTATAAATACGGTAGCAATGACCTAAATGCTGCTGGCGATACTCTTTTCCAATTTCACAACCGACTTTACCTAAGCCCCCGAAACGCTTGGTATCTTCAAGTAACTGGCCCGAAATAGTTTGCTCTGGATGATCAATCCACGCGAGTAACTTATAACAAACAGCTTGATACTCCTCGCCTCCATTTACAGCATCCATTTTTTCGGCAATTTGAGTGAGTTCAACAAATACACGCTTTGCCCAATCTTGCAAAGTAAGGATCTCGCCTTTACAGCCGATTTGCAGCTCTAAACCATATCTGCGCCCTTCGATAATCACCTTGTTCCAGTTCTCGCGCCAACACGCCTGTTCACAATGATCCATTGGTTCGGATTCTGTTAGCGCAGACCAAGTTAAGAACAGATCTAAAAAGCGTACCTGATCTTCACTGATGCCTATCGCACTGTAAGGGTTCACATCGAGAGAGCGTACTTCTATGTACTCGACACCACCACGCGCAAGAGCTTCAGAAGGTTTTTCACCTGCCTCTGCCACACGTTTAGGACGAATTGGCGCATAAAGTTCATTTTCTATTTGCAGCACATTACTGTTGAGCTGGCGGTACTCATCACCAACTTTTATGCCAATCTCTGCAAACTCTGGAGAAGGCGTTCGAATCGCTTTATTCAAACCTTCTAGGTATTCATCTAAGCTGTTAAAACCGATCTTAAGCGCGCTTTGTGCACTATTGGTATAACCGAGGTCACTCAATCGTAACGAAGTTGCATGCGGCAAATACAGAGTGCCACCAATGCTTTCAAATGGTAGTTTTGTCTCTCGACCTTGGATAAATGAGCCACACAGAGCTGGCGACGCACCAAAGAAGTAAGGAATTAACCAGCCAAAACGGTAGTAGTTACGGATCAGGCCAAAGTAAGCTTCTGACTTACTGTCTTGTCTCTGCTCATCACTCTGTTCTCCATATAACTGCTCCCAAAAAGAGTCAGGGAATGAAAAGTTAAAATGAACACCCGAGATAATTTGCATCAAGCTGCCGTAGCGATGTTTGAGGCCTTCTCGATACAGCGTTTTCATTTTGCCAGAATTCGATGAGCCATACTGAGCGAGGTTGATATCATCTTCGCTGCCAACATAACAAGGCATTGAAAGCGGCCACATTTTTTCTGCACCCAACTTAGTCTGAGTAAAATGATGAATATCCTCGAGCTGAGCAGTTAACGTCGAGATACTACTTGAGACAGGAGTAATAAACTCTAACAATGACTCCGAAAAATCAGTGGTAATCCAATTATTAGCGTAAGCCGAACCAAGCTCACTTGGGTGAGGGGTCGTTGCTAGGTGCCCATCTTGGTGGTATCGCAGCGTCTCACGCTCTACACCCCGTCCGAAACTCTTAAATACTTCTGGGTTTTGTGCAACTCGCTCCAGTCGCGCAGCAAATTCAGTCAAAATGAAGGTCGCTTATATCAATGGTTTGGTTGTGATACCAAACTGGCTAAACAAATTATTAAGGGTGACTACAGTCACCCTTTAGCTATGCACTATGTTATGTGTACTCTATCGGATGATTTCAAGCTCTTCTATCGGAATCTGTAAACTTTCTAACTGAGACTTTAACGTTTTCGCATCACCTACCACGATAATTTGGTAGTCTTCAGGGCTAAACCACTTGTGTGCTAACCCATTCAACGTCTTCTGATTGACGGTCTCGACAATCTCGTTCCTCTGCTGGAGGTAATCTTCCTCTAAGCTATACGCAAGAATACTACTAAGTAATCCAGTTTTCTGTGAAGGCGTTTCATACTTTAATGCATCTTGTTGACCGACAGCTAAGCGCAAAAATTTCATTTCATCATCGGTCATACCACTTTCGGCGTAAGTTGCGAGTTCTTTTCTCATCTCGACAATCGAAGGAACGGTCGAATCAGCTCGAACTTGGGCAGAAAAAATTATCGCCCCAACTTCTCGGTTTGCAGCAAGATACCCACTAGCTCCATAAGTGTAGCCTTTATCTTCGCGCAAATTCTGGTTTATACGGCTATTGAAGTTACCGGCTAAATTGAAGTTTGCTAGCTGGGTTAGATACACTTCACCCGTCGCATCAAATGGTAGACCTTGACGAACCATACGAACCACACTTTGCGGAGCCCCAGGCTTATCAATCAAGTAGATTTTTTGTTGTTCGAGTGGTTTCACCAATTGAGGCCGGAGTAGAGGGGCGAACTCACCTTGCCAGTTGTCGATAAAAGCGAGCTCCTTTTTGACCTGGCGCTTATTGATATCACCAACCACCACAATCTGTGCACCTTGTGGCGTGTAGTGCTGATGATAGAATTCCTTAACATCATCTAAGGTCAAACTAGATACTGACGCCTCTGTCCCGTCATTTGAGCGCTGATAAATCGACCCAGAAAACAATACTTGTCGTGTTGCCTGAGACGCCATCCAACTAGGCTTTTGATGTTGATAAACCAAACCTTCTAACATCTGTTTCTTCAAGCGGTCGAAGTCCTCTTGCCGGAAAGCCGGTTTGAATAACACTTCCTCGACGATCTTAAGCGTTTCGGTAAGGTTCTTTTCCAAACTGGAGACGGAAATACCCGTGGTATAGTTACCCGCATCAATAGAAACCGTACTACCCAAGGTATCTAACCTAGCTTGCAGCTCTTCCAAGCTAGAGTCGAGTGTCGCCTCTTGCATCATCGCAGCAGTTAAGTTGGCTAGTCCCTCTTTACCTTTCACTACATAGCGTTCTCCGGCAGGGAAGCTAATCTCCAATTGAACGGTTGGCGTTTCGGAGCTGACCGTACCAAGTAGCTCAGCGCCATTATCGAAGTAAAGGTGATACAGGTCTGGCATTTGAGCTTTCACCCCTTGAGCGACTTCAGGCATCACCGAACGGTCGAAAGTGTCCGTCGCGCGGCGATAGGCTAAGTGGCTGTCAGTGACTCTTTGGTACTCAGGCAAAACCCTTGGTGGCGTGACGAAGGTATCAGGCGCGGCAGCAAGTTCAAGTTTGCCACGTGGAACAACACTTAATGCGACCTTATGGTGACCGTTTACATAAGTTTTATATGCCGCCATGACAGACTCTGGCGTAACCGCTCGAATCTGCTCTAATTGAGTTTGAATCCGATCAGGCGTATCGAAGAAGGTTTCGTTGGAGGCAAGTTGAGTGACCTTGCCACGAACGCTTTGCAACGCAAATACTGCATTAGCTTCTGCCATTCCAGTGATTTGCTCTAGTCGCGCCTCATCGACACCTTTCGCTTCAAATTCATCCAGAGTTTGCATCAACTCCTGATACAGGGGCTTAAGCGCTCCTTTTTCTCCTGATGGTGCCATTGCGTACACATAGAAGGTACAGGCAAGCTCTGCACAATCTTGGAAAGCCCCGGCATCTACCGCCTTTTGGGTTTTCACTAGCTTTTGATAAAGCAGGCTGTTTGCCCCGCTGCCTAACACGTTAGCCAGCGCATTGATCGACGCCTGCTCCTCAGCTCCGTTGTATTTCGTCGGCCAGCCAATCATCAACATCGGTTGCTGAATACGATCTTCTAGTGTGATGTAACGATCTTCTGTCAGTTTTGCTGGTTGCTTAGGTGCCCGATCAACTTCAGGCCCAGCAGGAATAGAACCAAAATATTTGCTTACCCACTCTAAGGTCTGCTCAACGTCAATGTCACCACCAATAGTCAGCACCGCATTGTTTGGACCGTACCAACGAAGAAAGAAAGCTTTAAGATCGTTCACATCTACCCTATCTAAATCTTCAACATAACCTATAGTTTGCCAAGAATAGGGGTGGCCTTCTGGGTACATAGCTTCACCCATGCGCTCCCACATCAATCCATAAGGACGATTGTCATAATTCTGCGCACGTTCGTTTTTCACTGTATCGCGCTGAATTTCAAACTTACGCTGTGAGACTGCATCAAGTAGAAAGCCCATGCGGTCCGACTCTAGCCAGAGCATTTTCTCTAGCTGATTCGATGGTACGGTTTCAAAATAGTTGGTACGATCCCGGTTAGTCGTGCCGTTTAGAGTTCCGCCTGCCTCGGTAATAATCTTGAAATGCTGCTGATCTCCGACATTCTCACTGCCTTGGAACATCATATGCTCAAAGAAGTGAGCAAAACCCGACTTACCAATCTCTTCACGGGCGGAGCCAACATGGTAGGTCACGTCAAGGTGAACCAGTGGATCGGAATTGTCTGGCGATAGAATCACCGTTAGACCATTATCTAGCTGATATTTTGAGTATGGGATTGTTGCCTTACTAGGTTGAGCTGGCACTTCTTCAACGAGAGTAACGCCTTGTGGCAGTGAAGATAAAAATGAAACAGAAGAAAGGTTGTTGGAGCTACAACCATAAAGTGCGACAAGAGAAATAGCACCAAGCCAAATCTTTCTCATGACATCCCCTTAGAAAAATCCGTAAAAAATTGCTGCAAGTAATGAGTATCGAAGTGCTTTGCCAATCAATATAAGCCAGAAACATGGCCAAAAACGCATTCGAAGCCAACCTGCGGCTAAACATAAAGGGTCACCGATTATCGGTAACCAACTAAAAAGAAGCGACCAATAGCCGTATTTATTGAGCCATAATAAAGCTTTATGACCATGTTTTTCATTTTGAGTTCGGTTTGGTAACCATAAACCTAGCCAAAAATTAGTCAAGCCACCGAGCGTATTACCCAAAGTGGCGACAAGAATGATTAAGGGAGCTGAAAACTGATTGAGGCTTAATGTGGCAATCAAGCCAGCTTCTGAACCACCAGGCAGTAAAGTGGCACTGAGGAAACCGCTAAGAAACAGTACCCACAGTGCCGAATCAGAAAACCATAATGCGAAAGATTCAAAAGCGCTATTAAACGCTTCTAACACTGCATATCAAGCAAGATCTTGCCTCTGGTATGACCCGTTTCAATTTGTTTGTGCGCTTCAGCCACTTGAGACATTGGGTACACTTTCTGAATCTCTGTCTTAACTAAGCCTACGCTGACCATATAAAGTAAAGCATCAAGTTGCTCTGGATTAGGATCAACCAGCATGCCCGTTGCTTCAAAACCAAGTAGCTTGGCCTTTTCACAGATAAGCTCTGCACTGAGTGTCGGTACAGTCACTACTTTAGCACCATCTTTTAAGCATTTCAGTGCATCGAGCGCCGCATCACCGCCAACCAAATCGATCAATACGTCAGCCTCTTCTACTCGCTCGGAAACAGGTGCAAATTGGTAATTTACCGCGTGGGCACCTAAGGTCGCCATATAGTCTAAATTTGCCTCGCTACAAGTAGTAAAGACCTCTGCTTTGGCTGCAACAGCCACTTGAATCGCTAAATGCCCGACGCCACCGGCTCCTGCTAAAATAAGCACTCTATCGCTTTCATGTACACCCGCTTTATCCAAAGCTTGAACCGCTGTCTGCCCCGCAAGTGGTAAAGCTGCAGCGGCTTCTAAGGTTACTGAGTCCGGAACTAGGCTCAGCGCGCTTTCAGGGACACAGATATATTGGCTGTAGCCACCTCCAGAGAGAGGGAAACCAACAAAACCCGCCACGTTATCACCAATCGAGAACCGCTCAGTTTGTTCGCCTAAAGAGATCACTTGACCAGAGATATCGTAACCCGGAACCCAAGGAAGGTTATCTTTATTTTCTGATGCTGCCCAACCCAATCCAGCCCGCGTCTTTACATCGATAGGGTTTACTCCAGAAAAGTGCACTTTAACTAGCACTTCACCTGCTTGTGGCTGTGGAATTGGTGAAGTCTGAATAACGAGAACGTCTGGATCACCAAATTGAGAGATTGCGATTTGTTTGTTTTCCATTTCTTCATTTCCCTATCGGTACAAAAAAGGGATGCGAAAGCATCCCTTTGAATATATACCATTTATTGGCAGCAAGTTAACCACTTGCTCTCAAATTAACTAATTACTAACCTAAAAGTTAAACTAGCCAACCAGCGCTAATAAAATACCTGCTGCTACTGCCGAGCCTAGTACCCCAGCTACGTTAGGTCCCATTGCGTGCATTAGTAGGAAGTTTTGCGGGTTAGAATCTAAACCGACCTTATTCACTACACGAGCTGCCATCGGCACTGCTGAAACTCCCGCAGCTCCAATCAGTGGGTTAATGTCTTCTTTAGAAAGCTTATTAAGCAGTTTAGCCATTAGCACGCCACCTGCCGTACCAATACTAAATGCTACTGCTCCCAATGACAAAATACCTAAAGTTTCTACATTGAGGAACTCTTCAGCTTGAAGCTTTGAACCAACACCTAGTCCGAGGAAGATGGTCACAATGTTGATTAGCTCATTTTGCGCTGTTTTAGATAAACGATCGACAACACCCGCCTCACGCATCAGGTTACCTAGACAGAACATACCTACCAAAGGTGTCGCTGCTGGCAAAAACAGAATGGTCATCAGCAACACGGCCAGTGGGAAGAGGACCTTCTCGGCTTTACCCACATGACGTAATTGCGCCATCTGAATTTTGCGCTCTTCAGGCGAAGTCAGTGCCTTCATAATTGGCGGTTGAATAATAGGCACTAATGCCATGTAACTATAGGCAGCAACAGCAATGGCGCCTAGCAAGTCTGGAGATAACTGACTTGCCAAGAAGATAGCGGTTGGGCCATCTGCACCACCGATAATCGCAATCGATGCTGCATCTGCCATACTAAATTCCATACCTGGCACATAGTTAAGTAAGATTGCGCCAAACAGTGTCGCGAATATACCAAACTGAGCAGCAGCACCTAACCATAGGGTTTTAGGGTTAGCGATCAGCGCCCCAAAGTCTGTCATTGCACCCACACCCATAAAGATAAGCAGTGGGAAAATACCAGACTCAATTCCTACGTAATAGACGTAGTAAAGTAAACCACCTTCTTCAGTAAAGCCGGCATTAGGAATATTAGCTAAAATAGCCCCAAAACCAATTGGCAGTAGAAGCAGTGGCTCAAAGCCTTTACGAATAGCCAAAAACAGCAGAGTACAACCGACCAAGATCATACAGATTTGGCCAAACTCAAAGTTAGCAATCCCTGTTTCTGACCATAAGGTCATTAATCCTTCCATGGTACTCCCTTACGCTAAGCTCAGTAGTGGAGCGCCAACCGTCACAGAATCGCCTTCCTTGACGTGGAGATCTTGAATAATGCCACCGCGCGCCGCACGTACTTCGGTTTCCATCTTCATGGCTTCGAGAATCAGCAATACGTCGCCTTCGGCAACTTGAGTACCACTTTGGACATTTACCTTAAAGATGTTGCCCGCCAATGGCGCTGGGACAGTTTCACTGTTACCCGCAGGCGCTGCTGGAGCAGGCGTGGCAGCTTGTTGCGAAGCTGTACTAGCCGGAGCTACAGACGTTAGCTGACCTTGCGGACCAACTTCAACATCATAAACCTGACCATCAACTTTAACACTGTAAGTTTCGATGCCACCTTGAGCGGGTTGAGCTTGAGGTACAATCGGCGCCTCTTCTAACCAAGGAGCAGGTTCAAATACTTCAGGGTTACGGCGGTTCTTAAGGAACTTCAGACCTACCTGAGGGAATAGCGCATAAGTTAGCACATCATCCACCGTATCTTCTGCTAGTGAAATACCGTCTTCTTTGGCTCTCGTTAACAGCTCTTCGGTCAATGAATCCATTTCTGACTGTAGCAAATCAGCCGGGCGACAAGTAATCGCCTCACCGCCTTCAAGCACTTTGGCTTGCAGCTCAGCATCCACTTCAGCAGGCGCAGCACCATACTCACCTTTAAGCACACCGGCAGTTTCCTTGGTAATGCTCTTATAGCGCTCTCCAGTCAATACATTGATCACCGCTTGAGTACCAACAATTTGAGATGTTGGTGTCACTAGCGGGATGTAACCAAGATCTTTGCGTACACGTGGGATCTCTTCTAATACCTCATCTAACTTATCTGCCGCACCTTGCTCTTTGAGCTGGCCTTCCATATTGGTTAACATACCACCTGGTACTTGAGCAATCAGAATACGAGAATCAACACCCTTAAGTTGACCTTCAAATTTGGCATACTTCTTACGTACATCGCGGAAGTATGCAGCAATAGGCTCAATTTGATCGAGGTTAAGGTTAGTGTCACGCTCAGTGCCTTGAAGCATTGCAACCACTGTCTCTGTTGGTGTATGACCATAAGTACAGCTCATTGATGAGATAGCGGTATCAAGGATATCTACCCCAGCTTCTACCGCTTTTACAGCAGTAGCCGTTGATAGACCCGTTGTTGCATGGCAATGAAGCGCTAAAGGAATATCAGTAGAAGATTTGATGCGAGTAATTAGCTCTTCCGCTTCATATGGCTTAAGCAACCCTG
The DNA here is from genome assembly GCF_001188205.1 of Vibrio sp. VPAP30. NCBI lineage: Bacteria > Pseudomonadati > Pseudomonadota > Gammaproteobacteria > Vibrionales > Vibrionaceae > Vibrio > Vibrio sp. VPAP30. The sequence goes on from NZ_LBLS01000022.1 coordinate 13,989, forward strand.
ACATATCTTTGATACACAATGAATGACAGCCAAGATCCTCAAGACGCTTAGCAAGATCCACCCAAGTGTCGGTATTGTGCACAGGGCTAGTGGTATAAGAAAGCGTACCTTGTGCATGCGCGCCAACATCGACCGCAGCTTTTACTGCCTTCTCGAAGTTACGCACGTCGTTCATCGCATCAAAGATACGGAAGACATCCATACCGTTGGCATGAGCGCGTTCGACAAACTTTTCAACCACATCATCTGCGTAGTGGCGGTAACCCAGTAAATTCTGGCCGCGTAGCAGCATTTGCATTGGTGTATTTGGCATCGCTTTTTTCAACGCACGTAAACGTTCCCATGGGTCTTCCCCTAAGAATCGAATACAAGCATCAAACGTCGCACCGCCCCATGTTTCTAGAGACCAGTAACCGACTTTATCCAGTTCCTCTGCGATAGGTAACATATCCTCTAGACGCATACGAGTCGCAAACAGCGATTGATGGGCGTCACGAAGGACCACGTCCGTTAAAGCTAGTGGTTTAGACATGCTCATTAACTCCTTTTAATCCTGTCAAATGCTACTTAGCGGTAGAGGTACGATACTGATGTACCGCTGCGGAGATCGCCGCAACTACCTTCGGGCTAACAGCAGAAGATGGTGATTGTACTTTGTTATTTTGAATAGGTGTCGCGATCGGTTCAGGTACTTCTTGTGGTACCAGTTTTGACATCAACCGAACGAGATAGACGAGAATAGTGAGGAATATAAATACTACAGCCATCCCTGTAAGCATCAGGGTTGCAGCATCTACTAGCAGGCTTCCAATATTATCCATTTTTGCATCCTTTCTTTGTCATCCTGACAACAGCATTAGCTATATCGCTAAAAACATCGTGTTTTTCAATGCTCAACGCTAAATTTAGCCAGCATCTTGCTAGCACTCTTGTTGCCTGAACATGCAGTAAAATCCTGACAAGAGGTCTAGGATTATCTCGATTGGTTAAACTTTGTCAATTTTGTTTAAGGTGCTATTGAGGATATTGCACAAATCTAGGGAATTATTCGTCACACAAATCACATAAATCTGCAATACATCTGCATATAAGCATAAATAACTGCGTGTTTTATGACGTTATGCCAAAACATAGGGCATTACTGCGATAGGCTTAAAAGAAATAAGAAAAGAGTTTAATAAACAATAACTTGTAAAATCATTGTTTCAATAATGTTACAACGGCGTTAACAAAAAAAGCCCTGCTATTTCTAGCAGGGCTTTAAAATAAGTGGCGCGTCCTGGAGGATTCGAACCTCCGACCGCCTGGTTCGTAGCCAGGTACTCTATCCAGCTGAGCTAAGGACGCACGGTTTTGATATCAACTCTAGATCAATATCAGGATAACTTTGATAAAAAGAAACCCTAAAGAGTGGCGCGTCCTGGAGGATTCGAACCTCCGACCGCCTGGTTCGTAGCCAGGTACTCTATCCAGCTGAGCTAAGGACGCGCAATTTTGATATCAACTCTAAGTCAATATCAGGATGACTTTCGTAAAAGAAACCCTAAAGAGTGGCGCGTCCTGGAGGATTCGAACCTCCGACCGCCTGGTTCGTAGCCAGGTACTCTATCCAGCTGAGCTAAGGACGCGCGATTTTGATATCAACTCTAAGTCAATATCAGGATGACTTTGATAAAAAGAAACCCTAAAGAGTGGCGCGTCCTGGAGGATTCGAACCTCCGACCGCCTGGTTCGTAGCCAGGTACTCTATCCAGCTGAGCTAAGGACGCGCGATTTTGATATCAACTCCAAGTCAATATCAGGATGACTTTGATAAAAAGAAACCCTAAAGAGTGGCGCGTCCTGGAGGATTCGAACCTCCGACCGCCTGGTTCGTAGCCAGGTACTCTATCCAGCTGAGCTAAGGACGCGCAATGTTCTCTAAAATAAGAGATGTGAAGTATATCACACTAGTTCTTTGGAACAACAGGTCTTTAAAACAAAAAAATTGGCCATAAGCCAATTAATGGCGGTGAGGGAGGGATTCGAACCCTCGATACGGCTACAAACCGTATACTCCCTTAGCAGGGGAGCGCCTTCAGCCTCTCGGCCACCTCACCGTTTTATTCCCTGGTAAGGAAATTATGGCGCGTCCTGGAGGATTCGAACCTCCGACCGCCTGGTTCGTAGCCAGGTACTCTATCCAGCTGAGCTAAGGACGCGCTATGCTTTCTTGCTAAAGAAAGTTGTTTTAAAGCTGTTCCGAAGAACAATTCTTCCGAGGAAGAAGCAAGAATGGCGGTGAGGGAGGGATTCGAACCCTCGATACGGCTACAAACCGTATACTCCCTTAGCAGGGGAGCGCCTTCAGCCTCTCGGCCACCTCACCGTCTTGCGGAGGCACATATTACGATTTACCAAAAATATGTCAAACATTTTCTTGGCAAAAATAGCAAAAAGTCATTCAACCGTTGGCTATTTAATCAAAGCGATGTTAATTCGCTCTTTTTCCTATGTTTAGTTGCCTTTGCCGCACAAAAAAGGCTGACAAAATGTCAGCCTCTTCGTGTAATTAGTAGTTGCCTGATGCAACGTTACCATTACCTTTTTCTGCCTGAATGCGCATGTAGATTTCTTCACGGTGAACAGACACTTCTTTAGGTGCATTTACACCAATACGTACTTGGTTACCTTTAACACCTAGTACAGTTACTGTTACTTCATCACCGATCATGAGAGTTTCGCCAACGCGGCGAGTTAAAATTAGCATTCTGTGCTCCTTGAGTAATCTCTGATTTATCTTGCTACGCGGCTATTATCCAACAAAAGTTATATTTTCGTAAACTCTATTGTGGCTCGAATCTAGCCTAAAAAGGCATGTTTTTGTCGGCAGTCGACTGGCTCCGCAGAAGTTATGTAAGCATCATGCAGTATGTTAGCCGCTTTGTCGACACATTCTGGTAACAGGACAAGCATCAAAGATTGTGGATTAACTGCGTAGTGCTCAACCTCAATCCCCTGCTCCGTCAACAACGCGTATGATCTTTCAACCAGTCCTTCGACATGTAGACCAACTGCTGTTAGTAAGCTTACTGAGTCACTATTACGGATTTTGTCACCGAAAACCAGTTCCAGTTTTGCATAAGCGTCGTGTTTTATCACTACACCTATCCATTCTGCATGCTCGATCACATTCCAAATTGTGACGCCTAGCATCTGGCACTGTTTTTTCATACTGGCTAAGGCATCTTTTTCAATTCTGATCAAACACATATCGCGTTGAATAGCGACGCCACACACCGCAGACTGGCACTCTTCACCTTTAACCAAGCTGCCAGCGTTGACATCGAATGTCGATAGTACCCGCAAAGGTACATTGTTTTTCCATGCATACTGGACTGAAGGTAGATGCAGAACTTTAGCGCCTTTACGTGCCATCTCTTCCATCGAAGGGAAATCGATCACATCAAGCTTCTTTGCATTAGAAACCACGCGCGGGTCACAAGTATAGATGCCATCTACATCAGTAAAAATCTGGCATTCGTCAGCATTGAGCGCACCTGCCAGCGTAACTGCGCTGGTATCAGAGCCTCCTCGACCAAGTGTAGTGATATCCCCGTTATCATTCACACCTTGAAAACCTGCGACTATCACTATTTGATCCTGTTCAAGGAGTTGAGTTATCGCAGTCATCTCAATATGTTTAATCGTTGCGTCATTGTGTTGGTTGTCCGTCACAATGCTCGCTTGTGCTCCGGTAAGTGAACGTGCCGCATAGCCAAGTTTATTCAGAGCCATTGCAAGCAGTGCCATCGACACCTGTTCACCAGCAGAGAGCAAAACATCAAGTTCTCGGGCAGTAGGTACACTGTCTACCTGCTTAGCCAAGTCCATTAATCTGTTTGTTTCACCAGACATTGCCGATACGACTACGACAACTTGAGTACCATCATTTTTCGCCTTTATGATGTGTTCAGCAACCTTATGGATTCTTTCAATTGAACCCACAGAAGTTCCGCCAAACTTTTGCACGATAAGGGGCTTTTTCACCAGTCTTCACCTTCCCAAGACCAAAGTCTCATTCGAACCACATTCAATATGTTGAATATTACTTGTGGTAGTTATAACAAAAACCAAGTGACTTACTTGATGTTCATTGTGAGCATCAATTAAAGCACTTGGTTGTCAGAAAAAAATTACGCTCAATCAAATAACTGATTGAGCGTAATAATAGTTCAATTTTTAATTACAGACGTTCTTCTAGCCATGGTTGCACAGACTGAATAGCATCAGGCAGAGCAGCAACGTCCGTGCCACCTGCTTGAGCCATATCTGGACGACCACCACCTTTACCACCAACTTGCTCAGCGACCATCTTAACTAGGTCGCCCGCTTTTACTTTGCCAATAAGATCTTTAGTCACGCCAGCAATTAGGCCAATCTTATCGTCGTTGATGTTAGCCAGCAGAATCACGCCGCTACCGACTTGGTTTTTGATGTCATCAACCATGGTACGTAGGTTCTTGTTATCAGCGCCTTCTAGAGCCGCTACCAATACTTTAGTACCGTTGATATCCTGAACTTTACCCATGATGTTTGCGCTTTCCGCTGCAGCCATCTTGTCTTTAAGTTTCTGAATTTCTTTCTCTAGCGATTTAGCTTTTTGCGCCGACTCAACAAGCTTCTCTTCGAACTTAGCTTGTTGAGCTTCGATTGCATCTAGTGCCGCTTCACCTGTTACAGCTTCGATACGGCGGATACCTGCTGCGATACCACCTTCAGAAGTGATCTTGAATAGGCCAATATCACCCGTGTTTGATGCGTGGATACCACCACAAAGTTCGGTAGAGAACTCACCCATTGATAGAACGCGAACCTCATCATCATACTTTTCGCCGAATAGTGCCATTGCACCTTTCTGCTTTGCTGACTCGATGTCCATTACGTTAGTTTCAATAACGTGATTGCGACGAACTTGAGCATTCACTAGGCGCTCAACTTCTTTTAGCTCTGCTGGAGTTACCGCTTCTAGGTGTGAGAAATCGAAACGTAGGTTTTCAGGTTTAACTAGCGAGCCTTTCTGCGTAACGTGCTCACCCAGTACTGAACGTAGCGCTGCGTGTAATAAGTGAGTTGCAGAGTGGTTGAGAGAGATCGATGCACGACGCTCAGCATCAACAGTCGCCTCTACCTCATCACCTTTCGCTAGAACGCCTTCTGTAAGAACACCGTGGTGCGCGATTGCATTACCTAGCTTCTGAGTATCTTCCACTTTGAATAGACCAGATTCAGTTTTAAGCACACCAGCATCACCACACTGACCACCTGATTCTGCGTAGAATGGCGTTTCACCAAGGATGATGATTGCTTTATCACCCGCCGATAGAGATTCAGCCGCATCACCTTCAACGAAAATTTCTGCTACGTTGCTCTTACCTTGAGTACCTACGTAACCACAGAACTCTGAGTCTACGTCAGACTTAATAGTTGCGTTGTAGTCAGTACCGAATTGACCCGCTTCACGAGCACGTTGACGCTGCTCTTCCATCGCTTTCTCAAAACCAGCTTCGTCAATCGCAAATTCACGCTCACGAGCCACATCGTTAGTTAGGTCAGCAGGGAAGCCGTAAGTGTCGTAAAGCTTAAATACTGTTTCACCGTCCAGCTCTTTGCCTTCTAGTGCATCTAGTGCTTCATTAAGGATAACCATGCCACGCTCTAGTGTGCGACCAAAGTTCTCTTCTTCGATGCGAAGTACTTTCTCAACAAGCTCTTGCTGTTTCTTAAGTTCTTCAGCAGCGCTACCCATGACTTCAGCAAGTACGCCCACAAGTTTGTGGAAGAATACGCCTTGTGCACCAAGCTTGTTACCGTGACGAACTGCGCGACGAATAATACGACGCAGGACGTAACCGCGACCTTCGTTTGAAGGCATCACACCATCAGCGATAAGGAATGAACAAGAGCGGATGTGGTCAGCAATCACGCGTAGCGATTGGTTCGATAGGTCTTCGTGACCAACGATCTCTGCTGTCGCTTTAATTAGCTTTTGAAATACATCGATTTCGTAGTTTGAGTGAACGCCTTGCATGATTGCAGAAATGCGCTCAATACCCATACCTGTATCAACAGCAGGCTTAGGTAGTGGCTCCATTGTGCCGTCGGCATGACGGTTGAACTGCATAAATACGTTGTTCCAGATCTCAATGAAACGGTCACCGTCTTCTTCAGGTGTACCAGGACGACCACCCCAGATATGCTCACCGTGATCGTAGAAAATCTCAGTACATGGACCACAAGGACCTGTGTCACCCATTGTCCAGAAGTTATCTGATTCGAACTGCTTACCGCCTTCTTTATCGCCGATGCGTACGATACGATCAGCAGGCACGCCTACTTTCTTGTTCCAGATATCGAATGCTTCGTCATCTGTCTCGTATACCGTAACCAACAGACGATCTTTTGGTAGTTGTAGAGTTTCCGTTAGAAATTCCCAAGCAAAAGCAATCGCGTCTTCTTTGAAGTAATCACCAAAGCTAAAGTTACCTAGCATTTCGAAGAAAGTGTGGTGACGAGCTGTGAAGCCAACGTTCTCTAAGTCGTTATGTTTACCACCCGCACGTACACAACGCTGAGCCGTAGTTGCTCGTGTGTAGGCACGTTTTTCGGCGCCTAAGAAGCAATCTTTAAATTGGTTCATACCTGCGTTTGTAAATAGCAGGGTCGGATCGTTATGCGGAACCAACGATGAACTGTCTACGATTTGGTGTCCTTTGCTTTCAAAGAACTTAAGGAACGCGTTACGAACCTCATCAGTGCTCATGTACATGCAGCTCTTCCTGAAAATAGTCGAGTTAGAATTTTGCGCTATTGTAGATCATGGTTAGCGCTACGACTAGTTTTCTTGTAGAAAAGAGCTTTTCGCTTGAGGAATTGAAACTAAATAGTCAAATTGAAGGGAGTTTTAACTTTCAATCCTCGCTTTCTGAGCTGAGTGCATAGCTGATTTGCTCAAAGCTATAGCCTCGATACTGGAGAAAGCGCACCTGTTTGGCGTACTCTTTTTGGTCTTTCGCTTACATTCCTTTAAATTTCTTCTCTGCAGCACTTTTAGCGAGTTCAAACCAATCTTGCGGCTCTTCTTCTATGGCTTTTTCAATCACTGATTCTGCAACTCGCTTTTGATTCAGCTCTTGGCGAATGCGGCGCTCACCATGTCCTTTATAGACATGCTGTCTCACTTGGCTTTTAGCGTAACGAAGATCATCTAAATAATTATTATCTAAGCAAAAATTGATCGCCTCTTGAATAGCGTCATCTTCGTAACCTTTCAAGCTGAGCTTCTGATACATCTCATACTCACCATGATCGCGGCGACTGAGTAGTTGAATCGCTGCTTCTTTACTCGATAGTGTTGGGGGTTTTCGTTGAAACATGTCGGATTAAATTCTCATATTCTAAATACGACAAAGCCCCGCATAAGCAGGGCTTTCTATTCAAAAAGTAGTGTTACAGTTCTTCTTGCTCTGGCATTTGGCCTAGTTCAGCATCATCTGGCTGAACTTCAGCTGGCGAAAGCAACAATTCACGTAGTTTAGTATCGATAGTCTTTGCTGCTTCAGGGTTTTCACGTAGGAACTTACCTGCATTCGCTTTACCTTGACCAATCTTATCACCGTTGTAGCTGTACCAAGCACCTGCTTTCTCAATAAGCTTGTTCTTAACACCGAGGTCGATAAGCTCACCTTCACGGTTAAAGCCTTGGCCATACAGGATTTGCGTTTCAGCTTGTTTAAACGGTGCAGCGATCTTGTTCTTAACTACCTTGATGCGAGTTTCGTTACCGACAACTTCGTCACCTTCTTTGATAGAACCAGTGCGGCGAATATCAAGACGAACAGATGCGTAGAACTTAAGTGCGTTACCACCCGTGGTTGTTTCAGGGTTACCAAACATCACTCCAATCTTCATACGGATTTGGTTGATGAAGATACACATACAGTTAGATTGCTTTAGGTTACCTGTTAGCTTACGCATAGCTTGAGAAAGCATACGCGCTTGAAGACCCATGTGGCTATCGCCCATTTCACCTTCAATTTCTGCTTTTGGAGTAAGCGCTGCAACCGAGTCGACAACCATTACGTCGATAGCACCTGAACGTGCTAATGCGTCACAAATCTCTAAAGCTTGTTCACCCGTATCTGGCTGAGAAACTAGTAGAGCATCAATATCAACACCTAGCTTCTTAGCATAAACTGGATCAAGTGCGTGTTCCGCATCGATAAAGGCACAAGTTTTACCTTGCTTTTGCGCTGCAGCAATACACTCAAGTGTTAGCGTCGTTTTACCTGATGATTCTGGGCCGTAGATTTCTACGATACGGCCCATCGGAAGACCACCAGCACCTAATGCGATATCCAAAGAAAGTGAACCTGTAGAGATTGTTTCTACATCCATTGCGCGGTTATCACCTAGGCGCATGATTGAACCTTTACCAAATTGCTTTTCAATCTGACCTAGCGCAGCGGCAAGTGCTTTCTGTTTGTTCTCGTTCATCACTTTCTCCAAATGACTCATCTATTTCGTGCTGATGATTATCAATCTAATTCTTCCGTTCAGCCATGTTACTGAACAATCAATGCAAGTCATTATACTGTTGATTCATACAGTGTCCATACCTGTATGGCTTTTTTTTAACTTTTGGTGATATCGTCCTAATTTTAAAGGTATTTAAAATTTTAGGTTGTTCAGATATCTCTTGCGAGCAATTCTGCGTGCAGTACTTTTAAGGCATGTTCAACCGCCTGTTGACGAACTTGTGCGCGGTCACCTGATAAGCACAGTGTTTCGACTTTTTTCCAACCAATTGAATCGGCCCAAGCAAAACAAACGGTTCCTACTGGTTTTAACTCTGTGCCTCCACCTGGGCCTGCGATGCCACTAATTGAAACACCAATATTGGCATTTGAGTTATGGATTGCGCCCTCAACCATCTCAACGACTGTCTGTTCACTGACAGCACCAAATTGCTCGAGTGTTGCTGCTGATACACCTAGCATCTCCATCTTGGCTTCATTGCTATAGGTGATAAATGCACGATCAAACCAAGCTGAGCTGCCCGCAATGTCGGTAATTGCCGCAGAAACACCGCCACCAGTACAAGATTCCGCAGTAGTCATAACTAATTTATGATGATTTAGCAACGCACCTAGCTGCTGTGACAAAGTTTGCTGTGATTCCATGTCTAAAACCCCTTATTACACCTTTTCGCCCTTTGGCTATTGACGTATCCTAAGCCGCAATAGAAATAAACGAAAGATCCCAACTGTGAAAGCGTTACCTGAAAAAGAAAAGCAAAAACACACGCCCATGATGCAGCAATATCTCAAGCTCAAAGCTGAGAACCCAGATATCTTGCTGTTTTATCGTATGGGGGATTTCTACGAGCTTTTCTACGATGATGCTAAGCGAGCATCTCAACTACTCGATATTTCACTGACTAAGCGAGGCGCTTCTGCTGGCGAACCCATCCCTATGGCGGGTGTACCATTTCATGCCGTGGAAGGTTATCTGGCAAAGCTGGTTCAACTCGGCGAATCTGTTGCTATATGTGAGCAGATCGGCGATCCAGCCACAAGTAAGGGGCCTGTAGAGCGTGCTGTCGTCCGCATTGTTACGCCAGGTACTGTGACCGACGAAGCACTACTGTCTGAGCGTTTAGATAACCTTATTGCCGCTATCTATTATCACGACGGCAAATTTGGTTATGCCACCTTAGATGTCACTTCAGGTCGATTCCAATTGATGGAGCCGCAAACCGAAGAAGCGATGGCTGCAGAGTTACAACGCACCTCACCACGTGAACTGCTGTTCCCGGAAGACTTTGAACCTGTCCATCTAATGTCTTCTCGCAATGGTAACCGCCGTCGCCCAGTTTGGGAGTTCGAACTCGATACCGCTAAGCAGCAATTAAACCAACAGTTTGGTACTCGCGATTTAGTTGGCTTTGGGGTTGAGCATGCCAACCTAGGTCTATGCGCGGCAGGTTGTTTGATCCAATATGTCAAAGATACCCAACGTACCGCACTACCACACATTCGCTCACTCACTTTTGACAGACAAGATCACTCTGTCATTTTGGATGCAGCGACGCGACGCAACTTGGAAATTACTCATAATCTTGCCGGTGGGACCGACAACACTTTAGCTGAAGTGCTCGATCACACAGCCACTGCAATGGGCAGTCGCATGCTAAAGCGTTGGTTACACCAACCAATGCGCGATATCGATACTCTAAATCATCGTTTAGATGCAATTTCTGAGCTGAAAGAGATGTCTCTGTTCGCCGACCTTCACCCTGTACTTAAGCAGGTTGGTGACATTGAACGTATTCTGGCTCGCTTAGCTCTGCGCAGTGCGAGGCCACGAGATATGGCTCGCCTTCGTTTTGCCATGCAGCAACTGCCTGAGCTGGCAGAGTCAATGGGATCACTAGCCCACCCATACTTAGTGAAACTGGCGCAATATGCAGCACCAATGGATGAAGTGTGCGAGCTGTTAGAACGAGCAATTAAAGACAATCCACCTGTCGTCATCCGCGATGGAGGGGTGATTGCCGAAGGCTATAACTCAGAGCTCGATGAGTGGCGTAAATTGGCTGACGGTGCCACCGAGTACCTCGAACAAATGGAGCAGGACGAGCGTGAACGACACGGTATCGACAGCCTAAAAGTGGGCTACAACAATGTACATGGCTTCTTTATCCAAGTCAGCCGTGGTCAAAGCCATCTCGTTCCTCCTCATTATGTTCGCCGTCAGACACTAAAAAACGCCGAGCGTTACATTATTCCTGAGCTCAAAGAGCATGAAGATAAAGTGCTTAACTCTAAATCGAAAGCACTCGCTCTGGAAAAGCAACTATGGGAAGAGCTATTTGATCTCTTAATGCCTCACCTAGAACAAATGCAAAACGTCGCTTCTGCGGTGTCGCAAATCGATGTACTGCAAAACTTAGCGGAACGTGCAGACAGCCTAGATTACTGTCGTCCAACTTTGGCTAAAGAAGCGGGCATCCATATTCAAGCAGGTCGTCACCCTGTGGTTGAGCAAGTTATGGATGACCCATTTATTGCCAACCCAATTGAGCTAAACCCGCAACGTAAAATGTTGATCATTACTGGTCCGAACATGGGCGGTAAATCAACATATATGCGCCAAACTGCGTTGATTGCGCTGATGGCACACATAGGTTCTTATGTGCCTGCCGAATCGGCTCAAATAGGCTCGATAGATCGCATTTTTACCCGTATTGGTGCTTCTGACGATCTCGCCTCTGGACGCTCTACCTTTATGGTTGAGATGACAGAAACGGCTAACATTCTACATAACGCAACAGCCAACAGCTTGGTACTGATGGATGAAATCGGTCGTGGCACCAGTACTTATGACGGCCTTTCTCTCGCTTGGGCCAGTGCCGAGTGGCTAGCTAAAGAGCTTGGTTCAATGACCTTGTTTGCCACCCACTACTTTGAGTTGACCGAGCTACCCAACCAGATCCCACACTTAGCAAACGTTCACCTAGATGCGGTCGAACATGGTGACAGCATTGCCTTCATGCACGCAGTCCAAGAAGGGGCTGCAAGTAAGTCTTACGGTCTTGCCGTTGCAGGTTTAGCGGGTGTACCTAAGAGTGTGATTAAAAACGCGCGCGCTAAGCTGACACAGCTGGAACAATTGGGCCAAGAAGGTGAAGGTTCACCTCGTTCAAGCGCAGTAGACATCGCCAACCAACTTAGCCTGATCCCAGAGCCAAGTGAGGTTGAAGAAGCGCTTTCTGCAATAGACCCTGATGACCTAACACCAAGGCAGGCACTAGAAGAACTTTATCGACTGAAAAAATTGATGTAATAACTAATGCCATAAAAACAAAACGGCAGCCAATTGGATTGGCTGCCGTTTTCTTTATTGTAAAAGTCTTAAGCTTAAAGCTTCCTGCGTAATAGCATCAATGCAACAGTTAAAAACACGATACTTGGCATCACAGCACCAAACACTGGCGGGATGTTATAGACCAAACTGAGTGGGCCAAAGAACTCACTCGAAATATAGAAAGTAAACCCAGCTACAACGCCCGATAGAATACGTGCCCCCATGGTCACACTGCGCAGTGGACCAAAGATAAATGACAACGCCATCAACATCATCACTGCAATTGAAAATGGCTGAGTTACTTTACGCCAAAAAGCCAGTTCATAGCGTGACGGATCTTGCTCAGACGCTTTCAGGTAGGTGACGTAATCGTACAAACCTCCGAGTGATAGCTCTTCTGGTTTAACGGTGACCACCGCAAGTTTGTCTGGAGCCAAAGAGGTCGTCCAACTATATTTTGGTAGACTTTGCTTAGAGATTTCTACCTCATCAACCATTTCTGTCACTTGGACGTCTTTCATCATCCAAGTGTTATCAGACACATACTCCACTTCTGCTGCATAAACCACACTTTCCAAGCGCTTGTTTTCGTCGTAACGCCACATGTTCATGCCATAGATCTTGTCGTCTTCGACCTTACCGATAAAGATAAAGTCATTGGCATCACGTGCCCAAACCCCAGTTCGCACTGACATAATCGCCCCGCCAGAGGTCGCAAATGCACGTAAGTCACGTGCCGCTTTCTGAGCTTGAGGGGCTCCCCATTGACCGAGCAAGGTCACCATAATCATTAGTGGAATTGCGGTTTTCAGTACCGATAAACCAATGTCTAACTTCGAGAAACCTGCCGCTTGCATAACTACCAGCTCAGAGCTAGAAGCTAGCATGCCAAGACCGATCAAGGCTCCAAGCAGTGCCGCCATTGGGAAAAACATCTCAATATCACGTGGAATACTTAGCAAAACAAACAGCAAAGCCTGCAACAAGTCATAAGTACCCTCACCCACTTTACGCAACTGTTCGACGTATTTAATGATGGCAGAGAGGCCGACAAAGGTTGCCAGCACCAAAGATGACGTGGCGATAATAGTTCTACCTATGTAGAGATCGAGAATCTTAAACACGACTTACGCTGCCTTTTTTCTTTGTCTTAGTTTGTCTTTGAAGCGACGAACAGGAATACTGTCCATTGAGTTAATACCAATTGCAGTCAATAGTAGCGCGGCATTAATAGGCCACATCCCAATGAAGGTCGGAATAGAACCGTCTTCTATCGCTGACTTAGTGGCACTAATCGCCAAGAAGTAAGCAAGATAGATCAATATCGCAGGGCCCATTTTTGCAAATCGCCCCTGACGTGGGTTAACTGCCGAAAGCGGTACTACCAACATAGTCAACAGTGGAATACAAATCACCAGTGAGATACGCCATTGAACTTCGGCTTGGGCGCGAGGATCTGAGTTCTTTAGTAGTTTGAGAGTTGAAATAGCTTCCCAGTCACGACCTTTTGGTTTCACATCACGCTGACCAATCAGTCCTTCGTACTGGTCGAAATCAGTCACCATATAATCAACACGTGTTGGAACCCCTTCATAGCGAGTGCCATCATACATACGAATCACTTGTCGACCATCGCTCAACTCTTTCACTTCACCTGATTGAGAGAAAGAAACGCTCGGTAAAATCGAGTCACGTGGACGCATTTGAGCAACAAATACATGCTTGAGCTTCTTACCGTCAATATCGTCAATGAAGACTACGGAAGAACCGTCTGGTGTACCTTGGAAGTGGCCTTTTTTAAGCAAGTCGACGCTGTTCTCAGCTTCCACTTCTTCTTGCAGTTTAACCAGTTGGTCTTGGCTATAAGGAGCAAAAACGAATGAGTTAAAGCCCGCGACAACACCGGTAATCACGGCAAGGTACAAGGCAGCTCGGATCAAGAACTTATTACCGATCCCCGTTGCATTCATCACGGTTATTTCACTTTCAGCGTACAAACGGCCGAAAGTTAGCAAGATCCCTAAGAAAAGACTCAACGGCAACATCAACAGTCCCATCGAAGGCATGCTTAAAGCAACATAGTGCATGACCAAACTGGCGGGAATGTCTCCATCCGTAGCATCGGCCAAAACTTTGATCAATTTTTGGCTAAGGAACACTAAAAACAGGATAAAAAATATCGCTAATTGGCTTTTGAGTGTCTCGCGGATCAAATATCTAACAATAATCACGCTGAAATTACCTATACAAAACTTGTTTTTTTAATTGAATCACTATAATTTCCCGTTGAACCTTTTATTTTTTAAATTTTTGGCTAACTGTTAATGCGCTTATTTAAGGATAGTTCCGAGTAAGGAATCAACAAGTAAGACTGCATTATCTAACATTTAGTTCTATTTGTCTTCAGGATGTAGGAGTACGCATGGAGTTCAGTGTAAAAAGTGGCAGTCCAGAGAAACAGCGCAGCGCATGTATCGTTGTAGGCGTGTTCGAGCCACGTCGCCTTTCTCCAGTTGCCGAGCAGCTAGATAAAATCAGCGATGGCTATATTAGTTCACTACTTCGCCGTGGTGATCTAGAAGGAAAACCGGGGCAGATGCTACTGCTTCATCAAGTACCAGGCGTCCTATCTGAGCGCGTTTTACTCGTAGGTTGTGGTAAAGAGCGTGAATTGGGTGAACGTCAGTACAAAGAGATCATCCAGAAAACCATCAATACTTTGAACGAGACAGGTTCTATGGAAGCCGTGTGTTTCCTCACTGAGCTGCACGTTAAAGGGCGCGATACTTACTGGAAAGTTCGTCAAGCTGTTGAAGCAACAAAAGATGGTCTGTACACCTTCGACCAATTCAAGAGCCAAAAGCCAGAGACTCGTCGACCACTACGTAAACTTGTGTTTAACGTCCCAACACGTCGTGAGCTAAACCTAGGTGAGAAAGCGATCGCACACGGTCTAGCCATCTCTTCTGGTGTTAAAGCATCTAAAGATCTTGGCAACATGCCACCGAACATCGCCAACCCTGCTTACCTTGCTTCGCAAGCTCGTCGTCTAGCTGACGACTACGAAACAGTAACGACCAAGATCATTGGTGAGCAAGAGATGGAAAAGCTGGGCATGACCTCTTACCTAGCGGTAGGTCGTGGCTCTAAGAACGAATCTATGATGTCTGTCATGGAGTACAAGGGCAACCCAGACTCAGAAGCGAAACCAATTGTACTGGTTGGTAAGGGGCTAACTTTCGATTCAGGCGGTATCTCACTCAAGCCTGGTGAAGGTATGGATGAGATGAAGTACGACATGTGTGGTGCGGCATCTGTATTCGGAACCATGAAAGCACTAGCTAAACTCAACCTACCTATCAACGTCGTCGCGATCCTTGCGGGTTGTGAAAACATGCCAGGCAGCAATGCTTACCGCCCAGGTGACATCCTGACAACGATGTCTGGTCAAACAGTAGAAGTGCTTAACACCGATGCTGAAGGCCGCCTAGTATTATGTGATGCACTAACTTACGTTGAGCGTTACGAGCCTGAGTGCGTGGTAGACGTTGCGACCTTAACTGGTGCATGTGTTATTGCACTAGGTCATCACATCAGTGGCGTTATCTCAAACCACAACCCACTTTCTCACGAACTTGTCAATGCGTCGGAGCAAGCAAGCGACCGCGCATGGCGTCTACCTATGGCAGACGAGTACCACGAACAGTTGAAGAGCCCATTTGCTGATATGGCAAACATTGGTGGTCGCCCAGGTGGCACTATCACTGCAGGTTGCTTCTTATCCAAGTTCGCCAAAAAGTATCACTGGGCGCACGTCGATATCGCAGGTACTGCGTGGAAATCAGGTGCAGCGAAAGGCTCGACTGGCCGCCCGGTCTCAATGCTTGTCCAGTTCCTGCTAAACCGCAGTGGCCAAGAGACAGAGGAATAATCCTCACCGTCTTAAAAAGGGCCGCTAGGCCCTTTTTTGTATTTTCTAGTCTCTGTCGTTTCGACTAAAGGCGAGCAGTTATGGCGAACGCAACATTTTACATTATTAACCCAGACTCACCTCAAGCGGATGCGGAAGGGTTTGGCTTATATGTGTTATTTCTTGCACACCACTTCGCCAAGCAAGGCGCTAAAGTTTATCTCAATTGCAGCGATAAATCGCATGCTGAGCAAATTGCGGAGTTTTTCTGGCAAGTCGACGCCAAACAGTTTGTTGCTCATAATCTTGTTGGTGAAGGACCAAGATATGGAACCAACATCGAAATTGGCTACCAAGGGGTTAAACCATCTTGGAATAGGCAGTTGATAATAAATTTAGCGGAAAATGAGACAACCTTTGCGAACAAGTTTGCTGAGGTGGTAGACTTCGTCCCTTGCGAAGAAAAAGCCAAGCAACTGGCGCGAGAAAGATATAAAATCTACCGCCAAGCTGGTTATCAGCTACAAACGATCGAGATCAAACACAACTAGCGGTCAATCCTTATAGTTAAGGCGATCTTATTAGAGATGCCTCACTTATAAAGATTGACTTAGAATTAAACCAGACCTATCTGCAGAATATCTATAGCTATGGAAAAAACATACAACCCAACTTCAATCGAGCAAGCTTTATACCAAGCTTGGGAAGAGAAAGGCTACTTTAAGCCACACGGTGACACGACTAAAGAAGCTTACAGCATCATGATCCCGCCGCCGAACGTCACTGGTAGCCTACATATGGGCCACGCGTTCCAAGATACAATCATGGATACTTTAATCCGTGCTGAGCGTATGAAGGGCAAAAACACCCTTTGGCAAGTAGGTACTGACCACGCTGGTATCGCTACTCAGATGGTTGTAGAGCGTAAAATTGCAGCTGAAGAAGGCAAAACGAAACACGATTACGGCCGTGATGCTTTCATCGATAAAATCTGGGAATGGAAAGGCGAATCTGGCGGTACAATCACTAAGCAGCTTCGTCGTCTAGGCGCATCTGTAGATTGGGACCGTGAGCGCTTCACAATGGATGACGGCCTATCTAACGCAGTTCAAGAAGTCTTCGTACGTCTATACGAAGACGACCTAATCTATCGTGGTAAACGTCTGGTTAACTGGGATCCTAAACTGCACACTGCAATTTCTGATCTTGAAGTTGAAAACAAAGACAAAAAAGGCCACATGTGGCACTTCCGCTACCCGCTAGCAAACGGCGTAAAGACAGCGGAAGGTAAAGACTACATTGTTGTTGCGACAACACGTCCTGAGACCATGCTTGGTGACACAGGTGTTGCTGTAAACCCAGAAGATCCTCGCTACAAAGATCTTATCGGTAAAGAGATCCTGCTTCCTGTCGTTAACCGTCTGATCCCTATCGTAGGCGATGAGCACGCAGATATGGAAAAAGGCACAGGTTGTGTGAAGATCACCCCTGCGCACGATTTCAATGACTACGAAGTTGGTAAGCGCAACAACCTACCAATGATCAACATCCTAACGTTCAACGCAGACATCCGTGATGCGGCTGAAGTATTCACCACTAACGGTGAAGCAAGCGATGTTTACTCTACTGAGCTACCAGCTAAATACCACGGTATGGAGCGTTTCGCTGCTCGTAAAGCGATCGTTGCTGAGTTTGAAGAACTAGGTCTTCTTGATGAAATCAAAGATCACGACCTAACAGTACCTTACGGTGACCGTGGTGGTGTAGTTATCGAACCAATGCTAACTGACCAATGGTACGTACGTGCTGCACCTCTTGCTGAACCTGCTGTTAAAGCGGTTGAAGATGGTGAGATCCAGTTCGTTCCTAAGCAATACGAAAACATGTACTTCTCTTGGATGCGTGACATTCAAGACTGGTGTATCTCTCGTCAGCTTTGGTGGGGTCACCGTATCCCTGCTTGGTACGACAACGACGGCAATGTTTATGTAGGTCGTACTGAAGAAGAAGTACGTGCAAACAACAACCTTGCACCTGTCGTTGTTCTTCGCCAAGACGACGATGTACTCGATACATGGTTCTCTTCTGCGCTATGGACGTTTGGTACTCAGGGATGGCCTGAGCAAACTGAAGATCTGAAGACATTCCACCCTTCAGACGTGCTAGTAACGGGCTTCGACATTATCTTCTTCTGGGTTGCGCGTATGATCATGATGACTATGCACTTCAACAAAGATGACAATGGTAAAGCTCAAGTACCATTCAAGACAGTTTACGTAACGGGCCTAATCCGTGACGAAAACGGCGACAAGATGTCTAAGTCTAAAGGTAACGTACTTGACCCTATCGACATGATCGATGGTATCGACCTTGAGTCTCTAGTAGAGAAGCGTTGTGGCAATATGATGCAGCCTCAGCTAGCGAAGAAGATCGAAAAGAACACCCGTAAGACTTTCGAAAACGGTATCGAACCATACGGTACTGACGCACTGCGTTTCACACTTGCTGCTATGGCTTCGACAGGCCGTGACATCAACTGGGATATGAAACGTCTAGAGGGTTACCGAAACTTCTGTAACAAGCTATGGAACGCAAGCCGTTACGTACTGATGAATACAGAAGAGCACGATTGTGGCATGTCACTGTCGGCTGAAGAACGTGCAACCATGGAATTCTCTCTAGCGGACAAATGGATTGAATCTCAGTTTGAACTAGCAGCGAAAGAATTTAACGCTCACCTAGACAACTACCGTCTAGACATGGCTGCGAACACGCTTTACGAATTCATCTGGAACCAATTCTGTGACTGGTACCTAGAGCTAACTAAACCCGTTCTTTGGAAAGGTACAGAAGCTCAGCAACAAGCGACTCGCTACATGCTGATCACTGTGCTAGAGAAGACGCTACGTCTTGCTCACCCAGTGCTTCCTTACATCACTGAATCTATCTGGCAGAGCGTTAAGCCACTAGTAGACGGTGTTGAAGGCGACACTATCATGACTCAAGCGCTTCCTCAGTTTAACGAAGAGAACTTCAACGCTGAGATCGTAGAAGACATCGAGTGGGTTAAGACTTTCATCACGGCTATCCGTAACCTACGTGCAGAATACGACATTGCGCCTAGCAAAGGCCTAGAAGTGATGATCAAGGTTGCTAGCGAGAAAGACGCGGCGCGTATCGAAGCAAACAAGGTTGTTCTGAACTCTCTTGCTAAGCTAGATAGCCTAACGATTCTTGCTGATGGTGCTGAGACACCAGCATGTGCGACTAAGCTAGTGGGTCAGTCTGAACTGATGATCCCAATGGCAGGTCTGATCGATAAAGACGCTGAGCTTGCTCGTCTAGATGGCGAAATAAAGAAAACTCACGGTGAAATAAAGCGCATCGAAGGCAAACTAGGTAACGAAGGTTTCGTTGCTAAAGCTCCTGAAGCTGTGGTAGCAAAAGAGCGCGAGAAGCTAGAAGGTTACAAAGAAACTCTAGCTAAACTTGAAGAGCAGAAGACTACAATTGCTGCGCTGTAAATAAGCCAGCATTACTGACAAAAAAAGGCAGCGAGTTCGCTGCCTTTTTTGTCTCTGTTATTCACGCGCAGCTTGGATACGCTGCTCGAAGTCGGGGTGAGTGCTCATCCACTCTGGTGGTTCCAATACTTCTTGCTGTTTGAAAAGTTCAAACATTTCCGCCATAGGCTCACTGCTACCATACAAAGTCAGCATGGCTTGCCTAGCGTAAGCGTCGGCTTCCAGTTCAGCCTCGCGAGAGTGACCATTAGAAATAAAGAAGACCCCCAAACCAGCTAAGTTATCTACCACTCCTGAGCCTTCCCCAGTTAACAGTGCAACACCAACCGAAAGTAAACTAGAATGCACCAACTTCTTGATCATATGGCGATGATGAATATGACCAAGCTCGTGAAGAATAATGCTGTCGAGTTGCTGCTTATTCTCGGCTAAAGCGACCAGATCATCGAGTAAGACTATTTTACCGCCCGGTAACGCAAAAGCATTAGCGCCAAGTTCTGAGGAACGAAATACCACCTCAACCGGATATGATACCGCTTCGAGGTGCGCGACATGTTGAGTGACACGCTGGCGAATCTCTTGCTGCGCTTGTGGGCTTAATTCACTCTCTTGCCAGCTATTGTCAAAGCTCTCGAGAATCTTATCGCCCAGCGCCACGGCAACATAGTCAGGGATCGTTTTTGCGACCTTATCGCTGGCCCATGGCAGCACATAGAAATAACTGCCCAGCACCACACCGATGCATACAAACGCCGACAACAACCACGCCATCCAGTTGGCTTCTATCTTATCAACCTTACTGCTTCTACGATTACACTCTAGCCAATGACTGACTTCTGCTGTTCTTTCAACAACAAATACCCAGCCATCGGGAAACTTAAATCGCACCGGAAGATTACCAACAGGAACGCTGATGTCGGCGTACTGTTGATCACAACTGATAATTTTACCGTCAACGCGCAAGCTTAACGCGTTAGCTTGTGTCACATCCAGTTGAGCAGGATGACGCTCTGAGCTACGGGGTGGAAACGCTACCCCATCAAACAGCATTAGTTAATTCCAATTCCTAGATCAAAGGCTTGAGCTACTTCATCCGATACAGCAGATTTTACATTTGAATCTTGGTCTGTCGCCTTTAGTACACTCATATCACCAAATACGGCTGTGTTGTCGGCAACGTAACGCGTAGTGCGGATCATCACCCATGGTCTGGCAATACTTAACGTGACGACCTGGAGTAAAAAGTTAGTAATTACCAGCCCTGTATACCCTCTTGCGGTAAATGACGATTTGAAAGTGTAGGAATTGTCTGACTCTTGATCTAACTTAGCTTGTAACTGATCAAAGACGTAGTTGCGTACTCGTGTCGTTGTGTACGCAGTCAGACCAATAGTCAAAGTGATGAGCCCTAGGTAACCAATAATGAATACCGAAAACTGAGAAGTGCCCATCAAAGAACTGTAATCACCATTCTGAATTGCCGAAAAATCAAAACCATTGAATGCCGTTAAAGACATTGCAATAACAAGGACAATAGTCAAGGCAATACCTAATCCCATCGCTTTTAGATATGTTTTAATAAAGAAGCCAGTTTCCAGTTCGGCACTAAACTTCCAATCTCCATATCGATACCCGTTAGCAAAATACTTATGCGCACCAACCACGACCCATGCATACACCGCAGCCATGAAAACCAAAGACGCGATCCCCAATACCGTAGCGGCAACTTTAGAGATACTAGACACAGCGACTATCACCGCAACATAAGCAGCCATGGCCAGCAAAGCACCCAGGCCCCGTCCCATTAGCGACAAATACGCTTCTTTCAATGACGAATCAAAAGAGAAATGAACATTACGGTAACTTGTCATCGCGGCATCAAAGCGAGCGTTACTCCATAATAACCAAGGAAGAGCAGCATAAAAAGCCAGAAGAAGAACTGCACTCACAGCAGGGAAAAAGGCGTTTGCCACACCCCAAGCGATCAGCACCGCGATTGCGACAAGACGTCCTTTGAGGATCTGCATCGGCTGGGCGTGATATTCAAAGTTATCACCATTAATATAGGTATTACCGTAGAAATAACGTTTGGTTCGGACCTTCGCCCAAGCTGAATAAATACCCAATGTTATAATAGAAAGTAGAACATTGACTATCCAAATGCCGAAGAACTCTCCCCCTTTTCCCTGAAACTCAACCGGGTTAGTGATACGTTTTTCTTCCATATTGTTAATATCCTGACGTTGTTAGCTAATTATATAAGCTAAACAATCTCTTACATTTCATTCTCAACGTCTATTCCTTAGAGCCAACAAAATGCAACTAATTGATATTCATCACATATAGCAATGCAGATTAATACATAAATTTTACATATTACTCAGCCTGCATAGCTATATTGACTTATAACTCAACTATTTGTGTTCGTTTAGTGTCTTTTATTGGCTTTGTGGTAGCTTTAAATACTTATAAAAATCCAGCTCTTCTAGAATTAAAGAAGATAGTCAGACAGGAAACGAGTGCCTTGGTAAAAACTTTACTCAGTTTTTTTATACTTCAATGCTTTTGGTGTTTTGACGCAAATGCCAAAAGCTCACCAGAAGTAATACAAATTGCAGCAGGAAACTGGGCTCCCTTTATTGGTGAAACGCTTGAAAACTACGGACACGTAGGTGATACCATTCAGCAAGCCTTCGCCAACCAAGGATACCAAGTAGAGTTTCACTTTTACCCTTGGAAACGGGCTTATAAAAAGGCCAGCGAAGGAGAGTATGTCGCCACCGCAGTTTGGATGTATGCCGAAGAACGAACGGAGCTCTTTAAGTACAGCGATCCCGTTGCTCAGGAGCAATTCGTATTTTTCCACTTACAAGAGATACCCTTTGACTGGCAATCATTGGCTGATATAGAAGGAAAACAGCTTGGTGGTGGTTTAGGTTATAGTTATGGTGCCGAGTTAGACCAAATGCTAGAACATAAGCGTATCAGCATGAACCGTGTCGAGAGCCCAGAAAAAGCTTTTCAGCTGCTCAAATACCGTAGAGTGGAATTAGTTCCGGAAGAGAAACATATTGGCATGTACGCGCTTAGCCAACTGCCGCTTGAAACACAAAAGTTAATCACTTATCACCCAAAGCCTTTTCTCACTAACGACAGCTATTTGATGTTTTCTAAAGCCCACCCAAAAGCGCAAACCTTAATGGAAGTATTCAATCAAGGCTTAGCGCAACTTAAGGCATTACCCAAAAAACTTGAGAACTAGACTACGCGGTTCTGCTGTCTACCTTCAACAAAGGCGACGATGTTATCGATCAGAATCTCGGCCAGTTTTTGAATCGATGAGTCACTGCCCCAAGCGACATGTGGTGTAAGAAGTAGATTTGGCAAATGCATGTTAGCAATCAAAGAGTTGGACTCATCCGCAGGCTCATCAGTAAACACATCAAAACCCGCACCTCTTATTACGCCATGCTTGAGTGCATCGATAAGTGCTTCTTCATCAACCAAGCCGCCACGTCCGGTATTGATGACTATACTTGAAGGTTTCATCGATGACAGTTCTTGTCGACCAATAAGGTGCTCTGTCTGCTCGTTAAGTGGGCAATGCAGAGTAAGTACATCAGAAACAGCTAAGACCTGCTCAAAAGGCAAATAACCCTCGCGACACTTCTTCGCACCTTTATGCTCAGCAAACAATACATGCATGCCCAATGCTTTAGCTAAGGCTGCTGTTGCTTGACCCAACGCACCGGCGCCAATCACACCCATTGCCGAGCCCGCAGTATCGCTAATTGGGTGAGTGAAGAAGCAAAACTGTTTGTTGCGCTGCCACTCTCCGGCAGCGATATCGTTGTGATAGCCTTTTAAGTTGCGCTTTAATGCGAACATCATAGCTATAACATGTTCTGGAACAGATTGCGTTGCATAGCCTTGAACATTAGTCACTGCGATCCCGCGTTCTTGACAACTAAGCGTATCGACGTTGTTGAAACCTGTGGCTGAGACTGCAACAAGCTTTAGATTAGGTAACTGAGCTAAGACATCTCGATCCAAGACGACTTTATTCGTAATGACGATTTGGGCATCTTTGGCCCTCTCGACAACTAATTCTGGTGCGGTGAAATCATACTCGATCCACTGATGATCGAAAGGTAGATGAGGCAATTCAATTTGAGTTGGGATCGTAGCACGATCGAGAAAAACAATAGTTGGCAGCGACATAAGATCTCCTTGCGCTGCCGAATCTATCCTTGAATTATTATGGGCGTGGCAGCAATTTGTAGTCTGGTAATTCTCGCACAAGTGAAAAATAGTTAAAGATCATCGCTTCTGCTTCAAGATAGAAATCACACGGTACAAAGCGAGTTTGTAGTAACTCGGTGTCAGGGTGATAAAAACTGAGTTCTGTCGCATGCAATTCCAAGCGCGAAGAATAAGCGAACGCTTCAGCGTGCGAGTAAAACTCATCACCAACGATGGGGTGACCCAACGCTTGCATATGAACTCGAAGCTGATGGGATCGACCAGTAATCGGTAGCAACCTGACAATCGTGGTTTTTTCTTCATGTTTTACCACTTGATACAAAGTCTTTGATGGCTTGCCGTCTTCAAAGCAAACTTTTTGTCTAGGGCGTTTTTCCCAGTCACAAATTAAAGGCAGGTCAATTTCTCCCTCTGGCTGCTCGACATGACCCCAAACACGCGCGTAATACACTTTGTGCGTCAACCGATACTGAAATTGTTTCTTAAGCGAGCGTTCAGCTTCTTTGTGTTTTGCAAAAAGCATCAGACCTGAAGTGTCCATATCGAGGCGATGCACCACTTGGATCTCGGGGTAGATATCCACCAAACGAGACCACAAGCTATCGTAATGTTCTGCTAAACGCCCTGGCACAGACAAGAGTCCCGATGGTTTATTAGCCACCAAGATATGTTCATCTTCGAACACCACATCAACCCAAGGATCTTGCGGTGGGTTGTATTCAGTCATTGCCATGAAAGAATCTCTTTCCTAAAAAAACAGAAGCATCATTCCCAATATCGATGTAGGGGTGCAGTCAGGAATCTCTGCCCACTGGAAAGATTCCTGACATCTCGCTCCTTGATTCGGCAATGATGTATATGACGAAAATCAGTTATGACTTACAACAATCATGCGTAAAGAATCTAGCTGATACTGAGCTTCGCTGATATAACCTGTCAGCAGTTTAATCTGCTCATCAATCGCTTCAATCTCTTCATCACGGATATTAGGATTGACCGCCTTCAACGCTTGCAGACGCTCTAGCTCGCTATTCAAGCTTGCTTGCATCTCTTGTTGCGCCTGATTGCGAATCGCCTCAACTTTGTCGACGATCAGCTTTTCGCCAGCCTCAACTAACTGGTGAACTTGCGCCTGAACCGAAGCAACGAGCTTGGTCGCAATATGGCGACCGACTGGGCTCAACTGACGGTTGAAACTCTCAAACTCTACCTGAGAAGATAGGTCATTGCCTTTACCATCAAGCATCATTCGGATTGGCGTCGTAGGTAAGAAACGGCTGATACCACTGCGCTTTGGTGCTTGTGCATCAACCTTGTACACCAACTCAAGCAGCATAGTCCCAACGGGTAGTGCTTTGTTTTTAAGGAGTGAAACCGCGGTTGTACCCACACCCTCGCTCATTAGCAAGTCGATACCCCCCTGAATCATTGGATGTTCCCAACTGATAAAGTTCATATCTTCACGCGACAGAGCCGTTTCACGATCAAAGGTAATCGTTGCACCTTCATACGGCAGACCAGGGTAGCTCGGTACAAGCATGTGCTCCGATGGGGTGACCACTAGAGCATTTTCACCTTTGTCATCTTGGTCTAAGCCAATGGTATCGAATAGGCTCAAAGCAAAAGTGACTAGATTAGTGTCACCATCGGTCGCAGCAATCTTATCCACTATAGCCTGCGCTTTTTCGCCGCCATTCGAGTGCATCTCAAGCAGACGATCACGGCCTTGTTCAAGTTGTGCTTTCAGCTCTTTATTAAGCGCTGCAGACTCAGCGATCACTTCGTCAAGGTCGCTGGTGTCACCCGAAGCCAACATCTCAATTAAACGCTGAGAGTACTTATCGTAAACTGTACGCCCCGTTGGACAGGTTTCAGCAAACGCATTGAGTCCCTCTTCAAACCAACGCGCCAAGATAGCCTGCGATGTACCTTCTAAATAAGGCACATGAATATCAATATCGCGGTTCTGACCAATGCGGTCTAAGCGGCCTATACGCTGCTCAAGCAGGTCAGGGTTAAATGGCAAATCGAACATCACAAGTTGGTTAGCAAACTGGAAGTTGCGACCTTCTGAACCAATTTCGCTACAGATCAGAACCTGCGCACCACCTTCTTCTTGAGCAAAATAAGCCGCCGCTTTGTCACGCTCAAGAATAGACATGCCTTCATGAAAAACAGTGGCGCGTATGCCTTCGCGCTCACGTAGCGCCTGTTCAAGTTGCAACGCTGTACTGGCGCGAGAAGCGATAACTAGAATTTTTTCGCTACGTTTCTCTGTTATTTTTTCCAGTAACCAGTTTACGCGGCTATCGAACTGCCACCAACTTGCATCATCGCCTTCGAACTCTTGGAAGATTTCCTCTGGGTATAGGTTCTTCAGTGCACGAGCTTCAGGGCTAATCTTGCCACCAATCAAGCCGGATACGCGCATAGACGTGCTGTACTGCTGCGGGATTGGCATAGGTAGTAGGTTGACGTTGCGCTGCGGGAAACCTTTTATTGCCGCACGAGTATTTCTGAATAGAACGCGACCTGTACCATGACGATCCATCAGGTTATCGATCAATTCCTGGCGTGCCGTTGCTTTTGCTTCTTGATCTGAATCGCTTTCAATAATGCGGAACAATGGCTCGACATCCTGCTCTGAAAGCAGCTCTGTGATTTGGTTCTTTGCTTCATTCTCTAATAATTGACCTGAGAACAGCGCACTGACCGAGTCGGCTACTGGCGCGTACTGCTCTTCTTCTTTGACAAACTCTTGGTAATCAAAGAAACGGTCAGAGTCTAATAGACGTAGACGGGCAAAATGACTTTCACGACCTAGCTGTTCTGGTGTTGCAGTTAGCAGCAAAACACCTGGAGTACGTTCCGCTAACCCTTCCACCACTTGGTATTCTCGGCTCGGTTTCTCAGGGCTCCACTCTAGGTGATGCGCTTCATCGACGACCAATAGGTCCCACTCACCTTCTAGGGCTTGTTCAAAGCGCTTGCGGCTCTTACGCAGAAAATCGAGTGAACACAGTACATATTGCTGCGTATCAAAAGGGTTATCTGAGTCGGCAAATGCTTCGATGCAGCGCTCCTCATCAAAGATAGAAAAGTGCAAGTTGAAACGACGCATCATCTCTACCAACCACTGATGCTGCAACGTTTCTGGTACCACAATCAGAATACGCTCAGCACGACCAGCCAATACTTGCTGATGAATGATCATACCGGCTTCAATGGTTTTACCTAGACCAACTTCATCTGCGAGCAGAACACGAGGGGCGTGGCGACGACCCACTTCGTGTGCGATGTAAAGCTGGTGAGGAATCAAACCCGCACGCATGCCACATAAACCACGCATTGGGCTTTTATGCTGCTGATATTGGTTCATCAATGCACGATAACGGAGCACAAAGTTATCCATGCGGTCGATCTGACCGGCATACAACTTATCTTGAGGCTTGTTAAAGCGAATCTGGTTGCTGAGCATGATTTCACGTAAAATCACGCCTTCTTCGCCGCTGTCTTCACGCACACCAACGTAGCTAAATAACCCTTGGTCTTCGACCACTTGCTCAACTTTAACAGACCACCCTTCCTGGCTATCAATCACATCACCAATATTGAAGGTTACTCTGGTTACGGGCGCATCATTTCGAGCGTAAACTCGGTTCTCTTCAGAAGCTGCAAACATTAATGTCACAGTACGAGCATCCAATGCTACAACGGTTCCTAAACCTAGGTCGCTTTCCGTATCGCTGATCCAGCGCTGGCCCAAAGCAAATGTCATGAATCGACTACCTCATCTATTAATTCAAAAATGGGTCTATTTATTTTAGTAACTCTTACGCAACTTGAAAGGCAACTGACGAGGAAACAATGGTGTCAGCCGTTGCGCGGAAAAAGGTCGCTAATCTTACTCGAAGCTGTGACATTGGTCACGTACAAAGGCCTCAAAAACCAACAATTTTTTATCCAACTTGAGGATGACATCAAAGTGTAAGAAATCAGTGGCACTTCTAAACAGGAGTGTTGAAAAACGAGATTATACTTATTGATGAAAGTACATCATTTCGCGTCAAGTTTCTGACTGGCACGAGAGATGCATTTGATAGGATGACGATCAACACGGGTTTGCAGTTTTTGTAGTCAAACCATCAGCGTATTCTGATTGCCAGGCTACATTACTGCAAGCAACCGCAGGTAGACCACTTCATGCAAAAGTATGAAGGGTAAGCAAGCCGCAGCGCGGCAAGGAGACGCTTATGGGTGACACAGACCGGAAGCTTTTTGTCCTCGACACCAATATTCTGCTACACGAACCACTAGCCATCTACTCATTTAAAGAACACGATGTCGTCATCCCGATGACTGTCCTCGAAGAGCTCGACAGGATCAAAGACAGTAAACGCGATGTTGCTCGCGATGCCCGTGTGGCAATACGAGCACTCGAAGCCATGTTTAAAGACGCCACACCAGATGAAATTTCTGAAGGCATCCCTATCAACAAAGACAAAGAGGGAACAGGTCATATCGCGATTCTGGCTGACTTTGAACTGCAAGAAACCGTTAAGGCCTTTGCCGACAAAGCGGGTGATAATCGTATTCTCAACGGTGTGCTTTATTTACAGAACAAACGCGCTCCGCGTGAAGTCATCTTGGTCACCAAAGACATCAACATGCGTCTTCGTGCCAAGGGAGCCGGCGTTCGTTTTGTTGAAGATTACCGAACCGACCAATTGATTGATGATGTTCAGTATCTCACCAAAGGTTTTCAACAAATCGAGGGAGAGTTCTGGAGCAATATCCACAATGTAGAGAGTAAGAACCTCGCAGGTCGAACATACCACACCCTTGATAGAGAGCCATTCGAACCCACTTACATCAATCAATATGTCATTGATGAAGAAAGCGACTTTGCCGGGCGTGTCGAAGAGATCGAAGACGATACTGTCACGATTAAAGATCTCAGCCGTGAACGAATGATGCACCGTCGCGCATGGGATATTACACCGAAAAACATCTACCAAGGCATGGCGCTTGATGCCTTACTCGATCCCGATATCGACTTGGTGATCCTTACCGGAGCAGCTGGTAGTGGTAAAACTCTTCTCGCTCTGGCTTCTGCCCTTGAGCAGACTATTGAGCAAGGCATGTTTGATAAGATCATCGTGACACGTAACACGCCAGATATTGGTGAATCGATTGGCTTTCTGCCCGGTAGCGAAGAAGAGAAGATGCTGCCTTGGCTTGCTGCCGTCACCGACACCTTAGAGGCGCTACATAAGAATGATCATTGTACTGAAGGCTCGCTAAAATACATCTGTGATAAAGCTAACATTCAGTTTAAGTCGATCAACTTTATGCGCGGACGTTCGATCCAAAATGCGTTTGTGTTGCTCGATGAATGTCAAAACCTGACCGCATCACAAATCAAGACTATCATCACACGCTGTGGTGAAGGAACCAAGATCGTATGCTCAGGTAACTTAGCTCAGATAGATTCACACTACTTAACCCCTGTGACATCTGGTCTAACCTACATGGTTGAACGCTTCAAAAACTTCGAAGGTAGTGCCAACATTCACCTCAATGGTGTGGTTCGCAGCCGCCTAGCGGAATATGCCGAAGAGAATTTATAATCACATCGGCCGAGATATAATTCATATCTCGGCATTTTATTTAAATAATTATTCACAAACAGTGGTTAAGTATGATTAACTAAGGCCATAATAATGAATGAACATTCAAGGACTGGAGCATGGCTTTTAATCTACGTAACCGAAACTTCCTTAAGCTACTCGATTTCTCCCCTAAAGAGATCCAGTTTTTGCTCGATCTATCAGCTGATTTGAAGAAAGCCAAATACGCTGGAACTGAGCAAAAAAAACTAGTCGGCAAAAACATCGCTTTGATCTTTGAGAAAGCCTCTACGCGTACTCGCTGTGCTTTTGAGGTTGCGGCATTTGATCAAGGAGCACAAGTTTCTTATATCGGCCCGTCGGGTTCTCAGATCGGACACAAAGAGTCAATGAAAGACACTGCGCGTGTTTTAGGTCGTATGTACGATGGGATCGAGTATCGTGGTTTTGGTCAGTCAATTGTTGAAGAACTTGGCGCTCATGCAGGTGTACCTGTATGGAACGGCCTCACCGATGAGTTTCATCCAACCCAGATCCTTGCTGATTTCCTCACTATGCTTGAGCACGGTCGCGGTAAATACCTGCATGAAATTAAGTTTGCCTACTTAGGTGATGCGCGTAATAACATGGGTAACTCTTTACTAGTTGGCGCAGCTAAGATGGGCATGGACATTCGCTTAGTCGCACCAAAAGATTTTTGGCCAGAACAGGAGCTGGTTGCAACCTGCCGGGAGATAGCACAACACACTGGCGCTAAAATCGCTCTCACTGAAAATGTCGAAGAAGGCGTTAAAGGTTGTGATTACCTCTATACCGATGTTTGGGTATCAATGGGCGAAGCACCCGAAGCTTGGGATGAGCGCGTCGCCAAGATGACTCCGTATCAAGTCAACATGGATATGATTAGCAAAACGGGCAACCCGCAGGTTAAATTTATGCACTGCCTTCCTGCTTTCCATAATGACGAGACAGTAATAGGTAAGCAGGTCGCTGATAAATACGGCATGAATGGCCTAGAAGTCAGCGAAGAGGTATTTGAGTCAGAGCACTCTATTGTCTTCGATGAAGCGGAAAATCGCATGCATACAATTAAAGCTGTGATGGTTGCCACACTCGGCGCTTGAACTTAGCAAACAAGTGACAACAAAACCCTCGATGTAATCGCTTGCGTTAACAAATCTTCGGCGTATAATGCTCGGCAATTTGTCTGGAGGTAGTAAAACAATGCCACGTAATTCGTGCTCTAAAAAGCGTATTACATTAGGTAAGCCAAAATGCTTATCGGCGCTGGTTTTTCTATTTCTACCGATTTCTAAAGCCTCCCGTAATGGGGGGCTTTTTTGTGCCTCAAATTCATGACTGGGAAGATGACTATGACAAACACGCTTTATAACAAGCATATTATCTCGATTCCTGAGCTTTCTCGTGAAGAGCTAGAATTGATTGTCAAAACGGCGGGAGAATTAAAGGCTAAACCTCAGCCAGAGTTGATTAAAAATAAAGTCGTTGCAAGTTGCTTCTTCGAGCCATCTACCCGTACTCGTTTGTCTTTCGAAACTGCCATTCAGCGTATCGGTGGTGATGTGATTGGTTTCGATAATGGCGGTAACACCTCGCTGGCTAAAAAAGGGGAAACGTTGGCAGATTCAGTGCAGGTAATCTCTTCTTATGTTGATGCATTCGTTATGCGCCACCCTCAAGAAGGTGCCGCGCGACTAGCGTCTGAGTTCTCCAACGGTGTCCCAGTCATCAATGGTGGCGATGGCGCAAACCAACACCCAACCCAAACGCTACTCGACTTATTCTCAATAGCTGAGACGCAAGGCCGTCTCGATAAGCTCAATGTTGCTTTCGTCGGTGACCTGAAATACGGCCGCACCGTTCACTCTCTAACTCAGGCACTAGCGAAATTTAATAATGTTCGCTTCTTCTTTGTCGCTCCAGAAGCGCTGGCGATGCCAGATTACATCTGTGAAGAGTTAGATGAGTCAGGTATCGAATACAGTTTACATACCGATATGGAAAGCGTGATTCCCGAGCTAGACGTGCTTTACATGACTCGCGTACAGAAAGAGCGCTTCGACGAATCTGAGTATGCTCATATCAAGTCAGCTTACATTCTAACCGCCGCACTATTAGAAGGCGCGCGTGACAACCTGAAAGTACTTCATCCACTGCCACGTGTTGACGAAATTACAGTTGATGTCGATAAAACATCGCATGCTTACTACTTTGAACAGGCAGAAAACGGCGTTTACGCTCGCCAAGCGTTGCTTGCCCTTGTCTTAAACGAAACACTGTAATCGAGGAAATCATCATGACTAAAGAAACTCAATTGCAGGTTGAAGCAATTAAAAACGGCACCGTAATCGACCACATTCCGGCACAAATTGGTATTAAGGTTCTCAAGCTGTTCTCAATGCATAAGTCGCAACAACGTGTGACGGTCGGTCTCAATCTACCTTCATCAGCCCTAGGGCACAAAGATCTGCTTAAGATTGAAAACGTGTTTATCAGCGAGGAACAAGCAAGTAAGCTTGCTCTGTACGCACCACACGCAACGGTCAATCAAATCGAAGACTACCAAGTAGTGAAGAAGCTGCCGCTTGAGCTACCGGAACAAGTGAATAATGTATTTGAATGCCCAAATACCAACTGTATTACCCACGGCGAGCCAGTAGAAAGTAGCTTTAAGGTATTTGAGAAGAAACAAGATATTCGCTTGAAATGTAAATACTGCGAGAAAGTCTTCTCACGTGAAATCGTCACTGAGCGTTAAACAGACTCTGGTTACTCAATAAGCATAAATTGACTATCCTCGCTCGTTTAGGGCGAGGATTTTTACTTTACCCAACCGCTATTTCGCGGCACACTGAATCCCCTAAATTCTGTTCACCCCAAAATAGATGGAACATAATAATGACTAAAGTACTTCACACAGAATCAGCTCCAGCAGCAATCGGTCCATACGTACAAGGTGTTGACCTAGGTAATATGGTACTGACTTCTGGCCAAATCCCAGTAAACCCAGCTACTGGTGAAGTATCTGCAGATATCGCAGAGCAAGCTCGTCAGTCTCTAGACAACGTAAAAGCTGTAGTAGAGGCTTCTGGCCTAGCTGTCACAGATATCGTAAAAATGACGGTATTCGTTAAAGACCTTAACGATTTCGGCACAGTGAATGAGGTTTACGGTCAGTTCTTCGATGAGCACAAGGTAGCTAACTACCCTGCCCGTTCATGTGTTGAAGTTGCTCGCTTGCCTAAAGATGTCGGTATCGAAATCGAAGCGATTGCTGTACGCAAGTAATCCGACATATAGATTGAAAAAGCGAGCTGATTAGCTCGCTTTTTTGTTGGTGCTTTCAGCGCTAGTAGTACTTATCGCATCCCTGATGAAGTTGAGGATCTTCCATCAAATCCTTGATATCTACCTCGAATTTTTGGTGAGAATTCCGCTCTTCAATCACCACGGCTCCATGTTCCTGATCAACTTCAAGCACAGTTCCGATCCCTTGCTGACACTCAACCAACATGCCTTTCTCGATTTTACTAATATCCATTTTACGTTCCTCCGTTGTTATTAAGTTTACATCTAGGTGCGTAAAAAGGATCAAAAAAGCCGACTTAGAAAAGTCGGCTTTCGGTTTAAGCTTAGGTTTGACTACTTAACGAAATCAACACCTGTTTGGATATCACCGTTCAGTGTTTCTAACATGCCGTCGAGTGCCGACTTTTCAAAGTCACTTAGCTCACCGTAGCTCAGTACTTCTTCAACGCCTTCTTTACCTAACTTCACTGGCTGAGCGAAGAATGGAGCATGTTCACCGTCACCTTCCACATAAGCGTATTCAATCACCTCTTCACCTTGAAGAGCCTTGACCAGAGCAAGACCGAAACGACAAGCAGCTTGACCCATAGATAGAGTCGCAGAGCCACCGCCTGCTTTCGCTTCAACCACTTCAGTACCCGCGTTTTGGATACGCTTAGTCAGTGCTGCTACTTCTTCATCACTAAACTCAACACCTTCAACTTGAGAAAGCAGAGGAAGAATCGTTACACCCGAGTGACCACCGATAACAGGAACGCGAACATCACCAGGATCTTTGTCTTTTAGATCAGCTACGAAAGTCTCAGAACGAATCACATCCAGAGTCGTTACACCAAACAAACGACGCTTATCGTAAACACCCGCCTGCTTAAGCACTTCAGCTGCGATTGGTACAGTGGTGTTCACTGGGTTTGTGATGATACCGACAAGCGCTTTAGGACAAACATCCGCAATTCTTTGCGCTAGAGATTTAACGATACCCGCATTCACGTTGAACAGATCCGCACGATCCATACCTGGCTTACGCGCAACACCCGCAGAAATAAGCACTACATCAGCACCTTCTAATGCTGGTGTTGGATCTTCACCTGCATAACCTTTAATTGATACTGGCGTTGGGATATGGCTTAGATCAGCAGCAACCCCTGGTGTAACAGGTGCGATATCATACAGGGCTAGATCTGAACCAGCAGGAAGACGGTTTTTCAGTAGTAGGGCTAGGGCTTGACCGATGCCACCAGCGGCACCAATAACGGCTACTTTCATCGTAGTTCTCCTTGAGACGATTCTCTTATATATGTTTTGTAGAGCGATTTGTAATCAACTAGGTCAAACTATAGTAATCACAACCTGATTACAATCAATTAACGTCAGCTTTGCGACCTTGCGCAATCCGACAAAAACGTGCCACATGCATCGAGGCTATTATCGTCTCCTTCACCTTTAATGACAAAGGTTTAAGCAAGATTTCTGTCAATAATTTCTGCCAAATTTACAGTGATATACTAGACAGAAATCAGGCTTCACATTGGCACTATCTGCATAGCTATGCGAGAATATTCACTTGCTTTTTATAAAAACCAACATAGAAAGAGAACCATGCGCCATTCTGAAAAACAAGATAACCTCGTTCGTGCGTTCAAGTCCCTACTCAAAGAAGAACGTTTTGGATCCCAAGGCGATATTGTCGAAGCTCTGAAGAACGAAGGGTTTGAGAACATCAACCAATCGAAAGTCTCTCGTATGCTGACCAAGTTCGGTGCTGTGCGTACTCGCAACGCCAAAATG
The DNA here is from genome assembly GCF_001188205.1 of Vibrio sp. VPAP30. Classification (NCBI taxonomy): domain Bacteria; kingdom Pseudomonadati; phylum Pseudomonadota; class Gammaproteobacteria; order Vibrionales; family Vibrionaceae; genus Vibrio; species Vibrio sp. VPAP30. The sequence goes on from NZ_LBLS01000022.1 coordinate 48,341, forward strand.
GAGATGGTTTACTGTCTTCCTGCCGAGTTGGGCGTACCGACTGTGTCTAGCTCGCTACGTGAACTGGTTCTAGACATCGATCACAACAATGCGTTGGTCGTCATTCACACCGGTCCTGGTGCTGCCCAACTTATTGCCCGCCTACTTGATTCTCTTGGTAAAGCTGAAGGTATCTTAGGCGTCGTAGCTGGTGACGATACTATCTTTATCACCCCAACCCTTTCGATTACCACAGAGCAACTTTTTGCCTCGGTGTGCGACCTGTTTGAGTACACAGGTTAGTTTCATATACATCGACAAAATACAAATCACGCCGCCAAATTCGCGGCGTGATTGAGATCACATCTTAAAAAAATCTTCCCTTAGCTAAGTTCTCAATATAAGCCAATGATTTATATAAGGTTTACCTTGAAAATATTCCAGATACATTGGGTTAATATTCAGGCATTTTGTCTATATTCTTTAACATCCGTGTAATTATGTGCCAATTTTTTGCTATTATTCAGCCACTTTTTCAACATACGGATTGAAAAAGATGCCGTTTCCAGTAATAGGAAACGCCCCTAGCAACTACACTTGCTAGGGGTTAATAATGAATAAGGAAGGGACATTCATGGCATTGAACAAACTTATTAAGGTTGGTGCGATTGCAGCTGCTGTAATGGGCGCTGGCGCAGTTAACGCTCAAGAGTTCATCACTATTGGTACGGGTTCTGTGACTGGTGTTTACTATCCTACGGGTGGTGCAATCTGTAAGCTAGTAAACAAAGGCCGTAAAGAACACAACATTCGTTGTTCTGTCGAGTCGACTGGTGGTTCAATCTACAACGTGAACACTATCCGCGCTGGCGAGCTAGACTTCGGTATCGTTCAGTCTGATTGGCAGTACCACGGCTACAACGGTACAAGTAAGTTTGCTGAGCAAGGCCCGTACAAGAAACTACGTGCAGTCTTCTCTCTACACACAGAACCATTCAACATCATCGCGCGCAGCGACGCTGGGATTGAAAACGTTGCAGACCTTAAGGGTAAACGTGTCAACATCGGCAACCCAGGTTCTGGTGACCGTGCAACAATGGGCGTTGTAATGGAAGCAATGGGCTGGACTAACGATGACTTTAAACTAGCGTCTGAGCTGAAAGGTTCTGAGCGTTCACAAGCACTTTGTGATAACAAGATTGATGCGTTTGTTTATGTTGTTGGCCATCCGAATGGATCTATCAAAGAAGCAACCACTTCATGTGACGCTAAACTCGTTTCAGCAACGGGCGCGAAAATCGATGAAATTGTTGCCAACAATCCTTACTACGCATACAGCACAGTACCTGCTGGCATGTACCGCGGTACAGACAAAGACGTAAACAGCTTTGGTGTTGCAGCAACTATGGTGACAACCACTGACGTTTCAGACGAAGTTGCGTACAACGTTGCTAAATCTGTATTTGAAAACTTCGACACCTTCAAGCGCCTACACCCAGCGTTTGCAAGTTTGAAGAAAGAAGACATGGTGAAAGCTGGTCTTTCTATCCCTCTACACCCAGGTGCAGAGAAGTACTACAAAGAGATCGGTCTACTTAAGTAAACCCTCTTTTGCCAAGGAGGCACATGCCTCCTTGGTTCGTAGTCGCTGTTTGGTTAAAGCTACATTCAAATTTTGAGTTTCACACTCTTGAAACTCACCCTCGTTTTACACCTAAGAAAATCACACAACTGAGTAATATTTCATCTTTTCACTACACTGAAAGATGCTAAATAAAGGTTCTGATAATCATAAATACATGGACCATTTATAATAAGGATTAAGTACATGTCGAAGACAACAACTCCGTCTCAAGATGTGCAAGAAATGGTAGCTCAATCCGATACTGGTGCACGTGCCCCTTCAGGGCTTCCTGGTCGCATCTTATGGTTTGTGCCGCTATGTTGGTCACTGTTCCAACTTTGGTACGCATCCCCTTTGCCGTTCATTTTTAACTTTGGCGTACTCAACGATACTGAAGCGCGTTCAATTCACCTGATGTTTGCAGTATTCCTAGCATTTACTGCCTATCCAGCAATGAAAAACTCGCCAAGAGACCGCATCCCAGCCGTTGATTGGCTGTTAGCGTTAGCGGGAAGTTTTTCTGCCGCATATATCTACATTTTCTACACCGAGCTTGCTGGTCGCTCCGGTGCACCTACAACGCCAGATATTGTGATTGCTGTAATGGGTATGCTATTGCTCCTTGAAGCAACTCGCCGGGCTTTAGGCCCACCACTGATGGTGGTCGCGGCAGTCTTCTTACTGTACACTTTTGGCGGCCCATACATGCCAGACGTCATAGCCCACAAAGGGGCAAGCCTCAATAAAGCTATGTCGCATTTATGGCTAACCACTGAAGGCGTATTTGGTGTTGCACTTGGTGTATCAACGTCATTCGTATTTCTGTTTGTTCTGTTCGGAGCCATGCTAGAACGTGCGGGAGCTGGTGCATACTTTATTAAAGTGGCTTTCTCGTTACTCGGTCATATGAAAGGCGGCCCTGCAAAAGCTGCCGTGGTCGCATCTGGCCTATCAGGACTGGTTTCTGGTTCATCCATCGCTAACGTAGTGACCACAGGCACATTCACCATTCCACTAATGAAACGTGTCGGTTTCCCCGGCACTAAAGCTGGTGCAGTAGAAGTTGCAGCTTCTACTAACGGTCAGCTAACTCCGCCTATCATGGGCGCCGCAGCCTTTCTGATGGTGGAATATGTCGGTATCTCTTATGTCGAAGTTATCAAGGCAGCGATTCTTCCAGCCCTGATCTCATACATCGCTTTGATTTACATCGTCCACTTAGAAGCGTGTAAAGCAGGCATGACAGGCCTACCTCGCCGCCACAACCCAACGCTACTGGCTAGCTTGCTCTCTTTCACTGGCACCATTCTTGGCTTGTGTGTGATAAGTGCTGCTGTGTACTACGGTGTTGGCTGGACCAAAGATGTATTCGGTGAAGCGGCCACTCCAATTGTAACTGTCGCACTACTTCTGGCTTATGTTGCTCTAGTCAACATTTCAGCCAAGTACGCTAAAGAAGGTGCAATTGAAATTGATGCAGAGCTGACGGAAGTACCCGATCCGGGTCCAACGATTAAGTCAGGTTTGCACTACCTACTACCAATCGTGGTGCTGGTCTGGTGTTTGACAGTAGAGCGTTTCTCTCCAGGCTTATCCGCCTTCTGGGCAACGGTATTCATGATCTTTATCTTGATCACCCAACGTCCTCTTATGGCCGTATTGTCTAAACAAGGATCTATTGCCGAGCAGACCAAAGAAGGCTTTGTCGATCTATTAGAAAGTCTTGTTGCTGGTGCGCGCAATATGATCGGTATCGGTGTTGCTACCGCCGCTGCAGGGACAGTTGTCGGTGTCGTCACGCTGACAGGTATCGGCTTGGTAATGACCGACTTTGTTGAGTTCATCTCCGGCGGTAACATCATCTTAATGCTATTGTTCACCGCTGTGATCAGCCTGATCTTAGGTATGGGGCTCCCTACCACAGCAAACTACATTGTTGTTTCAACACTGATGGCTCCGGTAATCGTCACCTTAGGTGCACAAAGTGGTTTGATCATCCCGCTAATCGCCGTCCATCTATTTGTGTTCTACTTCGGTATTCTTGCCGATGATACACCTCCAGTAGGTCTTGCGGCCTTTGCAGCGGCGGCAATCGCTAAATCAGACCCAATCCGAACTGGTATTCAAGGCTTCACTTACGATATTCGAACCGCAATCTTGCCGTTTATGTTTATCTTCAACACCCAATTACTGTTGATGGGTATCGATTCATGGTGGCATTTGTTGCTCACGATCATATCTTCTGTGATCGCAATGCTGATATTCTCTGCAGCAACACAAGGCTGGTGGTTTACTAAAAACAAATGGTGGGAAACGCTCCTGCTGCTTGCTTTGACCTTTACCTTCTTCCGCCCTGGTTTCTGGTGGGATCAAATCTATCCGGCAAAAGTCCTATACCCTGGTACTGAAATCGCACAGATTGCCGAAGATCTAAACGTTGGTGAAGAGATAGAACTGCTAGTAGCAGGTGAAAACCTTGAAGGTGACTACGTCTCTAAAACGGTTCGTCTGCCGTTTGAAGATAAAGCAACAACAGCCGAAGAACGTATTTCCTCTATGGGCCTGATGCTTAATAGCGCCAACGGACGTATGTTAGTCGATATGGTGGAATTTGGCAGCCCAGCCGAATCTGCTGGTGTCGATTTTGACTGGGAGATTCGTTCTGTGGTTGTTGAAGCCGATCGTCCGATGAAAGAATGGGTATTTGTCCCTGCGCTGATGCTGTTGATTGGCCTTGGCCTTAACCAGAAACGACGAGCTCGAAAGGAACAGATGAGCGCGTAACTTAGTCAGCCCCACTGTCAATGTGGGGCTACAATTAAACTAAGGATGCATTAATTCCACTTGGTGTGTTCGCAGCAAGTGACGACAAAGAGAAATAACAATGTATAAGCAAATTCTTGTTCCAGTCGATCTCAATGACAAAGGCTTTTCTGACAAGGCGGTAGAACTCGCGGTCTGGCACGCTAAGCACTCAAACGCACAAGTGCACCTACTTAACGTGTTACCAGGAATTCACATGTCGATGGTTGCGACTTATTTCCCAAAAGACGCAGCACTAAAAATGAAAGCAGACGTCGAAAGCCAGTTAAAAGACTTTGCTATTAAGCACATTGATGAAGATGTGGTATACAAGGTTCATGTTGCAGAAGGCAAGCCGTATTCAACCATTTTGGACTTTGCTGAAAAGCTCGGCGCAGATCTTATCGTTATGCCGAGTCATAAACGCTCGAAGATAGACAAAGTGGTGCTTGGTTCTGTAGCAAGCAAAGTGGTGCAGAACTCCCCTATCAATGTCTTGGTTGTAAAGCCTCAAGGTTCATAACCAAAGTACAACGGAAATCCAAGGCGCTCAATTATGAGCGCCTTTTTAATAGCTATATCCTATCAATCATATCGACAAAAGCCGTTTTCATTAATACGAATAATTATCAATAATAACCTCATGGCAAGACAAGATACAGGTTATTAAGATGAAGAAAACAATCACATTCGCAACCATTCACTTTAGCATTGCATTCACCGTCGTTTACCTACTGACAGGTGACATTCTGATTGGTAGCCTAATTGCGATGATTGAACCTTCAGTCAACACCGTCGCTTTTTATCTCCACGAGCGCGTATGGGCAAAAAACAAATTGCTAGCGACTTTATCTCGCTCGGCGAAAATTAAAACCACCAGCTTTGCCATTGTTCACTTCAGTGTTGCTTTTGGCGTTGTTTACCTAATGACTGGAGATGCATTGATTGGTGGAATAATGGCGGCGATTGAGCCAACCATTAACACCATTGCTTATTACTTCCATGAGAAAATGTGGCTGCGTAAACAGCAAGATAACCAGTACTGGGGATGCGCTCACGCTTAAAGCGGGTAGTGGGTAACGCACATGTCCTTACTTAACCCAACGTTGAAACGCTGGGTTTGACCGTCTAAATTAACTTCGAGCAGGTATAAGTCTTCTAGATTGGGAGCGTCACTATCTGCATAGATTGGTGCTTCAATTTGAAATAAGGCGCTGGCACGGTTGTCTCGCACATCAATAGGCAAATGGTAAGTCATGCCATTAAACTTGACTGACGCAGAGACTAAGCCCGGTGAGTAGGTCTTGTAGTGCAAATCAACCAAAAACTCACATCCACCACCATGGTGCCATATTTGCTCAGTGGTCACATGTTCCAATCGCATATGACGGATAAACTGTAAGTAGGGCTCTTTCCAAACCCCCAAACGATTGTCGAATTTTTTATACGCATCTTCACCTAGCTGGCACAGACCCAACTGATCTTCTTCAAATAGCAGATCTTCCTCTTCTTCTAAGAAGAGAACCTCAAAACGATTACGGCCAAGTTGTAGGTAAGGACGAATATCTTTCTTGTATTCTGCTTGAGTACCATCACAGTCAAATAGCGCGACACCGTTGAGGCGCACTTCTGCGTGATAATCTACCCCACCTAGTACTAAGTCCACCGCAGGAAAAGCCATCATTGCTTCATCGACTTCGATATCATGCATTAAATGCCATTCTTGCTCGGCAATATCCGATTCAGATAGATAATCAGGCAAAACCTGACTTATTGGTGCTGGAAATGTCACATCATCTTGTGGGATGGATAAATCAGTCAAGGGGGAGACTTGCCACAGGCCAGCAAGGGAGAGTTCCATATATCTATATCTTGTCCTGGATCAAAGTTGAGTCGATTATAATGCCAACTCGGCAAGAAAAGATATATCTCGTTTAAGGCAAAAACAAAAATACCAGCCGATTAGCTGGTATTTTCAAGATTCTATCAGTAGATGAACTTACTCTTCATCGTCTTCTTCTGGGTACAAGGCATCTTCACCTTCGTAATAGGTGCCCCAACCGTCATAAATGATGTCGAACTTCTCTGCAAGATGTACCAGCTTTTCAACTTGCGCATCAATCGCTTCTGGGTTTAGTGCAGATTCCATCGTTGCATCACAGCAAAGCAACTTGTTGCCATCTTCATCTTCTGTTTCTTCTGCTTCAAGTACTTCAAAGCCCATCTTAAAGGCTTCAACCACAGCTTTTTCTAGCGTAGCAAAATCTTCAGCAAACAGATGGTGCTCAATCTCATACAAAGCATCTGGATCACTGCCGTCTTCTAACAAAGCTTGGATGATTTCGCGAGTATCTTCCTTTTGAATCTCAATTAACGCTTCAACAGATAGATATTCATCTTCGTGAGACATAAGTCGTGCTCCAGATAGTGACAAAATTGATCATTATATACCGCGACGAAATATCGCATGGATCCAGAGAAATTACTACCCAGAATATGGTTCGATCCCGATCTTTCTTCACCACTTCAAGTTAGATCAATTAAGATCCACTTCACAGTTATAGGAATTAACAATTTTTTATCATTGTCACAATTCAGAACTTTCTCTCTATTTCTAAACATCCTTGCAAATGACGCGAACTGCGTTTTTATCTCTAGCCTATGCATAGACTGGACAAATGGCCAAATGAATAAATAGGTAACGATAAACCATACAGACTCCAATTTGTGCATAGCTATGCTCTAGGACCCTAGAAAAGAGCAATCCTTTCCAGCGTTAGTAATCGCATAGCAACGCATCTTTCCTTGCACTCTATGAAATCACAAAACAGCACAAGAAGGCACTCCATAAGGAAATTATGAAATATATAACCAATAAACAAACAAAACACAGCAATACCAACCAGTATGTCAACTTGCATCTTTATAACAAACTTGTCATAAATACGCTCAGGAACTAATTGTAAGGATACGAAATGAGTAAGTTGTACGTAGGCTCTGAAGTTGGTCAACTAAGACGAGTACTGTTAAACCGTCCAGAGCGAGCACTCACCCACCTCACCCCGTCAAACTGTCATGAGCTGTTGTTTGATGATGTATTGGCTGTTGAGGCAGCGGGTGAAGAACACGACAAGTTTGCCGATACTCTGCGTAGCCAAGATGTCGAGGTATTACTGCTTCACGATCTACTTGTCGAAACCCTTACCGTTGACGAGGCGAAAACTTGGCTTCTTAATACCCAGATTTCAGATTTCCGCTATGGTCCAACTTTTGCCAAAGATTTGCGCCATTACCTATCAGAGATGGACAATGAGCATCTCGCCACTGTATTGCTAGGTGGTTTGGCGTATTCAGAGTTACCAATTCAATCTTCTTCTATGCTACCACGTATGCATCGTCCACTGGATTTCGTGATTGAACCGCTACCGAATCATCTGTTTACCCGCGACACATCCTGTTGGGTATATGGCGGCGTGTCACTCAACCCTATGATGAAACCAGCCCGTCAACGTGAAACCAACCACTTGCGTGCTATTTATCGCTGGCATCCGGTATTCGCAGGTCAAGACTTTATTAAGTACTTCGGTGATGAAGACCTGCACTACGACAACGCCAACATTGAAGGCGGTGACGTACTGGTTATTGGTAAAGGTGCTGTGCTTATTGGTATGTCAGAGCGGACAACTGCTCAAGGTGTCGAAAACCTTGCTGCAAAACTATTTAAACACGGTCAGGCGAAGCAAGTTATTGCCATCGAACTACCTAAACACCGTTCCTGTATGCATTTAGATACCGTGATGACGCACATGGATATCGATACCTTCTCGGTTTACCCAGAAATCATGCGTAAAGATCTCAACACTTGGCGTCTGACACCTAAAAACGACGGCGAAATGAAGGTCGAACAAGTACCTAGCTTTATTCACGCGATTGAAGAAGCATTGGGCTTGGATTACCTCAAGATAATTACCACTGGTGGTGACAGCTACGAAGCGGAACGTGAGCAATGGAACGATGCTAACAACGTGCTAACGGTGAAACCGGGCGTTGTGATTGGTTACGAGCGTAATGTCTATACTAACGAGAAGTATGACCAAGCGGGCATCAAGGTTCTTACCATTCCAGGCAATGAATTAGGCCGCGGCCGTGGTGGCGCTCGTTGTATGAGCTGCCCTATTGAAAGAGATGGCATCTAAGCGAGAAGCGAGAAGCGAGAAGCGAGAAGCGAGAAGCGAGAAGCGAGAAAAATTAAAGGGTTGGCGCATGGCGTCAACCCTTCTTTTTATGTCCAATTAAGCTTTTCAGCAACTTTCGCCACCTCATCCACAAAGACCCCTCGAAGGACTAAGTCCTCTCTCGAATCTCGAAGCGAAAGCGTTCCCTTCTCTATTCCGTACCACCAACAGTGATCGAATCGAGCTTCAGCGTTGGCTGACCGACACCAACTGGAACACTTTGACCTGCTTTACCGCACACACCGACACCACGGTCAATGCTAAGATCATTACCAACCATCGAGACTTGTTGCATCGCTTCAATGCCTGAGCCAATTAGGGTGGCCCCTTTTACTGGGCGAGTGATTTTGCCATCTTCAATCAAGTAAGCTTCAGAGGCCGAGAAGACGAACTTCCCTGAAGTAATATCCACCTGACCGCCGCCAAAGTTAGGCGCATACAGACCTTTCTTAACTGTAGAGATGATCTCTTCTGGTGTGTGCTGACCTGGCAGCATGTATGTGTTGGTCATACGCGGCATAGGAAGATGAGCATAAGACTCACGACGACCATTGCCTGTTGGACTAACACCCATTAAACGGGCGTTGAGCTTGTCTTGCATATAACCTTTAAGTACGCCATTTTCAATCAAAGTATTGTACTGGCCATTTACACCTTCATCATCAACGTTTAATGAACCACGTAGATCTTTCAATGTACCGTCATCAACAATAGTACACAGCTCAGACGTTACTTTCTCACCGACTTTGCCACTAAATACTGAAGACTCTTTACGGTTAAAGTCACCTTCAAGTCCGTGGCCGACTGCTTCATGCAGCAGAACGCCCGGCCAACCAGAGCCGAGTACCACAGGCATCATACCAGCAGGCGCGGCTTCAGCTTCAAGGTTTACTAGCGCCATACGGATCGCTTCATCGGCATAGTGGTACGCGACCTTAGCACCATCACTATCAGTGAGGAAAAAATCGTAACCAAATCGACCACCACCGCCAGAGCTACCACGCTCACGGCGATCACCTTTTTGTGCCAGTACACTAATAGATAAGCGCACTAGCGGACGTATATCACCAGCATAAGTACCATCTGTAGCCGCCACCAGCATTTGCTCATGCACGCCACTCAAGCTGATAGACACTTCTTTAATCAACGGCTCTTTCGTTCGAATATAGGCATCGAGTTCTTTAAGCAGCTTGGTTTTTTGCTCTTTCTGCCAGCTTTCTAATGGGTTAGCTGCAGAGTAATAGCTTTGATTATCGCTACGCTTAAACGCCTGAACTTTGCCGTTTTGACCTTGCTGAGCAATACCACGAGCAGCAACTGCACTTTGCGTCAGGCCTTCTAGCTGGATTTGGTCAGAGTAGGCGAAACCGGTTTTCTCACCAGTGACAGCACGAACGCCTACACCGCAATCAATATTGAAAGAGCCATCTTTGATGATGCTATCTTCTAAAACCAGAGATTCATGCCAACTCGACTGAAAATAGATATCGGCGTAATCAATTTGGCGAGTCGCAATACTCGCAAGCGTATCAGCAATATCTTGTTCACTAAGTCCGGCTGACTTTAGCAATGCACCTTCTACGTGATTTATTGTCATACTTTGCTCTTAATTTTGTAACTGGTTGCTGAATCGAGCATGCTGACCCACTGGCATCGCAGCTCTTAATTCTTTTACTTGGCTTAAATCGATATCGACCAATAAATTACTTGGTTGATCGGAAAGGCTCGCGACCACCTTGCCCCACGGAGAAATGACCATCGAGTGCCCCCAGGTTTCTCTTCCACATGGATGAGTTCCAACTTGATTAACCGCAATCAACCAAGACTGAGTCTCAATCGCACGTGCACGAAGTAAGATTTCCCAATGCGCTTCTCCAGTCACGGCGGTAAAAGCCGCAGGAACGAGAATCAAATTTGCGCCTAAGTGTGCCAGTTCGCTATACAAACTAGGAAAACGAACATCATAGCAGATACTCAGGCCAATATGGGCAAATGGTGCTTGGTAACCAACGACTGCACTTCCGGGCATAAAGGTTTCTGACTCACGGTAGCGCTTATGACTGTCAGCGACATCAACATCAAACATATGCAGCTTGTCATACTGGGCAACAAGCAGACCATCAGGACAATAGAGCAATGAGGTTGTGGTCACTCCTTGCTCTCGCTGAATTGGCATGCTTCCTATTGCTAGCCAAATTCCATTCTCCCTCGCCATCTCAGATAAAGAGATTTGTAATTGCCCTTGACCTATCGGCTCTGCATGTCGGTGGTAGTCGCTACGATTACCAAACACTAGTGCATTCTCGGGTGTAACGATTAATCGAGCACCTTGGTCAGCCAAATTAGCCACTTGCTTACGGATATAGGCCAAATTGTCACTCGGGATTGGCCCTGAGGTCATTTGAATTAATCCCACTCGTTCCATGAGCTTTGTTCCTTATTTAGTCGATTCTCGTAGTGACTCTGGCAGCTCAAACTCGCCCTTACTACGAGACAGCTCTTTAACTACAGGTGAGTCTAGCGGACCTTTTACTTCATAGTTTACCTGAGTAAAGACTTCTACTACCGGTGATATAACAGTCGTAATGGCCAGTACATACAATGCGGTTTGTGGCGTCACGGCAAAAGCGGTTAATACCGGAATGCCTGAGGTGATATCCGGTGTGAATTTTACTTCCGCATCAACAGTGCGAGAATTAAGGTTAGCGAGGCCTTTAATATTCATCTCTCCGGCAACGGCATCCATTTCGATGTCATTGGTGAGGAATATACCATTACGAATCGAGCCACTCCCTGTGATCGAGTTAAAGGCCATCCCCCTATCGAAGACATCACTAAAATCGAGCTGCATCTTGCGGATAATAGAGTCTAAGCTAAATATCCCCAGCAAACGCGCAGCACCGCTGACATCAGAGATAATACCTTTACCTAGCTTAGTCGACACTTCACCACTTAGAGTATCCACCTTGCCTGACCAAGGAGAGCCATCCCATTCTAACTGCGAACTGATTTCAAATGGGGCTCGCTGAATCCCTGAAGAAATACCAAAGCGCTCCATCACATCACTGTTGTTTTCACCAGACATCTCAATGTCGAATTTGGTGTGGCTTTCAGTTTCATTCAGTTGCCACCAGCCTGTCATATCAACTTTGTTGGCACCACTTTCAAATGTCAGTTTCTTCCATTCCAGCTTTTCACCTTGGCGCTGCAAATCAAGGTGCGTCTTGCCGACTTTATATCCCTGTAACCAAAAATCGTCGATTGTCAGGGTAATATTGGGAATCTGCTCATGGAATGTACGCTCAAAGTGGCTGATAAGCGGTGCATCATTGTTTTCTGGCTCAAACATACCTTTGTCTTTGTATTCCTTATCCAAAGCGGGAATATAGACATGCAGACGCTCTAAAGACACTGATAGGTCATAAGGTTCAATATAACTAGCTTCACCTTTTGCCTCTTGGCTATCTAGGCTCAGGTACCAGCCTAAGCCTTTGCGCTTGGCACTAAAATCAACATCATTCCAATCAATAGTGCCCAGCGTAAGCTCTTTGGCATCAAGGTCGATTCTTGTCGGCAAAGGGATTTCTGGTGTATTCATCTGAGCGACGAGTGCTTCTGATGGCCCTTCTTCAACGGCAAAGCGTTCAAACCACTGATCTAAATTGAGATCATCGACCAAAATTTTTGCCTGATGGCCAGCGACCGGACTGATTCTGTAACTGCCCTTACCCAGTACTAAATAGGTATCAGTTAGCACTGGAACTTCTGGTCGGATATCGATTTCAGCTTGATACTTAAAATTGGGTAGCTGGACGCGAGCAGTGATGCTCTCTTGGTTACCCGACGCTTCAAGCCGTGCTTTACCTGCACTCCCTGCTACCTTATTTAGTGGTGCAGGAAAGTCACTGGCAAGAAACTTAAGATCCGCTTGAGTATTAATTTGGTAGGTAAAGCCGACATCGTTAAGCTGGATATCAACATCCATATTCCAAGGGGTATGCCCACTTAGTGGCTCAAGCCACTGCTTGCCGAGATAAGGAACTAAAGGTTCAACATCCCAATCACCAACGACGTCAATCGCCACGCCATAGCCTTGGTCAATATTCTCACCTTGGAAATCAATTGACACAGGCTGATTAAGTAACCCGGCGGATAATCCGGCGGCGCTGACAACGTCATTATCAAATTCAACCCGACCCGACACTTTTTCTAACGTCATTGGCGGAGCATCAATAGTAACGTGGTTGTCTTTTAGATCGGCGTATCCCCAGGCGCGAGCTTCCTTATTTTCACTAAACGGGATATTGAGTTGAAAGCTTGACTCCACCTGCCCATCAACTTGAACTGCGGTTAATGCTGCACCAACCGAATCGACCAACGGGGAAGCGGTCATGTAGTCACGCACCGCATTACCTTGTGCGACAGCCTGTGCTTCGATTTCGATATGACCACCTTCCGCTAACTCGGGAATACGCCCGGAAATGCGCTTGGCTTTGACATCCATAAGAGTGGCACTGCGCGAGTCGAGATACATGGCATCGTTCTGGAACAGCAGATCTAACTGTAGATCGGTGATTGGCGGCCAAGCGGTATCAAAGCTAAATTTCGCTTGCTTTAAGCCAACCCATGCCTGAAACATGCCGTCATTGTTGTGATACGGAAAATCGCCCAACTCACCATACCAAAGTAACTTAGCAGTATTTACCTTGCCACCTTGAATCGCAGTACTTAAATAGTCGGTCAGTTCACGGCCTAGCGCTAAAGTCGGTAAATAGCGCCAAGTTTCCGCAGCATTGTATAAATCGGCTTCGGCATAGAAGGACAAGAATGGGCTGCGATCGTGAGGGAAATCGAGTTTAAAAGCGCCTAAAACTTGAAGATCGGGAGTCGCAGCTGTCACTTTATCAGCCCACAAACTCCAACCAGACTCACTATTTTGCCAAACAACATCGACTTGTCCTTGCCTAATATGGGGCGGCGCTTGGAACACATCCCCATAGGGTAAAACATCATCAATCAATGAAACCTTGGCCTTCGCCTGACTGAGGTTACCGGCAATAGAGGCAGATAAATGATTCAAACCTGGTAGCAAATCCCACTGCGACATGGAAGCACCTGACAGTTCAGCAGAGTATTTGATGCTATCGATACCATCAGCCATAGAGACTCGAATGTCTTCGATTTGTCCACCGAGAGAAAGAGATTTAAGAATATCAGTGCTCGCTTTGGACTTCGGTGCCAGTTTGATTAGCGGAGTAATCGCCGCAATATCGAGCTGTGAAACATTTAAACGCCACTCGTTTGGCTGCCAATCAAAGGCAACATCGAGATCCGGCCACTCCACCTCATCGGTATTGAGTTTTAGTGAGTGAGCATTTACTTGCCAACCTTCATTCCTTGGTTCTAGTTCAACAACACCAGACTCTAACCATAGTTCGTGATGCCCACCTTCTTTCCAGCTTAGCTCTGACGAATCAAACTCCAGATAGGCACTGGTTGGTTTACTTTGAGTTAAAGTCAACCAGCTACTAAAGCTCACTTGCCCTTTATCTATCCCTGATTCAGTTTTGATAAACTTGGTCAGCCAAGGCGTAATCAAGACGTTTTGCACTGACAAGTAAAACTCACCACTGACATCCTTTAGTGAGCCGTGATCGACAAAGTTTGCTTTGACTTCTGCAGAGTTTAGATTGCCATGTGCGAGACTGACTTCACCATCTGCTCGATGATGACGCCCATTGTTTTGCCATTGTAACCTTTTGATATCGAGCTCTCGGCTCGTACCATCTATACCCAGAAATTGAATTTTCGACTCAGTTAAGGCGAAGCCGTCGAGTTGACGTAACAACAGTTGATCTAACTGCTGCATCACATCTTTCTGCTCACCCTGAGGTTGCAGTTGCGGAGGTTGGTCGCTGTCGGTATTGACCCACTCAACTGAAGTAATATCTAAATTGAACTGGTAAATATTGAGATCAGCAACAACAGGCTGCTGTTGAATCAATGACTGAATCAAATCTAGCTCAATCTCTACATTCTCCGCTGAGAAGTGGATGCCGCTGCTTTCCGGTGTTTTAGCCGTTACACCTTGCAAAGAAAGTGACGGATGGGTATTACGCCAAAACCCCTTTATTTCAGAAACGTCAAATTCTAACCCTGAGCCTTGGTTGATCCAGCTCTGGATTTGAGGTTGAAAATGGTTGAGTTGAGGCAGCGCGATACGCAGCGCCGTTACTGTCGCAGCCAAAATGACCAAAACAGTAACGGTGAGCCATAACAATAATCGAACTAGCCGTGTAGCCGTTGAAATCACAAACAACCTTTACATCATAACAACGTCAAACTGCTCTTGAATATACAAAGGCTCAGCCTGGATTTTCACCTGTTTGCCAATAAATACTTCAAGTTCAGCTAGGGCGTGAGACTCTTCTCCTTGTAAGGCATCAGCTACCGCAGGAGAGGCATACACAACAAATTTATCGGCATCATAAGCACGATTGACGCGAGTAATCTCACGTAGAATCTCGTAGCAAACCGACTCAACTGTCTTAACACTTCCACGCCCTTCACAAGTTGGACAGGTAGAACAAAGAATATGTTCAATGCTTTCTCGGGTGCGCTTGCGCGTCATCTCGACTAAACCAAGCTGAGTGAAGCCATTAATGTTAGTTTTGACACGGTCTTTGTTTAAGGCAGCAGCCAAAGAAGTGAGTACACGGTCACGATGCTCATCAGAAGCCATATCAATAAAGTCGATAATAATAATACCGCCAAGGTTTCGCAGCCTTAACTGTCTAGCAATCGCTTGGGTCGCTTCGATGTTGGTATTGAAGATGGTTTCTTCTAGGTTACGTCGACCGACAAATGCTCCGGTATTGATATCTACAGTGGTCATGGCTTCAGTTTGATCGATGATAAGATAACCACCGGATTTAAGCTCTACCTTACGCTCCAAAGAGCGCTGAATTTCGTTCTCAGTGTCGTACATATCGAAGATGGGCTTATCACCTTCATAAAGCTCAAGTTTTTCTGTTAGTTCAGGCACATACTCAGAAGTAAACTCTTTGAGATTTTCAAATTCAAGGCGTGAATCCACCAGGATCTTAGTCAGCTCCGTCCCGACAAAATCTCGTAGAATACGTTGAGATAACCCTAGCTCACCATACAAAGTCGCCCGGGTTTTGTATTTACTGCGACGCTCGGTGACTTTCGACCATAAGCGTTTTAGAAAGGCGGCATCTTGGGAGAGTTCTTTATCGTCGGCACCTTCAGCGGCAGTGCGAATAATAAAACCGCCATCTTCATCGCAGTATTCGCCGACAACTTTCTTCAGACGGCAGCGCTCTTGCTCACTTTCAATGCGTTGAGACACGCCAACATGGCTAGCACCTGGCATAAAGACAAGGTAACGAGAAGGTAAAGTAATGTCAGTGGTCAGGCGCGCACCTTTAGTTCCCAGTGGGTCTTTGACCACCTGAACCACAATGTCTTGCCCTTGGCGCACCAATTCTGAAATATCGCGTACTTGAAACTGTTGTTTTTCATTTTCAGCGACACATTCTGTGTGAGGAACGATATCTGACGCATGAAGAAAAGCGGCTTTCTCGAGCCCTATATCAACAAATGCTGCCTGCATACCAGGTAAAACTCGACTGACCTTGCCTTTATAAATGTTGCCGACAATACCGCGTTTTGCTTCACGTTCAACATGGATCTCTTGTAGAGTTCCGCCCTCAATCATGGCCACACGAGTTTCACTTGGGGTCACGTTGATAATTAACTCTGCACTCATAAGAGTACCTCAAATTTTATTTATAAGAATTTGTGCAAGAGCTGGTCAGTTTCGTACAGGGGTAAGCCAACAACTGCGTAGTAACTGCCTTCGATGCGAGTTACAAAGCGTCCGCCTAAGCCTTGAATACCATAACTACCAGCCTTATCGCATGGTTCGCCCGTGTGCCAGTATTGTTCTATTTCTTGCTCTGACAAAGTTTTGAACCACACGTCGGTAGAAACCACGACTGTTTCTTGAATCTCTTTCGATGCGACAGTCACGGCAGTCATCACTTGATGCGTTCTACCTGAGAGTGCTAATAACATTTTTTTAGCATGCGCTAAATCATCTGGCTTTTCCAATACCTGCTCATCACATACAACGATGGTATCAGAACCGATAACCACTGAATTTGGCTCAAGCTCTACTGCCGCCATCGCTTTATCTTTAGCAAGGCGAGAAACATATTCAAATGCGCTCTCACCGGATTGGCGACACTCTTCGACATCCGTTTTCAGGACAGAAAAGGCATAGCCGAGTTGAGAAAGTAGCTCTTTACGTCTTGGCGAGCCTGAGGCCAAAATCAATGGTTTAGTCATTTTACTATCGTATGTGCCAGTGGCGTCTTACTCGACGCATTAATAAGAACATCCAAGGCCAAAGAATACAGTTGATCAAACCACTCCACAGCGAGACCGGGTTAAAGGCCACATCTTGGATCAAGTACTCGCCACAGAAAATAAGCACATCGAGCAATATAGACATCACGCCAATCAGTATCGCTTGTTGCCATAGCGCCATATTACGAATGACGAGGAAGTTAAGTGCGACGAGATAAACGACAATCGACATCATCATGCCGCGGATACCTAACGTGGAGCCAAGCAATAGATCCCACAATAAGCCTAGTATGAGTGCTGAACCAACATTCACTTTATGCGGTAGAGCTAGTACCCAGTAGCAAGTCACCAACAACAACCAAGAAGGGCGCAGCAAATCGAGCATTCCCGGCCAAGGTATCGTTTGTAGGGTAAGCGCTATTAAGAAAGAACAAGCAATGACAAACTTTCCTTTTAACACACTATTTGCCATGTTCTATTGTTCCTCTAGGTTCTCTGGAGTGACTTGTTGAATTTTTTCCTGACGAGAGTCATTCGGCCAAATCAGCAGCAGGTAACGCAGGCGCTCAAAGTCAACAACAGGCTCGGCTTCAATAACCGCAAACTCTCGCGCTGTATCGCGTTCGACTTCTGCAACGTGAGCCACAGGGAAGCCTTCTGGATAAATTCCCCCCAGACCAGACGTCACTAATAGATCACCTTCTTCGATATCTAAACTGATCGGAATATGGTCAAGGTTGATACGATCAGATTTACCGGTACCTGAAGCAATAACTCGAATATCGTTGCGGATCACTTGCACTGGAATCGCACTCAAACTGTCCGTAAGCAGTAATACACGGCTGTTGTGCGCCGAAACAAACGTGACTTGCCCAACAATACCCTTTTCATTTGCCACAGGTTGACCAACGTAGACACCATCAATCTGACCTTTATCAATCACAACTTGATGACGATAAGGCGAAGTATCTACCGCCATAACTTCGGTGACGACTTTGCGCTCATCACGAATAAACGAAGATCCAAGCAGCTTACGCAACCTTTGATTTTCTTCTCGGTACTGATCAAGCAGCAGTAGATCGTTCTTAAGACGAAGCACTTCACGCTTAAGCCTGCGCGTACTTTCCATATAGTCTTGGCGAATGTTGAAACGCTCATAGGCGCCATCAAACATCACGCGTGGGACATCTGCCAAGTACTGAATTGGGGCAACCATGCTATTAAGCAAATAACGAATTTGAGCAAATGCACCTAAACGACTATCAGCCAGCATAAGGCTGGCTGATAGAATAACGGCAAAAAACAGGCGTAACTGTAGTGAAGGTCCCCGGCCAAAAATAGGCTTCATGGAATATGAGATCCTTATCTTGCCAATCTTGGCACTAGGCCAAGATCATTCAATTTATTCTTCGCTGAATAGGTCGCCGCCATGCATGTCGATCATCTCTAGCGCCTTACCACCACCACGAGCAACACACGTTAGTGGATCTTCAGCGATAACAACTGGGATACCCGTTTCTTCTGTTAGCAGACGATCAAGATCTTTTAGCAGTGCACCACCACCCGTCAGAACCATACCGTTTTCAGAAATGTCAGACGCTAGCTCTGGCGGGCATTGTTCTAGTGCGACCATAACAGCCGATACAATACCTGTTAGTGGCTCTTGCAGAGCTTCTAGTATCTCATTTGAGTTAAGGCTAAAGCTACGTGGTACACCTTCAGCTAAGTTGCGGCCACGGACTTCGATTTCTTCAACTTCGTCACCTGGATAAGCAGAGCCGATTTCATGTTTGATCTTTTCAGCCGTCGCTTCACCAATCAAACTGCCGTAGTTACGACGGACATAGTTGATTATAGCTTCATCAAAACGGTCTCCACCGATACGTACCGACGACGAGTAAACCACACCGTTTAGCGAGATAACTGCCACTTCAGTCGTACCACCGCCGATATCGACCACCATAGAACCTGTTGGCTCTGACACGCGTAAGCCTGCACCAATTGCTGCCGCCATTGGCTCATCAATAAGGTAAACTTCACGAGCCCCCGCACCGAGCGCCGATTCACGAATCGCGCGTCGCTCAACTTGTGTAGAACCACAAGGAACACAAACCAGTACGCGTGGGCTTGGTTTTAGTACGCTGTTGTCATGCACTTGCTTAATAAAGTGCTGAAGCATTTTTTCAGTCACGTAGAAGTCAGCAATAACGCCATCTTTCATTGGACGGATAGCAGAGATGTTCCCCGGTGTACGACCCAACATTTGTTTAGCCGCATGGCCGACAGCCGCAACGCTTTTACCTGCGCGGTTACGGTCTTGGCGAATGGCAACGACTGAAGGCTCGTCTAGAACGATACCTTGTCCTTTAACGTAGATAAGTGTGTTGGCAGTACCTAAATCGATTGATAGGTCATTAGAAAAAATGCCACGAAGTTTTTTGAACATATTCTTCGCTCGTCCTGAAAGAATTAGAAGATAGAAAATTGCACTAAATGTACCAATGCCTTGCCGTCACAGCAAGGCATTGAAGTGTAAACATGGGCTGAAACACGCAATTTCTAACAGATTCCTAACGATAGGCAAAAAAATGACAAATATTACTGGCCGGTTAATCCAGATTCGCCGCGGAAGATGACCCGATCATTACCACGGAAAATGCCAAAAGTAACAACGGTAGAAGGATCTTCTTCCCCATTGACTTCAGTTCGATTAGCGTCTTGCCAACGGTATCGTAGCCAAGGGACGATATTTGCTCCTCTGTGCAAATCTAACCACACTTGCGTTTGTTGTCTGACAGCCGCAACAGCCGCAGACTGTGAAACCGTAATGGAATTAGATGCGCCATCAGTAACCACACCGCCAGCCGCTAAGTTAACATTCTCCGCTGTAGAGCCGTTATCGACCCAGATAGTATGGTTATCACTAACCACATTGATGCCAGCTATGTTAGTCGTATCGTCACCACTATGGGTAACAAAGCCTGAACCATTCCAGAACTCAATTCTGAGTGGAATGTTCATAGTACTGCTTGCCACTCCGCCGATACTATCAAGCACAGCGCGACCAAAATAAATAACAGGTTGGCTTGTAAGCAATCTTGGTTGCCCACTTGATTGATAATCAATAGGGTCGGCGTTGCCACTCACTGCGTCAATAGAAATAGTCGAAGCAGTACCGCCGGATGTATTAAATGGTCCATCTTCATAGCCATCAGCAGGCGTCGCTTTGGCCCAGCACAACTCGTTCGCGCAAGTAGTAGAAGGCGAGTTTTCTTCTAGTTTAAAGGT
Organism: Vibrio sp. VPAP30; assembly: GCF_001188205.1. NCBI lineage: Bacteria > Pseudomonadati > Pseudomonadota > Gammaproteobacteria > Vibrionales > Vibrionaceae > Vibrio > Vibrio sp. VPAP30. The sequence goes on from NZ_LBLS01000022.1 coordinate 68,663, forward strand.
ACCAATACTCTTGCTCGAACTCACCGCCCAAGCCTTACTAGGCGTCCCTGAATGAAAACGACTGGTGTAGGTAGGGTTAGCTTCATACAAGGCAAAACCCGCGGTATTACTAGCAACAAAGTTGCCGTAGTTTTGTACCGAGTTACCCTGTAGGTTCAGGGCTTCTACATAAAACTCAACGCCATTGAATGGCTGATTCATATAAGCAAAGTTTTGCTCACTCGCTCCAACCCCAGGGTAATTCCAGATTGGCGTATTAATCACTTGGAAGTATTTCGGATAGAAACGCCCAACGTTCTGCGTATCAGGATCGACACTCATTGTGAGGTACGAGGCGCTAGTTTGAAGACTCAATGTCCCAACCTCGGTCCATGAATGATTGATCGTCTGCGTCTCACTACCGCTGCTAAAATTAGGGATCACACTTGGCGTGACAGTTCCGATTTGCGGGCTGGTCGTTGGATAACTAACACTGTAAGCTAAGTTGAGAGGGCCATTATCAAGACTATAGTTGCCTGTTAACAAGTAATTACACTCATCGCTCACTCCTACATTGGAATCACCATGTGTGATGGGTTTATAAGTGGCAGAGAATCCCGTTCCTCCCGGCACAAAGCCCGGAGAACCTGTGGTCGTTGCTGGGTTCGCTTTGTTACTGCCGCCCGTTTCCTTTACATCACAAATGGCAATCTTCCAAGGTCGAGAGTAAACATCAAATTGCCCCTTCAGCGCCCCACCTTCAACGGGGCAACGAACATCATCACAAACAAAGCTATTGTCTGTGATGGTGACACGAATCTGCCCTGACTCTTTAAAGTTATAGTCGGCCTGTCTATTTGAATCACTGAGGTTAGCGGTAAAACTCAAATCCCCCGCATCAACGACTGCCGATGTCGGCCTTTGATAAGTAAAGGCTGCTGATGGGCTGCCTGTATAGCCAAGCGTTATTAGCTGCCCATTGTTACTACAGGCTTTAACCTTAACCGGGACTTGATTATTTTGCCCAGCGGTCACGTACTGATCAGCCACTTCAAACTTATAGGGTACAAACTTGATTTGATCTGTGTCGGTAAAAGTTTGTCCGCCAGTGGTTAAGCTCGCTTTTAGATCATAGTTACCAGTTCTATTTTGGGGATGGGTTGTTACCTGATATGTCGCGATTCCACTTACTTCAGAGACAAAAGATAGTGTTAAATTGCTACCATTCTCCTGCTCTAATGTCGGTGTATAACCTGATACTGGGTTACCGTTACTGTCTAAGACGTGTACCTCAACAATATTTTCAGGCGAGGCTTCACAGGTAAGGTGATAATTGAATGGTTTTATATCTATCGAGGTAACTACCGTAGTAGGTTCTGTATTACAGCTTAAAGGATAAATTTTGTTATCTCGACCACTGATCGCAATGCTGTTTGCCGTGATACCACCGCGAATCTGATTGCCATCTCCTTCGATGATGAAACCATTGGTCTCATTCGTTGCAATTGGATCTACGTAGAAAAAAGCTTTGACCTGATAGTTACCGTCTACCCCATGATCCGGAAACTTAATCGCAGAATTCGCACCATGACCAATAATTAGTAGATCTTCACTATCACCAGCTTGGTTGATCTGTATGCTAGTCTGATCAAAGTAGATGCGCTTGTAGTGCAAAATACTAGGTGCCAGAATTTCCAACTGAGCATTCTGCTCCGCGAACCGGAGTTCATTTAGCCAGTACTCTCCTCCAGTCAGCTGCAACTTAGCATTCTGCTTAATAGTAATATCTCGGTAATAGCCACTATTTAACGGGCACGTCTGACTGCTGTTACAAATTAGATCCGTGTTACCGTGGCCGTAATCTGGTGTTGGCATCGGCAAAGTACTAAAAGTCTTGCTAGGATCGAAGCTACATAAGCCGCCACTAGAGCCCTCTGGATACTCACAGAGGTCGCTTGGCTGAAAAATTGCTTGAAACGAGAATTTTGGATTACTACTGGTCGGGTAAACCCGGTTACCAGAGCCAGATACCGACATAGCACCAAACGCTTGTACTGGACTGCCCGTATAGCTGTTCGTTTGTAAACCATCAGGGACATAAGAACATATGTTCAATGAATCCGCAGAGTCTAAACACTCGACAGAACTTATCCCGGGAGAGGTAATAGGACTATGAGCTCCGTACTCCAGCGCTTGTACCTTTTGCTCAATCAGGTGCCACCCGCTGCCTGAATTGCGATAATAAGTTAAATGGCTTAACCCTGTAGCGCTATCGAAATCGCTGACTATCCGTATTTGATAAGTTTCACCGCTAGTTAGTGACTGCTCATTAAAGATATAGTCGGACGAAACTTGTGCCGTTTGGGTATACCAAAGAGTATAGCCATGGCTGCCCTGTTTCAGATAAAAACTCTGATAGCTATCTGATGCCACAACAGTAAAAGACACCGTAAAATCTTTGTTGCCTTGATAAAGACATGCAGCTACCGCTACTGATGACATCAACAAATACCCAGCGAATATTGACAACAAACGGATCAACTTCATGCCTACTCCCTAACCCAAGCTTCTTGATTACGCTGCATTTGAGTAATGCCGCTGCCACAAATCGCCGTCGAACTGATCACGTACATTTGACTTCCGTCCGACAGCTGACCACCACGAGCCTGACAAGTCACTTGAACATCTTGGCAATTCACTGTGGTAGTTAATGTACTGATGCTGGTACCATTAATCGCCGTACATTGGGCTACAACAGGGTTATTGTCGATACCATAAAGCTGTTCAAGTGCCCATTCGTTGCCCGAGTGAGCCAACAATGCCGCTTGTGTGCCAATGACATCTTTCGCATGGCTATCACTGTTCGACCAACTGATTTGACTAAGTGTGGTCGCAAGAAATCCCATAACGACCAACACAAAAATGACCACTATATATAAACTACCTTGCTGCTTATTACGGGACATTTAGCACCTGTATCTCTTGTCGAAAGCTCGTTGATTCATCACCTGCGGCGTTGTTAAAGGTGATGTCAACTTGCACAATGCCATTGTTCTGTACTGTGGCGGGTAAATATTCCAACGTTCCTGTAATACCTGTATCTGAAAGGGGTAACGCATTGGCACCACTGACGCTGCGGCGCAATTGCCCTGTGACTAAGCAATAATTGACCATCCCATTTGGATTATAGATGTAGTGACGATTAGAGACTGAATTTCCTACCAAAGAAACCGCGCCACTTGGAACAGTAAAGGTATTGTTTGCGCCACTTACGTTAGTCAGTGCAACCACATTGTGGCTAGGTGTTGCCTCTGTCGGGTTAATCACCATGTTAAGCGTATTGATATCTGCGACAGTGACCCCGGCTCGCCCGACGACGAAGTTTAAATCAGCACCTGATACTGCATAGAAGCCTGACTCGACAATTGGAAAGAAGGAAATACAACTGCTTGCCTGGGGAATAGCTAAGTCACTATTGAGCATATTGGGTACCGCATGGCGCACTTCACGAGACATTTTCTCTAGAATAAACTTGGCCTGAGTCTGCATGCGCTGACGGTCTACGGTATCGCTATACCCTCTCGCCCCTAACTCGACAAATCCCGCGATACCCAGTACCAAAATTGCCCCAACAATCAAGGTGACGACCATCTCGATTAAGGTAAAACCTTTCACTTTCATCAGTAGTTACCTCGGTAAGCATTAAGCACTATTGGGGTTTGATTAGAAGCAGTGACTGTTAAACGAATCCGTTTCAGTTGGTTGGTTACCGCGTAAGTAACCGCAACATCTACTCGAAAGTTTAGATAAGTAGTCCCCCCAACTAATAAGTTTAAATCGCGGCAGCTATTGGCCCCAAGCGGCTCCCAGCAACCATGGAAATCATCGACATCGTTGTAAGCATCAGGGTTGTTATTGGTTTCACCTGTATCAATGCCAAAACTGCCTATTGCTGTACAGGGGGTAGAACCAGCATCTGTTGATGAGCAGCGCGGTATTCCCCCTTGATTACCACTATTTTGATCAAATTTACGCGCCAAAATCTGCGTCATGACACTTTGCCCAAGTGCAGCGGCGCGCGTTTGATAATGAGGATCTGCACTGCGCGATATTTGCGGAACTAAAAAGCTGGAAATGGTAAGCATGGCAATGCCCATCACAACAATGACAATCACGCTCTCAACCAAAGTAAACCCTCGCGAGTGAGTCATTAGCAGCCCCCTGCTGAGACATAGCCAACCGCATTAATTTGCACTGCTGCGCAGGTACCATCAGTAGAAGTCATCTGGATATTGATAGGCGTAGCGACACCATCAGGGTTGCCAAGCAGATCGAAATTGACCAATGCCCCGACATTCGAAGTAAAAGAAACATCATTGAGCGAGACCCAATCGCTGCGCCCATCGTCACGTGCGGCACAAGCGGCCTGAGAGCCAATGCAGTTGCTGAGCAAACTAAGCGTAAAGTTGGTATTGCCAGTGATTGCGTCCATATCAACATTAGACTGCATGCGATTAACCTGAACTTGGCGAATAACCGAAATAACGCGTTCTTGGGCAGCGTAAGGAGAGAAACCGGAACGACCCGAATAACGGCTGGCAGCGTAGACCGAAACAATCGACACCAATAAAATAACGACGATAAGTTCGACTAATGTAAAACCAGAGACTTTTGACCGAGCCATAACCAGTGACCGTGGGACTTATACTTAAGATGAGTATATACCAGATGGGACAAGAGCTGTTGTTTATTAAGGATTTTTGATAGGTTGCAGGGTTGAATAATCGGTTATAAAAAAGGTCAGCGTGTGCTGACCTTTAAGTAATTAGTTGCTACACCCAGTAGTGACGACACTCGCCGAAGCAGCACTCGTGGTACTTGTACCAGAGGCCTGTGTATATACAACGGCACAAGTAGCATCTGTAGTACCATCAAAACTGTAAGTAATACTTGTGCCTGAACTAGCGACGACATCCCAGTCCGTACCTAATCCAACAACCGCTTCACCTATACCTGCAGCAGTAGCAGTTGGATAACCATATATGGTGTTAATACCTGATACAGCTACTGCACTGCTAGATGTTTCCCTGCCATCAATAGCAGCTTTGCCATAGACGATACCAGCCGCACCATCCATAGCCCCTTTTAGGCCTTGCAGTGAGGCTTGACGGGCGTCATTTTGCAGATTTAAAAATCGTGGTGCCGCAGTGACGGCGAGAATACCGAGAATAACAATCACTACCACTAGTTCGATTAGGGTGAAACCGCCTTGTCTTTTCATAGTAAACATCTCTCTATGTTGTTGTCTGCAGAGCTACTGCAAGGTTACGGTCACGCGACCAGTCTCTATTTCATAAACAAACTGATGTTGGCTGTTGCCTTCTCGCTGAATATAAGTGCAAGTCGACTGAGCATTATCAGCTTGTGCTGAATACTTAATATTTGAATCCGTCTGAACTTGAGCTACCGTCCCCACCTTAGGCGGATTCTGGAGTAGGTTTTGCATTAGCTCAACACAAATAGTGTTAGTGAGCGCGGTAGGAAAATCGGCATCATTGGTGTTTATTGCATACGGATAACCATCACGAAAGTCACCACCCGATTGACTCGAGCTTGTCAGCCAAAACTTGACACCATCATAATTGACTGAATTTCTCACTACAGAATTTACAGTTACTGTAGGTCTTGCTTCCGCTTCCCACTGCGCTCGGGCAGAGAGCACGCCCGTGGCATAGCCACCAGCCACACCTTCTACGCTGGCTTTTTTAGCCTCATCAGTCACATCGAGAAAGCGAGGTAAGGCTGCAACAGCAAGTAGGCCAACCACCACGATAACCACAACTAGCTCAACTAAGGAGAAACCAGATTGTTTGTTTGACATATATTTATCACCTACCGTTATGTACCGTGCATTATACGGAAATTGCACTATTTCGCCATATTCAGAACGTCAATATTACTACTTCGCCAAGAAACCAACCTTGGCTATAAACCTATTATCTATCAAACTTATAGACATCAATCTGTCATCGATATACAGGTAGTCACAGTGATAACCATCAGCTATCGTTTTATTTTCTATCACGATAGGTTTACTACCTAAAATCTCATGCTGTGGGTACAACACATCAAGCCAAAACAAACAATCAACCCGCTGTTGTTCATCCAATGGTTTAACCCACCCCATATTAGTGTAGTTCAGCCTATAACCATCAATCGTTAACGTCGGTTGCTGCCCAGCTAATAACCACTGCTGCTTATAATAACTGGCTCGCTCGACGATTCTTTGACTTGCCAGTAGAAATGCCGATTGATTGGCTTCTTTAACCACATTTTGCCACACCAGCATAAAGCTCATTATTAAGCAGACGACCACCAGAAGCCATATCGCCAGCCGTGATCGCTCGATATAATCGATTAAATTAGCCTTTAATGGCATCGAGCATTCCCCACATTGGCAGGAAGATACCTAGAGCCAATATCAGAACCATACCTGCCACAATAACTAACAAAATAGGCTCGATCCTCGCCGTTAGAGTTTTCAGATCGTAGTCCACCTCACGATCATAAAAATCCGCCACTTCGAGGAGCAACTCATCAATTCGCCCCGTCTCTTCACCGACACTGATCATTTGAATCACCAAAGGGGTAAACACACCACTGTTGATCGCAGTCGCTGAGATGGTTCCTCCTGCCTCAATAGATGATTTCATCTCGCTTAACCTGATCTCTAAAAACTTATTGCCGAGCGCTTCTGCTGAGAGTGCCAAAGACTGATTAAGCGGCACACCAGCTTTAAGCATTAAAGCAAAAGTTCGTGAAAAGCGCGATAACTGGGCACGGTTAATCAGCTCACCAACAACGGGCATTTTGAGGCGAAATTTATCCCACTTTTCTCTACCATTAGCGGTACCTAACCAAGCTCGAAAACCAAACAGTGTCGCAACTATAGCTACGACCATCATCACCCAGTAGTTAACAAAAAACTCTGAAGTAGCGATTAAAATGCGAGTGGGTAAAGGAAGTTCTGCACCAAAACGAGAGAACATACTGGAGAATTGCGGAATAACAAAAACGTTGAGGAAAAACAGCGCGATGACAATAGAGATAATCACAAAAGTTGGGTAACGCATTGCCGTTTTAATTCGCTTGCGCGTTTCCACTTCTTGTTCGTAATAATTAGCAAGCTGCAGTAAAGCTTGGTCAAGTCGACCTGTGTTTTCACCGACATGTATCATAGAAACGAATAGCGGGCTAAACACCTTAGGAAATAGCTGCATTGATGCTGACAAGCTGCGGCCATTGGTCAATTCATGTGTCACGTCCTCAAGTGCCTGTTGCAGTTGTTTATTGGCACTATTCTGACTTAATCCCTTCATTGAACGTAGCAGTGGCACGCCAGCTTTTGTTAAGCTATAAAGCTGACGGCAAAAAATAACTAGCACTTCGAGCGGTATAGCTGGTGTTAACAAGGCTTTAAAATCAAAGTTCCAAGCGCTTTTCCCACTGTGAGCAGAGATGTTAATCGGGATAATCCCCTTATCCATCAATTGCTCAGCGGCGGCGTCTCGGCTTGGTGCTTCTAACTGCCCTGAAGCCGCACTACCATCTAAGTTTCGCCCTTGGTATCGAAAGTTCTGCATCGTTTACCTTAGATATAAATCGATTGTACATGACCAGATGAGTCCCCCTCACCTAAACTCATTACTTCACTTAAACTAACCGTACCTTGCAACGCTAGCTCCATTGCTGACGCAAGCAGGGGTTTATAGTTTGGTGACTGACGTGCAACCTGAGAAAAACCAACCGCGTCATTGGCTCTAAGCATATCCATCATTTCATGTTCAAGTTCAAGCATCTCAAACACGCCGATACGACCCCTATATCCAGTTAGGTTACAGTTTTGGCAACCATGTCCCTTGACAAAACGGGCACTCACTTGATTGGGAAAGCACTGGGCAAGCCATTGTATTCGCGCATCATCAAGCTGATCTTCTGTTTTACAATCTGGGCAGACCCTACGCACTAATCTCTGTGCCACAACCGCACGCACTGCACTGGCAACCAGATAGCCTGGCGCGCCCATATCCATCATACGCAAAGCGCTATCTATCGCATCATTGGTATGTAAAGTACTTAATACTAAGTGGCCCGTCAGAGCGGCTCGCAAACCGATTTCAACCGTTTCTTGGTCACGCATCTCACCGACGAGGATAATATCTGGGTCTTGACGGAGAAAAGTTCTAAGTACAGTAGAGAAGTCGAGATCGATCTTCGGGTTAACCTGCACCTGATTGACTCGCGGCAAACGGTATTCAACCGGGTCTTCGGCAGTGATGATCTTTTTACCCGGTTCATTGAGTTCACTTAATGCGCCGTACAGAGTGGTTGTTTTACCTGAACCGGTTGGGCCTGTGACCAGAATCATGCCGTGAGGACGACGCAACTGACGTCTTAATTTATCAAGCAGATGAGGGGGTATTCCTGATTCTTCTAGGTTACGTACCCCTGTCGATTGATTGAGTAGACGCATGACCACCGACTCACCATATTGCACCGGCATAGTCGACATACGTATATCAACAGATTGGTCTTTTGAGCGGATATTAAAACGCCCATCTTGAGGGAGACGTTTTTCTGAGATATCGAGGTTGGCCATTAGCTTTAAGCGAAGCACCAATGCAGAAGCAATATTGACTTCACTGAGTAGCGTTTCATGTAGAACGCCATCAATTCGCTGACGTAATCGAAGTACATCGGAATCTGGTTCAATGTGGATATCTGATGCACCGACTTGAATTGCATCTTCAAATAGCGAGTTAATAAGCTTAACAACGGTAACTTCTTCGCTATCTTCACCTTCGATACTAAAATCAAATGCTTCTGTAACTTGGTGTTCAGCTTGTAACTGCTCAGCAAACGAGGCGATCTCTTTAGTGCGGCGGTAATAGCGATCAAAGCCTTCAACCAATTGGCTTTCAGGCGCAATAACAAATTCAATGCCATACTGCGCCAACTGACCTAACAACGCTTCCTGGGCAAATAGGTCGGCAGGGTCACTCATAGCCACACGTAAGGTATCCATGTTTCGACCAATCACTAGCGCCCGAAGCCGTCTTGCGTGAACTTCTGAAAGGAGCTGTACCGCTTCGACATCCACGTCCGCACGGCTCAGATCAATTAACGGAATATCCAGTTGCTGAGACAAAAAAGACAGCATTTGGTGCTCAGTAAGTGCACCGAGTTCAATCAGCGCCGCGCCAAGTTTTCTGCCTGTTGTTTTTTGCGCATTGAGTGCCTGCTCTACTTGCTGCTCGGTAATAATACCTTCTTCCACGAGCAAGTCGCCGAGACGTTTTCTTAGCTTAATCTTCACTCGGCTGCTCCTCTAAACTTTCAATCAAGGAAACTCGGTCACGTATAAACTGTTGTGATTGGCTAGATAGACCTAGTTTCGTCAAGGCTTGTGAATAAGATGATTTGGCATCCGCTAACTGGAAGGCGCGCTCTTGTTGAATACCCAATCCCATCCACCAACGACCACTATCAGGTTCACGTTGTACGAGCTGTTGGTAGCTTTGCAGTGCCAGCTCATCGTGTTTCTCTTTCTGAGCTAAAGCGGCTCGCAATGATAAGTACTCAACAGAAACAGAAGCAGGAAGGGCACTCAGCACGGTAAGGGCCACTGCGTTTTGCTGTTCTTTCATAAGCATTTTTGCCAAAGAAAGACGCAAGGTAGAGTCATTTCTGTCTAATGCGATGCCTTTTTGTAAGATTTCCGCTGCTTTTCGTACTTCGCCTTTACCATAATACAGTGCTGCTAAGCGTTTCCTCACCTGCTTGTTGGCTGGTGTAAAGCGTAACGACTCTACATAGTGGTTTAGAGCATCCGATAAGTTATTGCTATCTAGAGCTTTCTTTGCTCTTTCTTGCGCTTTCGCTGAAAGTTGCTCTGAGGTAAGTTCAACTTGCTCAATCACCACTTCCCCTTGATTGGCCACTACCGTTGAACTTGAACGAGGAGTACTTGTTTCAACTTTTGCGGTTAAGACAGGTTTTGGCACTACTTTTTGCTGAGAGGGAGCCAACGATACCGCCTTACTTACAGGATGAGTAGCGACGTTTTCTTCAGTAATGCTTTGATACACAGGCTGATCGACAACCGACAGCTTGGCCGTAGGTGAAGCTATGGCAACTGGGCTAGAGATTGGAGCTACAGACAGGACGATACGCTCAGTTGGGGACTGTTGAGAAAGTGCCCAGCCTCCAACAGCTAAGCTCAAGGTGAAGCTTCCCACAATCCAAGGTAGAACCGCCATTTTTTTTACAGGCTGCACCTCTGCCTTATGGATATTGGCACCCAAATTTGACTTGCTATTTGCGAGCCGCGAAAGCGCATCATTGATCGCACTCATACTTTAACTCCAGCCCCATAACAAAGGGCTTTTAAATTTAGGTTTACGGCTATCGTAAGTATCATGAATCGACTCAAAAAGCTGAGCATTAGTCACTTGTTTAACACGCTGACTACTCGCCAGTAGTAAGGCTTTATGGCAAATCTGATTGATAAGTCGCGGATACCCCTGACTCGCTCGCCAAATGGCCTTTTTATGCCCTAGAAGAAAAACACTCTCGCTCCCCCCCGATTTCTTCAAACGGTTATCTATATAAGCAACGCACTCGTCCAAAGTTAATCCACGCAATTTGGCATTGAAGGTAATCCGTTGACGAAGTTGCCTCAGTTGATGATTCGCTAGGCGCTCATCTAATTCTGGCTGACCAAACAAAACGATTTGCAGTAGCTTTTCTTGTTCGGTTTCAAGATTGCCGAATAGTCTAAGTACTTCTAACGCATCATCACCTAACGCCTGAGCCTCATCAACAAGAACCACCACCTGCTTATCTTGCTTCTTCAACTCAATCAGTCGCTTTTGTATTTCATCAACAATCGTGGATTCATTGCCGCCTTCCAACCCAAGCTCACTCGCCACCGCCAAGCGCAATTGGCTTCCATCTAAGGCCGGATTAGGTACGAAGACCAGTTGAACATTCGGTTTAAAATGTTTGACCAGCATTCGGCAAATCATGGTTTTTCCGGTACCGACTTCACCTGTCACTTTGATTACCCCCTCACCCATTTCCAGCGCTGAATTGACCATCTGAATGGCCTCATAATGGGGCGCTAACCCCAGAAACATCTCAGTATCTGGAGTGAGATGGAAGGGCAAACTGTCGAAACCAAAGTGCTCAAGGTACATAGTGATTATTGCTCGTCAGGAAACCACTCTTGTAGCATATCTCGTGAACGTTCTAGCTCTTTCTGCCAAGTATTTACCCCTACTACAGAAGGTTTAAGTAATATAACCAACTCTGTTTTTTGAGTTAATTTTGTCGTGTTGCGGAATAGATGACCTAAAGCTGGGACATCGCCTAAAAATGGTACTTTAGACACTTGATCAAAGGTATTCGATTTCATCAAGCCACCGATCACCACTACATCCCCATCTTGCGCTCTGATCACAGAGTCTGACTCACGGATCGAGCTGGTTGCCAAAGGTAATGTCAAGCTGTTGTTGTTTCCGTAATCGATCGTTTTACGCTCTTCTTTGACATCTAAGACTGCCGGGTGGACATGTAATAACACATTACCTTGGTCATCAATTTGCGGTGTTACATCCAGTGAGATACCGGAAAAGAAAGGGGTCAGCTCGACATCGGTCGTAGTATTATCGTTATTGGTGTTACTACTGGTACTGGTATTCGAGGAAAAATCCGTCACATAGTAGCTATCTGTGCCGACTTTAATCACTGCCTTTTGGTTATTTGAGGCAGTAACACGTGGACTAGATAGTACGTTCAAGTCACCTTGTGTTGCCATAAAGCTCAGTACCGCTTCAAAACTGCCGCTCGAAATCACCAAGTTTGACTGACCACCTAGCAAAGTACCAATCGCATCCATACCCGGCAAGGTCGCTGGTACGATAGCGCCTGCGGCATTCTTAACGATCGAACCCTGACCTAAGGTATAGTTTGTGCCATTAGAACTAAAGGCTTTTGACCAGTTTATCCCTTGCTGATAACCATCACTAAGTGTCACCTCTAGTATTTTTGCTTCCAAGATGACTTGGCGATGCATTCGCTGCTGAGACACGCCTAGGAAATTACGTACTTCTCTAATTTGATCTGGAAACGCCCTGACTGTAATAACGCTTGCTTGTGGCGTCACAACAACACTTTGACCACTACCAGACCCAATCAACTGTGCCACTGCTGTTTCTAACTGTGGCCAGAAATCACTTTCGCTGGTCGTCTCTATCTCAGTACCACCCTTAACACTATTGCTACTATTCGAGTTGGAAGACGAATTCGATGAATCAGAGCTAGACGAATCATTGCCAGTATTCGTGATCGTCCCGGTTGAAATTGAGGTCAGAGAACGACCAGCACGCTTAAACTGCAAATAATCGACAGGAATGGTGACAGTACGTAAGCCTGCCGGATATATCTGGATGACATTACCCACTTTATCAATATCATAACCATACATATCTTGGACGACAGTAAGCACCTCATCCAATGACACATCATTTAAGTTAACAGTGATATTACCCGTCACTTTCGGATGTATAGCCGCACTGTACTGAGTCCCCTTGACCAAACTGGCGAAGAAAGCCTTCGCATCAACACCATTGGCTTTAATTCTGAAACGCTTGATGGTCTTTGCTACTATCGCATCATCAGTGCTGAATTCTGGCATTAGATCAGCTTCAACCGAAGGAGGGAGCGTCTCTAGGGTACGACTATTGCTCTCGTTAATGGCTTGATTAATCGCACCTTTAGCCTCTACGGGATCTCTATGCCCCATAGCACAACCGGCTAATAAGCTTGTAATAGTGATTGCTATCGCGAATTTACGCATACGTTTCCACTGACCTTACTGTTTCACTTCTAGAGAAAAAAGTTTTAATTCCCACTGCTTACCATCTCTGACTAGGGTCACAATTTCTGGTTTGATTTGACTCACTCGGTAGTCACTAATCTGCTCTCCTACTAGTACAACCTCGCCATTGATAATCGCACTACATCCACCTTTATCTTCGCAAACAATGCTTTGCAACTTGGGGACGGATTTTCGCTTAACCGTTGTAGCCTTACTGTGCTGTGGATTCTGCCAGCCTAATGGCGCTGTTGGATCTTGTGATGCAAAAGCATTGAAGGAATAGCCAGCGACAAGCAGTAAAAAGCAAATTCTAGCCACCGATAAACTCCTGTCTTGTTCCTAGGGTATAAACCTCAAGCACCAAACGCGCAGTTGGGTACTCTTCGACGGAGTAGTGAAAACTGCGCCAATAGTATTTCGCAGACAGCGTTTCCAATGCTTCTAAATAGTCAACAATGGCAAAGTATTTGCCAGTCAACTCGAGTCTCACTGGATGAATGTAATAGCTCGCTAAATTGGCCTTGTTCTCATTGCCAATTATCGGCTGTGCGGTTTGCGACTCTAAAGAAACCAAATGTAAGCCTTTTGAGTCGGCTAACACTTGCTCTAGCAACTGCGCCATCTGGCTAGGTGTAATCAAGCTATCTACCATTATCGCCAATTGGCTAGAAAGATCCTGACTTTCTGCCATCAGTTGTTTGTACTCTTGATTCAGCTCCTGATCCGGATCTTTACGCAGTTTTGCGGTCATCAACAAAATATCCGCTTCTAGACGCTGAACATCGAGTTTAGTCGTCGCAATACGCTGTGAGGTGACTTGGTTTTGCTCAAAAGCAGGTTCAATGAGTAACGTAAGTAAACCAAGAATAATGACCACGAAACCGCATAAAGTGATCAGCGACTTCTCTCTCGAACTCAGTTGAGCAAACTTTTCACCCCACTGCTGCCAGGACTGCTGCATTATTTGTCCTCCTGCTGAGTCTTAAGCTCAAAGGTAATAACATTCTGCTCATTACGACCAATTTTCAGCTTTTCAAATGTTCGCCCGACGAGATTAAGCTCAGTTTTGAACTGATTTACCCAGTTAGGTATTGCTTGTGCTTCTCGCGCTAAACCTTGTAAGTCTAGCGTGGTTGCACTGAGGGTGATCGAGCTTAAAGAAATATCATTGCGACCAAGCTTAGCAAGGGCACGCATCACTCCAGAGTAACCAAGCTGCAACTGTTCATCGAACTCACCGACCGCTTGCAAAGCATTACGCTTAGCCTCTATCTCTACCTTAAGTCTAGCGACTGCCGCCACTTTTGCAGCAGTCGGCTTATGTTGCGCCAATCGCTGAGTTAAGCTCTCAGCTTGCTGTTTAAACTCTGTTTGTTGCGATTGATACGTTTTCAGCTCTTTATCCATTTGGCTATATTGGAATTTTAACCCAGCAAACATTAAGCCAAGCACAAGGGATGTCACTAGCCAAGCTGACGCTACATTTTGTAACGTGAAATACTCTTTCTTCGGTTTTAGATCTTCTGGAAACAGGTTGATTTCAGCGTGTTCTAGCTTGTTAGCACTCTCAGCAAGTAGCGAACCTGATTCCAAAGCTGGCTCGGAAAGAGCGCTAACTTTGACACTCAAGCTCTCACCCAAATCACGAATCAAATCTTGTTGCTGCTCCTCATCACAGCAGACTTGCAGTTGGTGCAGCGAGGCTCCACGCAATTGTGATGTTAAATAGTCAATTGAACGTTGTAGTTCCAGCGCTAGACTATCAAGCTGGAGGGCACTGCTTGCTACGCCTGTTAGTGGTGCGACGACACCGCGAATCGTCCTTTGAAAAGCGCATTGAGCGTCGACAAAAGCGCTAATGCGGAATTGCCCTTGCTTGCTTCTTTGCAATAGCAAAAAGCTTGTCATATCGCTGGCAGAGTGACCCCAAATTTCGTCCTCAACCAATACACCAGCTAACTCAATATTAAGTGCTTTGAGAGACTGGTAAAGGTCTACCACCATTGAACGCTGAACGACATATACTTGCAGTTTATTGTTGATCGAAAGTGAAGAAGAGTCTGCGACGATTTCAGTGATCTTTTCGCTGATCAGGTCTTTGACTAGGAATGGTAATGCAATCTTCAGCTCTTCTTGCGGAACGTTTGGCTTATCAATTTGAAAAGTCTGATAAATATTAGCGGCCAGAACAACCTTAAGAGCAATATCTGAAACCTTAGCATCATGCAAAGCTGCCATTAAAGCTTCTTGCCAAGTCACCCCATTGATTGATAGTTGACTGGGTAAATTCAGCTCTGACGGAGCAGAGAAATAAAGCGCACTCGGCTGAACCACAACATATACATTGGTCGCAGCCTTCTTGTTGTTTTTAAACTTTCCGATCAAGGATTGAATGTTCATCTCTATTTTACGCTTTGCGCCAACGATTTCGGCGTCCTATTTGAACTTTGCTCTGAGTGACTCGCGGAGTCGCACACTCATTCGGCTGCGGTAGTATTTGCTGCTCCGCTGCTAAATACCGTCCTTGAATTCCGTGAACACCAAGCTCTAACATGGTTCGATATTCTTGTTTGTTATCGACACCTACCGCAATAACCTGAGTTTTGAGTCCAGCACATGCCCCGAGTAGACTGCGAACAAACAATTGATTCTCATGGCGTTGATCGATTCTTTTTATTAAGCTGCGATGCAGTTTCAAACAGCTCACTGGGAACTCTTTAAGATAGTGGGTGCTTACTATTGACCGCCCAGCTTGCCCGACAACTACGCTGCATCCTAACCCGGTAATCATTTTAGCGACTGGACGTATGTAATCTAAATGCTTAACCAAGCGAGCCTCGGCAAACTCAAACGAGAGCCTAGCTCGTTGTTCCGAAGTGAGCTGTAACAGCTCATCACGAAACCATTTAAAGAAACTCCGTTCTGCAAAAGGTACCACATGCAGATTAATAGAGTAACTATTCGAATCATTTGAATGTCTTAGGTGGCGAATTATTGTCTTCACCACAGCTTTATCTAGCATTGCCTCGTAACCTACTGACTCAACAGCAGAGTTAAAACGTGACGCTTTTATCACCCCTTTTTCTGGATCATTGATACGAGCGAACAATTCGAAATGATCCACTACTGGTTCATTTTGCTTATCCAATAAGTAGCAGGGCTGAGAAAAAATATAGAGCTGATCTGGTTGTAGAGCGACATCGAGCAAAGTACGCCAGCGAACGCTACCACGCTCTTCATCTTGGTTGACGAGCTTCTTAAAACGGCTCCACGTGTTGATTCGTTGCAACTGAGCACTTTTTAGCGCCGTTTCCGCTTCATCAAGAATGCGACCTTGGCTCTCACCTTCGCGATACATACTGACTCCGATATGCACCCAGTTATCGCTTTCTAGAGGCGAAGGAGGGTTCAACTTTGCTAACTGCTTAAGACAGTGTGCAGCAACATTAGAGACTTCTTTGCTCGAAAGATTAGGGGCGAATATCGCAAAGTCAGAATTGTAATAGCGAGACAAGATAACATCAGGATAACGCTGTATGACGTTGTTTAACCCTTCACCAACACTGATAAGAAAATCATTGGCCTCTTGTTTTGCATGTTCCTCTTCAATTTGCTCCCAATCATCAACCCTCAAGATTAATACGCCCCCATGAGAACCATGCTCAGACAAAGCAGCTTCTAGTTTACTATCAAACAATACTCGGTTTGCGGTACCTGTTAACTGATCAAGAAAGGTCTGACTGCGAATAAAGGTATCAAAGCGACTGCGCTCCTGGCGAGCATCTTGCAATTCCTCAATCAATCTATCTAATGCTTGGCTAGCGGTGAAAGGCCACTCTTTTTCATCACCAACTGAATGCTCTTCTACACGACCCGCAAGAATCATCCGTCCTCGCTCCTCGAGCAGTTCCGAACCGTGTAGCTGCTCTTTCAGCCATTTAAGCCCCTGAACCAAACAAAAGACAATAAAAGCTACGGCAAACGTTATCGACCACAATGCTTGAATAGAGTAGCCATAACCAATGTAAGGAGGAATAGCTTTAAAACGAATACGGTAGCCTTGGTTTCTCTCTAAGGTGTACTCGATATCGTAAAGCAGTGCGGTATTCACTTTAGAGGAGGTATCTTTGAAGCGGTAGATCACCCCGTACTCAGACAGCAGCTCCATCTCAACAATATTCGAAGCTTGAAGCATTTTTGGCATCCACCTCTGCAGCGAGTAGGCCGCATCTGGGTCTTCCATTTCTTTATCAAGGACTTCAACAATGCCTTTGAGAGACTGATCTAAGTATTCTTGGCCAAGACGTTTAAAGGATAAGGTGCCACCTAAGAAAAGGATAAACATAGCACTGATAACAATCATGGTCACAAAAGCAACCAAGCGAGTACTGAGCTTTAAGGTAGGGGTATACCTCATGAATTAAGACATCCTTTCTATATGTGCCAGCTAAAATCAACGCTAAGTGAAGAAACAAGCACTTCCACCAATACTATTCCTACTATTTACTATATAAAAAAGCCGCGACTTGCGCGGCTTTTTTTCAATAACAAACACTTAGAATGGGATGTCGTCATCAAAATCCATTGGCGGCTCATTATACTGCGGTTGAGCTTGCTGAGGCTGAGACTGTGGTTGTTGAGCTGGTTGCTGCTGCATTGCTGGCTGCTGAGGCTGTCCCCAACCACCTTGCTGAGGTTGCTGTTGCCCCATACCACCCTGTGCTGGAGCGCCACCTTGAGCACGACCACCAAGCATCTGCATAACACCATTAAAGCCCTGAACAACGACTTCTGTTGTGTAACGGTCTTGACCACTTTGATCTTGCCATTTACGTGTTTGAAGTTGGCCTTCAACGTATACCTGCGAGCCTTTGCGTAGATACTCACCTGCAACTTCTGCTAGCTTGCCGAATAGCGCGACACGGTGCCATTCCGTTTTTTCACGTTGTTCACCAGTTGCTTTATCACGCCACGATTCAGACGTCGCGATAGTAATATTGGCTACAGCACCGCCACTTGGCATGTAACGTACTTCCGGGTCAGAGCCCAGATTACCGACTAAAATAACTTTGTTAACTCCACGGCTAGCCATGTTTCGCTCCGTCTAACTTTGGTATTGATTAAGAAATAGCGCAATAGGATAACACGCTTTACGCTAGGTACAAATGTCTGTCACTACAATGTCGACAAACATTATCTACACATAACTCCCGCGACACAGTTTTAGAGAAATTTCAAACTTTATCGAGATTGAGAAATTAGTTAATTACCGAATACTATGAAATAAAACGCAAAGCCCACACCCTAATTCGCACTTATCTGTGGGTTAAGTCACTCTGGATTAAAACAATAATCAACGTCAGCAATGAGGGACTCATGGCTAAAAACATCTATGCGCGAACCATTTATTTTCTAACCGACACCGATAAACCCAACGCCACTATTCAACGATTAGAGCAGCAAATGGATACCTCCATTCCGACCATGGCACCAAGTGACCTCTTACTTGCTCTACAACAGTATAAACATCGTATCCTAATCATTGACTATCAAGAATACAGTCAGCTTAAAAATATCATTAGCGACCTGCCACTGGCCGACAAATCATTCGAAACCATTATATTCAACGTTTGCCACCGCTTAACCACAGACGAACTGTTAGCATTTGGTCACTTAAAAGGGGTGTTCTATCAAAACTCAGAGATTGAAAAGCTCGTCAAAGGTTATGAGGGCATTATCAATGGTGATACTTGGTTGCCAAGAAAGGTAACAGCGCAACTGCTATTCCACTATCGCAACGTGGTTGATACGCATACCACTCCCGCTACTGTTGACCTCACTACCCGTGAATTACAAATCTTGCGCTGTTTAATGTCAGGCGCTTCCAACATCCAAATTGCCGATGATATGTTTATCAGTGAGTTCACAGTAAAATCCCACCTACAAAAAATTTTTAAAAAGCTGAGCGTTAAAAACCGAGTTCAGGCAGCCGCCTGGGCAAAGCAACATATGCGGCCTTTGTCTTAATTGTAAAAACAACCTGGTTTTCTTTAGCATTGTTGGCGTTCATTCATGAACAATTCATAGCCCTTGTGCTATTGTTGCGCCAGTTTAAGAATAAGTATTTATAGAAAGGGTTGAACCATGATAAAGAAATGCCTGTTTCCAGCAGCGGGGTACGGTACACGATTTTTACCTGCCACCAAATCAATGCCAAAAGAGATGATGCCAGTGGTCAATAAGCCGCTGATCGAATATGGCGTTGAGGAAGCAATCCAAGCGGGCATGAATGGGATGTGTATCGTCACTGGTCGCGGTAAGCACTCGATCATGGATCACTTTGATAAAAACTACGAATTGGAACATCAAATTAGCGGTACTAACAAAGAAGAACTGCTGGTTGATATTCGCGACATAATTGAAAGTGCGAATTTCACTTATATTCGCCAACGTGAAATGAAAGGCTTAGGGCATGCAATTCTTACTGGCAAAGAGCTGATCGGCGATGAGCCTTTTGCGGTCGTGTTAGCCGATGACTTGTGTGTTAACGAGCAAGAAGGTGTGTTAGCGCAGATGGTCGCACTGTTCAAACAGTTCCGCTGCTCGATTGTTGCAGTCCAAGAAGTACCAGCAGATGAAACCCATAAATACGGTGTTATCTCGGGTGAAATGATCAAAGACGATATCTTCCGCGTCGATGATATGGTGGAGAAACCAGAACCTGGAACAGCGCCAAGCAACTTAGCTATTATTGGCCGCTATATTCTTACTCCAGATATCTTTGAATTGATTGAAAACACCGAGCCTGGCAAAGGCGGTGAGATCCAAATCACGGATGCACTACTCAAGCAAGCCAAAGCAGGCTGTGTCTTAGCATACAAATTCAAAGGTCAGCGTTTTGACTGTGGTAGTGTCGAAGGTTATATCGAAGCCACTAACTACTGTTTTGAAAATCTCTATTTAAAAGACGCGCACAAGTCGGAGTTAGGTAAACAAAAGACAACCAAAGAAAACGTCTAACTCCAAACCGCACCTATCGACCAAAAAGGCAGCTCTACACAGCTGCCTTTTACTGTTTTTTTATCCAGTATTTCTTTGCACATTTCTCACACTATGTAATACTTAGCCAACTTATTTTTGCCTAGAGTGTTGAGAATGGATCAGATAGAAGTCCGTGGTGCCCGCACCCATAACCTGAAAAATATTAACTTAACCATACCTCGCGATAAATTAATCGTCATTACAGGTCTATCTGGTTCAGGTAAGTCCTCTCTCGCTTTTGACACCTTGTACGCTGAAGGGCAGCGTCGTTATGTCGAGTCCTTGTCAGCTTATGCTCGTCAGTTCTTGTCATTGATGGAGAAGCCAGACGTAGACCATATTGAAGGTTTATCCCCAGCGATCTCGATTGAACAGAAGTCCACCTCTCACAACCCTCGTTCCACCGTGGGTACTATTACTGAGGTCTATGACTATCTAAGATTATTGTATGCCCGAGTTGGTGAGCCTCGCTGTCCGGAACATAAAGCACCATTGGCCGCTCAGACAGTTTCGCAAATGGTCGATAAGGTCCTTGAGTTACCTGAAGGCTCGAAGATGATGCTGCTCGCACCTATCGTTAAAGAGCGTAAAGGTGAGCACGTTAAAACGCTCGAAAACCTCGCGGCGCAGGGATTTATCCGCGCCAGAATTGATGGTGAAACTTGCGATCTCTCAGATCCACCACCGCTAGAACTGCATAAGAAACACACCATCGAAGTCGTGGTTGATCGCTTTAAGGTGCGTGGTGATCTACAACAGCGTCTTGCTGAATCGTTTGAAACGGCACTAGAACTCTCTGGCGGCATAGCAGTGATTGCTCCTATGGATGGCAACGGAGAAGAGATCGTCTTCTCCGCCAACTTCGCCTGTCCACATTGTGGTTATAGCATGCAAGAGTTAGAACCGCGCCTATTCTCTTTCAATAACCCAGCAGGCGCTTGTCACACCTGTGACGGTCTTGGTGTACAGCAATATTTCGACCCTGCACGTGTGATCGTAGATGACTCGCTTAGCTTAGCGGAAGGCGCAATTCGTGGTTGGGATCAAAAGAACTACTACTACTTCCAAATGCTATCATCTCTGGCTGAGCACTATGAGTTCGATCTTCAAGTCCCATTTAAATCTTTACCAACGAAAACTCGCGATATCATCCTTACTGGATCGGGGCGTACTGAAGTCGAGTTTAAGTACATTAATGATCGCGGTGATATTCGAGTTAAACGCCACCCATTTGAAGGCATTTTGAATACCCTTGAACGTCGCTATCGAGATACCGAATCAAATGCTGTGCGTGAAGATCTGGCTAAATATATCTCGACCAAGACCTGCTCAAGCTGTGATGGTAGTCGTCTACGTTTAGAAGCACGTAACGTCTTTATCGGTGATACCACACTACCTGAGATTGTCGAACTGAGCATTGCCGATGCGTTAGGTTTCTTTGCGTGCTTACAACTCGAAGGACAACGTGCTCAGATAGCTGAAAAAGTAATGAAAGAGATCAACGATCGACTGCAGTTCCTCGTCAATGTTGGTTTGAATTACCTTAATTTGTCTCGCAGTGCAGAAACCTTATCAGGTGGTGAAGCGCAACGAATTCGCCTAGCCAGTCAAATTGGTGCTGGTCTAGTTGGTGTGATGTATGTGCTCGACGAACCTTCAATTGGCCTTCATCAGCGTGATAACGAACGTCTACTAAAAACTCTGACTCACTTACGCGATCTCGGCAATACTGTCTTGGTGGTTGAACATGATGAAGATGCGATCCGTATTGCTGATCACGTGATTGATATTGGCCCCGGTGCTGGTGTACATGGCGGTAACGTAGTTGCCGAAGGCACAATGAGTGACATCCTTGCTAACCCTAATTCTTTGACCGGCCAATACCTCAGCGGTAAAAAACAGATCGCAGTGCCAAGTCACCGCACACCTAAAAATAAAAAGAAAGTCGTCGAACTGATTGGCGCATCAGGTAATAACTTAAAAGATGTCACTCTAGAAATTCCCGTCGGTCTGTTTAGCTGTATCACCGGAGTATCGGGATCAGGTAAATCCACTCTGGTCAACGATACATTCTTTAAAATTGCTCATACCCAGTTAAATGGTGCGACGACGGCCATGCCGGCTCCATACAAGAAAATTAAAGGGCTAGAGCATTTTGACAAAGTGATCGACATCGACCAAAGCCCAATTGGTCGTACCCCGCGTTCAAACCCAGCCACATACACAGGCATATTCACACCGATTCGTGAATTGTTTGCCGGCACTCAAGAGTCACGCTCACGTGGATATAAGCCTGGACGCTTTAGTTTCAATGTTCGGGGCGGTCGATGTGAGGCTTGCCAGGGGGATGGCGTGATCAAAGTAGAAATGCACTTCCTGCCAGACGTTTATGTTCCTTGTGATGTGTGTAAAGGTAAGCGCTACAACCGCGAAACCCTAGAAGTGCACTACAAAGGCAAAACAATTGATGAAGTGCTAGAGATGACAGTCGAGGATGCACGCGGATTTTTCGATCCTGTCCCAGTGATAGCCCGTAAGCTACAAACCTTGATGGATGTCGGTCTGTCCTATATTCGTTTGGGTCAGGCTGCAACGACCTTATCTGGTGGTGAGGCGCAGCGTGTTAAACTCGCTCGTGAGCTATCTAAGCGTGATACAGGTAAAACCTTATACATATTGGATGAACCGACCACAGGATTGCACTTCCACGATATTCAACAATTACTAACCGTTTTGCATCGCCTACGTGATCATGGCAATACTGTAGTGGTGATAGAGCATAACCTTGATGTCATCAAAACTGCAGACTGGATTGTCGATTTGGGCCCTGAAGGTGGTCAAGGTGGTGGAGAGATCGTTGCTCAAGGTACACCTGAAGATGTGTCACTCATCGAAGGCTCTCATACTGCCCGATTCCTCAAGCCTATG
Source organism: Vibrio sp. VPAP30 (assembly GCF_001188205.1). NCBI lineage: Bacteria > Pseudomonadati > Pseudomonadota > Gammaproteobacteria > Vibrionales > Vibrionaceae > Vibrio > Vibrio sp. VPAP30. The sequence goes on from NZ_LBLS01000022.1 coordinate 91,551, forward strand.
TTAAAATAGCAATTAATAGTAGAATTTGCAGACCAGTGAACATCTTCACTGGTCTGTTTGTTTGAGGTATCAATATTTATGGCGACCACACATGTAGCAGGGACAGAGCTTGAAAAAAAGGCGCCAAAGATCCCATTAACCAAACCTTTCTTAGCTAGTGTTGGGATAGTCTTCCTACTCGCGATGCACTTCTTCATGCCCAACCCTGGGGGAGCAGGACTCGCATTGGCATTTAACCCAACCACATGGCTAGCAATCAGCTTTTCTATTGCGCTAGGCTTATACCAGCTCGGCAGTGATGGCAGTCTCAGGTACAACAAACTTACGATTGGCTTGTTTGTGTGCTGCATCATGCTCACCTTACCTGTGATATACGCTGGCTCAAGTATTGAGTTATCACTTGGTAAACTAACTGGTCTGTGGGCAGGGTATATTCTATTTGTCGTATTGCAACAATTTCGTTTCAGCAATAAACAGAAGCAACGTTTGTTATGGTTTATCACCATTGCTGTCTTTATTGAGGCAGTTCTCGGCTGGCTACAGTACTTATGGTTAGAGCCAGGTAATCTATTCGGCTACAACACCGAAGCTAACCGCCCCTATGGTATATTCCAACAGCCCAATGTAATGGCCAGTTTTCTCGCGACTGGATTAGCCTTATCGGGCTACTTGCTCACTCGACACCCAACCAAATACCAACGTAAAATCAGTGAAGTGGCATTGTTGTATTTAATGCCTACATTAACTATTCCACTATTGATTTTTTTAGCTTCTCGTACAGGTTGGTTAGCCGCTTTGCTATCTACCTCATTCCTCTTACCTTATATCTATAAATTCGCCACCAAAAAACGTTTTTGGGGTTGGATGATTTCTATTTTTTCTGGTCTATCACTCGCTTTTGCGATCGCGAATTTTTACCCAACAAATAACGAACTAATTGAAGAAAAGTTAAGAACTGAAGACGTGAGACAAAAGATCTACTCACAATCTTTGGATATGTTGATCGAGAAGCCATTTACTGGTTATGGCTACGGTCGATTTGAGCCTGAATATATTGTGTATACCGCTAGGCAGCACCAGCTCAATGATAGTTATAAACCTGGTTTGGCGGCTATGGATCATCCGCATAACGAGCTATTGTATTGGGGAGTAGAAGGCGGACTGTTGCCACTACTTGCAATAGTGCTCGCGGCACTGTTTGTACTCGCTCGTCTCTATCAAGCTAAGAAGGGCACTCGTTTAGCGATGTTTGCTCTGTTTGTTCCCATTGTCTTGCACAGTCAGCTTGAGTATCCGTTCTATCATTCTGCTATCCACTGGATAACCTTCGTTGTTCTACTTTATTGGGTAGATCAAAGGGCGAGCAGTTATCGCCAAGCGCCATTCAGTATTATCTCCAAGACGGCGCTACGGGTGTTTAGCTTAGTCATACCGATTGTGACGAGCTTCTATATGCTGACCACTTTGCATACCAATTACGTGCTTACCCAGTTTGAGCGCTCACAGCCTAAAGATCCTGACGTACTGAACCAAGTCACCAACCCTGTAGTTTGGAAAGACAGATACGATTGGGATATTTATAGCACCTATCTCAACATTGGCTTATATAAGCAAGATCCCCAGTTTATCCAGCCATATATAGATTGGTCACTGAAGGTTATTAAAGATAAACCTCGACCTGCTTTCTATAACAATTTGATCTTGGCCTATCAAGGATTGGGAGAGAGTGTTAAAGCAGAACAAATACGTAGTGAAGCTCAATTCTTGTTCCCAGAGAGAGATTTTTCTGAGGTGCAGTACATCCCACCGAATATAGATGCCTTAAAGGCTGACAGTGAAAAAGAGACTAACTAGAGTCTATTGATATAATTAAGGCGACCATAAGGTCGCCTTATTGGCTTATATATTATTGAGACTACTATTGCGTCAATGACTCTTCGAGCGCTCGTAAGCATAACGCGACATTTTCAGCGCGAGCACCGTAACCCATCAAGCCAATACGCCAAGCTTTACCTGCTAAAGCGCCTAAACCAGCGCCAATTTCTAGATTATAGGTCTCAAGCAAGTGTGTACGAACTTTCGCTTCATCAATACCTTGCGGAACATAAATAGCGTTTAGCTGAGGCAAGCGAGAGTCCTGCTCGACAACGAACTCAAAGCCTAACTTCTCCAAGCCTTGTTTAAGTTTTTCATGCATGTCGCGATGTCGCTGCCAAGCATTTTCTAACCCCTCATTCTTTAGAATTAACAGAGATTCATGCAAGGCATACAAGCTGTTGACTGGCGCTGTATGATGGTAGCTGCGCTTACCTTCACCACTCCAATATCCGAGCACTAAACTCTGATCAAGAAACCAGCTTTGAACAGGTGTAGTACGTGATTGAATTTTCTCTATTGCCGCAGGGGAAAACGTCACAGGTGACAAGCCTGGAACACAAGATAAACACTTCTGACTACCTGAGTAAACCGCATCAAGCTGCCACTCGTCTACTTTTAGTGGCACACCACCAAGAGAAGTCACTGCATCAACAATGGTTAACACGCCATACTGCTTAGCTAGTTTACCCAAAGCTTCTGCATCGCTACACGCACCAGTTGAAGTTTCGGCGTGAACAAAGGCAAGAATCTTAGCATCAGGGTGAGCTTTCAATGCTTGCTCGACTTTATCGACGGAAACCGGAGCGCCCCATTCATCATCGACAACTTCAGCAATGCCGCCTGCGCGTACAACATTTTCACGCATACGTTCACCAAACACACCGTTACGACAAATAATCACCTTTTCACCCGGCTCAATCAGGTTAACGAAACAGGTTTCCATCCCTGCACTACCTGGGGCAGAAACCGCAATGGTAAATTCATTTTCCGTTTGGAACGCGTATTTAAGTAGTGACTTCAATTCATCCATCATACCGACAAACAAAGGGTCTAAATGACCAACAGTTGGGCGACTCAAAGCTTGTAGCACTTGAGGGGAAATATCTGAAGGTCCAGGCCCCATTAAAATGCGATGTGGGGGGATAAAACTTTGAATCGTCATTGGCAGCTCCTTTTTAATATCAATTTAATTTTTGTTCTATCTTTACTTCCTTAAACCCACCTTAATTCAATTCTTTGCTGGCAGCAATTAGCCCAAAGTATTGAGGTCAAACCAGTGTCACAAGTTTGTTAATTATAAAAAGGCATAAAGTTACAAATTCTCATTGACATAGTTCACAGAAAAACGTTCAATGCGGATATGTGGCGAATATTTATGCCACATAGCAAATTTTTTTGCAGAAGAGGAGCACTGCCCAGGTAGACGTGTTGTGGAGCCACAAATCCTATACAACACTTTGAGGGGGAGCAGTGCCGAGGTAGATCTGAAGTGTTGGTTTAGATCTGTCGGTTGTTAGGGTTGAATCCCTACAACTGTCATCAGCTCAGTCTGATGATGAGCTTCTGAGGTAAGTCATACAAATAAAGACCCTCTCTCTTTCGCTCAATTCTCTTCATCAAAGCAAAACATTGGATGTTGGTATAGCTACCAAAAGTTTTTATTTTAGGAAGTCGTGGGAGAAATGCTGTGAGCAGTTTTAATGTAGCTAAATTTGGTGGAACAAGCGTCGCTAACTTTGAGGCAATGAGCCGCTGTACTGCAATTATTGAAGATAATCCAAACACTAAACTCGTTGTTAGCAGCGCCTGTTCAGGTGTAACCAACTTGTTAGTTGAATTGGCTAACGGCGTTCAAGATCAAGTTCGTCGCAGTGAGATTCTCACTAAACTGGCGCAAATTCATGATGCTGTACTGGAACAACTACAAGACTCAACCCAAGCAGCTAGCGATGTCTACGCGATTCTCGATACCGTAACTAGTCTTGCTGAAGCCGCTTCTATTCAATCCAGCCACAAATTGACCGACCACTTAGTTGCATGTGGGGAATTGATGTCGACTCACCTGCTTGCTCAATTGATGAGAGAGCGTGGCATCAATGCGGTACGTTTTGATATTCGTGACATCCTACGCACCGATAGTAATTTTGGTAAAGCAGAGCCTCAACTTGAGCAAATTAGTAGCCTTGCAAAGCAATCATTAGTTCCTCTATGCCAAGACGCGGTCGTTATTACGCAAGGCTTTATCGGCTCTGACGCCGAAGGCAACACCACCACTTTAGGTCGTGGCGGTAGCGACTACAGTGCAGCCTTGATCGCAGAAGCGGTTGAGGCATCTGGATTGGAAATTTGGACCGACGTTCCCGGTATTTACACCACAGATCCACGCATTGCTCCTAAGGCCTCACCTATTCCTGAGATTAGCTTTAGCGAAGCATCCGAAATGGCTAATTTTGGTGCTAAGATTCTTCATCCATCGACACTACTTCCGGCCTTACGCCATGATATTCCAGTCTTTGTTGGCTCTTCAAAAGAGCCTCAAAAAGGAGGCACTTGGATTCGCCATCAAGTAGAAAGCTCACCTTTGTTCCGTGCACTAGCCCTACGTTGCAACCAAACGATGGTGACACTGCGTAGCGCCAACATGTTCCATGCTTATGGCTTTCTGGCCAAGGTGTTTGAAATTCTCGCTAAACACAAAATCTCAGTCGACTTGATTACCACATCAGAGATCAGTGTTTCACTAACCTTAGATCAAACAGATACCTCTGGTGGCGCACCGCAGCTGCCAGAAGCTGCCCGTATAGAGCTTGAAGAGTTGTGTACCGTAGAGGTGGAACACAACCTGTGTTTAGTCGCACTGATCGGTAACAACATGAGTGAAAGCAGAGGCTACGCAAAACAAGTATTCAGTACGCTTGAAGACTTTAACCTACGCATGATCTGCTACGGCGCAAGCCCGCACAACCTGTGCTTTTTAGTTGAAGAATCGGTATCAAAGCAAGCGATTCAGAAACTGCATACCGAGTTGTTTGAAAAATAAAGGGATTCGGGATGATATCTAAAAGGGTTGGCATTTTGTGTCAGCCCTTTTATTTCAATAAATTATATCGTCATCCCCGAGAGCGAGGGACGAGCGAGTTGGGGATCTCTTAAAGCAAGTAACTAAACTATATGAGATTCCCTACTCCTTCCTTCGTCAGTCTATGGAATGACAAATGGGACGCGAAAGCGAAGATTTTACCTTTTATTCACCAGCGACTTTCATTGACTCTAGCAAGATAGAACCAGTCTGAATCTGCGAGCGAGTCTCTACATCGTTGCCTACCGCAACAATCTGATTAAACATCTCTTTTAGATTGCTTGCGATAGTAATTTCAGATACTGGGAATTGGATTTGGCCGTTTTCAACCCAAAAACCTGCCGCACCGCGCGAGTAGTCACCGGTAACAATATTAACGCCTTGGCCCATTACTTCGGTCACCAATAATCCAGTACCTAGCTCTTTTAGCATTTGCTCAAAGCTTTGACCTGTTGATTTGACAAACCAGTTGTGAATACCACCAGCATGGCCGGTTGGTGCCATATCCATTTTACGCGCTGCGTAACTGGTGAGCAGGTAAGTTGCAAGTACACCGTCAGTAATAATTTCACGGTCTTGGGTAAACACACCTTCACTATCAAATGGGCTTGAAGCAAGGCCACGCAGTACATGCGGACGTTCAGACACATTGAACCATTCCGGCAGCACTTGTTTACCAAGGTGATCAAGTAAGAAAGAAGATTTACGGTAAAGGTTACCGCCACTGATCGCCATCACTAGGTGACCAAGTAGGCCAGTTGCTACATCAGCAGCAAACATCACTGGATATTGACCTGTTTTTAGCTTTTGCGCATCTAAACGACTAACGGTCTTCTCCGCGGCCTTCTGACCGACGATCTCTGGTGCCCAAAGTTCGTCTTTATGGCGCGCAACCGTGTAGCTGTAATCACGCTCCATCTCACCATTGTTACCCTGACCAATCACACAACAACTGGTACTGTGACGGCTTGAAGCATAGCTTGCTAATAGGCCGTGACTGTTACCATAAACTTTCAGACCGTAGTGACTGTCATAACTGGCACCGTCACTCTGTTTGATTTTATCGCTGTAAGACAGAGCTTGTTTCTCAGCAGCAATCGCCACTTGCGCTGCATAATCGGGATCTGGCGTATCTGGGTGGAACAAATCAAGATCAGGCACATCTTGCACCATCAGCTCTTTAGGTGCAGGGCCAGCAAATGGATCTTCAGAGGTGTATTGAGCAATATCGAGCGCGGCAAGAACCGTTTGTTGAATCGCTTTATCACTTAGATCAGAAGTCGAAGCGCTGCCTTTACGTTGATTGCGGTAAACGGTAATCCCTAATGCTCCGTCGCTATTGAACTCAACGTTTTCTACTTCACACATACGGGTAGAAACACTTAAGCCCGTTGTTTTACTAATGGCGACTTCGGCTGCATCAGACTTCTCTGCTGCCATCTCTAGCGCTTTAGCTACTGCCGCTTCTAACTCAACGCGCTGTTGAGCAACTTGCTGTCTTACGTCCATATTTTCTTTATTTCTTAAGATCAATTGCCTTTAGAATAACAAGAATTTCGCTTTCTCCCCACGATTCTTGTTAAAATAGAGAAATAGATGTTCAAATTAAGGCAGAAAAATGGCACGTAAGAATCAAAAAGCGCCATGGGAAGAGGAAGAAGAGATCATTTGGGTCAGTAAGACCGAATTGAAACGCGATATGGAAGAGTTGCAAAAGCTAGGTGAAGAACTCGCCAGCCTGAAGCCTTCTGTGTTGGAAAAATTCCCGCTAAGTGAAGACCTTGCAGAGGCAATCAAAGACGCACAGCGCTTTAAAAACGAAGCGCGCCGTCGTCAACTTCAATACATCGGTAAGCTGATGCGCTTTGAAGACACTGAGCCACTTCAAGCAGCATTAGACAAGGTTCGCAACAAGCACTCTCAAGCAACGGCAGAGCTACATAAGCTAGAGCAACTGCGTGATCGAGTGGTTGAAGAAGGTGATAGTGCCATCGCTGAGGTGGTGGAGCTTTATCCAGCCGCGGATCGTCAACGCTTACGCCAGCTTGCTCGTCAGGCGGCAAAAGAGAAAAAAGCGGGCAAGCCTGCCAAGGCATTCCGCGAAATCTTCCAAGTGCTTAAAGCGCTAAACGAAGAAGAGATTTAAGCTGAAGAGCTGAAGAGCTGAAGAGCTGAAGAATATTGAGGGTTGACGTGAGAGCGTCAACCCTTTCTTTTTGATGGTTCCCAAGTCATCCCCGAGAGTGAGGTACGAACGAGTTGGGGATCTCTTCAAGCGAGCCGAAGGCTTTCTGAGATTCCCTACTCGCTCCTTCGTCGCTCTATGGAATGACGATTTGTTTCTCGCAAGGCGAAGCCCGAACTCAACTCTCTAAGGGCAAAGTCCGTTCCCTCCTCACTCCCCCGCGCGGACAAAATCACTTAGCGCTTGGTTAGCATGACTCGATGACAGCTGTTCAATGTTATCCGCAACTTCGACTCTGCCATTGGCGACAAAGATAAAATCAGAGGCAATCGCCTTGGCATCACTAATATGATGCGTCACCATTACCACCGTGATCTTTCTATCTTTAGCTAACTTGCTCACCAAACTAAGCATCTCTTCACGCAGAATAGGATCAAGCGCCGAAAAAGGCTCATCAAGCAGCCATATTTTATGTGGTTGAACAAAGCAGCGTGCTAATGCGACTCTTTGCCGCTGCCCACCTGAAAGTTGCTCTGGTAAACGGTCTAGATACGCCTCTACCCCAACTTGCTGCGCTGCTTGTTCTATTACGTTTTGTTGCTGAGCAGTAAGTTTCAACCCCGGATGAAGCCCAAGCCCGATGTTTTGACGCACTGTTAAATGAGCGAATAAGTTATGTTCTTGAAACAGCATTGCGAATGGGCGTTGATGTGGCTCTTTGCCAACAATATTACTGCCTTCAACCTCAATAGAGCCCTTGGTCGGTTCGATAAAACCCGCGACTAAAGCCAATAGGGTCGATTTGCCCGCGCCACTTGGCCCCATCAGGGCAACGATCGACTGCGGTGAAATCGAGGTATCAAAATGAAACAGTTCATTGTGATAGTAGTAATCGACATTACTTAAGGTCAGCATGATTCACCTTCGAGTTGGCTTTTAATAAGGTTTCAATGAGCGTGAAACAGCCGACGCTCAATAGTAATAGAGTTACAGATACTACTGCGGCAGATTCCATTTGATAGCTACCAAGCAGTTGGAATAGGTAAAGTGGCAAGGTGCGAAATTCTTGGCTACCAAACAAAGCAATCGCACTTAAATCACCAATGGCAAACATAAAGCTGATCGCAAAGGCATGAGCCATCGGCTTCTTCAGCGCCTTCCACTCGACCACTTTAAAACGATTCCAACCTTTCATGCCTAAACTGGCACAAACATATTGATATTGCTGCTCGACATGCAGCATAGGCTGAGACAGCGTTTTAATCACATATGGCAGACCCATTAAGGCATTCACGGCTACGACAACCACTAACGCTAAGCTAAATACATCCGTAAATGAACGCAGCAATAGAAACAGTCCGGTGGAAATCACAAGACCGGGTGTGACAAGAATAATGGTGCCAATCAGCTCAATATGATCGGCACTCTTCTCACGGTAGTTAAGGCGCAATCTCCGGCTGGTTAACAAGATGGCAATGCCAGCAATCACCGCAATCACACTTGCCATTGTGGCTACTTTCACTGACGCCCATAGAGCTTGCCAGAACCGCTCATCGGTAAAAACATCAATCGCATAGCTGTTAAGACCACTGAGTAGCACCATCAGTAGCGGCGGTAATACCAGCAACATAGAAAAGGCTATCCACCCCCAATCCCAACACTGAGAAACAAACGAGTCTTTAGACAAGTAAACAATCTGAGTCTGAGAGCCAGAAGTAACAGAAATCGGTTTGGCCAAACGCTGAATAGTCAGTGCCATAACACCGCACAGCATCATCTGCCAGATAGCCAATAGCGCACCAGCTTGGAGATCAAAATCAAACTTAATTGCTTGATAGATTGCCAGTTCAATCGTGGTTGACTTAGGCCCACCGCCGAGTGCCATTACCGTAGCAAAACTGGTGAAACAGAGCATAAACACCAAGCCACTGACATGAGGTAATTGCTGTCGCAACCGAGGCCACTCGATCCAACGAAACTTATCCCAATGCCCCATTCCGAGATGAGCGCACAGTTTATGCTGCTCTTGTGGGATAGAGTCTAGCGCCTGCAACAGTAGTCGGGTCGCATAGGGAAGATTAAAAAACACGTGCGCCAGTAAAATACCATTGAGCCCATATATTGAGAACGGCAACTTGCTATCTAAGCTTTTGAACAGCTCTGCGATCAAACCGCTATTACCATAAATGGCGAGCAAGCCAAACACACCGACCAAGACAGGCAACACTAGTGTCGTAGCAAATAGTTTTAGTAGTAAGGATTTTCCGACAAACCGACGCCGAGAAAGTGCATGTGCGACAGGAACAGCCAAACCAACACTGAGCAAAGTAGAGAAAAAAGATTGATAGAAACTGAATTTAGTGACATGTCGATAGTATGGTTCATGCCATATCTGGCTAATATCCAAAGAAGGCGCATTAACCAGTAAAGCACCGAGCGCAGAAATGACAAAGGTCGCGATTAATATCGCGACCCATAGGCCTATTTTAGGGGTATTACGCAAAAGTTCCCCTTAGAAAGTGAGCGCACTTTGCCATTCACGAACCCAAGACTTACGATTCTCAGCAACTTGATCGGCGCTAAAGGTCAACGCTTTACTTGGCAGAGTCAATGTTTCGAAGCCTTGTGGTAATGCTACATCCGTAACTGGGTACATCCAGTTTCCGGTTGGCATTGCTGATTGAAACTCTTCACTCAGGATGAAATTCATGAACTCATCAGCAAGCTTCTGATTTTTTGAAGCCTTAACTTTTGCTGCCACTTCCACTTGGGTGTAGTGGCCTTCGGCAAAATCAGCCGCAGCGTATTTGTTGTCATTCTCAGCAATCAAATGATAAGCAGGAGATGTGGTGTAAGAAAGCACCAGATCAGATTCACCTTCTAGGAACATAGAATAAGCTTCAGACCAACCTTTGGTCACTGTAACAGTTTTCTTCGCGAGACTCTGCCACGCCTGCGTAACATCATCACCGTAGACTGACTTCATCCACAACATCAAACCTTGTCCAGGTGTCGAAGTACGCGGATCTTGATAGATCACTTTCAGGTCGTCTCGAGATTCCACCAACTCTTTAAGGCTTTGGGGTGGATTCGCCAATTTTTCCTTGTTGTAAACAAACGCGAAATAACCAAAATCGTAAGGAACAAACGTCTTATCCGTCCACCCATTAGGTAGAGTAACCTTGCTGGTATCGACACTATGCTGTGTGAGCAAGCCCGTCTTCTTTGCTTCTGCCATCAGGTTATTATCTAAACCCAAAATGATGTCCGCTTTACTATTGTCACCTTCTAGACGTAAGCGGTTGAGAATAGAAACGCCATCATCCAGCGCAACAAAGTTAATGTCACAATCACAATGTGCTTCAAACGCCTTTTCTACTACCGGGCCAGGTCCCCAGTCGGCAGCAAAAGAGTCATAAGTGTAGATCGTTAAGCTGTTTTGTTCGGCAAAAGATGGAAATGTCGCTAACGTTGCTAGCGCGAGGGTGCTGATTGAAATGGTTCTTAGAGTGTTATTCACTGCTCGCTCTCTCCTTGTATGAGCGGCACAGGGTTGAGAAGCGGATAATCAGTCCAGACTCAATTCCTACGCCAGCATTATCTGGTTCAGGTACACGGGTCCCAAGCAATCGCTTGATCTCAGCTGGACTAACATAAGTTAAGCCAATAGCTCCCCGATGAGTAACGGTCGAATTGTAATAGTTATGTGACTCAATAGCTAGCGCTGTTCACACCTCTGCTAATGATGGGGATCGTAGCCCCAACGCGGCACTAACCCTTGCTCTATTCCTAGGTGGTCAAGAATACGCGCGACCATAAAATCAACCAGATCCTCTATCGATTTAGGTTGATGATAAAAACCTGGTGCAGCAGGCATGATAGTTACGCCCATTTGTGACAACTTGTGCATGTTCTCTAGATGCAGAGTAGAAAATGGGGTCTCACGAACCACTAGCAGCAGTTGGCCGCGCTCTTTCATCACCACGTCTGCAGCACGTTCAATCAGGTTGTCCGACATACCGTGTGCAATCGCTGCAACGCTTCCTGCTGAGCATGGACAGACAACCATCTGTTTCGGCGCAGCAGAGCCAGATGCTACCGGAGAGAACCAGTCATCTTTACCGCATACAATCAGCTTGTCTGGGTCACAGTTAAGGTGCTCGACCAAAGTTTGCTTAGCCGAATCAGGATTGGCGGGCAGTTTGAGTTCATGTTCAGTTGCTAGCACCACTCTCGCCGCTGATGAAACAAGCAGATAAACTTGATAATCAGCAGCCAGTAGGCACTCCAACAGGCGTAAACCATAAGGAGCGCCGGAGGCACCAGTAAAGGCTAAGGTGATGGCTTTTTGTTGCTTGGTCATATTTAAAAACTACACTATTGGGCTAGCTTTGCCAGAAGCTTGTTATGAATTCCTTCGAACCCGCCATTGCTCATTACCAAAATCTGATCACCTGAGCTAGCACTAGCCACAATTTGCTCCACAAGCTCATCGACATTATTGGAGGTTTGCGCGGGTTGGGCACATTGAGCGGCGATCTCTTCCACCGACCAATCTATCGAATCAGGTTGATATAAGAACACCTGATCGGCTTTTTGTAACGACGCGGCCAACGTATCCTTGTGCACACCTCGCTTCATTGTAGCGCTGCGCGGTTCGAGTACCGCGATAATCTTGCTATCGCCGACCTTGTTACGTAATCCACCGAGCGTCAGTTCAATCGCGGTCGGATGATGGGCAAAATCGTCGTAAACCGTGATGCCATTGACCTCACCTTTAAGCTCAAGGCGACGTTTGGTATTGATGAACTTGGCTAACGATTCACAAGCCAGGTCTGGGGTGACACCGACATGACGCGCTGCAGCTATCGCCATCAAAGCGTTATCTACATTGTGATCACCAACTAGGTTCCAACTCACAATACCCACTTGCTCACCTTGGAACAGTACTTTGAACTGCGAGCCATCAATGTTTACTTTCTCCGCCTGCCAGTCACCTTGCTCTCCACTAAACTCGGTTTCACTCCAACAACCGCGCTCAAGTACGTCTTGTAGTGCGCTGTCTTGTTTCGGTGCAAAAACGCGTCCATTGCCCGGTACTGTGCGAACAAGATGATGGAACTGACGTTTTATCGCTTCAAGATCGTCAAAGATGTCGGCATGATCGAACTCTAGGTTGTTCATGACTAAGGTGCGAGGATGGTAGTGGACAAACTTAGAACGCTTATCGAAAAAAGCACTGTCATATTCGTCAGCTTCAACGACAAAGAACATGCTTTCACCAAGACGTGCTGAGATGCCGAAATTACCCAGTACACCACCAACTAAGAAGCCCGGCTTATAGCCACAGTCTTCTAAGATCCACGCCAACATACTGGACGTTGTGGTTTTTCCATGAGTACCAGACACCGCTAATACCCAACGGTCATGAAGTAAGAACTCTTGTAACCACTGCGGACCAGAGGTGTAACGCAGGTTATTATTCAGTACATATTCGACACATGGATTGCCACGGCTCATCGCATTACCAATCACCACTAAGTCTGGCGCAGGGTCGAGTTGCGACGGGTCAAAGCCTTCTATAATTTCAATACCTTGAGATTCGAGTAGAGTACTCATTGGTGGATAAACATTGGCATCACATCCTGTGACTTTATGCCCTAATTGACGTGCTAATACAGCTGCACCACCCATAAAAGTGCCACAGATCCCCAGTATATGAATGTGCATAGAAAAGCCTTGTTCTAAGCGGAAAATATTGTCCTCATTATGGCGACAATATGGCAAAAAGCGAACTACTTTAGCCACCTTCAAACAGAGAAATGACTCACTGATTACGCTTTGCTCACTCTCTGATCTCTCATCGCTGTGAAAACTGTTGAAAGTTTACTAAAAAATTTGAGATCTAAGACAGTTAGTTCATTACCAATAAAAAGATCTAACTTTTACACTTATCTCGGGTAGTCATAAAAGCTCCGTTAGAGAACGAGACGTCCCATTCCCCCTATCTATGAGCGACTTTTAAAGGAAAAACCATGTCTGGAATGCGCACCCTTGGCGAGTTCATTGTTGAAAAGCAAGCGGACTTCCCCCACGCTAGCGGTGATCTATCATCCCTACTCTCTTCAATTCGCCTTGCTGCAAAAATTGTTAACCGCGAAATTAACGCAGCCGGTCTAGGTGATATTACTGGTGCAGTTGGTACTGCAAACGTTCAAGGTGAAGATCAGCAAAAGCTCGATGTCTACGCGAACGATAAATTTAAGGCCGCTCTTGAAGCCCGAGATCAAGTATGTGGTGTTGCCAGTGAAGAAGAAGACGAGGCGGTAGCGTTTAATAAAGAACTCAACAAAAACGCAAAATACGTTGTATTAATGGATCCATTGGATGGTTCTTCTAACATCGACGTTAACGTTTCTGTTGGTACTATTTTCTCGATTTATCGCCGTGTATCACCAATCGGTACGCCGCCAACAGAAGAAGATTTTCTTCAGCCTGGTCACAAGCAAGTTGCCGCAGGCTATGTCATTTACGGCTCTTCAACCATGTTGGTATACACAACAGGTAATGGTGTTAACGGCTTCACATACGACCCTTCATTAGGCACCTTCTGTCTATCACATGAAAACATGATGATTCCACAAGACGGTAGCATCTACTCAATCAACGAAGGTAACTATATTCGCTTCCCTATGGGTGTGAAGAAGTACATCAAGTACTGTCAGGAAAGTGCGCCAAGCGACAATCGTCCATATACTTCACGTTACATTGGCTCTTTGGTAGCAGACTTTCACCGCAACCTGCTGAAAGGGGGTATCTACCTCTACCCAAGCACAGAAAGCCATCCAAACGGTAAGCTGCGCCTGCTATACGAATGTAACCCTATGGCTTACATCATCGAACAAGCAGGTGGTGTCGCGTCTGACGGCGTACAACGCATTATGGATATCAAACCAACAGAACTGCACCAGCGTGTGCCATTCTTTGTTGGTTCGAAAAACATGGTTAAAAAAGTGGAAGAGTTTTTAGAACTCAATCGCGAAGAAAACTAATCTTCCAAAGTAGGAAAGAAAAAGAGTCGCTTAATCGCGACTCTTTTGCGTTTAAAAAGGCTGAAACTGCGATTGAGTGACATCCTGATATATAATGTTGCTTACCATAATGACCAATCGCCTTCCACACTGCTTAACGGGGGTGGTTGCGTGGCACATCCGGCTAACATTAATGCCACTAGAACAAATTGTAATTTCATCGCTCTCTCCTTAGTCAAGTTACCCATTCGCTATCGGTAAGTATTACACCTTTTGGCACCAATCACCGGAGGAGATTAGCGTCTCTAGTTGGTGAGCTTGCTGATAAATGTACATCCAAGCTAAGCCGAAAGGCGTGTCGATTTGCTCACGACGATAGGTTATCGGCACATCTTCCAGTAGGTCTAACTGGCGCAGCGTCTGGTCATTGACCCGATAGACTTCACCATAAATCACGCTATGCCCATCTACTACGGCTGGATAAGCGCCAAGATCATAAAGACTGTAAATGGGAGGCGTCGCATACTTCCCTAACCATTCTGAATGCACCAAGAAATGATGATTACTTTGCCCCTGACGCAATGTGCCATAAACAAATACTAACTGTTGCATGACATCGACTCCTTTCGATGTTTACCGACTAATTGAACTCAAATTGATACAGAAGATCAACGGCGTTGGTCGCGCCAGATAATGCCTCAACATAGAGGTCTTGCATCAAGCGATAGCGCACGGTGAACTCACCGACAGACTCAAAAATACCAACGCCATACTTAACCTTTAAGCCGGGCAAAATATAACCACTTACTGTCACTTGAGAATCATTGCCGGACCCTGCGGTATCAACCTGAAGATCTTGTACCCCAAAGGCTTCGCCAATTTCCCCAACAACACGACCACTTTTCGCGAGACTTAAACCGATTAAGGTTGTTGTCATGGCATTACCACCCGTTTCGCCATCAATATCTTGACCACGTAACAAATAAGATAAAGCGTTCGACTGCGCCATCG
Organism: Vibrio sp. VPAP30; assembly: GCF_001188205.1. Taxonomy (NCBI): domain Bacteria; kingdom Pseudomonadati; phylum Pseudomonadota; class Gammaproteobacteria; order Vibrionales; family Vibrionaceae; genus Vibrio; species Vibrio sp. VPAP30. The sequence goes on from NZ_LBLS01000022.1 coordinate 106,735, forward strand.
CTGGCTCAGAAAAAATGGTCACTGTCGGCTCACTAACAGGCCCAGTCACTTTTACCCCAGCCGTCACATCATCTTTGGTGTTATCTGGGTTGCGAATAGCGGTAATTTGCAAGTAAGGCTGATCCACCGGACCATTCATTAGCACCTTACCTTCTTTAATTAACAGGTCTTGACCAAACGAGCGGTATGAACCATCGACGATATTGACCTCACCCGTAACAAAAGGCCCTTTGTCTCTCTGTGCTACATTGAGATTACCAACTAACTCCCCCTCTAGACCAAACGCTGAGAGCTTAAAATCATCGCCAATCTTAATATTGATATTGGATTGCACCGTGAAAGGCACTTGGTTTTTCTTATCAATAGGTTGCAGTTGATCATTAAGAATGACCTGATCTTTGGAGACGCTAATCGCACTTGGTGGCAACTCTTCGACCACGACACGTCCCCATGGCAAGGCGATGGTGCCATCGATACGCGCCAATTTAGGTGAAGCAGAGATGGTCATATCTGGTTGTACTTTGATTTTGACCATAGGCGGCACGTTGACTAGCAACTCCTCGGCAAAAACACGTACATTGGTACTCCAATCATTCAAGTCCTGCCAATCAGCATCACCCGCGAGTTCTAGCTTTCCGTCTGGAGTGTGAATAGAGGCAGCTAAGGTCGCGTCATAACCAGTAAAGTTAATGTTTAAGCGCCCTGAGTCTACTTCAACAGGAGAGATATCCCCTTTGAGCAAGATATCATCGACAACAAACTGGCCATTTACTTTAGGCTGCATTGCCGGGCCTGTGATCGCGAGATCGGCGGTAATGTTCGATTTGAGTTTACTGAACTCTCCGACTAGTGGGGCTAAGAAGTCTAAATTAAACGTGGTGAGCTTCAAACGCCCATCGATTTGCTTGTCGTCACTGAGCACATCGGGAATAGTGGCATTACCAGAAATATCACCATTATCGGTTACATCAAGTAACCACTCTGCGCTCAGCTTATTGTCTGTAAGTTGCGCCGTCAGTGTCGCGCTCTCCCAACCTAACTCTAGAGGTTGTTCAATCTTTTGAACCACTTCACCTTTGGCTAATTCGATCTTAGCCTTTACTTGTGGTGGCTGGTTATCACCCCACTTGGCCCACACATTGGCGTCTACTTGCCCTTGGAGTTGCGTTGTCTGAGGAATAAAAGTTTTGATCTGCTCAAAATCAAACTGACTTAACGCGAGCGCAGCTTCACCGCTTTGTCCAACCTTAATATCTTTCTCTAAACAGAGTGAAGAGTCGGCTTGCAACCAACAGTGGGCAGCAACAGAAACCTGCTCAGTCGCCATTTCAAAACCTAATGCGGTTGGCTGATTCAGTCGCCATTCACCTTGCTGCGAAGAGAGTCGCATCCGCTCAAGCTTACCTTGCCAAACGAGTTCAGGTTTATCGGTCAGTGAGCCTGTCAGAGCCAAACTCGTCGACACGATATTCGAATTCACATCCAGGTTAAGTTGATGCTTTTTCTGAGAGCCAGTAAAGTTCAAGCTCACGTCATCGATCACTTTGTCTTGATACTTAGCCTGATTAACCTTAAGCACTAATTGACCGCTTGGCATTGGCAGTGGTGTGATATTCCCCTTCATACTGAGCTTGCTAATCTGAGCCTGCTGTTGCCAATCAATCCCTTTAGCGACAAGGTTTAGCCCCACATCTGGCGCTTTTAAATCTCCACGCAGGGCCACTTCACCAGCAACACGTCCTTTTAAGTCTGGTACTGATTTAATTAAGTCTGGCAAGTTGAGTTCCAGATCCATCCGCCACTGTTTATCTAGCTCCCCGCTGGCTTTAATACTGTTGGGGCCATGAGAAAGCACTAGCTGCGGCGTTTTAACACTGAGCTCATTGTTGCCAGCCACATCTGCAGCGCTAACGCTACCTGCTATATTCAGCGGGTACTCTCGCAGTACACCATCAATATCGAGTTTCGGGACATCGACTTGCCATCCACCTTGCTCTGTCAAATTGCCGGAGGTTGACACTGCCCCACTGATATCGCCTTCTGCTTCTGGCCACTGTAAACCGGGCTGAATGTGAGCCAGTGTCAAGTTTGCTACCCAATTAATCGGCGCTTGCCAATCCACCATTACATCGCCAGAGATCGTTCCTCCCAGCGTGGCAATGTCCACTTGGCTCAATTTGATATGGGAGAGATCCCCTTTGCCTTGCAGCGAGAGAGACACATCAGGAAGTTGTACCCCTTTAAGAGCGGTATCTAGATCTAGGTTATAGCCATTAAGAGAGCCGTGAGCTTGAAGTTTATCTATCGAGGCAAAGTAATCCCCTTTTCCTTTTAACGGCCACTGCAGATCACCTTGGGTGACAGTAAAATCAAAAGGTAGTTCAGGCTTGAGTGGTTGCAGTTCCCCAGTAAGGAAAGCTTTGGCTAACCCTGCCAATTGAGCCGATAGCTGCAGCTTCGCCACACTACCATCCGCTTTGAGAGATATCGTTTGTCCTGCAGCCATCTCTTCTTTGATTGTCGCATCTAGTTGCAAGTCGAGTGGATAATCACCTTGCAGATCAATGTCTGTTTTTAGCTGCGCAGTCGCCTGCGGCACATCTAGTTCAAGCGTTTTGACCACCAATTTAGAATCTTTGGCGTTGGCCTCTAAGCCTAAATGGTTGACGATGACTGGCGTTGGTTGATCAAGCTTAAAGTCGTAAACATCAAGACGTACAAGATCAATTTGCAGTGGCATAACAATATTGGGGAGAACAATCTCTGTTGGTGTTGACGCTTGATTCTCTGGCGCGGCGGCTTGCTCATTTTCAGCCGGACTTTCCGCTAACTTAACTACTGGCGTTTTAAGTTCGGTTGCATTGATACGCAGGCGATTACCTTGAAATGATGCCCCAGAGGTAAACGAATCCCACGAGATCTGATTACCTAAAATATCCAGCTTAATATCGCTTAGCGCCAATCGACTTAACTTGATAGGAATTGGAGAGGTAATTTTAGCTGATGATGACGCCTCAGCTTGCTCTTGAGTTGGCGACGAACTTGGCGGTAACTCTGGCATAGCGAATGACAAACCATCAATCGCAAGTTCATCGATACAAACACCCGGCTCAGTAAAGCATGTCGCATTGACTGCAAGCGTTAGTGACCTTGCCTGAGTATCGACATGCAAGCTGTCATCTTTAAAAACAACATTGCTAAGGGTAAATCGAGGAAAAAACGCGCCTTGACTCGATCCAACTTTAAGCTGAGGAACAAACTTCTCAGCCCCCCACAAAACAAGGTTTAAGCCAGGATTAGTAAATAGTAATCCGCCCAGCGCAACTAAAACGCTGAGGAGTAAAATGAGTAAAGTGAGTGAAAGCCATTTTGACCACTTAATCACAACACGGGTCATAGCTCAGGTCCTAAAGTAAAGTGGATTTTAAATTCGTCGCCTTTATTTGCATCAAGCCCCCAAGCAAAATCAAGACGAATAGGGCCGACAGGGGAAGCCCAACGCACACCAACACCCGTACCGCGTTTAATATCTGGCTTATCATTAAACGCATCACCAACATCGTAAAAAGCCGCGCCCCACCAATCACCATATACGCGATATTGATACTCGATTGAGCTAGTCAGCATATATTTGGCACCGGTTAATTTATCGTCGGAGTCCTTGGGCGAGATGGACTCATAGCCATAACCACGGAGGTTATTATCACCACCCGCAAAGAAACGTAACGATGGCGAGAGCTTATTAAACTCTTCAGAAAAGTTGGCACCACCATTCAGTTTGAATATACCGCGGTGGTTTTGACCGGCACTACGAATCCAAGTTGTCGCACCAATCAAACGAGTGACTCGAGTCTCTGAGAGCGCATTAGGGTCGCCATACTCTAACGTAAAGCTTTGTCGATCACCCCAAGTTGGCATCGCGCCCCCTCGAACTCGGCTGCGAGAAAAAGTTATCCCTGGTAGCATAAACTGGGCACTATCTTCTTGTTTACCTTGAGTATAGTTCTCCAGCAGGTAGCGAACATACAGGGTGCGGTGCCAACCATTGTCAAGCACCCAGTGCCTTTCTAGCGCCAAGTTGGACTCAAGACTTTTCGTATCACGCTGATTGAGATTTTTCATCCCATATTGGATGCGATAATACTCATTAAGTGCATCTTCGAGTGGAATTCGGTATCCAGCGGTGATGGTTTGTTCTGGCTTGGAAATAGACAAACTACTATCAAAACTGTGACCGCGACTATTCACCCAAGGTTTCTTCCATTTGAGTGAACCTCTAACACCAACATCCGTTGCATAACCGATACCGGTTTCAAGTTTATTTCTTGCTTGTGGCGCGAGGGAGACTTTCATAGGTAACTCGCGCCCTTCACCTATCTTACTCAGGTCAGGCTCAACGAATACCGATGAAAACCAATCTGTATTGGAAAGATTCTGGTTGTACTCACCGACTTTGGAAGCCTGATAAGGGTCATTGGCTTGATAAGGCGATAAAGACGCGACCCTATCTTGATCAATTTGGCTGCCGGTTATGGTATTGGCACCAAAGTGGTAACGCATCCCGCTGTCAAAATGAAGGTGGATAAAGGCTTGGTTGAGGTCGGGAGCGACCTCCAATCGACTCGCGGTAAAGTCCCCTTCAAAGTAGCCCTTTTGCAAAGCGAGGTTGCGAATCGAAGATTTTAACGTGTCATACAAACTATGATTGAGCCGATCTCCCTGTTTTAAGCCACTGTTTTCAACCAGCGCGTTGAACTGAGGATCACTTTTCGCTTCACCTTCAATTTTAATGTCGATCTGCTGCAAAATAACCGCAGGTCCAGGATTCACATTGACGATCAACTCTGATTCATCTGGTGTGACAGTAAAATCAATCTCCGGGTGGTAGTAACCTAAAGCGTTAAGCGCTTCGATGATATTTTTCTCTATTCGCGCTTGGAAACGTAAACTGGTTTTATACTCAGTTTCAGGAATAGATGATAAGTAAGCTTCAACATTATCATTCAGCTCACCCTCTAGACCTTCTATCGAGAGGTCGACACTTTGTGCCCATACCGAAGGGGCAAAGGAAACAAGTGCGATTAGAACTGGTAAAGGTTTGCTGATCATGCTTAATTATCTGTCTACATCAAGTAAGGAAAAAATACCGCCACTAAAATAATAAGTCTGTACGAAAACAGTGAATTAGGCGGTCTATATAAAAAATACTCCAACAAGGAAATCACGATGCTCGACAAACAAACCATGATTACCGCCCAACAAGCTCTTCCAGGACGAGAGACGCCACTTGCACTCGATGACATTCATTTCGTCAATCAAACCAGTTTGACTGCAGAACCCGCAGAAGGTTGCGAGAAAATTCTACTTGGAATGGGCTGCTTTTGGGGAGCCGAGCGTCTGTTCTGGCAACTTGATGGCGTGGTAAATACCTCGGTTGGCTACGCGGGAGGTTATACGCCTAACCCAACCTATGAAGAGGTATGCAGCGGACAAACTGGCCATACAGAGATTGTACGTGTTGTTTTCAATCCAAGTATCATTAGCCTAGAGCAACTGTTGCAAGCTTTTTGGGAAAAGCACGACCCAACTCAGGGTATGAGACAAGGCAATGACCGCGGAACTCAATACCGCTCGGCCATCTATGTATACAGCGACGAACAATACCAAGCAGCGCTAGCATCTAAGCAAGCCTATCAAGTGCTACTCGGTGACGGTAATGGCGCCATCACCACAGAGATATTACCCGCAGGTAAATACTACTACGCCGAGAACTACCACCAGCAATATCTCGCTAAAAACCCGAACGGCTACTGTGGACTCGGGGGAACGGGTGTGTGTTTTCCTCCCAGCTAACTCTTTAAACTAATAAGAATTAGTTCAACCGCATGCTCAGAAAGAGAAGCGGATAACTGGAGCTTTCCGCCCGGATGAACTAGAGATTCCGACACCCGAGACGGCCAGGCATCACGTTTTAGCTGCGCTATATCATCTTCATCAAGGGGGCATGGTGCTCCCATCTTTTGCCATTCATCATAGGCCGAGCCATGTTCACGACTCAAGGTATAACGAGTTAAACGATAATGCCCTTTGGCAATATCCAGTTCAAAACAAAATTCTTGTTGAGGATGAGGGTTAAATGCACTGTAAGGATCGATGATTTCAATTGCCGAAATATCCCCACTCGCATACAGATCATCAAAATGGACATAATTGACCATCAAAATCTGAAACTCATTATCACTTCGACTGACTAGGTAGTTATTGTCGCGAGCAATGACCTGTTTACCCATCCGGTTCAGTAGAGAAATAGCATGATAGCTTGGCTTAGGGATCCCTTCTCGGGTTTGCAAACCAAAGCCACCATGAAAGGTGTCGATAGCTGGACCACGTTCATCAAAAAGATCGCTAAACGTCCATATTGCCAACGAATCCACCTTATCATAGAGTTTCAGCGCATTTTGGACGATAAAGGCAGCCGTATAGGCAGTATCTAACAGACGGTTCCCCCATACAGCAGATACATTCCACTCAGTAATATGCAGCTCTTTGATCGCTAACGGAGAGATGGCTTTTTTCCCTAGCTCAATTAATTCTCGACATCCATCGGGACCCATTGAGCGACGTGATACATTCTGGGTACTCTCCAAAGAATCAAAGGCGCCATACTTTTCTGGATATATATGGTAGGAAAAGAAATCTGGTTGTAGGTTCTCACGCACACAAAAAGCGACAAAGTTATCTAACCATGCCCCTTGGCTAAACGCCATGTGGCTAACTGAAGGACCACCAAGTCTGATGTTTCTATTTACCCTGCGTGCAGTTTGATAGGTTGCCAGATAGAGTTGATGGTAAGCATCTTGACTATCTGCCCAAAAAATCCCCTCCAAGTCAGGCTCGTTCCAAGCCTCGAAATACCAACTGGAAACTTCCTGTTCCCCATAACGTTCCAAGATGTTGTAGAAAAACTCACTGAGTAGATCTTGCCATAACTCTAACTGTTTTGGAGAAGTCACGTTTCCTCGCCACTGAGCTACTGTATGTTGCCCACTAGCAAGCAGTTCAGGAGTAAAGCCTAAGCAAACAAAAGGTTTTAAATTGAGTGATAGCAGGAAATCAAACAACTCATTGACGTAACGCCACTGATATCGCCCTGCTGAGACAACAATCTGCATCTGGTCAACAAATATCCCTTGGAAGCGTGCGTACTTGAACTTCAGCTCTGCCTGCGTATAACGCATTTGCTGTTGCACCTCAGCTTTTAACCCCTCATAAGCGCAACCAAATGTCATAATCTGACTCCAGACAGGCGTTAACGAACCAAGGCTATTACAGAGATTCAGTGTGGTTGTTTGCAGTTTTGTTTTAGGCTTAGGAGGGTGAGTAAGGGTTGTGCTCAAGTATTTGAATAGAGGTTTGTAAATGTCATTATCATCGACAGTCATGTAACTCGCCAGTGACGATACTGGGTAGGCTGCACTGCGCTGGCGACGCAGCTCTACTGGTGTAAGCTGATACTTCTCTCGAAACTTTCGATAAAACAACTTAGGGTCATTGAATCCACACTCTAATGCAATATCTGAGATTTTATCGCTACCCATTACGATTCGGTTGGAAGCTCGGTACAATCGATAGTCAAACAAATACTCTTGAAAAGCGATGCCCATCCTCTCTTTAAAAAAACGAGATAAGTGATGTACGGTGACACACTCCTTTTCCGCTAACTGCTGCAATTGTATACGTTCACCATAGTGTTGCTCTATGTACTGAACGATACGAGTTAATCGCTCTAGCTCTCTTTCTCGTAATTGCTGATGATTTTTTTCAACAAGATGTGTGGGAAAGCTTGTTACCAGTGTCTCGATCAGGGCCATCAGCTCCTGTTCAATAGTAAATTTGAACCAGTGCTTTTTTTTCACAAAAGACCAAATGATTTTGGCTAAATGAGCGCGTACCCGATCAAAGTTCTCCTGTTCCCACTCCTTAATGCTATTGCAATCAAAGACAACGTGAAGCAATTCCGGATAAAAGTTACTAAGCATATCCGGAGAAAACTGAATCGCTAACAATACATTGTCTTCAGAAGTGGCCTTAATGGCATGAAGTTCATTCGGGTTCAGCAACAAAAGATCATCCGCTTGCATCACAAAGTGCTGATTCTCCTTCTGAACATCAACACTCCCCTTCAACACCATAAGAAGTTCTAGTTCATGATGCCAATGAGCTGTTACATCTAAGATAGAATGAACATAAATTTTGACGTTTAGACCTTCTTCCAAGCGTACAAGCTCATGTCTGTATTGCATCTCAAACTCCCTAATTACACCCAAATACCTTAAAGAAAGACTATTCAGCTCTGATCGCAGCTAACTCCTTTTGCATCTGCTCACTCACCTGCTTGTTTATCGGGTATAGCGTCAGGACAGCTGCATTGGCGAGAAAACCGATGGCAGGCATTATGCTCATCATTAATAAAATACTGTGCAAGGTTTGAGGGTTCTGAACCTCACCAGCTTGATAGCCGAACATTGATAGCATAACGCCAGAAATAACCCCGCTAATCCCCATCCCAAATTTATGTGAGAAAGTAACAGAGCTTGTAGTTAATCCTATCACTCGTTTTCCTTGCTTCCACTCACAATAATCCGCTGCATCAGCAACCATTGCCCACATGATTGGCACGCTCACTCCCTGCGCTGTCATCACTAACAAGAAAATACCATATACCAAAACAATGTTGTCGGTTGGCAACCAATACAGTGTTGAAACCAAAAGCGCTGCGATGAACTGCGCATAGATCATTGTTTGCTTTTTACATGCCTTCCTTGCCAAGAGTCCCGTGATGACTACACCAATCAGCATGCCAATATTGCCTGACACAAAAAAACCAGTGGCGAGCTCTGTGTTGCCTACGTTGTAACGGAAATAATACATTCCAACGCCAAATGGAAGCATGGTAAAGCTAAAACATAATACTCCAACCAGTAACAGTACCCACCACGCTCGATTGCGTAATACGACGCTAAGATCATGCTTAATTGAGGCAGGATTACCGACTGGCTTGATTCGCTCTTTAGTTAGCGAAAACATGGCTAGAAATAAAACCACAGCAAGCGTGGCAAAAATCATCATCGCATATTGAAATCCTTGCTGCTGATTCCCTGCTCCTAAATAGTTAACTAAAGGTAAAGTGGCTCCGGAAATAACTAACATCGCGAAAAAGCCACAAAACATACGAAAGCTCGCCAGTTGAGTACGCTCCTTAGGGTCAGGGCTCATGATCGTTGGCAAGGATGAGTAAGGAATATTCACCACGGTGTAGCACAGCATTAATACAATATAGGTAATGTAGGCATACACGAGTTTTAAGTTAGGTGCCCAATCAGGAGTAGTAAAAGTAGCCACAGCGAGTACGCCTAACGGCAATGCACCAAACAAAATGTATGGACGGAATTTACCCCATCGAGTTTGCGTCCGATCGGCAATCGCTCCCATTAAGGGATCGCTGATTGCGTCTATCATTCGAGCAACAAAAAACAAAGTACCAACCGCAGCTGCCGAAAGACCATAAACATCCGTATAAAAGTACATTAGAAAGGTGGTGACAGTGGCGAAGATTAGGGTACTCGCTAAATCACCCAAACCATACCCAAGCTTTTCTTTCAGATTAAGAGTTTCCATCATTATTGCCTATTTGAGTTTTCTTTTAGTGTTGCTTTATTAGCCAACAGTCATAAGGCACCTATTTGATACACTTTATGGGTGTTTTTTGTGGTCATAATAAAAATGTGAATTCACTCAATAATCTTCTTACCTCGTAAACCACAAGATAAGACTTTATAAGTCAATGAAAAATCGCGAATGTCCGCAGTATTCAAACTGATTTTAGATAGCCGCTACAACACAAAGTCCTAGCTATGCCAGATCACACTTTTTCTCTAACCACAAAGATCACCCATATAGGTCGTTAAACCACTACGAAGTTTGTTGAGACTGTATTCCATAGACTGAATGCAAACCGAATGAGGAGCATCAACTATGGATCTAACAACAAACCCCTTCTACTTAAACAGTGAAGAGATCAACTGGGTAGAAACCACTTTGGCCTCAATGACACTTGAAGAAAAAATCGGCCACCTCTTTTGCCCAATAGGCCTTAGCGCTGAACAAGCCGATCTAAAACAAATGCTGGAACAGTACAAGCCTGCTGGCATTATGTTTCGCCCCGGCGAGCTAGACGAAACGCAACAAGTTCACTCTTACCTACAACAGCACAGTAAGATTCCTATGCTGATCGCAGCCAATCTAGAGAGTGGAGGAAACGGCGCTGTCATTGAAGGAACCGAATTTGGCAGCCAAATGCAAGTTGGAGCGACAGCTGATACCAAGATGGCCACCGAACTGGGCAATGTTGTCGCCAAAGAAGGTCGTGCCGTCGGATGTAACTGGGCATTTGCGCCCGTTATCGATTTAGATATCAATCCGCATAATCCTATCACCAATACACGCACATATGGCAGTGATCCGGAACTCGTGGCTGCCATGGGTAGAGCCTATGTCGAAGCCGTTCAATCACATGGCATGGCAACATCTATCAAGCATTTCCCCGGAGATGGTATCGACTATCGCGACCAGCACCTCGTCATGTCCGTGAACACTCAACAGCCAGATGAGTGGGACAGCACCTTTGGCCAAGTCTATCAGCACTCAATCGATGCAGGAGCATTGACGGTAATGGCAGGACATATAGCGCTACCAGCTTACTCTAAAAAATTGAATCCACAGCTGAGCGATAAGGAAATTATGCCAGCTTCACTTGCACCTGAGCTGCTCAATGACCTGTTACGCGGTCAACTTGGCTTTAACGGAATGATCGTTTCTGATGCAACAAGTATGGTTGGCTTCACTGTTGCCCTTCCCCGGGAACAAGCTGTCCCTATGACTATTGCAGCAGGGTGCGACTTGTTCCTATTTAACAAAGATCTTGATGAAGACTTTGAGTACATGCGTAAAGGGATCGAAACTGGCTTACTTTCAGTAGAGCGCGTCGACGAAGCCATCACTCGCACGCTAGCAACCAAAGCTGCTCTCGGCTTACACAAGCGGGATCTGACGGCTGAATTGGATAAATCGGTCGTTGGCTGCAAACAACATAAAGAATTAGCGAGTGATTGTGCCGATAAATCCATCACTTTAGTCAAAGATCTAAACCAAACCTTACCTTTGAACTTGGAACAGCACAGCCGTGTACTACTGATTGGTTTAGGTGATGAGCCAGATATGTTTGGCTTTGAATCAAGCACAACCGAGTCTTTTAAAACAGAGCTTGAATCAAATGGATTCAACGTATCGGTCTACGATACCTCGGAATTCACCATGAGAGATATGATGCAACCCGTACAGGCGTTCATCGAAGATTACGATCTTGTTATCTACACAGCCAAATTTAAAACCGCAAGCAACAAAACCACATTGAGAATTAATTGGGCCAGACCTATGGGCATCGATGCTCCATGGTTTAGCCAAGAAATTCCAACGTTATTCATTTCCTTTGGTAGCCCATACCACCTGATGGATGTGCCAAGGGTTCCAACTTACATCAACGCTTATACCGCTAACCAACACACTATTGAAGCGGTCGTCAACAAACTCCTTGGTCGCTCATCATTTACAGGAGTGAGTCCTGTTGATGCCTTTGTTGGTCAGTGGGATACCCGCCTTTAATAATATATTTGGCGGGCAATCTAAACCGTTTTGCCCGCTGTAATAGGAGACAACATGTTACTACCCAATACAGCAATTTTTGACCTTGATGGTGTGCTTGTCGATACCGCAAAATTTCACTATTTAGCTTGGAAAGATATTGCAACTCAGATCGGGCTTTCATTTACCGAGGCAGATAATGAACGCTTAAAAGGTGTTAGTCGTTCACATTCACTCGATATAATTTTAGACATCAACAATCAATCCATGTCTGATTGTAATAAAAGAACCTGGTTAGAAAGAAAGAACAGAATATATAAAGAACATATTAGTACCCTTTCAGATAAGGATATATTACCCGGAGTGTTTGAAACTCTCAATTTATTTAAAAAAAATAATATAAAGATTGCATTAGGTTCAGCAAGTAAAAATGCAAAGCAAATATTATCAGCCACAGGAATAGAGTCATATTTTGATGCCATTGTTGACGGTAACTGCGTAGTAAAAGCGAAGCCCAATCCTGAGGTCTTTATACAAGCCGCTCTAAAACTCTCTGCAAAGCCAACAGATTGCACAGTATTTGAGGATGCGCAAGCTGGTGTTAAAGCTGCTATTGCAGCAAACATGTCAGTTGTCGGTATCGGAGATAGTTCACAGCTTAAAGAAGCAAATTATGTCGTCAGCAACCTAGAACAATACTTGACCATGATCACTAATTTATCTCCAGCACAAAATCCACCTAATAAATAACATCAATATCTACCAAGGATATAAGAGATAAAATTATTAATATAAAAACTGAGTTATAAAGATATAAAGGAAATATATGAAACTCTTACCTACCACTACAAATATATTATTATTTTCTAGTTTGTCTTCAATACCTTTTTTAAGCACTGCTGACTTGTTAGAAGATAGTAAATTGGATCTATCAACGCGAAATATCGCCATGTATTTAGACCAAGATACCAAGGACGACAAAGATCAATTTGCTTGGGCACAAGGTATAGCGATTGACTATCAATCTGGCTACTTAGCTGACTTCATTGGCTTTGACGCCAGTTATGGTGGCGCAATTAAGCTTGGTGCCAACGACCACTTTCAAGGCCGTAACCTATTACGAGATAACAACGGTAACGCAGAAAGCTTCAATAAAATGACTCAAATCTACACTAAGCTGCAATGGCAAAATGAAGAAGCGTTTGCTCGTGGATATGTAGGTTGGCGTCAACTCCACAAGCTTGGTGCCATCACGATTTCACGCAGTCGTGCAGTAACGAGCAGCTACCAAAGTGTTAGCGGCGAGTTTGGTTACAAAGGTTTGTTATTACGCGGGGCTTATACTGATCGCTTCTCTGATAGAGACTCACCACTCAAAGAACGTTTTACTACTCTAAGCGGAAAGGCTATTGATGATATTATCACCGGCGATATCAGCTACCGCTGGGGCAAAAAAAACTCAATTTTAGCTTTTAGTGGTCAGAGCCAAGATTACTTGCGACGCAATGGCGTTGAGGTGAAATGGCAAACACCTATTGGTGAGAAAGAATCTCTGACAGTCAGTGGTTACTGGTATCAAAACAAAGGTCTAGAAAACTGGGAAGGAATTCCATTCGACGACGAAGCATACCACTACAACCTAAATTTAGATTATCAATTTTCTAGCTGGATTGTCGGGGCCAGTTACGCATATACAGATGCCAAGCGAGAAAATGGTCTGGGCATGTTCTACTGGGATTTAGGTAAGAACACCGACGGTAATTTTAATAGCCGAGCAGATGGAACCGGGACTGACTTTAACAAAGATGGCGAGCATATGATTGCGATGCAGGCAATGTATGACATGAGTGCCGCAGGTGTTCCTGGTTTGAAGCTTGGCAGTCGCCTCACCTACGGTTTCGGCATGGAATATCAAGGGCAAGAAATTGACGAAGCTAGCCTAGATCTGCTTGCTATGTATAAGTTCTCATCCGTTAAAGGCCTGAGTGCCATGCTGGGTGTTGGCCCTGGTTATTCCTACGCTATGGATGGAGCCATGAATCCAGTCATCGAAAATGGTAGCTGGAGAAGAGCACCAACCATCGGTGGCACCTTTATGCTTGATTACAAATTTAACCTGCTTTAATCGACAAGGATATCTTATGAAATACTCAGCACTATTTGCTCTAACCGCATGTTCCTTGACTCCAATGGCAACACTAGCCAATACGCCTGAGCCACTACGAATCTTGGTAGTCAGTGATGATGGTTGTAAAAGCGAGGGCAGCCAAGCCTTGTTCAATGCTCTCAATAAACAAGGTTACGATGTTTGGCTTTCTGGGCCACTCAATAACCAAAGTGGAATGGGAACAGCAGTAACATTCAAAATTGGTAAGCAGCTTAACTATGAGAAGATCGCGGACAAACAGTATTGTTTTGACGGTACCCCTGTAGACTCAGTGCTGTTTGGTTTAACAGCCTTAATGGCAGATCAAAAGCCCGACCTTGTCATCTCTGGAGTCAATGACGGACCGAATGTAGGCGTCAATCAGTTTAACTCTGGAACAGTCTCCGCTGCTGCTCGCGCAGTGCGACATGGCATTCCAGCTTTAGCTGTATCGATGGGATTTCGCTTAGAGGAGGCGAATGATGGTTTCCCAAGCTCTTTTGAATACATTCCAGCAGCGGTTAAGCATACTTTAGAAGTTGTCGACAAACTAAATAAACAACACAAAGCAGGTAATGAACTATTACCTAAAGGTACTGGACTGAGTATTAACTACCCTCCCTATCCGAAGAGTGAGTTAAAGGGTATCGAGTATGTCGCGAATGAAGAGCAACCAGACTACAACTACTTCTTTAAGCTGGCTGAGAGTGGTAAAACAGTTCAAGAGCTTAACTTTGAACCATTCAAGCAAGCCTCTGATGAGAGTATTACGAATGATACGACTCAACTTATGCGTAAGCATATTACGTATACCGTATTCCAAGCCCATTGGAATGCCCCTCAATGGGAGGATGAGTACCAAGCAATACTTAAATAAGTATGATGCTAACTAGTCAGCGCATGGCTATATGTGCAAAAGCTTATTGCATAATCAGCAATTAAATAACCCGTATGCAAATGCGGAGTGTAGTGCTGGGTGTCAGTTATTTATCGAAAGCCATGACTAGCGTCAGTTTGTGCGATTAAACCACATAGGCAAAATGGCGCTTATTTTGCTTTTCTAAGCCAATCAAACGTTGCAGCATGTCACCATTCAGAATGCTGCCACGTTTTATCAGAACTTGGCCATTGGTTAGGCGTACATCCCTTTTAATCTCATCCCCAACCCTAAGTTCTCGTAAAGGGACGGAGTATTCCATAGAGTTATCGCTGTTTTGGCGTTTTTCAGACACCATTTTTAGATAGGCTTTCAAGATAGCGGGATCATAGTGTACTTCTGCGAGTTCCTGTAATTTCTCGGCAGCTTGCATTGGTGAACTTCGCTTTGCTGGATCAACATGAGTAACGGTCAAGTAGTCATAGTCTTTGACTACGCGAACAATCTTAGCAGTCAGGGGGATGTCCTGTTGTTTGAGATGCATTGGATAGCCCGTGCCATTCAAGTTTTCATCTTGATGCCGAATGCCCATAACCACATCTTTCAGGAGGTCACTATCGCTCAATGTCTCGTAGGCCAAGGAGCCAAAACAGCAAGGGCTAAGATGGTGATTAGCAAAGTTATCTGGTATTTCATTACCACTAGAGAATACGAGCCCGATCGGGTGCAACAATGCACAGCGATATACTCGCTCAGCAACTCGTGGTGATACGCCCAAGTATACGGCTAACTGTTTAGCGTGATTGGCCACTCTATCGATATCACATTGTTGATACCAAGATTGGGCAATCGCAGCAGCTAACAGTACATTCGACAAATCCTGAGAAAAGGTTTGGTAGCGATGTAACAAAAGATCATGTTGCTGTTTGAGTTCAGCGAGCTGCGTCTGCGCTTGCGTGGATGAAGCTAATAGCTGACTGTTTTGTTCGCTATAAGCGCTATTTTCCTGCTCTAGTTTATGAGCGTGCTGCTTGAGGCCAATGTTCATTTGGTACTGAGTGGCCATCTGACTTAACAGCACTTTCAAATCTTCAGTGTCCCAAGGTTTGGCAATAACATGGTGAATCTTACCCTCGTTAATAGCACTGACTAAAGTACGGTAATCAACCCCACCGGAGAATGCAATCCGTATCGCATGAGGCTGAATTAAAATAGATTCACTTAAAAACCGGGCGCCCCCCATACCCGGCATGCGCATGTCAGACATAATAATTGCCACTTCGTTGTCACCTAAGTAGACCAAAGCTTCAAGGGGGCTATTAAAAGTTACAACTTCATACTCCTTCCTCAGCAAACGACTCAGAGATTTGGTGATCTGAACTTCATCATCAACAACCAATAGCCTCCTCTGTTCTCTATCTGGCATGTATCCTCTCCTTCATTATTCATCAAGGGGCATTGGCAGACGCAAAGATACTTTGGTTCCTTTTGCCTGTTTACTTAGTAAGGTTAATGAACCACCGTGATTGGTCGCGATTCCATAGCAGATTGATAAACCTAGCCCTGCGTGCCCTTGTGAGCCAAGTGTGGTAAAAAATGGGTCGAACACTTTAGATTGGTTCTCCTGCTGAATACCAACACCACTATCAATGATCGCCACTACAACATTATTAGCTTCGTTACTTGTCGTCACCTTGATCGCTCCGCGTTCTTCCCCTATCGCCTGTATAGAGTTAGAAAGTAAGTTGACGCACAGCTGTTCTATTTGATGAGGACTGCAAGAAACCATCGGTAACTCAGCTTCATAAGACTCCAATAATTTACAGCTAAGTGGCAAGGTTGAGGCAATTCTTTCTACCGCTGATGAAACCAAAACGTTAATATCTTTAAGCTCAAACTTTTCATCTCCGAACTCAGAAAACGTGCGTACATTGGAAAGAATCTTCTCTATTTTGCTCGCGCCATCTGATGTTGCGTTAATCAGCTCTTCACTGTCTTCTAGCACAAACTCCAGATCTTCCTCTTCACAAATTTTGTCAATGCGCTGCAGCACCTCATTGGCGACCACTGGGTGCTGAGAAACCATTGCAGCAAACGCTTTATACTCGGTCACTAACAGTTTAAAGAACTTATTGTAATCTTTAAGTGTTTTGATATTGCTCAGTACATAGCCGATAGGTTCGTTGATCTCTCTCACTAAACCTGAACTTATCTGACCTAGACTTGAGAGCTTTTCACTTTTTTGCACCCGCGACTCCATCGACTTCAGTCTTTGATTGGTTTGCAATAGCGCACTATGCTTTTGAGTCGCTTTAACTAATGCCGTCTCAAAACGAGACAGGACTCGATTATATTGACGGGCAATCATGCCTATTTCTGAAGTAGGGTCATAGTTTACTCGCTGGCTAAAGTCCCCGCTCTCTTCTTGGTTTTGCATCACGGTGACCAAATCATAGAGATCACTACTCGCTTCATGGGATGAGATATTAAGTCCGACGATTTCCTCTTCATGGCCAACGCGAAGAGGGATCACTTTGTTTATCAATAAAAAGACAAGGTAACAGCAGGGAAAAACAAAAACAGCAATGACAGTCACACCAAAGATTTGTCCCCATAGCAGTTCCATTCTATTGCTCATCATCAAGGTATCTGTGATTACTTGCTGAGGGACAAACAAGGCTACGGCTATTGTGCCCCATACTCCACTCGCTAAGTGAACAGGCACTGCGTCCACTACGTCATCGATCTTTTTATTCACTAACAACCTACCTACCGACAGTGAAATCAAAGCACCTAGTGAGCCAATGATCACCGATGATAGGCCATCAACAAAGTTACAGCTCGCTGTGATTGAGACAAGTCCAGAAAGGATTCCATTGTAGAAGTTGGGAATATGGACTCTGTTGGTTTTATGTAAGGAGTACATTGCTGATGTAAGACCACCCGCTGCACCCGCAAGAATGGTATTGAGGACAATGTTAAACACGTTACTGTCGAAATGCAGAGAGCTCCCCGCATTAAAACCTAGCCAGCCTATCCATAGAAAAACCACCCCTGCGACACTCTGTACTAAGCTGCTGTGATTAAAATTATGACCTTTGACAAACCGATTCAGCCTAGGCCCAATAATCATGATCGCAGCCAAAGCGGCCCAGCCACCAACCGAATGGACCACTGTTGAGCCTGCAAAATCGACAAAACCACGTCGTGCTAACCAGCCATTATCCGACCACACCCAATGCCCAACGATTGGATACATGGCGACAGCTACAAATACAGACAATGCGATATAGCCTTTTAAGCTGCCTCTCTCTGCAATTGCCCCTGAAATGATCGTCACCGATGTCGCACAAAATACCATTTGAAAGACAAAGAAAGCTCCCTCATCTAAACCATCAAAATGACCAAGTAAAAAATGGCTAGTACCTAGATACCCCCCCATTGACTCGCCAAACATGACACCGTAGCCAACTAACCAATAAAGGATCAGTACAACCGCTAAATCGATAAGGTTTTTGGCTGCCACATTTGCTGTGTTTTTTTTACGTACCGTACCTGCCTCTAGAAACAGAAAACCAACCTGCATCAAGAGCACAAGTAGCGTACATAACAAAATAAAAAGAGGATCCATAGCCACTAGTCACGTTTGATTGTCGTTTATTATTAATAAGCACAGAATTGCCTATTAACAATATAGTCGTAAATTCAACCTGTTGGCGTGAAAGTTTTACTCATTGAAGCAAAGAAACGGCAAGTAAGCGGAAGGGTTGGCAATGGCATAGCGGCTATAAACGACAAAAGCCGCCAACGAGGCGACTTTTCAATAATTCGTAATTTGGAAGAGAACCAATATTTAGACTGGCAACAAAGCAATAGCTTGATTGATCTCTTTATACGTTGTCAGCTTTTGCGAGTCTTTCACATCAGGTAGCAACACCTTGCCGTTGTCAAAGGTAAACTTGCCTACCCCAGAGATAACAAACTGTCCTTTAAACAAAGTTTTAACAAAACGAGCAACTTGACGAGGGCGATAAATAGTAAATTCACGCAGCATAACGACTCCAATATCCTTGTGTGATGCAATTCGAACTGATTGCTTAGTCCTACTCCTTAGAACTTGTAGGTATTATATCGGATGCGTATTTAATGTATAGCATTTTGTTAACAGTGTGACATCAGACCAGTGCTCTAAAAGAGATTTTTCCACGAGCAATAAATTTGGGTATATACTTTTTGCGCACTTTCAAAAGGAAATAACATAATGAAAAATAAAACCCTTCTTACTCTCGCAATCGCATGCTCTCCCGCTATCGCCTTGGCGCACAACATCTCTGTAGGACAGTCGATTCCCGAAGTCAGCGTCAAAAGCTATGGCGAAATTGTCTTAAGCGGAGACGATACGGCTTTTCAGGCTTGGTCTAGCCAAGATATGCAAGGTAAGGTTCGTGTCATTCAAGCGATTGCTGGGCGCAGCAGTTCAAAAGAACTCAATGCCCCGTTAATGGCGGCAATTACCGCGGCTAAATTCCCAGAACAAAGCTACCAGACGACCTCAATTATCAACCAAGATGACGCGATTTGGGGAACAGGGTCGTTTGTAAAATCATCGGCACAAGACAGCAAGAAAGAGTTCCCTTGGTCTTCTATGGTACTTGATGAAGAGGGAGCCGTTGCCAACACTTGGGCATTGGCAGAAGAGTCATCGGCCATTATCGTCCAAGACAAACAAGGTAAGGTATTGTTTGTCAAAGAAGGCGCTCTCAACGAAGGTGAAATTCAACAAGTACTTACACTAGTAAAAGAAAACCTCTAAACGCATCGGGTTTAGTTTCCCCTTTGAAGTGGAGTTGTTATAGTATAACAACTCCACTTTTTGTATTGTGTTTTCATCGTGCTTCAATGTCGCCTAACTACCTATCGCATCAATGCGCTTGCTCTATCTGCAATCGCTCTTGTGCTATGGCTCAATTTTGCGTTTATTGATCATCAGTACGAACTTTCTTCAACCCACCATCAAGATCACCACTGCCAACTGTTTGCGAGTGGTTTACATGGTGTCAGCAATCACACACCAACTGTAGCACCGCCCACAATTGGTGATCAGTTCGAAGTATCTAGCGAATACGGCTTCAACGAGGTCGTTACGTTTGCATACCTAGCACGCTCACCGCCACTATCCTGATTCTATTTATTTACAAAGATATACTGTCTCCAAACCAAATGGAGACCTTTGCATTACTCAATGAAAAATCAGGACTTAAAATGAAAAACGTTACTCCAATCGCTCTAGGAATCACACTTGCTGTTAGTGGATTAGCACATGCTGAAGAAGGCTACCGCCAACATGGAGCACATGTTCACGGCCAAGTTGAAATCAACATTGCTCAAGACGGCAAAGAGCTACTTATGGAGATCACGGCTCCGGGTGCGGACGTTGTCGGTTTTGAACACGCGCCAAAAACAGATGAGCAAAAACATCAGCTAGAGGACGCTGTCGCAAAGCTTGAACAAGCTTCGAATATCTTCACTTTAGCTAAAGCAGCAGGTTGTAAAATCGAACATCAATCAGTGAGTCATACTCTAGGTAGTGACAATCACGATGATCATAAGGGTCATGGCGACCACGACCATCATGATGACCATGACGAACATCATAACCACGATGATCATAAAGGTCATGACCATCATGACGACCACGATAAACATAGTGGTCATGGTGAATTCACGGTTGAATATCACTTCGACTGTAACGACATTAGTGCATTAAATGGTATTGAAACTCAATGGTTCTCACACTTTCCAAATACTGAGTCTCTGAAAATCAACGTGTTAACTGACACTAAGCAAGCCGCGCTTGAGCTTAGTAAAGGTGACTCTGAGATTTCTCTTTAATGTAAAAAGCGGCTTGGTCATGCTAAGCCGCTTCTCTGTTACGATTGGATACGAACAATGGATAATAAATGCCATCAATCTGTGGTTGAGCTCAATCAGGTGACTTTTACTTGGCCTGGTAATGACAATCCCACACTAGAGATACCTTCCCTCACCATTCAACGTGGCGAACACCTATTTATTAAAGGACCAAGTGGTTGTGGAAAATCGACACTACTGGGGCTCCTTACAGGCATCAATACTGCAACCTCTGGACAAGTGACTGTGCTGGGAGAAAACCTCTCGGAGATGTCAGGCAGTCAACGTGATAAGTTTCGAGCCAACCATATCGGCTACATCTTTCAACAATTTAACTTATTGCCTTATCTGAGCGTGATTGAAAATGTTACCTTACCTTGTCAGTTTTCCTCGTTACGTCGCCAACAAATAAATGGAGAGTTAGTTTCCAATGCCAAGCAACTATTGGACAAACTACGTCTTCCCTCAGGGTTACTTGATAAACCCGTTGTCGAGCTAAGTATTGGCCAGCAGCAACGGGTAGCGGCAGCTCGCGCACTGATTGGTAAGCCGAAAGTTATTATCGCGGATGAACCAACTTCATCGCTTGATTTTGACAACCGCACGGCGTTTATCGAATTGCTGCTCGACCAAGTTAACCAAGCCGGTTCAACCTTATTATTTGTTAGTCACGATCCAACATTAGAACCACTATTTGATCGCACAATCAACCTGCAACAAGTCAACCAAGCAGGAGGTGACCTATGACACCAACCCTTACCTTAGCTTGGAAAAGCGTTCGTAACCGCAGAGTGACCGCGATTCTAACCATCCTAACCGTAGCTGTTTCTGTTATTTTGTTACTTGGTGTCGAGCGGATTCGAACTCAGGCAAAAGACAGTTTTGCCAACACTATTTCAGGTACCGACTTAATTGTTGGCGGACGCTCAGGCCAAGTGAACTTATTACTTTATTCCGTATTTCGCATCGGCAACGCGACCAACAACATTGACTGGAAAAGCTATCAGGAATTTAGCCAGCATCGCGCCGTAGACTGGGCAATTCCAATTTCACTCGGCGATTCCCATCAAGGCTTTCGCGTTATGGGCACCAATCATAGCTACTTTGAGCATTACCGCTACGGACAAAAACAAAACCTATCTTTTAGCCAAGGGCATGAGTTCAACGGTTTGTTTGATGCGGTCATCGGCGCCGAGGTTGCGCGCTCTCTAAATTACACTATTGGCAGTGAAATGGTCATTGCTCATGGTATTAGTGATGTGGGCTTTAGCCGTCATGAAAATACCCCATTTCGAGTAGTCGGCATCCTAGCTCCTACAGGGACTCCCGTCGATAAAACTGTCCACGTCTCGTTAGAGGCGATTGAAGCCATTCATGTTGGTTGGGAGTCTGGCGCTAACTTAGGTAACAATCCAACGGCAGAGCAACTTGCAGCGATGAACTTCCAACCCAAGCAGATCACTGCGATGCTACTCGGTTTAAAATCCAAAATACAAACCTTTGCTTTGCAACGACAAATCAACACTTACCCGCAGGAACCTCTCAGTGCCATTCTGCCCGGCGTCGCGCTGCACGAACTATGGGGCATGATGTCTGTTGCCGAACAGGCTTTATTGGCGGTTTCAGTCTTCGTGGTTATCGCGGGATTACTCGGGATGCTTTCCAGCTTGTTAACTAGCCTGCAAGAACGTCGCCGCGAAATGGCAATTCTTCGTGCGATGGGGGCAAGGCCAAGACACGTTTTCAGTTTGCTGATTTTGGAAGCAAGTGTATTGACCTTTATCGGATTACTCGTCGGCACTGTTGGTCTATATCTCGTACTCTCGGTCGCTGCACCTCTCATTCAACAGAGCTATGGAATTAATCTGCAGATGAGCGCTTTATCTCACTATGAATGGATGCTGTTGGCTGCAGTACAAGTGGCAGGTACTATTATCGGCTTCATCCCTGCATTTAGAGCTTATCGACAGTCGCTAAGCGATGGTATGACAATTAGAGTTTAAGTTATGAAAAAATTAGGCATGTTGCTACTGGCTATGATGGTATTTGGTCTATCGAGCTACAGCGTAAACGCAGAAGATACGCTCACCCTAGAATGGATCGATCTGATCCCAGAAAGTGAACGTAATCAGTTCGACTCATATGGTATGCCGGCGATAGACCATTCAGGCACGAGCATGGAACAATCGATGGTCGGTAGTGTGAGGCAAGAGCTGAACGGCAGTAAGGTCAAGATCCCTGGGTTTGTAATACCGTTAGAAGGCGACGCCAATATGGTCACAGAATTCCTGCTTGTGCCCTATTTTGGTGCCTGTATCCACGTACCACCACCACCACCGAATCAGATTATCTACGTCAAATTCCCTAAAGGGGCGCCCGTGCAAGAGCTTTGGGATGTTGTCTATGTGATTGGGACACTGAAAACAGAAACTGTCAGTCATGAATTGGCACAAACAGGCTACGTCCTACAAGGCACAGAAATCGCCGAGTATGATGACTACTAATTGTTAACAAAATAAGCAGCCTGTTAATTGCCTTGATTAGGACAAATAGCTAGAAAGATAGCCTAGTACAGCTAGGTAAACTAGTAGCAATAGAGCAATTGACAGGTGCTTTTTCAGTTTATTCTCATTGAAATACTTCATAAGCCCCTCAAAATTAACGATAACAATTTTAACAACTTGTTATCATTTATGATAGCGATATTTTTATAAACTGGCTCACAGTCTTTTTCTGGCAGGCTTATGCGTTCCGAGGTAAAGTTAATAATTAAACGTTAAGCATATGATGGCTAAGGAAATAGCATGTCTGAGACGAGCAAACCGGTAGTTATTGAACACCAATCGGAACAAACTGGTCGACACGAAAAAAAGTCGAGCTACATCAAAGATAGCGCTAGCCGCGTGCTTAACATTGCCCAAACCTATGGGTTAGATGCACTGCTGCAAACCGATAAGCCTGAGAAAAGTGCGCTTGAGCGAGCTTTAGTCCGCGAGCGAAAACGCAAAGAACGACGACAAAAGAATCTTGAACAAATTCTGAAGCTTGCCCATATTTCTTGCAAAGATGAAACCGCTGGCGACCCCGACCAAGATTGGCTGTATCGCTTCTTCGATATGGCGCAAGAAGTTCATAACCATTCCATGCAGCGTTTGTGGGCTCAGGTTCTAAAACGCGAAGTGACCAATCCCGGCTCAACCTCGATGAAAGCACTGAAAGTGCTGCAAGATATGACACCAAAAGAAGCGCAAATCTTGCAACGCTCAGCCTCTTTAGCCTGTAGTTTTGGTGGCGATAACAGCCGCAAGTTACTGGTCGGTTATCGTGCACAAGGAGGGATATTTAGTTTCGGCAAGCGTAATGTCACAGGCAACATCAACGTCGGCAACTTCCAACTACCCTACTCTAGTTTGTTGGTGTTATTTGAATTAGGGCTAATGCATGGCACAGAACTAGAGTCAGGAGAGATAGAACTCGATTCTCCATTACCACTAACTTATCAAGGTAAGAAGCTATCACTCCAAGCCCACGCGAAAGGTGTGCGATTGCTTTATTACCGCTTCAGCCCAACTGGTAACGAGCTGTGTAAACTACTCGGCAATAAACCCAACATGCAATATTACGATCAAATGGTCGCACTGCTGAGCCAAAAGTTTACCGCCAGCACAGACGCTCAGCCAAGTGTGGATACGACGGTTTAGGGAAAACGGGAAACGGGAAACGGGAAACGGGAAACGGGAAACGGGAAACGGGAAACGGGATGATTATCTCTGCCTAGGAACATTTTCTGTCAACATTCCATGCACCAAAACCTACTCACGTTACTACTAGAATACACCTCTCGAAGGGCGCAGCCCGTTCTCGCTTTCCAAAAAAAAGCGCCAACCCTAAGGTTGGCGTCATAAGATTTGGATAGCCTAAATAATTGGAGTGGCAGCTAGGCGACAAGTAAGTTCAGCCCAATGAGCATAGGGGCTCTATTCGATTTGGGTGAACTTACACAGTCAACAACGCTGCCGCTTCAAGTATGACGGCTATTAGGCTTTGAACGCTTTAAATGCGTTAATCAGACCATTAGTCGAGCTATCGTGCGAGCTGATTGCAGACTCATCCGCAAGCTCAGGCAGAATTTGGTTTGCTAGTTGTTTACCTAGCTCCACACCCCACTGGTCAAAGCTGAAGATGTTCCAAATAACACCCTGCACAAAGATTTTGTGTTCGTACATTGCAATTAGGTTGCCTAATGTACGCGGTGTGATTTGCTTAACTAGAATTGAGTTCGTTGGGCGGTTACCTTCAAACACTTTAAATGGAGCTAGCGTCGCCGCTTCTTCTTCGCTCTTACCTGCTTTGGCAAACTCAGCTTTTACTGTCGCTTCATCTTTACCAAACGCAAGAGCTTCTGTTTGAGCAAAGAAGTTAGACATTAGCTTCTGGTGGTGATCGCCTGCTGGGTTGTGGCTTAGAGCAGGCGCAATGAAGTCGCATGGGATCAGCTTAGTGCCTTGGTGAATTAGTTGGTAGAACGCGTGCTGACCGTTAGTACCTGGTTCACCCCAGATGATTGGCCCAGTTTGGTATGTCACGGGGTTGCCATCACGGTCAACATACTTACCATTTGATTCCATATTACCTTGCTGGAAGTAAGCGGCAAAACGGTGCATGTACTGATCGTACGGTAGAATCGATTCAGATTCAGCGCCGTGGAAGTTGTTATACCACAAGCCAACTAGCGCAAGAATCACTGGAATATTGCTCTCTAGCTCGGTTGATGCGAAGTGGTTATCCATTTCATGGGCACCGTCCAGCAGCTCAATAAAGTTGTCGTAACCAACGGCTAGTGCAATAGATAGGCCGATTGCAGACCATAGCGAGTAACGACCGCCAACCCAGTCCCAGAACTCAAACATGTTTTCTGTATCGATACCAAATTCAGACACTGCTGGAGCATTAGTTGAAAGTGCAGCAAAATGCTTAGCTACGTGCGCTTCATCACCTGCAGACTCAAGGAACCAGTCACGAGCACTGTGTGCATTGGTCATGGTTTCTTGCGTAGTAAACGTCTTAGAAGCAACTAAAAATAGCGTTGTTTCTGGGTTTACTTTCTTCAGAGTCTCTACGATGTGGGTGCCATCAACGTTAGAAACGAAGTACAGATTTAGATGGTTTGAGTATGGCGCTAGCGCTTCAGTCACCATGTAAGGTCCTAGGTCCGAACCACCGATACCGATGTTGACTACGTCAGTAATCGCTTTACCTGTGTAGCCTTTCCACTCACCGCCGATAACACGCTCAGTGAATGATTTCATTTTTTCTAGCACTGCATTTACCGCAGGCATTACGTCTTCGCCACCCACCATAACTGGTTTGTTGCTACGATTACGAAGTGCTGTGTGAAGGACTGCTCGACCTTCTGTTTGGTTGATCGCTTCACCACTGAACATCGCTTCGATTGCCGCTTTAAGCTCAGTCTCGTTTGCTAACGCGAACAAGTGCTTCATTGTCTCTTCGTTGATTAGGTTTTTCGAGTAATCAACAAGAATGTCGTTGCCGAAACGCGTAGAGAATTTGTCAAAACGTGCTGCATCTTGAGCGAATAGATCTTTTAGATCCATATCTTGTGCAGATTCGAAGTGCGCGGTTAGCGCGTTCCAAGCTTGTGTTTGCGTTGGATTGATATTTTTCAACATGGTTACTATCCCGATGTTACAGTAGGTTTTATTCCATACAGCCTAGCGAAAACTGGTGGAATCCCCGATTAAGCAAATTAATTATATTAGGTATGTTAGGGCAAAATGCCACAAAACAAGACTTTGTAATTTTTTTTCAAGCGGACATTATGACGTAGGGAACTCTCACTCACATTGAGTTAGGTCACGTTCCCTGCTTCAAAATTAAACAAGCGTCCTATGAGCGATTAGGATTGTATCACTAACCTCGAGTAAGCTTAATGGTAGCTTAAGTTCAAATTGTAAGCAGGTACCGATATGTGGACCCAGAAAACCTTTCAAATCAGCGCTAAGAGCCGTGGATTTCACCTTATTTCCGATGAAATTGAACAACAATTACCACAAGTCTTAGATTATTCTGTCGGTTTATTACAGCTATTTATTCAGCATACATCGGCAAGCTTAACTATCAATGAAAACGCTGACCCAACTGTAAGACATGATATGGAAAAGCACTTCAATCAGTTCGTTCCAGAGCGAGCGCCATATTATAAGCACACTTATGAAGGGGATGATGATATGCCCGCCCATATCAAGGCATCGACGTTAGGTGCTAGTGTGATGATTCCGATTAGTCAGGGCCGACTCGCTCTAGGGACATGGCAAGGTATTTACTTGGGAGAGCATCGCCATTCCGGCGGCAGTCGCACGATCGTGGCAACCATCCAGGGTGAACTTTTTTAGTGAAACGTAAAACGGAGCCAATAGCTCCGTTTATTGTAGGCTTTAAAATGGCTGATTAATCATCACTCGAAATGTCCCCTCATCTGCTCCTTGAGCAAACTCGGCACGTACCACGATCCCTTCAACTTGAAAACGTACCGCAGCACCTAAGTTCCATTTCATGTCAGTATGCAATGTCTTGAGATCATATTGGTCTGCAACTCGACCCGTTTCAGCAAAAAAGACCCATTGCCACCATGGTAAGTCGTAGTAATTGATCAATGGAATGTCATCAAGAGGTTGCCAATCTGGAATAACTCGATACTCAGCAGAGTAATGCACCGCGCTTCGTCCATGGAATCGCCCACTGGAGTAGCCTCGTAAACGATACAAACCACCTAGGCTAACTTGCTCTTGTTCTGGTGGTTTTTCGTTGTTCCAGTTGGGAGTATCGGCAGTGTAAAAATCAAACGCTAGCACTTGTTGATCAAACAGCTCACCCAGAGGCCCGAGTGCAAAATACTGACTATTTTGAAACTCAACCTTGGTCCAAAGCTCTTCATTTTGCCAGCTTTCTGCGCCAACTGTAGTAGTAAGAGCCGTGTGTGAACCTCTGGTTGGGTTACGCACACTATCACGATTGTCCCAATCTAGAACCAATTCAAACCCTGTCGATTTCTCAGTGCTGTTGTTGATGTCCAATCGGCGGGAAGAATAGAATGGCGTAAGACTGATTGAACTCACACCAGACTCGAACGGGGAGGAAAAGCTCACATCGCGTATTGCCAGGAAGGCACCAAGCAAACCATTTTGTGCAACATTACCCCAAGGCAATAAGTACTTAAACTCTACTTCATAGTTTTGCTCTAAGCCGTTAGTAATCGTCTTATCACTCGCCACTGAGTCGTTGTTGCCCTGATCACCGATATAATAGGGGTTTTCGTTAAACTGCGCTTTGTAGAGCTGAGAACTCACTAACAGCTGATCAGTCAGTGCGTAGTTAAAAGCGGAAAGGAAAGTCACATAGCTTTGCTTGTCAGTGTAAAGCGCTGCACCAAACAACGCCGCTTGTGGTTGACCAACCCCTTTCATAACGCCAGCGACACCAAGCGTATTACCTAACGTTTCAGTACTAAAGTAAAAGGGTAAGAAAACCGAATCCTTCTCTTCACTTAACGCGAGATTAGAGACCAAAAGGCTGGCGCTTAAGGCCAGCCCTACAATGACTTTTTTAAACATGGCTAGTTAGAATATTCCATGTCGACACGTGATGTCAGCTTGGTGACTAACTCATAGGCAATAGTGCCAATATGGTAAGCAACTTCTTCTGCGGGAAGCGCTTTGCCCCATAAGATGGCTTCATCACCGACTTTATCTTCGGCGTTGGCACCTAAGTCAACCGTCAGCATATCCATAGAGACTCGACCTGCAATTGGCACTTTACGACCATTAACCAAGACCGGTGTTCCGTTGGGTGCCGTTCTTGGGTAGCCATCGCCATAACCAATTGCGATCACACCAACCTTAGTGTCACGCTGACTAGTCCAGATTCCACCGTAGCCAACACTTTCACCGGCTTTAACATCACGTACCGCAATTAAGTGAGATTTAAGCGTCATAACAGGTTGATAACCCATTTGTTCGGCATTTCTATCATTAAACGGCGACACTCCGTACATAATGATGCCAGGACGAACCCAATCTAACTGACTATTAGGCCAAGCAAGTAACCCCGCAGAAGCGGCCAGTGAACGCTCTCCTTCACACCCTTCAGTTAAGGTCATAAAGAGTTCAGTCTGTTCATTGGTAGTGGTCTTGTCTAACTCATCAGCACAACCGAAATGGCTCATATAACGCAACGGTTTAGCTACATTGCGACACGCTTTAAGTCGAGCAACAAATTCAGGGTATTGCTCTGGGCGAACACCTAAGCGGTGCATCCCACTGTCGATTTTAAGCCAAACTACAACCGGAGTTTCAAGCTCTGCTTGTTCAAGCGCTAACAACTGCTCTTCACAGTGAACAACGGTTTGGATGTTATTTGTCACCAATACGGGTAAGTCGCCGGAAGAGTAAAAACCTTCTAACAATAAGATCGGCTTAACTACGCCACAAGCTCGTAACTGTAGCGCTTCTTCAATACGCGCAACACCAAATGCATCGGCACCTTGGGCATTTTTAGCGATATGGCGCAGCCCATGACCATAGCTGTTAGCCTTCACTACCGCCATCACTTTGCTGTTCGGAGCCTGCTGTTTAATCTGTGTTAGATTATGCTTTAACGCTTCTAGATTGATAAACGCCGTCGCTGCTTTCATATAGCTCATGCGTTATTCATCATCCATATCAAATGCAGGGCCAGCATAGTTATCAAAACGTGACCACTGGCCTTGGAATGTTAAGCGAACAGAACCGATAGGGCCGTTACGCTGCTTACCCAAAATGATTTCTGCCGTGCCTTTCATCGAGCTATCTGGGTTGTACACCTCGTCACGATAGATAAACATGATCAAGTCAGCATCCTGCTCGATTGCGCCCGATTCACGCAAATCTGAGTTGATTGGTCGTTTATCGGCACGTTGCTCTAGGGAACGGTTTAGCTGTGAAAGCGCCACGACTGGCACATTCAACTCTTTGGCTAACGCCTTTAATGAACGTGAAATCTCAGAGATCTCTAAGGTACGGTTGTCTTGTAAACCTGGTACGCGCATTAACTGCAGGTAGTCGACCATGATCATACTTAAACCACCAGAGTCACGAGCCACACGACGTGCACGAGAGCGTAATTCCGTTGGAGTTAGACCTGAGCTGTCATCAATGTACATGTTTTTCTTCTGCATCAGGATACCCATAGTAGAAGAAATACGCGCCCAATCCTCATCGTCAAGTTGACCAGTACGAATCTTGGTTTGATCGACGCGAGACAGTGAGGCCAACATACGCATCATCAACTGTTCGGCAGGCATCTCTAGCGAGAAGATCAACACTGGCTTTTCTTGGTCCATGGCGGCGTTTTCACACAGGTTCATTGCGAACGTAGTTTTACCCATCGATGGACGCGCCGCCACGATGATTAAGTCTGAGCCTTGGAGACCTGCGGTTTTCTTGTTGAGATCAGTAAAGCCCGTATTAACCCCTGTTACACCATCTTGTGGGGTCTTATACAAGAGCTCGATCCGTTCAAGGGTTTTTTCAAGAATGTTGTCAACGTTTTGTGGACCTTCACTCTCGTTTGTTCGCGATTCTGCAATCGCGAATACCTTACTTTCAGCAAGATCGAGCAAGTCTTCTGAACCACGACCTTGAGGGTCATAACCCGCATCTGCAATCTCATTGGCAACTCCAATTAGATCACGCACCAATGCGCGCTCGGCAACAATATCTGCATAAGCATTGATGTTAGCCGCACTTGGTGTGTTCTTGACCAGATCGGCAAGGTAAGCAAAACCACCGACATCCTCCAGTTGCTCGCGTAGCTCAAGAAACTCTGACAAAGTGATAAGGTCGAGCGGCTTATTGTCTTCAAGAATAAGCTTAACACCCTCGAAGATTAGGCGATGTGGGCGACTGTAGAAATCTTTAGCGACAACACGTTCTGCGACGGTATCCCAACGCTCGTTATCAAGAAGAAGACCGCCAATTACAGACTGTTCTGCCTCTAACGAATGGGGAGGAACTTTTATCGCATCAACTTGTGCATCGTTAAACTTTTTATATCGATTATCTACTTTCGCTTCGGCCATGGTTTTGCTCAACAACTTGCTATAGATCGCTAATTATAACGAGAATGAAGCTCTTGTCTGTAGTAATGCATTACTTTGTCGAGTTCTAATGTAGAATTAACCTCTTGTTGACGGGATTCGATCAATTTGAATCTACTATTGGCCCATTCGTTTCATCAATACAGAGGTAGTGAGTGTCTAAATTTTGGCTAATGAGTGCAGGTTTAATGAGCTCCATGCTCGTCTACGCCGAAGATGATGGACAAAACACCACGGATATTGACCTCCCCCCCCCTTGGAGTAGCGAGGTTGAGTTCGGCTACCAATCACACAGCGGAAACTCAGACTCACGCTCACTGAACTCACGCATCAACGCTGAGTATATAAAAGGCCGCCATCGTACCAATGGCGAGTGGAAATACTACCTTTTATATAAAGATGGCGAAGAGGATAAGCGTCAATCGACCTATACCGCGCAAAGCGACTACAAGTTAGGACCGAAATCCTATCTGTACGGTAGCTTTAAAGGTGTTGATTCCCGCTACAGCGCATACTTCAAAGATTACACCTTATCGGGTGGTCTAGGTTATCAGTTCGCCAATACGGAAACCTTTCTACTTGAATTCGAATTTGGCCCGGGCTTTCGTTACCAAGAACCTAACCTTGATGAAATTGATGACGATGAGATTATCTTTCCTGATATCGTTCAAGAAGGGATATTTCGCGGAAATTTGAATTCAAAATGGCAAGCTTTGGATAACTTGGCCATCACCGCAGCAATCACCGTAGTAGCAGGTCGAAGCAACACCCGTACAGATACCGATTTAGATGTGACCAACAACATCACAGAAACTATCGCACTTAAGCTAGCTTACTCTCGCCAATACCACGATAAAGTACCGGAAGGGCTCTATAAAGCAGACAGTATGTTTTCTGTTAACCTGTTGTTTGCCTTCTAATAAATCCGAGTTGCAATCGACGGATAACCGATGGATAGTGATTCACCGCCATTCTGCGGATATAAAAAAAGCACCTCGAGAGGTGCTTTTAAAATTACGTCTTGATACTGAATTACTCAGCAGCAACAACTTGTAGAGTAACTGTTGCGAAAACTTCAGAGTGAAGTTGAACGCTAATCTCGAACTCACCAATGTTACGTAGTGCGCCTTCTGGAAGACGAACTTCGCTCTTAACAACTTCAACGCCAGCTGCAGTGATTGCATCAGCGATGTCGCGAGTACCGATTGAACCGAACAGTTTACCTTCATCACCAGCTTTAGACGCAAGAACAACAGCTTCAAGAGCGTTGATCTTCTCTGCGCGTGCTTCTGCAGCAGCTAGTTGCTCAGCAGCTTTAGCTTCTAGTTCAGCACGGCGTGCTTCGAACATTTCAACGTTAGCTTTAGTCGCCATAACTGCTTTACCTTGAGGGATAAGGAAGTTACGAGCGTAGCCAGATTTAACGTTTACAGTTTCACCTAGAGCACCTAGTTTACCGATTTTATCAAGTAGAATAACTTGCATTGTTTAATTCCTCTTTATAAAACGAGCCGATTACTGATGCTTGTCAGTGTACGGAAGTAGTGCTAGGTAGCGTGAACGCTTGATAGCGCGAGCTAGCTGACGTTGGTACTTAGCGCTTGTACCAGTGATACGGCTAGGTACGATTTTACCAGCTTCAGTGATGTAGTTTTTAAGAGTTGCTACGTCTTTGTAATCAATCTCTTGTACGCCTTCTGCAGTGAAACGGCAGAATTTACGACGACGGAAGAAACGAGCCATGGGCTATCTCCTGATCTTAAATTTGAGTAATGTTGTCAGCATGAAGCACTAATTTTCCCACACCATTTCGGCCGGTCTGGTAAGTGACAAAACCACCTACCTTAATGCTACTGCCTTGTACTAAATTCTGAGTTAATGCTTGTGACCTTTGCCCGCTAACGACTACCGGCATACGACAATAGACTTGTCTCGGTAGGTCAGCCTCGATAACAGTAGAGCGATGCTCCAACCAAAATCGACAGTGTTCAATGCCACTTGGGCTTTTACTACGAATGGGCGGCTTGGCAATGGTGCCAGATAGCTCCATTCGATTGGTCATAAGACAAATTACTCAGCAGCTGCTTCTGGCTTAGCTTCAGCACGCTCTTCGCGACGAGGAGCACGCTCTTCTTTCTGCTTAAGCATGATAGATTGCTCAGTGATAGCCGCTTTAGTACGCATGATCATGTTACGTAGAACTGCATCGTTGAAACGGAAAGCAGTTTCTAGCTCATCGATTACAGCTTGGTCAGCTTCAACGTTCATTAGAACGTAGTGAGCTTTGTGAAGCTTGTTGATTGGGTATGCCAGTTGACGGCGGCCCCAGTCTTCTAGACGGTGGATAGTACCGCCAGCTTCAGTGATTGAACCAGTGTAACGCTCGATCATGCCAGCAACTTGCTCGCTTTGATCTGGGTGCACCATGAATACGATTTCGTAATGACGCATTGGTTGCTCCTTACGGATTATTCAGCTTCCACAAATGGCCCGGTCGTCCAGAGGAAGCAAGGAACTAAAGATAATTGACCGAGTTTTAAGGAGCACGAATAGTACAGAAAGAAAGCAGTTTAAGCAAGAGAAAAAGACGCAAGCTGATTTATCTTTCCAATCTAAAGGTCCTAGCCCACTCTTCTATGGCAATGTGGATAATGGCGACAAATTACATTTGGTACGACATCTTGATTGCTGATGAGAGAAATGAAGATACGCATGAACAGCGAAACACCTGCGAGACAAACAATGCATGTAAAAAGTGTCGAATGAAATGCACTCTCATGATAACTTCTTCCAACTATACTGGGTCTGATGGATATCGACACCATCGAGCACCAACCTGCGCTAGACATATTTGCAGCTTGTACCATTAAAGCGAGTGAGGAAGAACAATGAAACCCGGAACCACTGGAATCAAGCGTATTATTGATGCCACAGGTTACTCAATGAAGGGACTAGCCTCTGCGTGGCGCAATGAGGCCGCTTTTCGACAGGAATCTGTCTTGCTCGTTGTATTGACCTTCATTACCTTTTTCCTTCCCGTGACCAAACTTGAACAAGTGCTGATGATCGCGACTCTGTTTATCGTCATTTTGGTGGAATTGCTTAATTCTGCGATAGAAGCAGTTGTAGACCGCATCGGCTCTGAGTATCACGAGTTGAGTGGACGCGCAAAAGATATTGGTTCCGCCGCAGTGTTTGTCGCCTTATGCTTAGTTGCGATTACTTGGGGCTTGATATTATTCACCTAACCGCAATAAAAAATCCCTGACTGGCTCAGGGATTTTTTATACTTTCAGTAATCTAATCAGTCGTCATCCTCATCTACATACTGCGCTTGTAGATAATTTTGAATACCTGTCATCTCAATCAGGCCAAGTTGAGTTTCAAGCCAATCGACATGCTCTTCTTCATCTTCCAGGATATCTTGAAACAAGTCGCGAGAAACATAATCATGAATATCTTCTGCGTAAGCGATGGCATTTTTAAGATCTGGGATAGCGGCCATCTCTAGCTTTAAGTCGCACTCAAGCATCTCTTTGGCGTCTTCTCCGATCATTAACTTACCGAGGTCTTGCAAGTTAGGAAGCCCTTCAAGAAATAAGATACGCTCGACCAAGTGATCGGCATGCTTCATTTCATCAATAGATTCGTGGTATTCCTTCTCAGCTAAATGCTTAAGCCCCCAGTCTTTATACATACGAGCATGTAGGAAATATTGATTGATAGCGATAAGCTCGTTGCCGAGTACTTTATTGAGATGTTGGATTATAATTGGATCGCCTTTCATGACATAAGCCCTCCTCTTTGGCTCTTTTAAATCTAGTTCCAAATGAGAAGGTGTCAAAAAGGCTCAGCTTGGTGTTAGCTGGCTTGTTTCACTTGTAAGTACTCTGTTTCAGCTAAAATTTCTTTGGTCATCTTGATGCACTTTCCGCATTGACTACCAAGCGCAGTGCATTTTTTTATTCCTTTAATATCAGTAACGCCTTCATCAATGGCTAACTTCCTAATTTTCTTATCTGAAACTCCATGACAAAGACAGACAAACATAAAAACACTTCCACTAACTACAATTGCGATAGAATATAAACAAGAATCGTTATCGTTACTAGTTGTATTAAGGGAATAATCAGAACATTTTGTTATATCTATCTAGCGCGAGGTGGAGAGTTTCAAGGGCTTAAACAGCAGAGAAATAAGCGTGAAAAAATGAAGGAGGATTTTCAGTGAGTTACAGAGATAAAAACGAACTAATCCTTATAACCAAAAACGAAAAAGGGAAGCCGAAGCTTCCCTTTCTCTAATGCGCGTTCTTCATAAAAGAAGAAGTGTGCAAGATTTCAATTAATTCCGAAGAATTAGTCGAAGATCTTAGCAACAACACCAGCACCAACTGTACGGCCACCTTCGCGGATTGCGAAACGTAGACCTTCGTCCATCGCGATTGGAGCGATTAGTTCAACAGTCATCTTGATGTTATCACCTGGCATTACCATTTCTACGCCTTCTGGTAGCTCGATGTTACCAGTTACGTCAGTTGTACGGAAGTAGAACTGTGGAC
>NZ_LBLS01000031.1:0-109992 GCF_001188205.1 Vibrio sp. VPAP30
ATGACGCGGAAGAGCCACTGTTTGAAATCGATTCAGTCACAGGGGAAATTAGCCTAACAGCGGCGGGTGTGGCTGCATTTACCAACGACTATGAGTTGGCCGAAAACGAACACAGCATAGTGGTTACCGCCACTGAAGACGAAGGTTTAGGCCCAGTTAAAACCACCGATGTGACGGTAAACCTTGATGAGGTCAACCTTGATGACAACGCGCCAGTGTTTGATGCAAACGACGACGACCAGTACGCATTCTCCTATTTGGAGAACAATACAGAGGACTACGTGATTGGTACCGTTTCTGCGACGGATGCAGACGGTGAGGACGTCACCTACAGCATTAAAACAAATATCTTTAATGACGACGACGAGCCGCTATTCGAGATTAATCCAACCAATGGGAACATAAGTTTAACTGCAGCAGGGGTGTTGGCGTTTACCAATAACTTTGAAGCGCTTGCCAATGAGCATACTTTGGTTGTCACCGCTACAGAGGTAGAAGGGTTTGGTATACAGAAATCTACAGACATTGATGTCGTACTTAGCGAACTCAATGTCAATGAACTCCCAGTTACCGAAGACTTTGATGTTGATGCCGGAGACGCGATCTTTGTACCGATTATTTTCGACTCCGATGATGAGGGTTTGGATCACATCTCTGATGAAGATGATGACTTTAATGGTGTTGAACTCAATGTCATGATTACATCTCTTCCTCAATATGGCACGTTACTCTACACCGATGATTTTGGTGAGACACGAGTGCTAACAGAAGCTGACCTTCATGTTATGGGTGAAGAAATAGACCCAGCGAAGCTGTTTGATCCAGATAACTTCACCTATGTCCCAGGCCCAGGTGATCCATTTGAGATTGGTTACAGTGGGGACCCTGATGACATAGTGCTAGATGATGATGGTTTTTATAACTGGGGCGAGTGGGTGAGTGACACTGAGCGTCTTATTACATTAGATAATGGCAACACCATAGGTATTTCCATTACTGACAATAATAATAAACCACTCAAACAGTACACCGGAGATCAACCGCATGTAGGTTGGGGTATCGGTGATACTGATGGTAACGGGATGAACAAACAAGAAGCTTTGATTATTGACTTTAGCGATAACCCGCTTGATGTGGTGACTTTTGGTTTAGATGGTATGGGTGCGGAGTTTAATACTAACAGCAGTGTCTACGTCGAAGTAACTTATACCTTTGCTGATGGTACGACGCACGTTGAACAATACCAGAAAGATGAAGGTGATGTGGGCAACGAGCAAATCCTCTATGAGTTCAGTTACTCTTCACCAGACAATCCAATTGTGGAGATGGAGTTGAGTTCAACGGGAGGTAACTGGGAACTTAGATACCTATCAGGTACGCAAGATATCACCGAAGATGTCACGTTTGATTATGTTGCGGTAGATTCAGACCTTGCGATTAGTAATGAATCGACTGTCACGATTGATGTGTCTGAGTCTCCTGAATATGAGGTTCTGTCTGCCGCTGAAGGGGATGATCTAGATGCAGAATTGGGTAATCAAGTTATGCTCGGTGATGAAAACGACAATGTGTTTACTTGGTTAGACTCAACACTAGACAACGGTACTGATGTTGTCGATAACTTTGATTTAGGTAACGACCTGATCGATTTGCGAGGTATCCTAGAAGAAGATGACAATGTATTGGTCGGTGACTTAATTGACTCCATCAGCACTGAAGTCGATGGAGATGATGTAGTGATGACGGTGACGGATGACGGGCGAGAACAAACCATTATTTTGGAAGGAGTCACTAACGCGTTCGAAGACGCGGGGTTGGTTGAAAACAACTCGATTACCAATGAACTGGAAATGTTGACTCAGGTGCTTAAGACAGATGCGGCGTAAACTTTATTGCCAGAGAAATGACCAACCCTTATCGGTTGGTCTTTTTTTTGATAGCTGAATGATTATTTTGGCGAGAAGGTGAAAAATTATTGCCAGATGATTTCAATTTATGATAATTTTCGCCGCAATCTCGGAGATGAGTCAAAATTAGGATATTCTGGGGGATACGCGTGATGGCATTCGGGCTGAGTGGACATCACGTAGGGTAGGTATCGACAAGCCCTTTTGTCGATAGACGGGATACTAATGTCGCAGTGCGGCATATGAATGGGAAACCCAACATTGAACTCACATAACAAACACACATTAATCAGCTTAGTTCTTCCACAATGCCCTGTTTTACAGGACAGTTGCATTACTGAACCTTGATCTAATTTCTCGATATGTAATCCATCCACGATGGATCGATTTTCCGTACGCGCTATTTAATTAATTTGCGCTGCGGCTTGCTGTACCCTCAATTTAGATTTCGTTCAAATGAGGGAAAGAACTACATTTCAAGGGATTAAATCATGAGCACAGCCTTTGAAGTCGATAACACAGTGACGAACACTACTATCGCAACTCCTTTTTCATCTCAGATTCCAATCTTGGAAGGCACTTACGATCTTACACCTGATCAAATACTGCTTGAGCAAGAACAGCATGAGTCTGAGGTTCGTTCGTATCCACGACGTTTGCCAATTGCAATAAAACAGGCCTATGGTGCACTTGTTGAGGATACGCGTGGTCAGTTATTCTTAGATTGCCTTGCAGGTGCAGGGACCCTGGCTTTGGGTTATAACCATCCAGAGATCAATCAAGCACTAAAAACTCAGCTAGACAGCGGTCTGCCATACCAAACGCTTGATATTGCAACTGAAGCGAAAACTCACTTTATCAAAACGGTAAAAGCGTTCTTACCCCAAGAGCTTGCTGACGATTGTGTGATTCAATTCTGTGGGCCGTCTGGCGCCGATGCAGTTGAGGCGGCGATTAAGCTTGCAAAACAAACAACAGGCAGAAACACCATGTTCGCCTTCCGCGGTGCCTACCACGGCATGACCAACGGCACCATGGGCATGATGGGTAATCTTGGTACTAAAGCGCGTAGAACAGGTCTAATGTCCGATGTTCACTTTATGCCATTCCCATATAACTTGCGCTGCCCATTTGGCTTAGGCGGTGACGAGGGTGCCAAAGCGAGCATTCGCTACATTGAACGTCTATTACACGATGATGAAGCGGGTATCATGAAGCCTGCGGCTATCGTTGTCGAACCTGTGCAAGGCGAGGGCGGGGTTGTTCCAGCTCCGGCTTTTTGGCTTAAAGAACTACGTCGTATTTGTGATGAGCATGAAATCTTGCTGATTTTTGATGAAATTCAATGTGGTGTCGGCAAGTCAGGCTACAACTTTGCGTTTGAAGAAGCGGGTATAGTTCCAGACATTTTATGTTTGTCGAAAGCCATTGGCGGCGGTATGCCAATGTCGTTGCTAGTGATTAACAAGCAGCATGACACTTGGAAACCGGGCGAGCATACGGGCACATTCCGTGGCAATCAGCTAGCGATGGTTTCCGGTGCTAAAGCGTTAGAAATTATTCAACGCGACAACTTAGTTGAGCACGCTAATATTGCTGGTCAGTATTTACGTCACGGTCTAGAAGCGATTAAAGCACGAGTAAATTGCATTGCAGAAGTTCGTGGCAAGGGGTTAATGCTTGGTGTTGAGATTCGCAAGCCTGGCAATGAACTGAATAAATTTGGTGAGCCTGTCGCCGATGGTGATCTCACCTTAAAAATTCAACGCGCTGCGTTAGAGCGAGGCTTGATGGTTGAGAAAGGTGGACGTGATGGTTCTGTGATTCGCTTCCTTCCTCCGCTGATCATCTCTTTTGAGCAGATCGATTTTGCTTTGCGAGTGCTTGAAGAGGCGATTATTGTCGCGGGCGGTAGCCATCTAGATTGCGCATATAGTGATTCTGAGTGGAAGCAACATTTCGTCCACACTGGTGAGTCCGGCAGTGACGAGTTCGCTAAAGTCATGAATCATACTACAGCGAAAATGAAAGCTGTGTTTGAGCAAATTGATGCGCCATACTCTGGCTTAGAGCCTAAGCAGTTAGAGCAAGCAATCAATGCTATTGATTTGGACAATAAAAACGCTTCGTTGATTGACGTGATTGGTGAGACGGCAGATTTGGTTGCCAAGAATTCAATCATAGTACAGCACCCAGATTGTATCGCTCACCTGCACACACCTCCACTGATGCCTTCGATTGTCGCTGAGGCAATGATCGCTGCGCTAAACCAATCAATGGACTCTTGGGATCAAGCATCCGCAGCCACTTACGTTGAACAGAAAGTGATTGACTGGATGTGCGAGAAGTATGAGTTGGGTACTCAAGCCGACGGTATCTTCACCAGTGGTGGAACCCAGAGTAACCTGATGGGATTACTACTTGCGCGCGATTGGATTGCCGATAAGCTCGATTCACATTCGATTCAAAAGTCAGGGCTACCAGAGTACGCGAGCAAGCTTCGTATCTTGTGCTCAAAAAAGTCTCACTTCACGGTGCAAAAATCGGCGTCACTGCTTGGACTTGGTGAAAACGCGGTTTGTTGTGTAGAGGCTAACTCAAACGGAACCATCCAAGTAGATGCATTAACGACACAAGTTGAAGTGCTCAAATCGCAAGGTTTGATCCCATTCGCTGTTGTCGGCACAGCAGGTACAACCGACCATGGTGCGATTGATGATCTTGCATCCATTGCTGATATTGCCAAGCAAAATGAACTGTGGTTCCACGTTGACAGTGCTTACGGCGGCGCGTTGATTCTCAGCAGTCATAAATCGCGTTTATCAGGTATAGAGCGAGCAGACTCCGTGAGCGTTGACTTCCATAAGTTGTTCTATCAAACAATTAGCTGTGGCGCTGTGCTGCTAAAAGACAAAACGAACTTTAAGTACCTTTTGCATCATGCGGATTATCTAAATCGTGAACATGACGAACTGCCTAACTTAGTCGATAAATCGATTGCGACGACCAAACGTTTTGACGCACTGAAAGTCTTTATGACGATGCAAAGTGTAGGCCCTGATACGTTAGGTCAAATGTATGATCATTTGCTTGAACAGACTCAGCAGGTTGCGGGACTAATCGATAATGATGCCTGTTTTGAGTTACTGGCAGAACCATCGCTTTCTACCGTTCTGTTTCGATTTAATGAATCCGGCGCCCGTGATTTGGATGAACTGAATAAAACTCTAAGGTTAGAAGCCCTAACTCGCGGCATTGCAGTTCTTGGAGAAACGGTAGTGAATGGTAAGTCTGCGCTTAAATTTACTATTTTAAACCCTTGCTTAAAGATCTCTGACTTTGAATCTTTACTAAATAAAATCAAAATTTTAGCTTCTGAGCTAGCGAATTAAAGGTAACGTAATACTATGGCTATTTTACAAATTGGTGCAGGTGGTGTTGGTTGGGTTGTTGCACATAAAGCAGCGCAAAACAATGATGTTCTTGGTGACATTACTATTGCTTCTCGCACAGTAAGTAAATGTGAAAAAATCATCGAATCTATCCAGAAAAAGAACAACCTAAAAGATAGCTCGAAGAAATTGGAAGCGCGTGCAGTGAACGCTGATGATGTAGATGCATTAGTTTCACTCATCAAAGAAGTGCAGCCTAATCTTGTTATCAACGCCGGTCCTCCGTGGGTCAATATGACCATCATGGAAGCGTGTTACCAAGCGAAGGTGAACTATCTAGATACATCAGTGGCGGTTGACCTATGTTCTGAAGGTCAGCAGGTTCCTCAAGCTTACGATTGGCAGTGGGGTTACCGTGAGAAGTTTGCTGAAGCGGGCATTACAGGTATTCTAGGTGCAGGTTTTGATCCAGGTGTTGTGTCAGTATTTGCAGCTTATGCAGTGAAGCACCTTTTCGATGAGATCGATACGATTGACGTAATGGACGTTAACGCTGGTGATCACGGTAAAAAGTTTGCAACTAACTTTGACCCAGAAACCAATATGTTAGAAATTCAGGGTGACTCTTTCTACTGGGAAAACCAAGAGTGGAAACAAGTCCCTTGTCACTCACGTATGCTTGAGTTTGACTTCCCTAACTGTGGCACACACAAAGTTTACTCAATGGCGCACGATGAAGTTCGTTCAATGAAAGAGTTTATCCCAGCGAAACGTATTGAGTTTTGGATGGGCTTTGGTGATAAATACCTAAACTACTTTAACTGTATGCGTGATATTGGTCTGCTTAGCCCGGATCCACTAACACTGCATGATGGTACGGTTGTTCAACCTTTACACGTACTGAAGGCACTGCTTCCAGACCCAACTTCACTTGCTCCGGGTTACACTGGCTTAACTTGTATCGGCACTTGGGTACAAGGTAAGAAGGACGGTAAAGAGCGTAGCGTATTTATCTACAACAACGCAGACCACGAAGTGGCTTACGAAGATGTAGAACACCAAGCGATCTCTTACACTACAGGTGTTCCTGCTATTACTGCAGCGCTACAATTCTTCCGTGGTGAGTGGGCGGATAAAGGTGTGTTCAACATGGAGCAGCTAAACCCAGACCCATTCCTAGAAACCATGCCAAGCATCGGTCTTGATTGGCATGTTCAAGAGCTTGAAGCGGGTCAAGGTCTGCCAGTAATACACGAACTTAAAAAGTAACGACTGAATTTTTTAGTTTGGTATCAAAAGGGGGCATCAGTGTTCCCTTTTTAGGTATAGGGAGTGGGTATTAGTTATTTTAATTTTGTAACTCACTTCGTTCAGACAGGACAAAATCAAAAATAACCAATACCAACCCATTGGTTTTACTTTTTCATCTTTATCTAGAGCTTGAGCGCGTATAAATGACACCTAATAACGAACAACTCAAAACCCCTTACTTTATGATCAACGAAGATAAGTTGATTGAAAATCTGGAGAAAGCAAAACAGCTTAAAGAAATCTCCGGCGTGAAACTGGTATTGGCACTCAAATGTTTCTCTACTTGGGGCGTGTTTGACATTATCAAGCCTTACTTGGATGGCACCACAAGCTCTGGTCCTTTTGAGGTAAAGCTTGGTCATGAAACGTTTGGTGGCGAAACACACGCGTACAGTGTTGGTTACAGTGAAGATGACGTACGTGAGGTGGCTGATATCTGTGACAAGATGATCTTCAACTCACAGTCTCAACTGGCTGCTTATCGTCATATTGTTGAGGGTAAAGCGTCGATTGGGCTACGCTTGAACCCTGGTGTCAGTTATGCGGGTCAAGATCTGGCAAACCCAGCTCGTCAGTTCTCTCGTTTAGGCGTACAAGTTGACCACATAAAACCAGAAGTATTTGAAGATATTGATGGCGTAATGTTTCATATGAACTGTGAAAACAAAGATGTGGACGCGTTTATTGGGTTATTGAATTCTATTTCTGAACAGTTTGGCGACTACTTGGACAAGCTCGATTGGGTTAGTATGGGGGGCGGAGTATTCTTCACCTGGCCTGGCTACGATATTGAGAAACTGGGTGTGGCACTGAAAGCGTTTTCGGTCAAACATGGCGTTCAAATGTACTTGGAGCCGGGAGAGGCGATCATTACCAAGACCACTGACCTTGTTGTGACCGTGGTTGATATCGTCGAAAACGTAAAGAAAACAGCGATTGTTGACTCTGCGACAGAAGCGCACCGTTTAGATACCTTAATTTATGATGAGCCAGCGTCAATTCTTGAGGCATCGAATAATGGTGAGCACGAGTACGTTATAGGCTCCTGCTCTTGCTTAGCGGGTGACCAGTTCTGTGTCGCTAAGTTCGACCAACCGCTCGAAATTGGCCAACGTTTACACATTATGGATAGCGCAGGTTATACCATGGTTAAGCTTAACTGGTTTAATGGTCTGCGTATGCCGTCGGTCTTCTGTGAGAGAACCTCAGGAGAGGTTCAAAAGCTAAATGAATTTGACTATTCAGACTTCAAACGTTCACTGTCTCAGTGGTCCGTGAAGTAGTAGGTGAGAAAAGAGAGCGATTGGTCGCTCTCTTTTTATTTGGGTTGGTGCTAGCTTTCAACCATTACCCGAGTGTCTTCACTAAGAGATTCAAGCTCATTGGCGACATCGTTGATATTGATTTGCGTTGGTAATCGAATCGATAGATTTGCTGTAAATAAGCTTGAACTTACACCGCCACCACCTGCAATGAACACACGTTGGCAGTCCATATCCAAAATACTGATTCCTTGCCCGTCTAATACGTGGGTGATTTCATTGACAATCCCAGCACGATCGTTGGAGTCGAGTCTGAGTTGGTAAATTGCATCAACATCGTGAGCATGCTGATTTGATTCTGAGAATTGCACCAACAAATCCGGGTGAGATGTAAAT
This sequence comes from Vibrio sp. VPAP30, assembly GCF_001188205.1. NCBI lineage: Bacteria > Pseudomonadati > Pseudomonadota > Gammaproteobacteria > Vibrionales > Vibrionaceae > Vibrio > Vibrio sp. VPAP30. The sequence continues at coordinate 8,269 of NZ_LBLS01000031.1, forward strand.
GCGTCTTTTACGAGTTGTTCGTTAACACTCGGCAACTCAATTTTTATTACCGCAGCGACCTGATCTTCAATGAAGTTAACTTTACTAATAAGCCACTTTCCCCCATTTTCATGAGTGATTGCAGCAAGCTGCTTGATAGTCGCAGGTGTCGCTTTACCAACAAAATTGACAATAAATGTGCTGTTCATATTGGGCCTCCTAACACTAAGTAAGGCATGCTCTTTCAATCTCTAAAGCGACGAAAGACTAATTCAGTGCCTAACTTCAGTTTAGGATGAAGCGGTAGGTTAGGTTTGACCTGAGTCAAGTTTTCCCCCTAAATCGTTGTCACTGTTACTGATCTTTTACAACGAGCACAAAAAAAGCGATGTAAGACATCGCTTTTACAAAAAGATTAGATTTAGAACGTTACTTTCATTTCTACGCCATAAAATACATCGTCGTAGCTTGCTCCTGCATCCAGAGCGAATTTGGCTGCGTCTTGATTACCAAACCAAGGTTTACTGCTGTACTGAAACTCTGCACTGCCACCCCAAGCACCACTCACCCAGCCATGAATATGACCAACAGGGTTAAGGAAGAACAATGAAACATCACCAACGGTTTCTGAGCCGAGCACTTCACCACCAGAGGCGACGATATCCTGTTCAGCTTCAAACATCATTTCGCCCACAACGGCACCAAAAAAAGGAGTTATAAAAATATCTTGCCATGAAGGTACTTCGGCAAACGCTTCGACGCCGTATTCCCAGAAGAATGTCGACATAGTGGCAGAGTAGAGGAACGATTCAAACTCATTGAACCCAGCATGTCTGGCAGCAGTGTAATATACACCGCCGAAATAGGGGTGCATGATGTAGTTGAGAAAGTGTTCATCGCGATCCCAAGTGGGACCAGAAGTGACATTATCTTTCCACTTTGAGCCTAAACCGCTAATATCGCGGTCTTCCTCGTCCCACTTAGTGATTGATTCAGGTAGAAGTGTCATCAGGCCGACTGTCGCGACACTTAGGCCTAATATGGTATAGGTTTGCCCCATAAGGTAATCCCAATCTTTACCGTCTGATACTGTCAGATACTTGGGCAGGCCTGGGCCATCTAGTTTTAGGTCGTTTTCTGTCAAACTGAGCGAAAATGGATCGGATTGCTGATATTGATAAGAATGATAGAAAAACGTGTCTGATTCAGCTTGATCTACTGCGTATGAGAACTCAATATGTTGGTTAGAATCATAGACATTGGCACTCGCGTGGGCAGAGGCTGATAATACTAAAGCGGTAATGCTTTTTTTTAACACGGAGTACTCCATCGTTGTTATTTTAATGATCACGGTCACAAGTATCCGACAAAGTTGGCAGATTAGGAACCAATAATTGTCTTAAATAAGAAACTTAGTTCTTTTTTGGCCTAATACCATAATAAATATCAGTTAAACTCTTAAAATATGTGACATTTTCCCACTAAGGATAAAATAATGTTGAAAATCGCAATGCTGAGCACTGGGGAAGAAGTCCTCCATGGAGACATCGTCGATACGAATGCTGCGTGGTTATCTCAAAGATTCTTTGAACATGGCTTCAGTGTCACCAAACGCTCTACCGTTGGGGACGAAATGTCTGCATTGGTAGAGGAACTCATGATGCTGAGCTTCAATTGTGATGTGGTTGTTGTAAATGGGGGATTGGGCCCTACGAGCGATGATTTAAGTGCGCAGGCTGCGGCTGTTGCTGGGGAGACAGAGCTAGAGCTATACCCAGAATGGTTAGAAAAGCTAGAGCATTTCTTTGCTGCACGTGGTCTGGCGATGTCGGAGAGTAATCACAAGCAAGCCATGTTGCCAAAAGGTTCAGTTCTACTCGATAACCCGATCGGAACTGCGTGTGGGTTTAAAGTTCGCTTTAATAGTTGTGACTTCTACTTCACTCCAGGTGTGCCTAGTGAGTTTAAAATGATGGTAGAACAGCAAATTCTACCTGATATGAAAAACATACACACCAATGTTTTAGGGCAGGAGTGCAGTAAGCTCTATACTTTTGGAACCTCAGAATCTGCTTTGTCTGACAAACTTGATAAGGTCCACCTTCCTGATGGATATACCTTAGGCTACCGTTCTTATCTTCCCTACATTGAAGTAAAGCTGTTCGGACCTAGAAATGACCTAGATAACAGAGTTAAGTTGCTTCAAATCATCTTCAGCCTTATTGAAAGCAACGTGGTCAGTGTGGATGAATCAATGCAAGACCACGTCGCGTATCTAATCCAAGAGCGTAAGCAATCTATTGCGACCGCAGAGCAATCTACTTATGGTGCTTTATCTCACTGGCTACAATCCAAAGAAGCGGCGGCACAATATTGTGGGCATGGTTGGGTGCTTGGCGAGCGTGTCACTGTGGGTGATGAAAGTGATGATCCCCTTGCCGCGTCATTTGCATTAGCGGGTGCGACTAAGGAAAAATGTGCAACGGACATCGCCATTGTAACCGGAAAAGTCGTAGACAAAACGTTTTCAGTGGCACTTGCGACACCTGAAGGTGAGTGGGGACAGACATTGACTTTCAACCGCCGTTATACTCGTGAAGAACGGACTTTGGTGATTACGACTGTTGCAGCAGATATGCTTCGTCGGTACCTCAATGGCAAACCCATGTTTGTTCAATACAGTTCACTTACTAGTAACAAAGAGATGTTCGTTCCTCGAAGCATGTTGCAAGCATAAATATTCAACTAGGCGAGAGAGCCAGTTTTGTCAAATTGGCTCAGTCTGCTATTCCGTATTAAGTGAATGAAACTGTTTCTTATTACTCAGTTGTACGCATATTATTTTTATATGCCAAATTCGAATATAGCTTAACTGGATGATTTTCAATAGAACAGGAAATTGTCTTAGATTTGAAACGTGCAATCGGCAAAATAACCTATAGAATGACAATTCGGGATTTAAATTGCTCAAGGAGGTTAGCATGTTTACTCAGTCAAAGATCCTCGTTTGGTATCAAGTGGCGAGCCAAAAAGTCTTTCTAGGTGAAGTACTTAACGGCAAACATCAAGATGTTATCTCTTTGTGGTTACAAGCGCCAGAAGATAAGCCAAGCGGTGACTGTTTAGGCTACCGATTATCGTTGTTTGATGATGATGGAAGGGAGATCGCAGATAAGCCCGTTTCAATGCTTACTGCAGATGAATTTTTGTCAGGTGTTCGAGTTCAAATATAAAAATAGCCAGCGTAATGCTGGCCATTTTTATGTTCTGCATACTTATGCGCGTTTTTCTTTAAGCGAGTAATTGACACCTTCTACTTCGATGTCTGTTTTCGCTTTACAGATGCATGGTAAGATTTCTTTATCTTGCGTGTATGCCATCGCAAAACCAACGTATTCAACTTCACCAGAAATAAGCTTGCATCGACAAGCGCCGCAGTGGCCATCTCTACAGTTATATTCTGGCTCTAGACCCGCGTTCTCCATTGTTTCTAGAATGGTATTTGACGGATGTGACTGAATAGCCGTGACTGCGTTGATTTTAATATTTGGCATAAAGATCTATCAATCCTTTGCGGTTTAAAGCTCGAAATCTTTAAAGTCGTCTGCACGAACATCACTATCGATCTGGCCAACCAGGTAAGATGATATTTCTGCTTCTTGTGGCGCAACCTGAACGTTATCTGAAGACAACCATGCGTTAATCCAAGGAATTGGGTTAGATGTTGCTTCTGGGTAAGCGACGTCTAGGCCCACGGCCTGCATACGGATGTTAGTGATGTACTCAACGTATTGGCAAAGAATGTCTTTGTTTAGGCCGATCATCGAACCATCTTTGAATAGGTATTCTGCCCACTCTTTTTCTTGCTCAGCAGCGTCTTTGAACAGGTCAAAGCATTCTTGCTTACACTCTTCCGCAATTTGCATGAATGAGAAGTCATCTTGACCGTTGCGCAGCAAATTAATCATGTGCTGAGTCCCAGTTAGGTGAAGAGCTTCGTCACGAGCGATGAGCTTGATTATTTTAGCGTTACCTTCCATAAGCTCACGCTCTGCGAATGCAAATGAACACGCGAAACTAACATAGAAACGAATCGCCTCGAGTGCGTTAACCGACATTAAGCACACGTAAAGTTGTTTCTTAAGCTCGTGAAGAGTAATTTTCACTTCTTCGCCATTGATTGTATGATTACCTTCGCCGTAGCGATGGTAATCATTGGTCATTTGGATCAACTCATCGTAGTAGCGCGAAATATCTTCTGCACGTTTCAGGATGTGTTCGTTTTCGACAATGTCGTCAAACACTAGGCCAGGATCATTCACAATGTTACGGATGATGTGCGTGTAAGAACGCGAGTGAATGGTTTCAGAGAAAGACCAAGTTTCAATCCAAGTTTCTACCTCAGGCAGTGATACCAAAGGCAGTAGGGCAACGTTTGGGCTGCGTCCTTGGATAGAGTCTAGCAATGTTTGATATTTAAGGTTAGAGATGAAAATGTGCTTCTCATGCTCTGGCAGTTTGTTGTAATCGATACGGTCGCTTGATACGTCGACTTCTTCTGGGCGCCAGAAGAAAGACAGTTGCTTCTCAATGAGCTTTTCGAAGATCTCGAATTTTTGTTGATCGTAACGAGCAACATTGACTGACTGACCCAAGAACATAGGTTCTTTTAGCTGGTCATTTTTGTTTTGGTTAAAAGTACTGTAAGCCATGGTGCCTCAATTCCTTTTAAGCCCCTCTGCTAGAGGGGCGAATTATTTGTTAAGCCTTGATAACCCTTTGGTAAGGATTATGGTTTAAATCTTACAACCGCCGCCTGCGCAGTCATCGTCTTGTGGTTGCACTGCGTCTTTCTGATCGTCGCTCGCGCCATCACGTGTGTTGTGATAGTAGAGTGTTTTTACACCAAACTTATACGCTGTAAGCAGATCTTGAAGCAGTTTCTTCATTGGCACTTTGCCACTTTCAAAACGCGTTGGGTCGTAGTTAGTATTCGCTGAAATTGCTTGGTCAACAAACTTCTGCATAATACCTACTAGGTGTAGGTATCCATCGTTTGAGCCGATATTCCACAGCAGTTCGTAGTTGTCTTTGTATTCTAGGAAATCAGGTACAACCTGCTTCAAGATGCCATCTTTCGACGCTTTTACTGAAACATAACCCCGAGGTGGCTCAATACCGTTTGTCGCGTTAGAGATCTGAGATGACGTCTCAGAAGGCATTAGCGCTGTTAGGGTCGAGTTACGTAGGCCATGTGTCATGATCTCTTGGCGTAAACCATCCCAATCGTAATGAAGCTGTTCGTCACAAACTAGATCTATATCTTTCTTGTACGTGTCGATTGGCATTAGGCCTTTAGCGTAGTTTGTTTCTTCGAATAAAGGACACTTACCTTGCTCTTTCGCTAGCGCAACCGAAGCCTTGAGCAAATAGTATTGCATTGCTTCAAATGTACGGTGTGTTAGGCCATTTGCGCTACCGTCGGAGTACTTAACACCGTTTTTCGCAAGGTAGTAAGCGTAGTTTATAACACCAACACCTAGAGTACGGCGATTCATGGTTGACTTGTATGCTGCTGGTAGCGGGTAGTCCTGGTAATCCAATAGTGCGTCTAGAGCGCGAACAACAAGATCAGAAAGCTCTTCGAAATCATCTAAAGAGTTAATTGCACCAAGGTTGAATGCTGATAGCGTACACAGTGCAATTTCACCAGAATCATCTTCTACGTTCTTTAGCGGCTTAGTCGGCAGCGCAATTTCTAAACATAGGTTAGATTGACGAACAGGTGCCACTTCTGAATCGAATGGGCTGTGTGTATTACAGTGGTCAACGTTTTGGATGTAGATACGACCCGTAGAAGCGCGCTCCTGCATCAAGATAGAGAACATCTCGATAGCTTTAACCGATTCTTTCTTTACTGAAGGATCGTTCTCGTACTTGACGTATAGACGCTCGAACTCATCTTGGTTTTCGAAGAACGCATCGTACAGACCAGGTACATCTGATGGTGAGAACAGAGTAATGTTGCCACCTTCTACCAAGCGCTGGTACATGAGGCGGTTTAGTTGAACACCGTAATCCATATGACGAACACGGTTTTCTTCAACACCACGGTTGTTCTTGAGAACCATCAAAGCTTGAGATTCACCGTGCCATAATGGGTAGAATACAGTTGCAGCACCGCCGCGTACACCACCTTGTGAACAACATTTTACTGCCGTCTGGAAGTATTTGTAGAAAGGAATACAACCTGTGTGGAACGCTTCACCACCTCGAATCTCTGAACCTAGAGCGCGGATACGACCTGCATTGATACCAATACCAGCTCGCTGAGAAACGTAACGAACAATAGAGCTTGCCGTTGCGTTGATAGAATCTAGGCTATCGCCACATTCGATCAGGACACACGAGCTGAATTGGCGAGTAGGAGTACGTACACCTGACATGATCGGAGTAGGTAAAGAAATTTTAAATGTCGACGTCGCATCGTAGAAGCGTTTGATGTAATCAAGACGCGTCTCTTTCGGGTATTTCGCGAACAGACACGCAGCAACTAGGATATAAAGGAACTGCGCACTTTCGTAGATTTCACCGGATACACGGTTTTGAACAAAGTACTTACCTTCAAGCTGCTTAACGGCCGCATAAGAGAAGTTTAGGTCGCGCTTGTGGTCGATATACGCATCGAGCTCATCAAGTTCTGCTTTGGTGTAGTCTTCCAGAATGTGCTGGTCGTACTTACCCATATCAACCAGGTGAGCAACGTGATCGTATAATGCTGGTGGCTCATACTGGTCATACGCTTTCTTGCGCAGATGGAATACAGCCAAACGTGCCGCTAGGTATTGATAATCAGGTGTCTCTTCAGAGATCAAATCCGCTGCAGATTTGATAATTGTCTCGTGGATATCAGAGGTAGTGATACCGTCATAGAACTGAATGTGAGCGCGCAGTTCTACTTGAGATACAGAGACGTTATCTAGACCTTCGGCAGCCCAGGTGATAACGCGGTGGATCTTCTCGAGATCGATACTTTCTTTGCGTCCGTCACGCTTAGTAACGGTAAGTTGTTGGTTCATTCTGCTTCATTTCCCTAACAAAACTGATAAAAGCCGTCTTTTTGTGTAATTCTTGTAAAAATCGTTCCGGCTTTGTGATCAAAGTCTATCTATATATTGTAGTACAAACACAACATATAGGGGTGCACCAAGGTGCGGATTACAAGATAGTGCTATCCATGCGTCTTTTCAAGTTGCAGATCTTGGATGACTTGTGGATAACTAACAAAATTAAAAAAAACAGTAAGTGACTACTAACCGATGAAGTTAGAGTAGATAAGATTGTAATTAATTACCGTTTTTAGATCGGTTTAGAAGTAACCATAAACAAAAAAAAATTCCTTGATCTTTGGTCAAAGTTGTCTTCGATTTTTGCGTTGATTATTTTGGAATCAAACCGACAAAAATTGCTTCAATTGGCACTAAAAAAGGCGATGAGCTTGTGCTATCGCCTTATTCGTAACCACTACATCTAGTGTGTGATAAATGTTAAAATTTCTGGGTGTGGACAATGTAATTTACATCTACCTTTCGACCTAGCTTATAGGTATCGGTGAGAGGGTTGTAATGAAGACCAGTAATTCCTGTTTCGGTTAAGTCCGTTTGATCAACCATCTTGATCAGCTCAGCAGGGCGGATGAATTTATCGTGATCATGAGTGCCTTCAGGGACAATCTTCAACAGCTTTTCTGCGCCGACAATCGCGAATAGATAAGACTTAAGGTTGCGGTTAAGTGTTGAAAAGAAGACGTGACCACCTGGCTTAACGAGAGCGGCACAAGCGCGAATGACAGACAGTGGATCAGGGACATGCTCTAGCATCTCCATACAGGTCACGACATCATATTTGCCTTGGTTTTCTGCAGCATGGTCTTCGATAGTGCTTTGAATGTAGGTCAGTTTGGTACCAGTCTCTAGAGCGTGTAGCCTAGCAACCTCTAAAGGCTCTTTACCCATATCCAATCCAGTGACTACAGCGCCTTCTTTGGCCATGCTTTCAGCTAAGATGCCACCACCACAGCCAACGTCTAGGACAGTTTTACCAAAAAGACCATCACAATTATCTAAAACATAATTAAGGCGCAATGGGTTGATTTGGTGTAAAGGCTTAAATTCGCCTTCTAAATCCCACCAACGTGAGGCCATATCCTCAAACTTCTTAATTTCATTTGGATCGACATTTTGTGATTGGGTCATAACTACTCTATTAAATTAACCGCGTCCTAGAATGAAAGGCATTATACCCGTTAAGTTCGTACACTCCATAGACGGGATCACTTTTCTCTATAGGTGAGTAAAATATAACCATTAATCAGCAAGATATCAGAAGAGTGTGCAATTTCTCAGCGTTTGATTCACAACCGAGCTCACAACCTGATAAAAGGAGAGGGAAAGTAATGCCGAACCACTGAAATGTATGTTATATTTTTGCACCTTAAGCGTATTGTACATACGATCTATAAATAGAGGGATAATGGCTCTATGAGCGATCTAGCGAAAGAGATCACGCCCGTAAACATTGAAGATGAGCTTCGAGGTTCATACCTAGACTACGCGATGTCAGTCATCGTGGGTCGTGCTCTTCCAGATGTGCGTGATGGCCTAAAGCCTGTACACCGCCGCGTTTTATTCGCGATGAATGTACTAGGTAATGATTGGAATAAACCATATAAAAAATCTGCCCGTGTTGTTGGCGACGTAATCGGTAAATATCACCCACATGGTGATAGCGCTGTGTACGATACTATCGTACGTATGGCTCAGCCGTTTTCGCTTCGTTACATGCTGGTCGACGGTCAAGGTAACTTCGGTTCGATCGATGGTGACTCAGCGGCAGCAATGCGTTACACCGAAGTTCGCATGGCAAAAATTGCCCACGAACTTTTGGCTGACCTAGATAAAGAAACTGTAGATTACGTGCCTAACTATGATGGCACTGAGCAGATCCCTGCAGTTCTACCAACTAAAATTCCTAACCTATTGGTGAACGGTGCTTCTGGTATCGCAGTAGGTATGGCAACCAACATTCCTCCGCATAACTTGACTGAGGTAATTGATGGCTGTCTTGCATACATCAATGATGAAGAGATCACTATTGATGAACTAATGGACTACATTCCTGGTCCAGACTTCCCAACAGCAGCGCTAATCAGCGGCCGTAAAGGCATCGTCGATGCATACAAGACGGGCCGTGGTAAGATTTACATGCGCTCGAAAGCGGATGTGGAAGCAGACAAGAATGGTAAAGAGACCATTATTGTTACCGAAATCCCTTATCAAGTTAACAAAGCACGCTTGATCGAAAAGATCGCAGAGCTAGTTAAAGATAAGAAAGTTGAAGGTATCAGTGCGCTGCGCGATGAGTCTGATAAAGACGGTATGCGTATTGTTATTGAATGTAAGCGTGATGCAGTGGGCGAAGTGGTTCTAAACAACCTATACGCACAAACTCAACTGCAAACGACTTTCGGTATCAACATGGTTGCGCTAAATAATGGCCAACCTCAGCTATTCAACCTGAAAGATATGTTGAAGTGCTTCGTTGATCACCGCCGTGAAGTGGTAACTCGCCGTACTATTTTCGAACTTAAAAAAGCGCGTGATCGTGCCCATATCCTTGAAGCCCTTGCCCTTGCATTAGCGAATATCGATGAAATCATCGAATTGATTCGTAACGCAGCAACGCCAGCAGAAGCAAAAGCGGGCCTAGTGGCTCGTGGTTGGGACCTTGGCAACGTAGCAGCTATGCTTGAAAGTGCAGGTACCGATGCTGCTCGCCCTGATTGGTTGGAAGAGCAATACGGTATCCGTGACGGGCAGTACTACCTGACTGAAACACAAGCACAAGCAATTCTAGATCTACGTCTACACAAGCTGACTGGTCTTGAGCACGAGAAGATTCTAGACGAGTACAAAGCACTATTGGACGAAATCAAAGAGCTAATGCATATTCTTGCAAGCACTGAGCGTCTGATGGAAGTTATTCGTGAAGAGCTAGAAACTGTTCGTGATGCGTTCGGCGATGTTCGCCGCACAGAAATCACAGCAGCAAGCCACGACATTGACATGGAAGAGCTGATCGCTCGTGAAGATGTGGTTGTGACGCTATCTCACGAAGGTTACGTTAAGTACCAAATTCTAAGCGATTACGAAGCACAGCGTCGTGGTGGTAAAGGTAAGAGTGCAACGAAGATGAAAGAAGAGGATTACATCGAGCGCTTGCTTGTTGCGAATACTCACGACAACATCTTATGTTTCTCGACTCGCGGTAAGACTTATCGTCTGAAAGTTTACCAACTACCACTAGCAAGTCGTACTGCTCGTGGTAAGCCAATCGTCAATATTCTTCCTCTAGAAGAAGGTGAGCGTATTACAGCGATCTTACCGGTTTCCGAGTTCAGTGCTGAGAAGTTTATCTTCATGGCAACGGGTGACGGTACGGTTAAGAAGACTTCACTTGACCAATTCGCGAATGTTCGCGCAAATGGTCTAATTGCAGTTAACCTACGTGACGACGATTCGCTGATCGGTGTTGATATTACCGATGGTCAAAGCGATATCATGTTGTTCTCGAAAGCGGGTAAAGTGGTTCGCTTTGCAGAAGATAAAGTACGCGCAATGGGACGTACTGCGGCTGGTGTTCGTGGTATGAAACTTGCCGATGATGATCAAGTTGTTTCGCTGATTGTTCCTGCAAATGAAGGTGACATTCTGACGGTAACGCAAAACGGTTACGGTAAGCGTACTGAGCTTGCAGAGTACCCAACCAAAGGTCGTGCGACTCAAGGCGTTGTGTCTATCAAGGTTTCTGAGCGTAATGGCCCTGTTGTAGGTGCGGTACAAGTAGAAGAAGGCGACGAGATGATGATGATCACCGACGCTGGTACTCTAGTACGAACTCGAGTTGCGGAAGTTAGCCAAGTTGGTCGTAACACGCAAGGTGTCACGTTGATCCGTACTGCTGAAGACGAAAATGTTGTCGGCCTCCAACGTATCGACGAAGTAGAAGAAGCAGAGCTAGTTGAAGGTGAAGATAGTGCCGAAGACGAGGCTACTCAAGCTACTGATTCCGTCGAAGCGCCAAGCGAAAACAACGACACTGAAGAGTAATTCAGTGAAATAAAAGAAAATGCCAGACCGTAGTGTCTGGCTTTTTTTATGTCTCAAAACGATGGAATAAACCTCTAATCAAGTTCTTTACGAGTGACTTCAAGTTATTAGAATAAACGATAATGTAAATAGATGATTCCTCAATATTAGACACCATTCAGCGTTAGATTAGAGCCTCTACTTCACGGAAAGAGGTGCTTATGGGCTACGATACGCCAATGGCAATTTCAAACTATCTAGGTGCTTTTCTCGTTATTCTAATTACTTACCCATTTGTATTGGTTACGGTTAATATCGCTGTTTACTCTCCAAAGAAAAGAAAATGTGTCACTAAATGGTTGAATATCATATCTGCAACCATTGCTTTGATTCTAATGGCTTTGCACATGCAAACTGAAGTTATCTACGGTAAAGAGTTGATCGAAAAATACTACCGAGATAATCCACAAGCAATGCAGACGCAACCAGAAAATTCGACGACTCTCTGACGCCATAAAAATATCGTGTTTACAATTAGTTATGTTGAGCCACGAACTTGAGAATATTGCGTGCATAGAAGCGTATTTGGCTATAAAATTCGCAACCTCTGTCTGTTCCACAATCAAAATAATTAATTATGAATATATCACTAAAACAAAAACTCATAGGTGCAAGCCTGATAGCAGTGGTGCTTATGGCAAGTGCTTTGACCTGGCTATCGGCTGATCAGCTTAAACAGCAAACTCAGAATGGCGTCTACGCTCGTGCAGAAAGTCTCGCGACGACGGCTTCGTCGGGGATTAAAGATTGGATCAATATTCGTAAAGATATTGCCTCTGCATTTAACGATTACAGTGGCGAAACTGATGTTGTCCCTTATTTGCAGCAAGCTCGAAAGGCGGGTGGCTTTGATGACATCTTTTTAGGTACACCTGAGGGGGGTATGTATCGTTCTCACCCAGAACGTAACCGCGCGGACTACGATCCTCGTGTACGTCCTTGGTACATCGATGCCAACGCTGCTGGTCGCCAAATCATCACGACTGCCTACCAAGACGCCATTACCAATGCTTTACTTGTGACTATAGCTGAACCTATTCGTCGTAATGGTGCGTTTGTGGGAGTCGTAGGTGCAGACGTACTCATTGACCAGCTTATCAATGATGTCATCAACTTGGATGCGGGTAAGAATGCCTACGCTATGCTAATTGATACACAAAATGGCACTTTCTTAGCGCACCCAGACAAGTCTCTATCTCTTAAGCCTGTTACTACGCTTTCAAAAGAGTTTACTCCTCGAGCAATCGAAGAGGCGGCCGATGCCGGTTCAATTAAAATGATCGAACGTAACGGCCAAGAGAAGTTCTACTTTTTCACTAAGGTCCCAGATACTCAATGGATTTTTGCCATTGAAATGGATCGTGCGACAGAAGAAGCTGCCCATAGTGAGCTTCTTCAAAGCCTAATCATTACTGCCGTTGTAATTACCTTGATTGTTATTGCTGTCGTGTCTTGGCTAGTTAGCTTCTTGTTCCAAGATTTGGTTCGAGTTTCTAACGCCCTAGAGGAGATTGCTTCAGGTGAAGGTGACCTTACTCAACGCCTTGAACCACGTAGTGATGATGAAGTGGGTCAACTAGCAACAAACTTCAACACGTTCGTTGGCAACATGCATACTATGGTGTCTAAACTTAGTGTGGTTTCAGCTTCGCTATCAGAACAATCCAAGCAAACTGCGCAGCAAGCTGAAGAGCGTAGTGCTCGTATTCGTCTCCAGCAAGATGAAATCAACATGGTGGCGACCGCAATCAATGAGATGGCGGCAGCGACTCAAGAGATTGCAGGCAATGCAGACAACACTGCCCAGAACTCAACAGAAGCCGTTACTGCGTGTGTTCACGGTGGTGAGCAAGTTGTCCAAACTCAAACTTCTATCCAAAACCTGGCGACTGAAGTGCAGGTAGCGACTGAAGTCATCCAAGAGCTTGAAGTTCACGGCAACAGTATCAATACAATTCTTTCGACCATTCAGGGGATTGCTGAACAAACTAACCTACTTGCACTTAATGCAGCAATTGAAGCCGCACGAGCCGGTGAGCAAGGGCGAGGTTTTGCGGTTGTTGCTGACGAAGTTCGCGTACTAAGCCAACGCACTCATGCTTCGACTCAAGAAATTCAGCAGATGATTGAAATGCTTCAAGGTACGACGGGTAAAGCGGTAGGTATCATGGGTGATAGCCGTCAACTGGCAGATACCAGCGTATCAGATTCAGATGCAGCTGCTGTTAGCTTGACGCAAATCCAAACAGCAGTAGAGCGCATCAGCGATATGGCGACTCAAATTGCTTCAGCAGCAGAAGAGCAGGCATCCGTGACCTCTGAAATTACTCGTAACACAGTGGGCATTCGAGATGTGTCAAATGAACTGGCAGATGAAGCTCATGACGCGGCGTCACAAGCCGCTCAGCTATCCGAGCTGTCTCATGAGCTAGAGCAGGAAATTCAACGCTTTAAGCTATAAAGCAATACGTGATAACCCCGAGAAATCGGGGTTTTCTTATGTGTTTATTTCCAAATTGGAAAATAGACCTAAACATAATATCAATAGTGGACATTAATGGCATGGGTTAAAATCCATATAATTAATAAGGATTATAGCCATGTCTGAAACTCATAATGCATTCCAACAACGTGTAACCAATATCGTTACCGATGCCAAGCTCTCTCCAAAACAGAAGAATCAATTTTTAGCGCTCGAAGCAGAGGCAAGTCTGCCTTACATGAAGGTATCAAAGGATGTCGTTGATGCTATGGAGGCAGGCGTTTTGTGTGACATGTTTGAAGGCCATGCACCGTTTAAACCACGTTATGTTTTGCCAGATTACGCAAAGTTCTTAAAGCGCGGCTCTGAGTATTTAGAGCTGGAAGCCGCTAAAGATTTTGATGATGCTATCAACTTGCTGACCATTCTCTATCATCATGTCCCATCGGTGACCAACATTCCCGTCTACTTAGGGCAATTAGATGATGTTCTACTGCCGTACGTTGGAAATCTCAGTGAAGAGGAGCTTTATACCAAGCTTAAACGATTCTGGATTATGCTAGATAGAACACTGCCAGATGCGTTTATGCATGTAAACATTGGTCCAACAGATAATATCATTTGCCGAACCATCCTACGAGTCGACTCAGAGTTAAAGCAAATCGCTCCGAACTTAACCTTTATGTACGATGCGAACGTCACCCCAGACGATCTACTCAAACAAGCGACGACCAATATCTGTGAATGTAGCAAACCTCATATTGCTAATTATCCAATGCATGCAGCCGCTTATGGTGAGAATAAGTTCGGCATTGTTAGTTGTTACAATTCTCTGCCTCTTGCTGGTGGGTCGAATACCCTAGTGCGAATGAACCTAAAAGAAGTTGCATTGCGTTCAAAAGACAGAACAGATTTTCTAGATTATGTCTTGCCATCTTATAGTGAATTAATGATTGAGCTCATGGATGCGCGCAGCAGTCACCTGCACGAGAAATCGAACTTCTTCAAAGGCTTCTTAACAACAGAGGGCTTGGTTGAAGAGAATCGATTTGCGCCTATGTATGGCATTTATGGTATGGCTGAAGCGGTCAATATCTTGCTTGATAAAGAAGGCATCAATGAAAAATACGGGCATAGTCACCAGGCAAATCGACTCGCACTCGCAATATCTGAAAAGCTCGCTCACCTCGTCGACAGTAGCCCAGTGAAATATGGCTTAGAGGGCAAGGCACTGCTTCATGCTCAGGGCGGGATCAGCTTGGATGAAGATGTGACACCTGGTGTTCGTATCCCTTATGGCACCGAGCCAGATCCTGTGTCTTATGTTCAAGCAACCGCTGAGCAGCACAAATATTACACCTCTGGTATCAGTGATATTTTGACCATAGATGAAACGGTGAAATCCAACCCCGAAGCTATGTTCAATTTGTGTAAAGGCGCTTTGAAGCAAGGTTTTAGGGAGTTTACCGCGAACGTTGCGTCTAATGATTTAGTCCGTGTTACGGGTTACATGATTAAGCTTTCTGATATCAACAAGTTTGCCGAGGAAGGCTCACGTAAAAACACTACTTTCTTGGGAGCTGAGGCGGCAAAGAACACTGGAATACTAGACCGTTCACCTCGCGTGGTAAGCATGGAAACAGAGCCAGTTTACAAGTAGTAGGGCACAGCAGTGAGTGAGAAGTCAGCGTTAGTTAGCCGCAATCTTAATTTCTCTTGTGTTGATGGGCCGGGCAATCGCCTGGTCATCTTTCTACAAGGGTGTAACTTCGATTGCTTAAATTGCCATAACCCACATACGATCAATCATTGTAATCACTGTGGTGATTGTGTTGACTCATGTCCTACACAAGCGTTAGCTATGACTGATATCAAAGTGGTTTGGGATGAAGGGCTTTGTACTCACTGCGATAAATGTATCGATATCTGTGGTCACAAATCGAGTCCCAAGATTAGGCGTTACAATGTCACTCAGATCTTGGAGGTCATCCGTAGCCAACACTTCTTTATATCCGGTATCACGGTTTCGGGTGGAGAGGCCACCCTTCAGCTCCCGTTTATCATAGCACTATTTAGTGCCATCAAAGCAGACCGAGAGCTAGGACACCTAACTTGTTTCATTGATAGTAACGGCTATTTACCTATTCACGCCTGGGAAAAAGTTATACCTGTTCTTGACGGTGTTATGCTCGATTTAAAATCATGGCAGAGTGAAACGCATCAATGGTTAACGAGAAGAGACAATCATAGAGTAATAGATTCGATTCGCTACCTAGCAAGCGCCAAAAAACTGCATGAGCTTAGGCTGTTACATATTCCGGGTAAAAGCGATCTGGATAGCGAAATCGATGAGGTTGTTAAATTGATTCGCTCACTGCCGGCCGACGTGATAGTTCGGCTTAATGCGTTTCAGCATCATGGGGTGAGTGGGCAAGCACTAGAGTGGGCAAAATGTAGTGAAGTTGAGATGAATCGGTTTCACTCACTTATTGCAGATAGAATTATCCAACCGATACTTACCCCTGCTATTTATACTTAGCCAGCGGTCGTTAATTGCTGGTGGAGCCAGTGTAGTGCAGGGTTGTTTAAGCTTGCTTGGTTCCACACTAAGCTATAGGCGACCTTGCCATACTCAAAAGGAAGAGGTTTAGAGACTAAGCCTTTTGCTTGCGCTGCATTTTCAGCCCACATTTTAGAGCAGGTTAGTAAGTGCTCTGAATGGTGACACATGATCGCGGCAGCGCCGAAATCCGCAACGGACATTGCCACTTTACGGGTGCCGTATTTCTGTGTCAGGGTTTGTTCGAAGTAGGGCTCAGCGAGATCTTTGTCCAAAATACCGATATGCTGGTACGACAGATAGTCATCAATGCCGAGCGCTTTATTAGCTAATTGATGGCTAGTGGACATCAAACAGACCATTTCATCAGCACAAATTTGTTGCCACATTAGCTCGCGGCTACGTGTTGGTGGTTGGCTAATATCATGCGGTAAGATCATAAAATCGACTTGCCCGCGTACCAAGGCATCAAAACTTAACTGCTCTTTCGCATAAACATTGATAGCTCTCGCGTTGGCGAGCTGGTTTATGATGAGCGCGATTTTTGACGCGAACAGTTCAAAGGTACTTTCGCGCATAGAGAGAGAAATCGTCCCCTCAAATTCCGCTGGCTTGAAAGCACCTTGGTGCAAAATACCATTCATGCTCGACAATATTTTATGAACTTCAGAACCAATGCTAAGCGCAAATGGCGTTGGAATTAATTGGCCTCCCTCACGGTAGAACAGCTCATCTTTAAGTTGATCCCGCAGCTGATTGAGAGTTTTACTCACACTTGACGGGGTAACGCATAGGACCTTGGCGGCATTGGTCACGCTATGAGTACTAAGAAGGACATGTAACACGGTAAGGTGTTTAAGGCTGATTCGAGAAAGGGCTAGGTAATCCATAATTCAAAGGGACTTACATTGGGAATGCTACTTATACCGCTTCGCCGCAGTAATTCATAGCCTGTCACTCACATAAGCGATCACCGCGATATCCGCTAGACTTTAATTGAGGGATGTATCAGGAGTGAATTATGAAGAAATTGCTATTGACTGCTGTCTTGTTAGCACTGGCATTTTCTAATGCTTACGCGGAAGAAGAAGAAGGTGAAGAGGCGGGCAGCAACAGAACGAAAACGCCGCCAAGTGTTGAAGACATTGACACTGATGGTGACGGATTGGTATCGCAAGAAGAGTTTAATCAGTTCCGTCAGGGTGATGATGACGGTGACGAGGAAGAAGGCGATGAGTCTGAGCGAGAAGGAGATGGACTCAGTGCGTTTCCTTCGTTCGATAAAGATCGCGATGGTTTCGTTACTCAAGAGGAGCTTAATGCTCATGCTAAGTACTCGAACCCGGGTAATGGTACTGGTGAGCTGAAAACAAATAAACAATCACCAGACGCCCGCACAATCTCTTCAAGCTCGCGGAGCCAAGGAAAGGGTAATAGTAGCGAGAGCCGAGGCAATAGCGGTAATAGCAACAAAGGCGGAGGCGACAAAGGAGGCGGTAATCGTGGAGGTGGTAACAGCGGTGGGGGGAACAAAGGTGGTAAGAATAAATAGCTAAGCACAGAGCTAGTTTTTCTTCGCTCGTACAAAAGTGAAACCCTGATATTAAGGAAGCAACCTCTACTAATGTATGTCAGACTCCTTTGAGTATATTCGCTGACCTACAGAGAAAATGCTGGTTTAATTATGCTCTGTTTTGAATTGCCAATTTGATAATTGCGGCGAAATCAAAAATGCCCTCAAAAGTGAGGGCATTCGATTCGGCAGGGGAGGTTAATCGATCAGGCCGTAATCGCGGCTAAGGATATCGATGATTTCCTGTTTTGGGTTATTGCTTAACTCAATCTTGCCACCTGTGATCTTCTCTGCGATGCCCAAGTAAGTTTTAGATATGTCCATTAGTGCCTCTAGCGGTAGTGCGTTATCACACGCTAATGCTGCACGCTCGTCCATGCGCTCTTTGTTAAGTAAGATATCTGGTTCAGGGAAGTGGTTAAGTAGGAACTGACGAAAGCCTTCTTTTGAATTTTCGACAATGTTACCCGTATCGTATTCGAGCTCGTCCCAAATGCGTGATGAATCTGGAGTACCAACCTCATCCATGTAGATAAGCTTCTCGTTACCCGCAGCATCATGCACATAACCAAACTCAAACTTAGTATCGACAAAGATTTGCTCAACTTGTGCGAGAGCGTTACTAATGACAACAAAGCCTTCGCGGAGTAACTTCTCGTACTGATAGATGTCTTCTGCTTTAGAAAAGTTAAATGCGGCGAAGTTATCTACGATGTTCTGACGCGTGATGTTTACGTCATCGGCTTCAGGCACGCCCGGAATACCTTTTAAAATGCCTTTCGTTGAAGGTGTCATCAGCAGCTCTGGTAGCGCTTTATCCTTTTCTAGTCCTTCTGGTAACTCAATACCACAGAACTCTCGTTCGCCTTTCTCATAAGAGCGCCACATTGAGCCAGTAATGTACTGGCGGCAGATCGCTTCGATCATAATTGGTTTCGCTTTTTGAACGATCCAAACGAAAGGGTGGGGAATATCAAGGATGTGGCTGTCAGCTAAGCCGTGGTCCTTAAAAAGCTTAAACCAATGATTTGAAATAGCATTGAGCGCTGCGCCTTTACCCGGAACCCCTTTAAGTCCGCCTTCGGCGTGCCAAATACAGTCGAATGCTGAGATACGATCACTTATAACCATAATGGCTAGCGGCGCGTCTGGGGCGACGTCATAACCTTTTTCTTGGATAAGACGCTTGCTGTCTTCTTCAGTGAGCCAGTAAACAGAGCGAACTTTTCCGCTGTGGACGGGTTTATCGGTGCGAATTGGAAGATCATCGTTAACAGCGAGAACTTGATCAGCGAGACTCATTTTGACATTCCTATACTTTAGCAAGGTGGTGAAATTATCTACGCAGATAATTTATTTGCTTCGCATAATACCAGAACTATTTTGTGCTGCCACAGAAAAAGCAAACGTTTGCTTTGATTTTTCTCTATATGGTGGAAAACAGCTCAATAGGATGCAAAAAAGAAAAGGCCCCTCGGTTAAAGAGAGGCGAAAAGACAGTGAATTTGTTGAGCTTATTAGTGGTACTGGTTGAATCTGCCCTCAACGAAAAAGACTTCGCACTGGAACTGTTTGCCATGAACGCGCAGCAGGCTTTGCTCGATCATAGGGATATTGTTAGATGCGATTACGGCACTTGCGTTACCGGATTCAATCGCTTTTTTGACGATCTCAAACTCAGACTGTTTTTGCGATGGCTTCATTTGAATGATCTTTTTACAGCTAACATGATAAGAAGCAAATTGCTCATAATCTGGACGAGGGCACTCTGCAGTAAACAAGATCCATTGTTGCTGCCCTGAAAGACCAGCTAGGCGACTTAGCGTTGTGTTATCAATGCTCATTGGTACCGTAGGTTGAGCCAAAACATTGTATTTAGAGAACGTGTGAGCTTGAGTATGTGCCTGAATCATAATTACTGTCCTTACGTACATGCTGTATGTCTATACAGTAGATTTTATTGATGGCGATAGCAAGCATTTTTGTGCAGCTTTTAAGCAGAAAATTGCTGGCACTTCTGATGCTGCTGGTGTAATACGTTGTATTTATGGGTTTTATTCGTTTTTAGGCGAAATTTGATGTAGAGAGGGAATCGACAAAAATGTGAGCTAGAACAGAATAAGTTATTCAGTGTTATACAGTAGTTTCGAATAACACTGGATAAAGAAGGAGAGGAGACTAAAGGAATCGTTCAGGGTAATCACTAAAAATAGCATCAAGGTTTGGCAGATGTTTTAACGAGCCTGGGTTGTTGACGGTATAGCTCCACACTTGGTAACCCTGCGCTTTTAAGTGTTCTACCAGTCGTTTGTTGGCCCAACGATAGTTGATATTACAGCTGAACGCGCCTACTTGCTTTAGCAGCTGTTTAGTCTTGCTATCAAGGCGATTGCAAAGAACACCAATTTTGTATTGCGGCAACTGTTGATAAAGTTGATGGATGATTTGATGGCTAAAGCTTGAAATAACAATCTGGTGGGGATCAACCTTTGCCTCTTTGAGTTGCTGCTTAAGTCGTTGGCATACGAACTGTGGGTCGTGTCTATCGATTTTAATCTCAAGATTAAGCTTTAAGTTGTGCTCGGCGCTCATTTGCAGCAATTCTGATAAGCTCAAAATTGACTCATGGCTAAAACGCTTATCAAACCACTGGCCAAAATCATACTGCTTAAGTTGCTCTAGCGTTAATGAATCCAAACGTCCAACACCATCGCTGCATCTATTAATAGTATGATCGTGACAAATAACTAAGTGGTTATCTTTTGTTGGCTGGATATCGACCTCAACCCATTCCAAACCAAGCTTAATTGCTGCTTCAATACTCGATCTAGTGTTTTCAGGGTAGTGTCCTGCGACACCTCGATGCCCAACAATAATCATATGGTTATTCTCTATGATGGAAAGGGAACAGATTACTCTTTAGCGAGAATTTTGGATAGATAATTCATAGCCATTGTAGTCCAAATCTGACACTATCAGTCAGATATTAATAATAAAATAGATAGGTCGATAGACCATAGAGAGAGTTAAATTGAACGCTGAACGTAAAGCTGCTTGGATCCTATTTATAACTACCGCTCTCGCTGGGTTAGGGTGGATCTTCTCTAAAGAGACAATACAAGGTCTCCCTCCATTTGGTTTTGTTGGGCTGCGCTTTCTTGTGGCTTCGATATGTCTATTACCTTTATGCTACAAGCGCTTTAGAGACCTGACCACTCAACTTTTATTGCAGGCGATAGGAGGTGGGAGCATTCTTGCTTTGGCTCTGCTTACTTGGGTCTATGCGATTTCTATTAGCGAGACCCTAGGTGAAGGTGCCTTTATCGTTAGCCTGTCTATGATTATCGTGCCGATTATTGCCTGGGTTCTTTATCAAGAGCGTCCTAAAAGGGCTTTTTGGGTTTCTATGCCTATAGCCATTGCGGGCTTAGCAATGCTGTCGTTAACGGATGGGTGGAAAAGCTCTGCAGGACAGCTGTGGTTTTTAGCCAATGCCTGTCTGTTGGCGCTTCACTTTAATGTAAATAGTAAGTTGGCGCAAAAAGTCCCTGTTCTTATGTTGACATGCATTCAACTGTTCGTGACCGGAGTGCTTGCACTGGTCGCCTCCTTGATATTTGAAACCATCCCGGAAAGCGTTGAAACTTCCATATGGGGATGGTTTGCGTTAAGCGCACTGCTTGCGACAAGCCTTAGATATGTCATGCAAACTTTGGGGCAGAAAGGGTGCAACCCTGCCAATGCCGCACTGATCATGTTGCTAGAGCCAATCTGGACGGTCATTCTCAGTATTCTTTGGTACGGAGAACAACTGTCGCGCAATAAATTGATTGGTTGCAGCCTCATTTTGCTTGCGCTGATTTTCTATCGAACCGATGGACGATTGTTTAAAGGAAGAAACTAGGTTTCGAAATTGCAATGACAGTATATGCTAATATTTATTTTGAGTGCGAAATTAAATTGGAATTATTGATGAAGTTGTTAGTACAATCCAAAGTTAAGAGGTAATGCTTACAGGGAAAGATAAATGAAGATCGGTGTTATTGGTGCAGGTTCAGTCGGTGTAGGAGTGTGTAATTATCTCCTCACACTCGGCAGTGTGAGTGAATTGGTATTGCTTGACAAAGACTTGCAACGCGCAGAGGGAGAAGTGTTTGATTTTCGACATACTTCAGCCCTGACATTTTCAAAAAATACACATTTAATACCAACCGATGATTACTTGACTCTGATTGGTGCAGACATCGTTGTTATTACTGCCGGTGCACAAATTAAGCAGGGTCAGACTCGTATTGATCTTGCGGAAATTAATAGTCGCATCGGTGTAGATATTGCAAAGCAAGTCGAGCGCGTAGCGCCTAATGCAACACTAATTATCGTCAGTAACCCATGTGATGTGGTTGCTCATTTCGTTGCGACAAACACAACTTTCCCTCGTTCTAAAGTGATCAGCAGTGGTTGTGTGATTGATACAGCCCGTCTGATGAGTATTGTGGCAAATCGTGTCAACCTCGATCCCAAAAACGTTTTTGGCTATGTACTCGGTGAGCACGGTAGCCATTGTTTTACACCTAAAAGCCTTATTTCGATTGCGGGTCAACCCGCTGACTTCTACTGCGATACGCATCATATAGAAAGGATCTGTGCTGATGAGCTACTTGAATTAGTGAAACAAGCTGGCTATGAGATCTTTAAGCGAAAGCACAATACTACTCATGGCATAGCGGCCAGTGTTTTTCGTATTATCCAGTCGATTATGATTGATGAGCGCTCTGTTCTACCTGTTGCTACTTTACTTCAAGGGGAGTACGGTCTTAAAGACGTGGTATTGAGTCTACCTACTGTGGTAGGAAAAAATGGTGCGGAGTCGATTCTTCTTCACCCTTTTACTGAGCAAGAGATGGAAGCCTTGTCATTCATTGCGAGTGAAGTGAATAAGGTCGTTAAGCAGGTTTCTGAAAAAACGGGACTTGTTATGCTTAAACCCTAGGGTATTGAAACAGTTGAATGCAATGAATGAGTGACGTCAGATAGCGCTCATTTATAATCCCGTTGCACTATATTGCTCGAGATTGACAGCGCGTAGGAAATCAAAGTTCACATTTTAGAGTCAATACTCTGCTAATGTAGGCAAACCTTGTTACATTGAAATGTAAATGGTTTGTTAAAAGAATTGCGCTGTGAAAATCCACTCCCTTGATGGTTATATTCAAAAGATCTACTTAGCTGAGTATACAGATAAACTGATGCTGCTTGATGGGGCATCTAGAGCTGATATTTCTTATATCAAGAAGTTTATCACTCATGAACTTCAAAGACCCTTCACAGATTTGTCTGCGGTAGTAGTGACTCATATGCACCCAGACCATGCGGGGGCAGCTCATAAACTTCGTGAATTCACCGGATGCAAGATAATTTCTGCAAAAAGAGAGAAAGATTGGTATTCCGGGGTAGATGGCTTTTTGATGCATCTAACTGACATAGCGCTAGCACGATGGGTGGCAAATCGTAAACGCAAACCTAAGCGCAACTTATGGTATTCGAGAAGGCTCAATGCGGATGTTGAGCTCAGCGATGGCGATGCCATCCCCAATTTTGAAGATTGGAAAGTATTAGAAACTCCTGGTCATACAGACCGAGATCTCTCGTTACACAATGTTGAGCGAGATATCTTGTACGTTGCTGACCTTATGGTCGAAGTTAAGCAAAAACTTATTTCTCCTTTCCCGATTTTTCACCCGAACAAATACAAAGCTTCACTAAAGCGTGTTTATCGTCTAAACCCCAAAGTCCTTTTGGTTGCCCACGGTGGCCAAGTTGAATTCAATGAGCAAGTTTACCAGCACTTGATGGACACTGCTCCTAGAACGCCTTCAACACATTGGCGTGCAACTAAGGTAAAACTTAAAAGCCTGTTAGGCGCAGCTTGGCATTTGGGGGTTGCCAAGCGAAAGTAGGGCACTTTTTTACCCCCAATTAAACAAGGGAACGTTGTGTTGTTATGGGGTTAAGATTAGAATGCGAACACTTTTCAATTGTACTGTTGTTCTCATGTCGAGTATTTTAGTTGTAGATGATGATATTGAGTTGTGTGAATTGCTTTCAGATGTGCTGATCGCAGAAGGTTATAGTGTTGAAAGCGTTCATTGTGGTGAAACGGCACTCAAATATATAGAGAAAAAGCCTGTTGATTTGGTACTACTTGATGTCATGCTTCCGAAGTTAAGCGGTATGCAAGTCGCACGCAAGATATGCCAACGCTTTGCTACGCCAATCTTAATGCTTACGGCGCTCAATGACGAAGAATCTATTTTGGATGGATACCAGTCGGGTGCCGATCAATACATTGCAAAACCGTTCAAAGTTCCTGAACTCCTTACACGAATCAAGGCAATCTTCCGTCGGGTTGGATTAGAAAAACAGCGCCAAAACCAATGTATCACCTTTGCTGGTTCGGCATCGAAAGTCTCAAATTTGCCTCTGACAAGTACAGAGGCAGATTTACTCAACTATTTAATTAATCGAGAGAGCATTGTTGTCTCTAAAGCCGAGCTGCAAATAGAAGTGCTGAAGAAAGAATTGAGTCCGTTTGATCGCAATCTCGATATGCACGTCAGCAATTTGAGACGCAAGTTTGTGGAAGCGGGATTGTCAAAACAGCACATTAAAACAATCAGAGGCAAAGGGTATAGCTTTGTCGAAAATGTAGGGTAGTTCTATGATTGGGCCTGTACGCGTACCAAGCCTCGTTAAGCGAAAAGATACCCTGGTTTTTCAACTGTTTAGTTATATGTCCACCGTCATTATATCAATAGTGATTTTGCAAGCCTTGGCTGAGCAAGCACTGATCAAGACGATGCTAAAAGTGCCGCTAGAGGTAAAGCAAGATATTCAGAATCTAGCGCACCAAGCCAAGGTGCTAATCGAAGATGGAGACATGGACGATTTAGCCGATTGGGCAAATGCGCAGCCTTATTACTTGTTTGTGCTAAATGACGAAAAGCAACCGTTATCCCATCGTCAGATGCATCCGCACTTCGAATTTAAACTAAGGTTCCTCAGAGAAATGGATGATCTTCTAGATGAAAGGGTGAATAAACCTCTTATCGGAGTCAGACTAGGCAAGGGAAACACACTGGTTGTACAGTTGCCCAGTCAATTGCACCCAGCCCATCGATTTATCGCCTATTTTTCGATCAGTAAGGTCATTATCGTGATTGCGATATTGCTGTTGTTTTCGTTGATCTTTGCCAGAAAATTGCAGATGCCCCTTGATCGTCTTCGGGAAGCAAGCCGTCGTCTCGCCTCGGGAGATTTTAAGGTAAAGGTTGTCGAAGAGCTTCAATCAAACACCCGTGAGTTTAATGACCTTGCCCATGACTTCGATAATATGACTAATGAAATTCACGCTATAGCAGAAAGGCAGCGCCGACTTATTCGAGATGTCTCTCATGAATTGAGAACTCCGTTAGCAAGGCAAAATCTGGCTCTCCATTTACTGCGTGCGAAATCTTCTGAGTCAGAAATACCGCTGGTTGAAAGATTAGAAAAAGAAGTCGATGAGATGGATGCGTTAGTTGGAGAAATTCTTGAATTTAGCCGCCTAGAGAACTCTCGTTACGAAGCGCAGGTAAGCCCAATCTGTTTAGAGAGCTTGTTATCAACTCAGGTTGATCAGAGCCGTCTTGAGCTAAGAAATGGACAAAAGCTAACTATCTATACTGGCTCAGCGATACCAGTGGTGATGACAGACGAACGCTTGGTGATGCGTTGTGTTAGCAATCTAATTTCTAACTCGATTAAATATGCTGGTGAGAATGCACGAATTGAGGTGTCGATTTATGAACGCGCTGATCAATCTGATCGTTCGGTGTGTATAGAAGTGGCAGATAACGGTCCTGGAATTGCTCAGGCTCAACTTGAAGAGATATTCAGACCTTTCACCCGCTTAGAAGCAGCACGAGATAAACAGAGTGGCGGATACGGCCTGGGCCTCGCGATAGTAAAAGAGGCGATCAACCTACTAAAAGGGGAAGTGAGTGCTTCGAATCGTAAGCAAGGGGGCTTAAGAGTTGAGTTGATTGTCCCGGTTTGAGTTTTAAATCCCGCAAGATTGTAAGCGAACATCCTAGGTGTTCGCTTTTTTATTGGTTGACCGATTAGGAATGCAAAGAATGTAAATTTAATGCAAATGATATTGGTTATCACCTATATTTCGCTTCGTTATAAAAAACTCAACAGAGCGATGAGGCTCTGTAAGAAATATTCGGAGAAAAATATGTTCACTAAGAGTCAGTTGGCGTTAGTAATCGGCGCTGTGTTGGCGGCTCCTGCAGTGGTAGCGAAGAAGATCAATACTGATGAGCACATGATGATAGAGGGACGTGACTACGGCTACAAGGCTGACACTAACTCAACAGCAATGCGCATGGAAGCTTCACAGTTAGAAACTCCGGGGCAGATTGCTGTTATTGATGAGCAGCTTATTGATGAGCAACGTGCAAGTACTCTTGGCGAAGTTTTAAAGAATGATGCCAGCGTAAGTGCTGGTGGCACTGGTCGCAACCGTGAGCGCTTCTCGTTGCGCGGTTTCGAAGTACAAAGTTCTTCGGGGTTTCTACGTGACGGTCACCAGCACTGGTCACATTACCGCCAACCAGTTGAACTGCTTGAGCGGGTAGAAGTGGTTAAAGGGCCTTCTGGTTTGCTATATGGCGTGTCAGCACCTGGCGGCCTGATAAACATGGTGGCGAAGAAACCAACTTATGATACCAAAGTCAACGTTAGTCAAGACGTAGGCTCCAATGACCGTTCACGTACTATGGTTGATGTAAGTGGTGCCCTTAATGATGACGAATCACTAAGAGCGCGCACTGTGGTTTCAAAAGAGAGTTACAGCTCATGGCGAACATATGGTGACGGTTCAAAACCTCAAACAGAACGTTTAGTTGCTGGCTTGTTTGTAGACTATGACATCAATGATGATGTTACGGTTTCGTTCCACTACGATAAAACCAATGACAATGGCAGCGTTGACTCTGGCGCGCTTTATAATCTCGACGGCCAGCGTGTAGGTAGTGCAGAGCATATTTGGGATGCGCAGTGGTCAAAGATTGAAAATGATGTTGAAAATATCGGTTTCAATGTTAGCGCTAACCTTTCGGATGTGTGGGCAGTTAATACAGGGTTCAATTATCAAGACTTTGAACGTACCGATATCGAGAGCTACCCTGACTTTTCGGAGCTAGACTCAAGTGGAACAGTAGGGCACGGAGGAAGCAACCGTAACGACAAGTGGCGTTTCAGAACCGGTTACGTCGATCTCGTAGGTAACCTTGAGCTTGCGGGTATGAGTCATCAACTTCTATTAGGTTCAAATTGGCTAGGTTATAGCTACGACCGCAATCAAAAAGGTTTTAACAGCCAAGATGTATCACCAGGTGAGTCAGTAGGTGTGCCTACATATAGTGGTAAGGACAAAGTTAGCCACTCAAGCTACGATACTTGGGGCTTCTATGCACAAGATTTAGTCACCCTTAGTGAGCAATGGCAGGTACTAGCAGGACTCCGATTTGATCGCAAAGTCGAAAATGGTGTTGCCGAAGAGAATGTGTCACCTAAATTGGGGGTGATCTTCCATCCAGCGGACAACGGTAGTCTTTATGTCTCATATTCTGAGAGCTTCGAGCCTCAGGGCGTCGTTTCAAGCGGAAGTCGAACCTATACTAATGATGGCGCAATGCTCGATGCCGCACTTGGTAAATCTTATGAGCTAGGTACTAAGTGGGAATTGCTAGATAATCGTCTATTTGTTTCTGGTGCAGTATTCGACATCACTAAAGACAACATAAGTATGGACGTAGAAGATGCAAGCTCTGGCGACTGGACAAAAACTCAAAGCGGTAAACAGGTTCATCGCGGCGCTGAACTAGTAGCACAAGGATTTGTAACAGATAAACTATCGCTAACGGGGTCGGCAATGTACCTGGATGCTAAGATAGAAAACCACGAAAACTACGCAGGTAACCGTCCTGTAGACGTGCCAGAGTTTGCAGCAAGTGTATGGTCTAACTACGCTGCGACGAATGACGTAGACCTCAATGTAGGGGTTATATACGAAGGTTCTCGTTACGGTGATGATGCCAACACCTTCAAAAAAGAAGGTTACACTCGGATAGATATGGGAGTGGCACACACGTATAGATACGATGAAAACCTAGATATGATTACGCGCTTAACGGTTGCAAACGTGTTCGATACTGAATATTTAGGTGGTGGCGGTACAACCTCTTCTAAGCACAACTACGCTCAGGGTGTCGTCATTGGTGAAGGCCGTAATTACATGGCAACGTTACAAATCAAATATTAACAACGAAAGTCGATAAATGACTCGAGTTATATTAGGGGAAGGGCTTAGCCTTTCCCCGGTTTTTGTATAAAGTGTAGGGACAATTGCAATTTTGCTCAATCGCGGTACTATGTCGCGAGTGTAAATGAGAGTGTTTCTCAATCGTATATCGCATCAGTGAACAATAGCCGTTATGAATTTAATTAAAACTAGCTTGGCACTTCTCCTTGCTACTTCAGCATCGAACACCCTGGCGAACAGCCTTGATTCAGCTCAATCTATCCAGAACAAAACTAATGCAGCTTCAGCTTCAAGCCAAAAGCGTATTGACTTCAGCGCTGAAAAAACGCTGACTTTAAAAGCGGAAATTGAACAGCTTGAAGAAGAAGTGAAAAATCTAAAAGTGTATCGCGATCACCTGACTGCCTTGGTTGCAAGCCAAGCTAAAGAGGTCGCAAGTTTAGATAGCCAGATAGAAGAGATTAAGTCTACACGCCAAGGTATTGTTCCCTTGATGTATCAAATGGTCGATGGGCTAAAAGAGAGCCTTGCTGATGATGCACCGATCAAGTTCGAACAACGCCAACAACGGATCGCTAAGCTTGACTCAATGATGACTAGAGCAGACGTCAGTGATGCTGAAAAGTATCGCCGCATTTTAGAGGCCTATCAAATCGAATTAGATTACGGCACCAAGCTCGGTTTGTATCAGGGCCAAATTGCGCTTAACGGTGAAAACAGAGAGGCAGATGTTCTGTATTTAGGTCGTATTTCGTTAGTCGCACGTAGCTTAAACGGCACTAAGTTCTGGTCTTGGGATCAAAAGTCTGAGCAATGGTTAGATGTAGATGGTTCTCTTAAGGCGGATCTAGACAAAGCGTTTAGTATAGCGGCGAAACAAACAGCACCAAGCCTGATTACTCTTCCTGTCTCCTTAAAAGTCGCGGAGGCAAAATAATGAAACGTACACTGATTACTTCTTTAATTGCATTTAGCGCTATTTCGTTTAACAGCGTTGCGGCTGATTTAGCTTCTCCGGCCAAAGCTGACGCGAAAGTTCAAAAACAGCATAACATTCAACGTGAATCAGGTTTTAAGCAAACCGAGCGTGGACTAGCCGCTTTAAAAGCTCAACTGATTCAACAAAGAGAAACGTTACAGCAACAAAACGATCGATTGGCTGCCCAGTTTAGCCAAAACGAAGACACACTAGCGCGACTTGAAGAAAAGCTGCGTCTTGAAACGGGAAGCCTAGGTGAAGTCTTTGGTGTTGTACGCCAGCATGCCAAAGAGCTTGAAACTGAGCTTTCTCATTCAGTAACCGGAGCGGGTGCTCAAACCTACTCTGGTGTCATTAAAGAGATTGTTGCTGCAACCAAGCTACCTTCTCTGGCTCAATTAACAGGACTATGGTCTGCTTTAGAAGAACAAATTAAGGCGACCGGTCAGATACAGTCGACTCAAGTTAAATTTGTCGATGGTGAAGGACTCACTCAAGATGTGACAGCGCAACGCCTTGGTGCTTTCGGTTTGGTTGGTGAGCAAGGCTACCTAAATTGGAACGGAACTAAACAAGACGCAACGGCTTACATCAAGCAGCCAGAAAATGGGCCAACAACATCGTCTATCGCGGGATTGTTAAGTGGCGAGCGAACAAACCTTGTTGTCGACCCTTCGCGTGGCATTATGCTTGAACAATTGGCGCTCACTCCAAGCCTGATGGATAGGCTTCAGGCGGGGGGCGTTGTAGGAAAAATTATTCTTGGGCTTCTGACTATCGGTCTGATTATATCCTTGGTTCGTGGTGTGAGTTTGTCTATTGCGCGACAACAGATTCGTAAACAATTGCAAACGCCTCTAACGCCGGCCGATAACGCTCTTGGTCGCGTTTTAGCCGTGTACAGTAAAGAGAAAAAACAGACAGTTGAAGCACTAGAGCTTCGTCTTCTGGAAGCGATCGTGGATGAGCAAGCGGGCCTAGAAAAAGGTCTCTCTATGCTGAAGTTGCTCGCAGCATTGGCTCCAATGTTGGGCTTGCTTGGCACTGTGACTGGCATGATAGAAACCTTTCAAGTGATCACCCAGTTTGGTAATGGTGACCCTAAAGTGATGGCTGGGGGGATCTCCATGGCACTGGTGACGACTGTACTCGGTCTGATTTCTGCAATGCCATTGTTGCTGGCACACAATATTCTTAGCTCTCAAGCCGAGAGCATTCGTAACATCCTAGAAAAACAAGGTATTGCTCTGGTTGCTCAGCAGGCGGAAAAACAAAACGCTATGAGTGAAAACAGTTTAGAGAAAGCAGCGTAATGGACGCGATCTTCACGCTTCTTCCTCATGCAATTGCTACAAGCAACGGGTTGATTTCGCTACAAGATTTTATGCAGCAAGGTGGCCAGGTACTCTGGTGGTTGTCGGCTGTGGTCGCGGTTAGCTGGTTGTTGATCGTTGAACGTATTGTTTTTCTGTGGTTTCAGTTTCCAAAACAAAGAAACCAGTGGGTTGATACTTGGAAGCATCGCAGTGATCAACATTCTTGGTATGCACGTTCAATCCGTGAAGGTTGGCTGTCTGAAGCGCATGCCATGCTAAATCAGAACCTCAATCTTATTAAAGTGCTGGTGGCGATCTGCCCTATGCTTGGTTTGCTAGGTACGGTGACAGGCATGATTTCAGTGTTTGATGTTATGGCCAATCAAGGCAGCAGTGACCCGAAACTTATGGCTTCAGGTATTTCATTGGCGACCCTACCAACAATGGCAGGCATGGTCGCAGCGCTAACAGGCATGTTCTGTCATGCGCGTTTGGTCAAGGTGTGCCAAATGAAAGAAATTAAATTGGAAAAATCTTTAAGGAGTCAACAATGAGACTCGGTCGACGCCATGCTAAACAAGATGAAGCTCAAGTGGATCTCACTTCTATGCTTGATATCGTATTTATCATGCTGATCTTTTTCATCGTCACTAGCTCATTTGTTCGTGAATCTGGTGTTGAAGTTAACAGACCAACGGCTTCAAATGTTGTGAGTCAAAAAGAGGCGGGAATTTTTGTTGCCATAACATCAGCCAATGATATCTATATCGACAAACGCATGGTGGATGTAGAACGTGTTGAAGCGACTCTGGAGCATCTTATGCTCGATAATCCCGATGCTGCTCTGGTAATACAAGCTGATGAGCATGCCTATAGTGGCACCGTTGTGAAAGTGATGGATGCCGCAAAAGGGGCAGGGGTTAAGAATATTGCTTTGGCGGCGGAGAAAATCTAGTGGGTCGATTGCTCATTGCCACTCCGATAGCTCTGTCTTGTGTTGTGGCTATTTTTAGCTTCATGGCATGGATGGTGGATATAAATCATCGGCGTGCACCTGAACCTAGCGAAGCGCTTAGTTTTAATATGGTGATGGTGGAAAACGAACAAGATGTACAGCGTCGTCAACGCTCTGTTCCAGAACAGCCTAAAGCACCTGAAGTTCCACAGCAGACGACAATGTCACAAACAAATACTGAACTGACTCAGGTATCACCGGTCGCACAATCAGTACTGGGGCTAAATACTGCTATCGAAGGATTGGCTATCAGTGCCCCAAGTTTTGGTGATTTTGGTGTCAATCAACAGGCGATGCCACTGTATCGCGTTGAACCACGCTATCCGACAAAAGCATTGAAGCGTAGCGCTGAAGGCTACGTAATTATGACATTTACTATTGACCCGACCGGCAGGCCTGTTGATGTTGAAGTCACCGAGGCGAATCCTAAGCGTATGTTTGAACGCGAGGCGATTCGAGCACTCAAGAAATGGAAGTACCAACCTAAAGTTGTTGATGGTAGCGCTGTTGCTCAGCCTGGCCAAACAGTGACTGTGGAGTTTAAGATACCGAAATGATTAAACGATTATTGATTGTCTCTCTGCTGTTCGCTTCGGGGGCTTCGGCTAGTCAAGAGCTTAGTCAGTACACGGCAACCAGAGTCCAAAAGGCGCATGAACTGGTGCAAGAAGAGCAGGTTAAACAAGCCATTACTTTACTCAAGGAACTCGAGGTTGCGAGAGACTATGACCAAGCTTTTGTCGCACGGATGCTCGGTGTATTCTACTGGCAAGATGGAGACACCAAACTGGCGATTAAACACCTAGAAAAGGCAGTAGCGAGCGGTTTGTTACAAGATGAGCAAGGTTGGATTACAGAGCGAATGCTGGCAGACCTTTACCTTAACGAACAACAGTTTGAGCAAGCTCTCCATCACTACTATGTATTGCAAAAATCCGTACCCGAAACGCAGAACGTTGACGATATTTGGCTACGTATAGCACAGTCTCACTACCAATTAGCACAATGGTCGAAAGTTATACCTGCTGCAAATGCGCATCTAAAGGTTAACTCACAAAACCGCCTCCAACCTTTGTCTCTCAAACTAGGCGCTCAGATCCAGTTAAAGAAATGGAAACAGGCGATTCCTACTTTGGAACAGTTGATTGTATTGCAACCTGATAAAGTCAATTGGTGGAGACAGTTGGCTAGCTTGCAATTGCGAGTTGGTAAAGGCCACGACGCGTTAGATACCTTGTCTTTGGCTAAGCTAAACAAGCTCGAATTAAGTCAAAGTGATCGTCGCATGCTTGCTCAATTATATGTTAAGAGAGGTGTGCCAGAGCGTGCTGCGATTGAAGTTAGCGAGCTTGAACATGCTGATACAGATGCCCAGTTACTGTCTGAACAGGCTACGTATTGGCAGCTTGCGAAAGAGTGGGATAAAGCTTTAGATGTATGGGAGTTGGCCGCTAAGCATGATTCGAAATACCAATGGAATGTTGCTCAACTTATGGTTCAGCAAGGCTACTATCAACCTGCGTTGGGTGTACTGGATAAAGTTAAGGGTAGGAAGGTGCAGGTGGCACTGGCTAAAGCCCGAGCTTTTTATAAGTTAGGCAAGTTAGAGCAAGCCTTAATCGAAGCCAAGCGCGCAAACAGTGTCGAACCATCAGCGCAAGCAAAAAGCTGGATCAGGTATTTGACTCAACTAAGGCAAGCACAAAGTCACACAACCAGTTGATAAAAAAGAGGGAAGCGCGGTGGCTTCCCTCTTTGGTGCATTCAAAGCATAATTATTTCATGCCTGAGCATATGAATTCAGCACGCCACAAAAGTCGTTGTGTTTCTTTCATGTTGATCAACACTTCTTGACCAGACATTTGCGGGAATGCATGTAGCACTGTAACATCCTCGCTTTCTTCAGACTTTTGGTAAGCCCTTACGTGCGTAAAAGTACTTGATAGGTTATTCGACAGCATACCCTTAGATAAACAAATACCGAAAACGTCCCGTTTCATCGTATTTCCCTCTGACAATTAGGCTGCCAAATTATTATGTGTTTGTTATATCGAGTTTGGCAGTCAGTTTAAACGTTTCTACACATTTCTCTGTGTTCACTAATTATACGAAATTTACGACCATTTAGTACAAAAAATAATCTAAATTTAGTGTGATCAATGTCGCTTATTCCATTGGTTTTATATGTGGATTTTCTAACTAGATCTAAAAGTAATCGTTTGCAGAATAAGCAGCGGTTGCGTAATAACCGACGAGAATAAATTAATTTTGTAAGCTTCACAGTTTAATCAACAAGCAATCGAGGTGATGTTATACGAATGTTATTCTGCCTTGTACTAAGGAGAAGGTATGAAATGGAGTAGTATCAGCTTTCGTAAAAGGATGCTGATTATCATGACGCTATCAGGTTTGATTGAACTGTTGATTCTGGTTGCTGCGGGATTCATCTATATTAAACAGGCTCAAGAAGATGAAATGGGGAATCAGGCCCTTGGTGTTGCGTCATTTCTTGCTAAATCTCCCTATGTCATTAGTACCATTGAAAACGGTGTCGATGATGAGAGCCAACAACGTTACCGAAGTTTAACTCACCTGATTGGCGCAGCGTTTATTGTAATTGGCGACAAAAACGGGATTCGTTTGGTGCACCCGTTGGATGAGCGCATTGGTAAGCCAATGAAAGGTGGTGATAATGAACGTGCCCTGATTGGTGGCGAAGCGTATATATCGGTTGCTGAAGGTTCGCTAGGTTACTCCGTACGTGGCAAAACTGCCGTGTTCAACGACCAAGGTGACATCATAGGTGTCGTTTCCGTTGGTTATTTGCTAGACCGCCTGCAGGATCGAATAGAGCCCTTTATCATTTTCCTCGTGTTGATGACATTTGTTGTCGTTGGCGCAAATGCGATCGTATCTAGCTATGCTTCACGCCGATTTCAAAGAGCCATTTTAGGCTTTGAACCTGAAGAGATAGGGCGTCTTTACGTAGAACTTGATGTGACTCTAGAGACGCTCAAAGAAGGGATCATTACCATAGATGACCAAGGTAAGTTGCGTTCGATTAACCGCAGTGCTTGTCAAATTCTAAACTTGAGCAAGGAGCAAAGTCTCGCTCGCCCTCTCAGTGAGATTTTACCAGAAAGCGATCTGCATACTGTTATTTCAACTGCTCGCACCGATCACGACATCAACCTTTATTTAAACAATCAGCGTTTAATTGCCAACAGAAGCCCGATCATTGTTGATGGTAAGGTGGTGGGTGCGGTATCGAGTTTCCGACGACGAGATGACCTAACAGAGCTGACAGAACAGCTAGCGAAAACGAAAGAGTATGCCGAAATGCTTCGTTCGCAAACTCATGAACACCGAAACAAACTAAACACTATCAGCGGCATGGTGCAAATGGGAGAACTTGAAGCAGTTCAGTATCTCATAGGCCAAGAAACAGAGCACTATCAGGTATTAATTGAATTCTTGAGAGAGACGATAAAAGAGCCTTTGATTGCGGGGATGCTACTCGGAAAAACGGAGCGAGCACGTGAGTTGGGTATACAGTTAGTAGTTGAAGAGGGTTCGCGTCTGGAACCATTGCCAAAGTGCATAAATCCTGAAGATTTGGTGACGATACTAGGCAATTTGATCGATAACGCTTTTGATGCCACTAGAGAGGCAATTATGGGCGACCCACTGTTTCCATCCGTCCGGAGAGTCGTTGAAGTTTCGATAAGCGATTATGGCAACGAAGTGATACTAGAAGTTGTGGATCAAGGCTGCGGCTTGCCTGACAACATCAGTACAGCCGAATTGGTTGAACGAGGTGTTTCGAGTAAGGACGCATCAACGCGTGGTGTAGGCTTGTTTCTAATCCATCAGCTTGCAACTCGTTACCTTGGTGAGCTAGAGATGACGAATAACAAAAATCATGGTGCAAGAATGACAGTGTATCTACCTAAGGATGAACAGATATGACGAGAGTAACTCGGGTAATGATCATTGAAGATGATCTCGCCATTGCTCAATTGCATCAACGTTATCTGGAGCAGATAGGCTGCTATGAAGTGATAGGTATCGCGACCAGCAAACTTGAGGCAAACATACAACTAGACATACTTCAACCCGATCTACTGTTGTTAGACGTTTACCTTCCAGATGGTACAGGCTTGGAAATACTGCAAGATCTCCGGAGTAAGAACCTAAGCTGCGACGTGATCTTGATCACCGCGGCGAGAGATGTTGATACTTTGCAACAGGCAATGCGAGGTGGGGTCGTTGACTATTTACTTAAACCCGTCGTTTTTCCTCGCTTAGAAGCTGCTTTAGAAAAGTATGTACATCAAAAGCAACAACTTACTCATGCCAACGACTTAGATCAAAATATCGTTGATAAAATGCTACAAGCCCCTAGCACAAGTGAATCGTCAAAAAAACGGTTACCCAAGGGTATAGACGGGGTAACTCTAGATAAGATCAAAGCACTGTTTGTTGCTAAGCGAGACTTGACTGCTGACGAAGCGGGAGAACAGATTGGCGCAAGTCGAACGACAGCTCGCCGCTATTTAGAATACCTTATCAGCACTGGTGAACTTGAAGCCGACCTAAACTATGGTTCGGTAGGTCGTCCGGAAAGGACTTACCGGAAAGCTGTTAATTAATCTATCTAATTACCTAGACGGAATTGTGTACGACCTCTACATTTGTTTATAGGCTATAAACTAATGACTTGAGGTCGTCTTATGCGACTTTTAATATTATTTTTACTCAGTTATGGCTCATTTTTACAAGTTTCTCATAGTGTAGAACTAAATGAACTGAGCTATCTGACGGAACAGTATCCCCCCTATAATTTTGACCAAGGAGAAGGTGTCGAAGGCATAGCTATAGATGTGCTTAGGTCTGCGAGTGAGCAAGCTAAGAGTCAGGTCAAACTAGAGTCAATCCAAGTACAGCCTTGGCCGAGAGCGTATCGAAGTGCATTGATTAAACCAGACACCGTCCTATTTTCAACGACGAGAACTCAGCTTAGAGAACATATCTTCCAATGGGCTGGGCCGATCAGCAAAACTCGAATTGTGGTATTGGCTAAGAAAAGTAGAAATATCACTGTTAGCCAGCCTATGGCTCTTGCCCAATATCGTATCGGCGTTATTCGCGATGATGTGGGTGAACAACTACTATTGGAATTGGGAGTTCCAAGAGATTCTATGGTTGAAAGCTCAGTACCAGAGACACTCGCCAACCAATTTGTCAAAGATCGCATAGACTTATGGGCGTATGAAGAAAATGTTGCTAAATGGTGGCTTAAACGCGGTGGTTACAATACTGATGAGTATGAAGCGGTCTATGTACTGAGTGAAGGAGACCTCTATTTTGCATTTAATTTAGAAACAAACAGTGATTTGGTTCAGCAACTTCAGCAGGGTATCGATACCATCAAACAAACTATCGGAGAGAGTGGAAGAACTTTGTATCAAGAGATAGTGGCTAACTATAAATAAGGAGGAGGGATGAGATTTCTGAGTCTATTGCTATTTGTCTTAGCTAGTCAAACTTTTGCCAAACAGTCAATTACCCTTAACTTAGCCTCACAGCTTGACGATGGGCATCATTTTTATCATGAGCTTCTATTTGAAGCGCTCACTAAACAAGGTTATAAAGTAACAATTACCGTCCCTAGTGAACACATACCGCAAAAGCGGGTAATTAGGATGGTTGAAAGCGGCCAACTGAGCCTTACGTGGCTGCTCGCGACGCCTGAAAGAGACCAAAAATACCTTGCAGTCAATGTTCCCCTTACCAACGGGCTTATCGGCAAGCGCGTTATGCTCATTCCTCCCGCGCTTCAAGCAAGACTCAAGGGTATTAA
Source organism: Vibrio sp. VPAP30 (assembly GCF_001188205.1). Taxonomy (NCBI): domain Bacteria; kingdom Pseudomonadati; phylum Pseudomonadota; class Gammaproteobacteria; order Vibrionales; family Vibrionaceae; genus Vibrio; species Vibrio sp. VPAP30. The sequence continues at coordinate 45,612 of NZ_LBLS01000031.1, forward strand.
TACGCTCAAAGATCTACAGAGTTCCAAGCTGGTGGCAGGCTTGGGCGTCAACTGGTTTGATGTTGATGTGTGGAAACAAAATGGATTAAAGGTCTATCAAGAAGATGGCGAGTGGCGAACACTTTACGGAAAACTCAGCACTGCCGGAGATGTAAACTATTTTCCGCGAGGTATGAACGAGATTGGGGCAGAAGCGAAGCAAAATCCACATTTAGCCATCGAGAAAAGACTTCTGCTTGTTTACGACCGTGATTTCAAGTTTTACCTCTCAGCAAATATGGCTAGCTATCAGCCCATTATCGAAAGAGCATTACAAAAAGCCAAAGAGACAGGCTTGATTGATCAACTTGTTAGGAAGCATTGGGGAGAAAGCTTTAATCAAATTAAACCCGATGAAAGAGTCGTCATTAAACTTGAGTTACCGAAACACACATCTCAAAAACGCTAACCGTTTATTGCCCTCTGTGTATAATACCGAATAATCAAAGAATTGAACTCATTTAAGGTAATTTGAAACGCCAATGGAAAGTGTTTTTATTGTTGTCGCCATATTGGTTATTTTTTTTGTTGTGATTCAAAGACGCTATCTTAATCAAGATGAGTTGAAAGACAGTGCTTACAAAAAGAAGGGACCTCTGCTAAATGCCCAAGAATCGGCTTTTTACAACGCTCTAATTACTGCAGTTGGTCAGCACGGTGTGGTAATGAGTAAGGTGAATTTATCCAATGTGGTTACGCCTCTCGCGACGGACAAAAAGCAGTGGTTTATTGCGAGTAATCGCATTTCTAAAAGCTATTTCGACTATGTTGTGTGTGACCCGCGCACCTTAGAGGTGAGAGTTGCGATTGAACTAGATGATGGGAAAGAACTTAACAAAGGCAAAGTCGACAGACAAAAACTACTGATTCATGTAACTAAATCTGCGGGTGTTCCACTGATTGGAGCCAACATTAAACACAGCTATCAAGTGGGTCGCTTACGACGTCTTCTCGCTGCGCACATAGATTTGATTGAACCTGATAAGGAAATTCGTTTTTGTAAACGCTGTGGCAGCCCAATGACGATTAAGACTGCTAGCCAAGGTGAACACAAAGGACGGCGCTTTTTTACTTGTAGCCGTCAACCACATTGTACGTATACAGAAAACTATAATGTGGTTTTTGAAGAAGATAGCGACAGTTAAGAATTAAGAGAAATTCAATGCTGTTTCGGATGGACGGTTGCATACCATGACTTGGTTTCGACCGTTCTGTTTGGCGCGATAAAGTTCTTTATCGGCTTCTTTCAGGACACTTTCTAGGTTGGCATAGTGGTCACACTGATAAACCCCGATACTTGCAGTTAAAGAAATCGGGGCAGACTTGTCATTGAACTCGTAACCTTCAATTGCATTACGAATCTGCTCTGCTTTTTCTTTTGCTGTTCTTACACAGGTATTGTGCAAAGCGATACAAAACTCTTCGCCGCCTATTCTATAGACCAAATGCTCTTCACTTAACCCGTCGATTAGCGCTGCTGTTTGGATTAAAACAGTATCACCTACGTCATGACCGTATTGATCGTTAACGGCTTTGAAAAAATCTAAATCGAGAATCAAAAGTGAAAGAGGGAGTTTAATGCTTTCATTGCGATAACGCTCAAAATTATGGGTAAGGGCATGACGATTGTACACACCAGTTAACGCATCGCGAGAAGCAAGTTGCCCTAAAGATGCTTCAGAAACTCGTCTTTTTACTTCAAGAACATGGGAAGTGAGCCAAATGGTAATAAAGGCGAGCGAAAAGTTAATGGCAAGTTGAGAATTGCCTTCGATTCCGTCATTCCAAAGCCTAGTAGAGATGATTCCTATTTGTGCGATAAACCCGATGCTAGTAGCCAGTACACCTGCACGTCGGCCTAATATCAGATAGAACATTATCGGAAAAAGGCAGGCCCATATAAAAACACCAAACTCAAGTGGGTATTCATAGGTCGCTAAGCCAGTCACGCCTATCAGGCTAAATACGTAAGCAATAATAAACGGTTTAGAGATGGATTCGTGGTAGGTGTGATAGGCAATATAGAGTGAAAGCAGCCCAAATGCAGTTTCTATATAATGATGCGGGCTGTATTGATCAACAGCTAGATTATAGCCAGTCACACAGGCTGAGATGAATGCTAACAGCGTACTTAGCCAAAACAACACGGCTCGGCGCAATTGCCGAGAAGGATTAAAAATGTCTAGATCCATCCTTGTTGCCTTTGTCTAATAAATGAGAATATGCCAAAGCTTGAATATGAGTCTCATCATATGCTTTTTATAGGTGGAATCAAGGCAATAATTGAATAGAGATCACGCTATTTAAATGAGAGGTTACATAGTACACAACAAGAGTGTGGGATGTTTCTAGTAAGTCGATGAGTTGTATAGGTTTTGCTCATATTGTTTGGATTACGTTCTTGATGGAAGTATCCATTCAGAAAGGTAGCCATAAAGACAAGCTTTATCCTAGCGATTTGCGGTCAATATTTGAGATTCTTGCTAGTTGTAAACAGGCGAGTTGAAATGTGACGCAAGAATGAGAGGTGATTACCCTAAATGTAACATAATTACATATATCAAGTGGTTATTTTCTGCTCCTACCCCTTTAGGGTAGTTTAATTCTGTAATTGATTTACATCATGTATTAATTTTCTTTCACAATTAACAATTGGCTCAGATAAAGAACCTAACCCTTAGGAAGTATTATGAGCAAGTTGAAGCTGGTCGTTATCGGTAACGGTATGGTAGGGCACCGTTACATTGAAGACTTAGTAGAGAAGGCAGATGCATCCCAGTATGACATTACTGTTTTCTGTGAAGAACCGCGTGTCGCTTATGACCGTGTCCACCTTTCTTCTTACTTTTCTCACCACACAGCGGACGAGTTATCTTTGGTTAAAGAAGGTTTCTACGACAAGCACGGTGTGAACATGTTGATTGGTGAACGTGCAATTAACGTCAACCGTGAGAAACGCATTGTCCATTCTAGTACTGGTCGTGAAATTCAATACGACAAGCTGATTATGGCGACTGGCTCATTCCCATTTGTCCCACCTATCAAGGGCCGTGAAAGTAAAGACTGCTTTGTTTACCGTACTATCGAAGATCTAAAAGCGATCGAAGCGTGTGCGAAGAAGAGTAAAGTCGGCGTGGTTATCGGCGGCGGTCTACTTGGTCTCGAAGCGGCAGGTGCACTGAAAGCGCTTGGTGTGGAAACTCACGTAGTTGAGTTTGCACCAAAACTGATGGCTGAACAGCTAGACCAAGCGGGTGGTAATCAACTGCGCCAAAAAATCGAGAGCATGGGTGTTAAGGTTCACACCAGTAAAAACACACTTGAAATCGCTCCTGAGGGTAGAGATGCTCGTAACGTGATGCGCTTTGCTGATGGTACTGAGCTAGAAACAGACTTCATCGTATTCTCCGCGGGTATTCGTCCACAAGACAAGCTTGCCCGTGACATGCAGCTAGACGTCGCGCCACGCGGTGGTATCGCCATCAACGACTTCTGTCAGACTTCTGATGAGAACATCTATGCGATTGGTGAGTGTGCTTCTTGGAATGAAACCTTCTACGGATTAGTAGCGCCAGGTTACAAAATGGCAACGGTTGCGGTTGACCACATTGTGGGTAACGACAGCAAGTTCGAAGGTGCAGACATGTCTGCCAAGCTTAAGCTGCTAGGTGTGAAAGTTGGCTCTATCGGTGATGCTAACGGTCGTACTCCTGGTTGTAAGAGCTACGTTTACCAGAACGAAGAGCAGGAAGTATACAAACGCTTAATCGTATCTGAAGATAACAAGAAGCTTCTTGGTGCGGTAATGGTAGGCGATACTTCTGATTACGGCGATCTTCTTCAGTTAATGCTCAATGAAATTGACCTACCGGAGCACCCAGATGCACTTATCCTACCTGCACATGCGGGGGCTGAGAAACCTACTCTAGGCGCCGACGCTCTGCCTGATTCTGCGGTTATCTGTTCTTGTTTTGACGTAACAAAAGGCAAAATCGCTGAAGCCGTTGCACAAGGTCACCACACGATTGGCGACATCAAAGCAGTAACCGGTGCGGGCACGGGTTGTGGGGGGTGTATCCCACTTGTCACGTCAGTGCTAAACGCTGAGCTTGAAAAAGCAGGCGTTGAAGTTAAAGCGGATGTATGTGAGCACTTTGCTTACTCTCGCCAAGAGCTTTTCCATCTAGTACGTATTGGCGAAATCAAATCGTATGAAGAATTGCTAGAGAAACACGGTAAAGGTTACGGCTGTGAAGTGTGTAAACCTCTAGCAGGCTCTATCCTTGCGTCCTGCTGGGGTGACCATATTCTGAAGCCATCTCTGGTTAAACTGCACGATACCAACGATAACTTCTTAGGTAACATGCAAAAAGATGGTACCTACTCTGTGATTCCACGTATGGCTGGTGGTGAAGTGACGCCACAAGCACTTGCAGCACTTGCAGATGTTGCTGCGGAATACAACCTGTACACCAAGATTACAGGTGCACAACGTATCGGTCTATTTGGGGCACAGAAAGATGACCTTCCTGCAATCTGGAAGAAGTTAATCGAAGCGGGTTATGAAACGGGTCAGGCTTATGCGAAAGCACTGCGTATGGCTAAGACGTGTGTCGGCTCTACTTGGTGTCGTTACGGCGTTCAAGATTCAGTTGGCCTTGGCGTGATGATCGAGAACCGTTACAAAGGCATTCGTACTCCTCATAAGATGAAGTTTGGTGTGTCTGGTTGTACTCGTGAGTGTGCAGAAGCGCAAGGTAAAGACTTGGGCATTATCGCAACAGACGCGGGTTGGAACATGTACGTGTGTGGTAACGGTGGTATGAAGCCACGCCACGCGACACTGCTTGCTGGTGATCTAGACCAAGAAACACTGATCAAATACATCGACCGTTTCATGATGTTCTACATCCGTACGGCTGCGCCACTACAGCGTACTTCTGTATGGTTCGAGAACCTAGAAGGCGGCATCGACTACCTACGTGAAGTGATCATCGAAGACAAACTGGGTATCAATGATCAACTAGAAGCAGACGTTACCAAACTAGTTGAAGAGTTCCGCTGCGAATGGACGGATACCATCAACGACGAAACGCAGCTAAAACGCTTTGCTCATTTCATTAACTCAGATGAGCGTGACGACAACGTTATGTTTGTGACAGATGGCCGTGAGCAACATCGCCCGGCAACATTCACTGAAAAACATCCTGAAGCGAAAGGCGACATCCTTCACGTAGAAGTGGTTTAAAGGGAGAAGAAATCATGGCATTTACAAAAGTTTGCAACATCGAAGACATCATCCCAGGCACTGGCGTAGTCGCACTATTTGAGGGTGAGCAAGTGGCTATCTTCCGCCCACGAGCAACTGAAGAAGTGTTTGCAATCAACAATATGGACCCATTTTTTCAGTCAAATGTACTGTCACGTGGCCTGATTGTTGAACACGACGAGCAACTATGGGTAGCAAGCCCACTGAAGAAGCAACGCTTTAACCTAGCAACCGGTGTGTGTATGGAAGATGAACGCATGAGCGTGAAATCATACAAAGCACGCGTTGCAAAAGGTAAGGTTGAAATCGCGGCTTAAACGTTCGTTTAAATGTACTTTCATAGCCAAAATAGTTGTTGTTGCAGCTAGGAGACAAGCCGATTCATCCCTATGAGCATAGGTGTTTTATGTGATTAGGGTGAAGAGGTGCAGGCAACAACGCTGCGGCAACAAATATGAAGGCTATGGAGATTAAATAGCTTAAAGGTTCGTTGTTTCTCCGTTGGGGAACAGAGGAACAGCGGGTCTTTCACTATTCAATTTCAACTTTCAACTTTTAACTTTCAATTTTGAATAAGGACACATTCATGTCTACAGACTTTAAACCTGCTGAATTCGTGCAAACAATGATCAATGTTGGCGAAGCAAAAACGAAAACCAGTGCTCGCGATTTGCTTCTTCGCGGTACGATGGCGGGCATCATTCTGTCTCTTGCGGTCGTTGTAGCTATCACAACAATCGTTCAAACAGGTGTTGGTGTGGTTGGCGCACTTGTTTTCCCAGTGGGCTTTGTCATCCTATCAGTCATGGGCTATGACCTAGTGACAGGTGTTTTTGGTCTTGCTCCTCTGGCAAAATTCGAAGGCCGTCCGGGTATCACATGGAACCGAGTCTTCCGTTGCTGGGGTCTTGTTGGTCTAGGTAACCTTATTGGTTCACTGATTGTTGCGTACCTAGTGGCTATTTCTCTAACAGGTAACTTCTCACTTGAATTGAACGCGGTTGCGAAGAAATTCATCGCTGTTTCAACCGCTCGTAGTGCAGGTTTTGAAGCGATGGGCATGGACGGATGGATCACCTGTTTCGTACGTGGCATCTTCTGTAACCTAATGGTTTGTTTAGGTGTGATTGGTAACATGACGGCACGCACGGTTGCTGGTCGTGTCGCAATGATGTGGTTCCCAATCTTCATCTTCTTTGCACTTGTATTCGAGCACACAGTAGTAAACATGTTCCTATTCCCACTAGGTATGATTTTAGGTGCGGATTTTGGTATCGCGACTTGGTTGAATTTCAACCTTATCCCAACCATCCTTGGCAACATCGTTGGTGGTTTGATCATGACATGTATCCCGCTATACCTGACTCACGCAAAAACAGCGCCTTCTCTAAGCGATGAAGAAGAAGTTAATGCGAAACCAGCACTAGCGAAATAATGATCTACAGCCCCACGTTGATGCGTGGGGCTCCTAACCATCAAATACAGTATTGATTTGAATATAAAAAGTAGTCATTCATTGTTCGCACTCGTTGAGTACTACTCTTTATATCCAAATTTAAGTTGATAGGCATAGCTATGAGCATGACTCCCATCTCTCCATCAAACCTTGGCTTTGTTTCTTTAGTCGGTGCTGGGCCAGGCGACCCAGATCTACTAACAGTCAAAGGCTATCGAGTGATTCAACAAGCAGAAGTTGTGGTATATGACCGTCTAGTCTCTCCAGAGATTCTGGCATTAGCCAATAGCGATGCCGAAATGATTTATGTGGGGAAAAAGCTAGATTTTCACTGTGTTCCTCAAGACCAAATTAATCAGATTCTGGTTGAGAAAGCGCAGCAAGGCAAAAAGGTTGTCCGTCTAAAAGGCGGAGACTCGTTTATATTTGGTCGTGGTGGAGAAGAGCTAGAAGAGCTTGCCGAACATGGCATCCGCTTTGAAGTGGTTCCAGGTATAACCGCTGCTGCTGGGGCGACGGCTTATGCGGGGATTCCTTTAACGCATCGCGATCATGCTCAAAGCGTTCAGTTTATTACAGGTCATGTGCAGAAAGATGGCCGTGAAATCGAATGGCACTCTTTAGCTCAGTCTAATAACACACTCGTGTTCTACATGGGCTTAAAGCAAAGTGGTTACATCACCGAAAAATTGTTGGAAACTGGGCTAGATTCGAATATGTCTTGCGCCATTATTGAAAATGGAACCCGACGTGAACAAAGGGTATTTACAGGGTCGCTGAAAGAGTTGCCAAACATGGCGAAAGAGGCAGTGAGCCCAGCGTTGATTGTTGTTGGAAGCGTGACGTCTTTGCACGATAAGTTGAAGTGGTTTCATTGAACATTATCCAACCCTGTTTGTTAACGAATTAGACCTGATATCATACTTGAAGTGATTCAGGTCTTTTTGTTTTGGTGTATTTTGCGCGTTGTTCTGATACAGTCTCGGCGTCGAAACTAAGGTAATCAATCATGGAAAAAATCGCGATTTTTGTCGATGTACAGAACATCTATTACACCACTAGAGATAAGTATCGAGCGAATTTTGATTACAACCAGTTTTGGTACATCGCTACTGAGGGTCAGCAGTTGTTAGAAGCCAATGCCTATGCGATTGCCTCTCATGATCCTAAGCAGCGTCAATTTCACCATATCCTACGTGGTATCGGCTTTAACGTTAAGCTTAAACCTTATATTCAGCGACATGATGGCAGCTCAAAAGGAGACTGGGACGTAGGGATTGCCTTAGACATCTATGAAGCGGCCTCAAAGGTTGATCGTGTCATACTCCTCTCCGGTGATGGAGATTTTGAGATGTTAGTCGACCGAATCCAAAAACGCTTTGATACTAGAGTCGATGTCTATGGTGTGCCTGGTTTAACCGCTCAGTCATTGATCGATGTTTGCGATAGATTCATTCCGATTGAAAAGACACTATTGTTGAGGTAGGCAAATAAAACAATAAGCCAGACTTTCAACTCTTAATGTTATGATTCCTTCGAAGTGTTAAGTAATCAAGGAATTACATGTTTAATACTGCTGATGATATCACCATTTCGGTGTCTGAAGAGAAGATAAACATGCTAGATGAGCTGCTGAATAACATTGATGCTGAGATGGCGATCTCTATGTCGTGTGCCCGGCGTGCTCAAGGTATGTCTATTGCTGAACTACAGCAACGTCTAGAAGGTCTGAATGCTTCAACATTAAGACGTTACATGCAGCAGAGCTATCGATCGATGCGCCCAATCCATGTCGTTGCTGCCCTGTCATGGATAATGATGGTTCCAATGACGAGCTTTTACCATGCAGTTAAGCTACGAGAACATTATCGTGGAATGGATGACAAAGGGATAGAGGCTCTGTTTTGTATTGGTCGCTTACCAGAACAACAGTTTGAATTGTATTTGGATCTCATTGCATCTTTGATGAGCTCAACGACAAGAAATGAATTTGAACGTTTTCGACGAGAAACCACAGCTCTTGTAGATCCTGAAATACGCTATGATGATTTGTTTGCACCTAAAACTCTCGATATGAACGCTTTTGCGATTGACTATTATCGTTCGATCGCGATAACTGTGAAGCGTTTTCGCCGTACACACCAAATCTCCATTAATACGATGGCCCGAGTCCTAGGTCTGTCTGAGAAACAGTACATTCAGTTAGAAGATGTTTACAAAGTACGAGACTACTCTGTGGCAATAGGCTTTAGAGTCAAGCTAGGATTTAATCTGAGCTCACATGTTAACTTTACCTGCGAAATGCGACAGTTTCCGCAATTTCACCAATTGCGACAAATGCAGCATGTCCGAGACTCATTGATGATCGAGGCGTTAAGAAATTTAGATGGAGAGCGAAAAATTCGCGCGGTAGAAATACTGACTCCTTTATCGAAAATATACACCAGAAATGTGACTCATTAACGCGGAGTGAAAATTGGCAAATCAGTTTGTACACTCTCTTGATCTTTATTTTGGGTATTAATATTCTTATTTTGACTCTCATCGCATCAGGCTTTCGTTTTCTTTTAACTCATGCTTTATTAGGTAATTATCAGCGACCTAAATTTTAAGCTTTGTAATTGAGCCAGTTTTATACGAGACCTAGCAATTGCGATTGAAACAATAAATACAGGGTTATCTTGAACGAGCCGTTTTGGATTTTCACATCAGTAGTGTGGAAGGAGCTGTTCGGGAGGGATCCAGCGTAGTGTTATGGCTAGGAATATAATGAACAACAATAGGTTAGAACAACATTTGGCAGATGCAGATCAGCCAGTTAAAGATTTTATGGCTGAGCTGTTAGAGACGCTTGGAAAGAAAGTGTCTGCTAATAAAGACCCGAAACTGGCGTTAAGTTACTTTGGGGCGCAGCTAGAAATTAAACTGGTTTCATTTGATGGTATGGCGGCAACCTCTAATCACAACGAATAAACACACTGAATATAAAAAAGCGCCACTTGTCATTACGAGTGGCGCTTTTTTATCTGAAAATCGGTATTATTGATCTGAGGCAGTACTATCTAATTGTTCTACAGTATCACTAGCTATATCGATTGCCTTTTGATTTTGCTCTTCCGCTTCTAACTTAGCTCGCTCTGCTTTCGAGATGTATCGAGGCTTATTGCTCTTGTGCAACTTAGCATTGGTCTTTTTTTGTTTTGCTTTAAGGATCTGGTTGATCTTTTTCTTACGGTTCATGGTACTGCTCAGTAACAAACGGGAAGCGCATCCTAACAGAAAAGCCGCATGCTTGCACCGGACAAAAAGCCCAGTAACTCCCCTTGAGTTGCAGAAATTGGAAGTAGGATGAGATAGAATCGATGATATGTAGTCATACCATACTTTAATTTATATGCAAAATTCTGTGAATCAGACTCTATTTATTGTCGAAGATGACGCTAAGCTTCGTCAGATGCTGTGCGAGTATTTTCTTTCCCAAGATTTCGATGTCACAACTTTTGAAGAGGGTGAAAACGCAATCAATGCTATCGTAGAAAAGCAACCTGATATTGTTCTGCTTGATCTAATGCTACCTGGAATTGACGGTCTGACAATTTGTAGACAGATCCGACCAAACTACTCGGGTAAAGTGCTGATGCTGACAGCAAGTGATGATGATTTTGATCATGTAGCGGCGCTCGAAATTGGTGCAGATGATTTTGTGACTAAGCCAATCAAACCCCGGGTTTTATTAGCTCGAATGCGAATGCTGCTAAGAAGAGGCGGTTCGAACACACCGTCATCAGTTCAGGCGCCCAATTCGAAGGTGCTGGAATTTGATCAATTGAAGTTGAATGATGCACGAAAGGTTTGCGAATTGGCAGGTAAGGTGATCTCTATGTCTGATAGCGAATTTGATTTGCTTTGGGCTCTGGCATGTTCTCCTGACGAAGTGTTATCTCGTGACCAACTTACTAAGACGCTAAGAGGCATTGAATATGATGGCCTTGATAGAACCGTTGACAACAAGATTGTAAGCCTACGTAAGAAGCTTGGCGATACATCCACAACACCAAAACGCATCATCACCGTTAGAGGGAAAGGGTACCTATTTGTCCCTGATACCTGGCAATAGTAATTAATCTAAAGAGGGTGTATGCGCCGAATTTACTTGGAATCGTCTGTTGGCCTACTAATCTGGTTTATGGTAAGCATTTTTAGCATAGATTATGTGATATATCAGCTGAATACCGACTATGACAATGTTCTTCAAGAGCGAAAAGGGGAAGCCTTTCAAAGGTTAATCCTTAGTATTTACGAGAATCAGGGAAAGGAAAACACTCTAGATACACTCGAGCGTTATGTAGAGACAACTGCGGAAAAATTGATCGTATTTAAGGCGGACGAAGTACCTGAAGAAGTAGCAAACTACTTCGACAGTGATTCTAAGGTTAATGTGTTCTTTGATGTAGAGCGTTCTTTCTGGTTTAAGCTGGCCGAACCTGACGTTGTTTTTCATATCATGCCCGACTCAGAAACGGAGCTAAGGCGTGCCATTGAAATTGATGACATTACATCCTTCGGGTTTATTCTTGCGGGCTTTTTTGTTTATTCCCTGTGTTTTATTTGGTTTTTAGGTCGTCGCGTGAGGCTATTGGAGGACGCAACCGTCAAGTTTGCTAAAGGGGATTTTAATGTTCGAGCTCCACTTCAGAGCGGAAAAGCTTTGGGCTCTTTGAATCGTAGCTTTAATTATATGGCGGACAAAATATCTAATTTAATCACCGGTAACCGCTTTTTAACCAATGCCGTTGCGCATGATTTAAGGACCCCAATATTCAGAATTCAATGGCAAGCTGAAATGTTGCAAGATCAAGAGATGTCTCAAGCGCAGCATGACAAAATTGCAAGCATTATTGAAGACACTGAAGAAATGGAGCGAATGGTCGATGAGCTACTTTATTTTGCAAAAATGGAGCGCCCTGAGACTCAGCTCAACATAGAACAGCTTAATCTAATTGGTTTTTTATCCGAAGTGGTTCAACGTATACCAAACAGCCGCAATATCAATATTGGCGTTAACATTGAAAAAAATGTAGAGCTTAGCGCTGACCGTTCACTGTTAAAGCGTGGAATAGTCAACTTACTTTCAAATGCGATCAAATATGCTGAAAGCGAAGTTTATTTAACTGTGATAGAAAGTGAGCAACAGGTTGTGATTAAAGTAGAAGATGACGGTAGAGGAGTGCCTCCTGAACATTGGCCGTCAATCTTTCAGCCGTTTTACAGTGTGGATGCGTCCAGAAATAAAGAAAGCAGTGGATTTGGTCTTGGTTTAGCAATTGTGGAGCTGATTGTTAAAAGACACCAAGGCAGGGTTGAAGTTGGGCAAAGCGCGCTAGGCGGTGCGCAATTCACCGTGACGTTCCCTAAACTGTAATCGAGGCTGACATAAGCGTGACAAAGTAGCGACAAAGTAGATCTACATCTCATTTTTCTGGTTTTGTACACTGTGCACTAACGCTTGCCTAACCATTTATTAGGCAATGACTTCATGAGCAAAGTCCCATACAGAAAGCCGAGAATTCTATATGTCAGTCAACTACCTTAATTTTGTTTTGTCGCTTCCCAAGGTCGCCGAAACTGTTTATCCAGATATTCGCGGGTTTAAAAAGTTACGATATAATGCGCGTTTTTGCCTATGGTCAATGCTTAAGCCGGGAGTCCTAAAACAGATGCAGGAACTCTTTGCGCAACCTGATCTCAAGAAAATCACCGAGGTCAATCCTCGATTGCTGGAAAAACCATTGAAGCCATACGTGTGTTTGAAGTGGCGCCCTGAGCAGCGAGCAAAGAAAATCTATGAGCATTTTAGCTCTTTGTACGAAATGTACGGTCGTGGTTTCTTAGATTTCTATTCAAATGATGGCTGGTTACTCGCTGATATTTTAGACTGCAGATTGTTATTGTGTGCTGGGCCGGAAAGAGAAGGCTCGCTGGCACTTAAACTCATTGATGAGCAAAACCGAGACTTGTTTACCTTGGCATTTAATCTCTCAAGTACTCCGAATAGAGAGATCCATATTGGTGCGCTACAGGGGCCGGGGGATTACATCACGGAACGTGGTGAGATCATCAAAGCTTTGACTCGTGGTATGCATGGTTTGCGTCCAAAAGCTCTAATGGTAGAAGTGCTGTTGATGCTTGCTCGAGAGTGGCAGGTTGAGAAGATATTCGGTATTAGCAATAAGGGGCACATCTATCAAGCACTTAGATATACGGGTTCGAAACGCTCAAGTGTCACTTTCAACTATGCGGAACTATGGACTGAATATGGTGCGGAGCAGGTGTCTAAATATATTTATCAGATACCTATGCAACCACCGCGCAAAGATCCAAGCACACTTAAGAAAACCAAACGACGTTTATATACTAAGCGCTATGCTTGGCTTGATGAGATTCAAGATATTATGACGAAGCGCCTAAGCGAACTGTAGTCGCTGTACTAGATATATTTTATATATGACTGATAAAGCCTGATTGAAATCAGGCTTTTGTCTATCTGAAATTGTCACTACTTCATAAAATCACCCTGGCCCGAGCCTATATATCTTTAACAGCAGTACCGACCGCGTTGTCGCCGATCGCTGAATTAGCTAACATTACAAATTTTTAATCTTGAGTTTAGAAAGACGTTAGCTCCATTGGTTAATCTTGTTCCGAACTTAACCAACAGTAGGAATAAGATTATGAAAAAACTCACTACACTTAGCATCTTGATTGGCAGCATGATTAGCTTTAGCGCTATGGCGAACTCAACGAATGACTCTAACAAGGCTAATCTTCTGCCTACTATGAGCGCAGAAAAAGCGCTTAGTCAGATTAAAAAGCTCAAGCCTGCTAGCTATGAATCTATCGAATTGATTGAACAAGAAGATGGTCGGTTTCTCTACGTTGCCACTGCAAAACAACAAGCAGAACAAGACACCATTTTCTTTGATGCAACAAGTGGTAAAGACGTTACCCAAACGATTCAAAAAGTTAACTTTTCACTTCAAGAAGTCCTTGCGCAAGTTGGTAAGACGCACCAAGGGTTCATCGTCTCAGCGTACTCTGATCTAGCACCGGAGCTCGGAACTATCTATATGGTTGAGCTAAAAGAAAGTTACGAAGAGCCACTTTCAACCTTGTTAGTGATAGATGCCAAAACATTGAAAGTGATCGATTCTGAGAAGGTCGACAGAGTAGAAGAGTTAATCGAAGAGTATGAACAAATGGAATTCGCTTCGGGTATGGTTAAAGATAATCTATACGGAAATGCGTATTCTATTAGTGATGACAATGACTTAGAATTAGTGGAAGTTGGTCCACAACCGAAGCCATGAAATCGAAGCAATTGGGCTAGTCGCTTGGGGTTTGAGTTATGAAAATTTTATTAGTGGAAGACAACGTAGAACAATCGCGTTTTCTGAGTCATAGCTTAGAGCAATCTGGGCACCAGACTGATCGAGCCGAGAACGGGAAGTTGGGTTTGATTTGTGCTTTGCAAAATGACTACGACGTTATTATTTGCGACCGCATGATGCCTGAAATGGATGGTCTTCAGATGATTCAGGCGCTAAGAGCGGGTGGTAACCAAACTCCTGTATTGGTGCTCAGCGCGTTGGATAGCGTTGAGGAGCGTGTTAAAGGATTAAGAAGTGGGGGAGACGACTACTTAGTTAAACCTTACGCTTATACCGAGTTGCTGGCGAGAATAGAAGTGCTGGCACGAAGACCAAGTGAATCGCAATCTCAAGCAAAAAACACCGAGTTAAAGCTAGATTCTTTATCGTTAGATACATATACCCGAAAGGCAAAGCGGGGAGATATAGATATAGTACTCAACACTCGTGAGTATCAAATTTTGCTCTACCTAATTGAAAATCAAGGCCGCATAGTGACACGAACTATGCTGCTAGAGAAAGTTTGGAATCATCATTTTGATCCGCAAACCAATGTCATTGATGTTCATATTAGTCGATTGCGAAAGAAGATTGATCTCGATGGTTACAAGCCTCTGTTGCACACCGTTAGAGGGGCTGGCTACGTCATGGAGGAACGTTCGTGAGTTGGCTAAATGATCCTTTTCGCCGTTTTCTTAACTTATATGCCATGTTAGTCGTGGCAGCGATTGTGTTGCTAATCGTGATGCGTACCAGCATCTATGCCTGGTTCATTGACAACAGTGTCTTACCCATTCTTGCCTCTGAAGCCAACTATGTTAATCAACTGTGGGATGAGTTAGGCGCTGAGGAAACGAAGAAGGTTCTGCGAGCAGATCACGACGCAGTCTTTAGCTATATGTTCAAAGAGCATATCAGCGACCACGAATTGCAAAAGCTAGACTCCTATGAATTACTAGATGAAATGGAGTTTAGTGTAGAGTTTTATATACAGGAGAGTGAAGCTCCTGATTACATCAGCGTTGAGACCTTTCTTCCGGAGGGCGATGGCTGGCGAAAGTTGGAGGTTCGGGCAGAAGACAACTTCTTTAATCAACAAACTCAGCTTATTGATCGGATCATTTACTCGGTAGGAGCGTTGATGATTGTGGGATTCGTCATTGCCTATTTCATGATAAACAGCATTAAAACGCGACTGACTGATATTAACGCAGCGAGCAACAGCATAACTAAAGACAACGACCTACATCTTAGAATCCCCAATGAAAACCTGGAAGGGCCGCTGTCAGAGACCATTTCAGAACTGAATATGATGTTAGATCGTCTTGCACAGTCGACAGAGATGACTAAGCAGCAAGCAAACAATATTGCGCATGACTTAAGAACTCCGCTTACGTCGGTTTATCATCGAATTCAGCAACTTTCTGAGAGTCACTCAGAACTTGAAGAAGTAGAGCAAATGGTGGCAAACCTTCTCAATACCTTTAATCAACTGCTACGAATAAGCCGACTTGAGTTCAATGGAGAGCAGATAACTCAAAGTGCTGTCAATCTCCAACAGTTAGTTGAGTGTGCGGCAGAACTATACGAGCCCGTTGTAGAAGACAATCATTTAAACCTAGAGTTAAACATTGATCCAAGTCACCAAATTAACGCCAGCCAAGAATTAATGATGCAGGTAGTGTCCAATTTGATCGATAACGCATGTAAGTTCAACTTAGCGGGTAACACGATTCGAATCTCTTCAGCAGAGAAAGCAGACAGTGTAGAAATAACCGTAGCGGATCAAAGTGGCGGCGTCGGAGAAGAGGAGTTAACGCACCTATGCCAAAAATTCTACCGCAGCGACAGTAGTAGAAATACGGAAGGCAATGGACTAGGGCTAAGTCTAGTCTCTGCTGCTACGAAGAGAATGGGAGGCACCTTAGAGCTAAAGGATGAGTATCTATATGATAAGCAGGGTCTTTCAATCACACTGAAGTTCCCAAAGGTTTAGCTAGAAAACTTGCTAGGTACAGATACAACAAAGCCCGCTTGAAGCGGGCTTTGCGATCGTCCTGAAGGACTAAATTTGGTGGGTCCGGGCGAACTCGAATCGCCGACCCCTACCATGTCAAGGTAGTACTCTAACCAACTGAGCTACGGACCCAAATTTATGTTCTGTGCAACTGGATGCTTTAAGGAGTGGTGGGTCCGGGCGAACTCGAATCGCCGACCCCTACCATGTCAAGGTAGTACTCTAACCAACTGAGCTACGGACCCATTCCTTAAGAACGAGAGGGATGTTACCGAGAGTTATTCAATCGTGCAAGCGCATTTTCTTCGATTTTTACTCGTTTGCTTTATAACTAATCGAATTGTTGTTGTTTTACGCATTGCCAGTTAAAAAATGTGCATTAAATCACGTACATATCTCTACTCGTTAATGGCTATTGTCCTCGACCATCAAACATAACCACGATGGTTTTTGTGATAATGCTCATATCCATGCTTAGCCATGACTTCATTGAGCACAATGAAAGAGCGTAACTATGGTCATAGCCAACTTTTCTACGAACATCATCAATACAAGTATCGTAACCTTGGTTTACTTGCGCTAGCCCTGTGATTCCAGGCATGACACCGTAAGTTCTGTCAGCAAAGTAAGGGATTGCGTTCTCTAGTTTGCTGTAAAAGCTAGGGCGCTCTGGACGCGGGCCAATTAATGACATTTCACCCATAACCACATTAAACAACTGAGGAATCTCGTCTAGGCGCGTTTTACGTAGGAAGCGTCCAACTGGGGTGATTCTTGGATCGTTTTCTGTCGCCCATACAGCACCAGTGCGTTGCTCGGCATCTTGATACATGGTGCGAAACTTAATGATTTCAAAGAATACCATCTTTTCCGGTGTTGATTTACCGACTCTCAATTGTTTATAAAAAACAGGACCAGGAGAGCTGAGTTTTATCGCCAGTGCGATAAAAGGCATGACTGGAGAAAGCAGTAGCAATCCCAATAGTGCGCCAAATAGATCAAACAGACGTTTTGCTAACCAAATTGAAATGTGAGTTGATACGTTGCTCATAATCATCTCCTTATTGGCCTACGCGAGACCATTTTCCTGATTCAAGACCGAATAGGTATCGCATACCACCGATGAAATTTGCACAGTGACCTGCAACGATATAAAGCAGCAGTTTGCAGGCTTTATGACTAAAAATGTATGGCAATTGATGACTAAGTATTGCTAGTGAATAGAGCGCGATTTGGGCGAATAATGCTGCCATAAAAATCGGGTTGTCCATCATGACAATGGAGCAGATTAAGCAGAATATCAGTAGGTAAGGGGTGATGAGTCTTAATCCTTTTCCTGAAAAGAATGCAAACGCAACGCCTTTGTACTTAGGTAAAAACATTTCACAAAGTTCGATAGCTTGTTGCATGTTTCCTGCGGAAATTCGCAGTCTTCTGCTAAAGTCGTCTTTCTCGTTTGTTGCCTCCATCTCTAGTGCAACCATCTGAGGCTCATACTCTGCTATGTAACCTTGACGCACGATCGACATAGGAATCATAAAGTCATCATTGATGGTGTCCATGCTCATTGATTCAAACAGGTGAGTTCTAAACAGGTAGAAAGCTCCGTGTGCGCCTAGAGTAGAACCTAAGGTCGCTTCGCGCATCTTGAGTTTGCTTTGATATTGCCAATAACATGCTTCGCCTTCATTATCTGGTTTGAACAGCTGGTAGTGGCCATTGACCACGCCAACCTGTTCATTATGAAAATGTTTGTTGGCTACCCATAGTGCATCAAGAGAAATGAGAGCTGAGACATCGCTCAACGCGGTAATGTCGCTCGTGATGGTCTTCATCTGTTCGTTGACGACCGCAACTTTGCCACGATTGGATTCGAAGGCTCTGATCTCGAAGTGAGTATCTGAACAAATTGCTTCTTGAATGGTTTGCTCAGCAATTGAGACAGTGTTATCAGTACAGCCATCGCAGGCAATGATGACCTTGTATTTGTTTTTTGGATAATCGAGCGAAGACAGGTTACGAATTTTGTCTGCGATCCATTGCTCCTCGTTGAATGCGGGAACCAAAATTGTGATTGTCGCGCAAGCTCTGTCCCCTTTAATACTTTTGAATCCACGACTACGGTGATTTATCGTTTTAAAAGGGTGCTGTTTCGAGTACCAAGAAAGCAGCACTGGGTAACCAACATGGTGATAGATAACCAAAAGGCAGCTGACGACAAATAGAATCGTGAGTAGTAAGTCGATCATGCGCTTTTCTCCTCTGCCAACATTTCATAAGCTCTCATCATGTCTCTGATGTCATTGTTGTGAAGTACAAAGTCACGCGGAGAGTCAGTGTGGTGTAGCTCAAGGGCAGTGAGGACACTAGAAGCAAGTGCTTGCGGGTTTTCACTCTCAAATAGGCTCCCTGTAATTGGGCAGAGTGTCTCACCTGTAGCTCCCACGTTACTTGCTAAAGTGACAATGTCACATGATTGAGCCTCTAATGTTGAAAGTGGGAAGCCTTCACTACGTGAGGGAAGGCAGAACAGATCCAATGCTTGATAGAATCGAACCATGTCATCGACAAGACCTAAAAAGGTGACTCTATGGCTAATGCCAAGTTCCTTTACTTGTGCTTCGAGCTTTTTCCTTTGGCTACCTTCGCCTGCAATTACCAGTTCAATGTGATTCGGCAGTAAGGTCATCGCATCAATCAGAACATCATGACCCTTTACTTTCTCAAGGCGTCCCGCGCTACCAATAATCGTGCTGCGCACAGGAAGACCAATAACTTGGCGAGCCAGATGTTTTGAGCCTGTTGTGAACTGTTCACAATCGATGCCGTTTTTAATCACCGTCACGTCTTTATAGTCGAAGTGACGGTGAATTTGCTCTCTGACCAAAGCCGCATCGGCAACAATACTTGGTTTCGCTATTTTTAAAGCAAAGCCTTGTAGAGAGCGATGCTTTTCGTTGGACAAATGCCATGCGTCGTGTTCTGTGTGGATTCTCGCCTTAACACCTGCCAATCTTGCGGCTATCGATCCATAAAGGATTGGTCCGATATGATGAGTATGGACAACGCTAGGTTTGAGTGTGCGGAATAATCTGAACAGCTGAACCAAAGTTTTAACACTGTATCCTGATGGTTTGTTCAAGAAGATAAGTTGGTTCTTAACGGCTTCGAGTTTCGACCATTTTGAAATGGATGCTTGTTTAGTCCCTTCTAGGCTAATGATGAGCACTTTCTGTTGTGGGTTAGAAAATGCGAGCATATTGAGAGCTAGCGCCTCTAGACCACCAGGAGAGAGGTGTTGGACCACATGGATGATTGTTTTGCAAGGTGTGCTCATACTAGCTCCTAAACGAATAATTCCTTTAAGTTAGTAAGAGCACATAGTGTGCCAGATTTTAAATGTTTAAATTTCAGTATCTTATGTGTTTTCTGGCTGCGTTCTCAACCTGATAATCAATTTGAAAATCTTTATGATTGATAAGGCTTAATCTTAGGGTCAACGGATCCGAGGTATATGAGTAATCACAGGCGCATTTGTGATCACCTCAATCTCTTCCTTACGTCTAATCGAAGAGTCAAACAGCTCTATAAGGATTGCAACGCCTGCACCCAGCCCGATGCCAGCAACTAACCCAGCGATGACAAAAATAATCGCAGGAAGGTTAGCAGGTCGACTCGGAGTATAAGGAAGGTCGATAATTTTGACTCGTTTGTTTTGCTCGAATACACCTAATGATCCGGTTAACTGCGCCATCTCGTAACGTTGAATCAATTCATCGTAGAGCTGACGTTTAATTTCCGCATTTCTCACTAGGCGGTGCATGGTTTTCGCGTTGTCACCAAAGCTATTGGCTTCCTGTTCTAATCGGGCGATCATTTCTTTGAGACTTTTAGTCTCCTCAGTCAATGATTCATAGCGGCCACGGACTAATTGCAAACTTTGGAGTTGGGTTACCAGTAAGGGCTGCACTTCACCAAGATCTTTGAGCTTGTTGCTACTAGCGATGTCCCATAGCTGATCACTACTGATGTTCGGTTGTTCCATTTGTAGCAAGATGGAACGTTCATTCTCTAAGCGTCGTAACTCGCGTTCTTTACCTTGTACGGCACTGTGACTTTCAGTGTATTTCGCTTTTAGAAGCGTCAACTCGCTGCGAATTTCGATGATCTGATCTTCAATTTTACCGACTACTGGATTTGTTTTAGACAGTTGTTGATCGAGCGAGCCTAAGCTTCGTTCTACACCCGCAAGCTCGGCTTTTTTCTCCGCGTAGCTTTGTTTCAAAGAAGCGAGCCTACCTAGTGCTTGGCTTTGCATTTCTGGCGTGACGGAAGCGTAGCGATTTTTGAAGTCTGCCAACTCATTCTCAGCAATATCCAGCTCTTCTCTGCGCTTTTCAATATGAATCGCGAGGAATTCGGATGAATCCTCAATCGAAGAGCGTTCAGGAGCAAGCAGCTGCTCTATAAAGTGCTCGCTAATCGACTCCAACAGCTCTTTCATCCCTGTAGGGTTGGGGGCCGTTAACGAAATCTTTAGAAAATCCTTACCGGGTTGAGTCACAGTAAGGCTGCTTGAAAGCTTACTTATGATGTAATCTCGCTCTGCAGGAACCATCGCATCATCGATCAAACCATGCTCTTTCGCGACGGCCGTTAATACATGACGACTTTTAAGCAAGGTGCTGAGTGCATTGAGCCGTTCTTTTAGCATCGTTGAGACGGCGATGTCCTCTAGGAAAGGGTTCATCTTCGCCGTTTCCTGTATCAGCATAGAAGTATGCGACACGTAATTTGTTGGTGCGACTTTTCCAATAAAGTAGCCAACAAAAGGAAGGATGAGAATAGGTACTACGATTACGTAGCGCTGTCGCCATGCTGAGTTGAGTATGACGATGAACCTCATTTTTAGCTCATTCATAATGACTCCAACATACTATTAAGCTTAACTGTACGAGCATCCCAGCTTTCCGATGCAAGAGATTGCTGCTTATCAATGCTTGAATCTAAATCTAGGCGATTTAAGGTGTCAGTAAACTGCTGAGCGTTGGTCACTACGTTGACCTGCTCTCTATATGGAGAAAGTGCAGGGAAGGGCGTCGCAATGACTTTGCTACCAGCGGCTAGGTACTCAAGCAGTTTTAACGGGCTGCATGATGCGATTTGTCCATTAGACTGGAATGGAAGCAAGCTCACATTCCAATGTTGGCTATAGCTAGGCAGTTCACTATGAGGTTTTGGGCCAAGGTAGTGAACGTTAGGCAATTTTGGCAAAGGATTAGTCGGCAGTTCCAATGGACCGATAAACACGAACTGCCAAGTTGGATTGGCTAAGCACACTTGCTCAATAAGTTCATAATCTAACCAGTTAGACAAACTGCCATAGAAACCAGCGATTTTATTTTCTGCTGAAGGTAAGTCGATGGCGCGACTCACTGGAGTGCTGAATAGATGCGTATCGACCCCGTGAGGAAGATAATGTGTTTTAGACTGAGGAAATTTAGTCAGTAGTTTTGCACTCGCCGCGAGAATTAAATCTGCATGTTCGACAAGTTTGCTTTCGTGCGCTGCCACTACGTCGTGGTCAACACCTGCAAGAGATGAAAAATCATCGCCACAATAATAAACAATGGCAGATTCACCCATTGTTCCACACAGATCAGCAGTCGTCGGAAGCGAACTCCATAAGATGGGCTTGTTTAACCCAAGCTTTTTAATCACGGGTTTCAACTGAGAGCAGATCATCGTTTTCGCTATTTGACGTGCAAACCAAGAACGAGGTGCTGGAATCGTTTTTAGGTTCACGACACTGATATTCGACGGTTGTGCGTTATGGCGACTAAAGCCCCCCTTACTTTTACCTAATAGCTTGTTCGCAGCTCGCTTGAAATCGTGCATCGTCAGTTTAGGCTGACGCAGGCCAATCGAATTTACCCACAGTACTTTACGCTGCTTAGCCAAACGAGTTACTAGATGTTGAGTACTTGATGGCAAACCGCCAAAGTCTTCACCGAAAACAATAAGATCACGCATGACGGTTTTCCTTATTACTAGTTGGAGAGTCAGCAAGTGAACGAATCACTCTTGCTGGATTGCCTGCTGCGACCACATAGGGAGGGAGATCTTTCGTAACAACACTTCCGGTGCCAACGATAGTACCTTCACCAATAGTGACGTTTGGGCAAACCGTCACGTTGGTTCCAAGCCATACGTCGTTTTCGAGAATTATATCGCCGACGTCGCAATCTAGATCTCCAAAACCTTTTGCCCGCATAGCCGCATCTAAAGAGTGACCTGAGTAACCAAAGAGAAAAGCTCGACCAGCAATACGAACATTGTCACCAATCACGATTTTATGGCCGATTGCGAATGTGCTTTGCCATCCGATATCAACGTTGGTACCAACAATGAGCTGAGGATGGTCAGACTGAGGTCGAGCACTAAAAGTGGTTTGTCCTGAAATACGACAATCATCACCTAAGGAGATAGTCAAGGGACCAGAGACAAAAGGCACACCACCAAACAGGTAAAGTCCTCTGCCGTATTTTGATAGTCGCCCTTTAAAGGCGGGAGTGTGTACTGAAATGCGTAAAAGGTTTCCCCATACAGAGCCGAATGCAGAGTAGAGTAGACCAACGAACTTGTTAAATAGTTTGGGAGTAGGAATATCGCATGCGCGAATTGCTTTCAAAATGAGAAACAATTTGCGATACGCAGGATTCTCATTGTGTTGTAGCCAAACTTTGAAGTGGTTTAATTGCTGAGCCAACATGATTGCGTCCCTTACATTTGAATTATGCAGAGACTATTTCACGTAACGTGCCAAAATATAAATTAAGTAAAAACAATGAGATAAGTTTGGTTATTCTTTCGTCTTGTTAAGATTCTCAAATTGAGAACGTTTTTGAGCAATTCGAGAGATGGCAATACATAACGCAGCAAGTATGTAAATTGGCCAGGTAAAGCCTTGAGTCAGGAAGGTACCAGACACAACAGTACCTATTACACCTGCATAGACGGCAAGCGCAGTGGCAGTCAGATACGGAGAGAGAGAGTCCTTTAACTCAGCCAGAATTGAAAGTGTTTGCCTACTGGTTTTAATCAACGAAATGATGATACCGATGAAGACGATCAGACCAAGGAAGCCCATTTCTGCCAGAACACCAAACCATGTACTGTGTACAGCGTGGTTGAGCCCGTCCCAATGAGAGCTGTAGTAGTAGTAATTTGAATAGAAGTTATTAAGACCAACACCACTGAAGGGATTATCCAGTGCCATCTTGAATGCTGCTTCCCACGCATACAGACGACCCATTGCGGATGCATCGATACCTTCTTCTGCAGCGCCACCGGATTGTCGATCTGAAATACCAGCGACCGCAAATAAAACTGCTAAACCAATGACTCCGATGAAAATGAGTAGTGATTTTGAGCGGATGAGTCGCAGACCGAAAATACCAAATACGGCGACTGAGCCTAATAGCCCTCCACGACTTTGAGTCGCGATGACAGCTGCCATTGCGAGAACAAGTCCTACGATTCCTAGAATGCGTGAAAAGCCAATTCCTTTAGTCGTTGCGAAGCTAATGGCGAACGCGAGAGGGAACATCAACACGAGCGACAAATCATTTGGGTCACCAAGAACAGATCCAAGTTGGCGACCTATGGTAACCCGAGTGCCTTCCACCAATCCGATGCCTGCTGACGAATTATATAAAGCAACGACGGCAATGAGCCCGCCAGCCAAAATAATTAGCGTCGCTATTTTTCGAACGGCGTCTTCCGTATTAACTAACCAGGCGATTGCCAGTGTCATGACAATGATTTTCCAGTAGATATTCTTAAAGTAGGTAATGGCGATACCTGGATTTGATGAGAGTACAACGCCAATAACCACTAGCCCCCAAAACAGGGCTAACCACGTCATACTTGGGTGCCAGAATGTTTGTAATTGTCGGCTTACCAATGTATGCCACATGAGCGCAGAAAGAGCGCCCAATGAGAGCAACAGCGGGATCTTGAGCGAGTAAAGAGCTGGAATAGCTTCATGAATGCGAAAGAAAGAAAACAAAACGAATAAGCTAACAAGCCAAAATGTTTGATTGAGTACAAACAGAGCACCTAAGGGAACAAAACATAAGACCAACACAATCGCAGGGTGAGGCACCACGTACCATAGCATTGCTAATCCAAAGCTAAGCAATGCCATGAATAAGATTGGCGCGGCTCTGTTAGCACTAGCTTGGTTCACACTGTTCATAGTGACTTACCAAGGTAGTTATTGACGGTATGAGTTAAGCGCTTTAACGAGACTCCTGAGATCAATTTAAAGCGAATTGCAAAAGCAACGACACCTAAGGGTTGAAGAAGCAACATTAATGCCGAAACTTCTATATTTTGGTGGTAACGGCTGGTTAAAAGAAATAGTGCAGTCAGCGTCAGAAGGGCAATAATGTTGCTCGACGGATAAGCGAGGTAGTGCGCTTGTTGACTAAACCAAATGGTGAGAGCGAAACGGCAAAGCTGCCCAGCAATCAGTCCCCAAAGTATCGCCTCTATACCTGATGCTATGGAAGCGAAGCAAACGATGAAGGCTAAAACTGTTGACATAACGTTGATATATAACAGGTGAGTGGTATTTTTCTTATACAGAATACCGAAGTTCGTCAGCTCAACGAGCTCTTTGAAAAGCATCATAGTAATGGTCATACCTACCAAAGCGACCGCGGGTTGGTAGGATTCGGGTAGGGCGATTGTAATAAAAATCTGGCTTAACCAAGCGACGGTAACCGAAATGATGCTCAGCAATACCACGCCTTGCGTCGTGACGTTGGCGACGTAACCGGCGCCTTTGTTGTCCATTGCCTCAAATCTTTTTGGCATCCACCACATATGGAAAGGTTGAATTAGGATACCGACAGCCAACGCAAACTTAGCTGCGATAGCATACATACCCAAAGTTTCTAAGTTTGTTGCTCCTGCAATCAACCATCTCTCAGCGCCACTTAGTCCGAAAGCAACAACCCCAGATAACATTAACGGTGCCGAGAATCGAATGTATCGTTTCATGCGCTCTTTGTTAGGCAGCATGAGCGGGAAGTTGATATAGATATGAAGAAACAGAAACTGTACGAATGTGCAAATGACGTTAAGCGCGAATATCACCGTTACATCAGGCTTATGTAATAACGCAATGATAAGTAATGACACTTGGGCAATAACAGTGCTGACACAAATCTTAAAAAACAACCCTGCCTGATTGTGCAGCCTAAGCCACGCTAGACTTATCGCTAAAGGAGCTTCATAGCAGAGGACCAACGCCATAAATAGGACTTGTTCATGAGTGATCGAATCCGCTTTGAAAGGCAATAAGTAGTAACCTATGAGCAACAAAGCGCTAAGAGACATAGAGAGAAGAAGTGTTGCGCTGTACAGTTGAGATGCCTTTCTCTTTCTAACTACTTTACTACTGACTGTGCCGATAAAGCGATAAAGGTTTTCATGCATGGCGAGACCGACGATGAGGCTGAAAAACACAGTCGTGACCCCTAGTAGCTCTAAGTGACCGATTTGAGATGGCGATAAATAGTGTGCCATCAAAGGCAATGTGAACAGGGATACACCTTTAATTAAGAACAAGCTGACGGCGTATAGGCTAATGCTTTTAATATGTTCTGTGTTCATAGCGAATCTCCAATCAGTTATCCATTTTTCGGTCAAAAGACCCTAGTCACAAGCACGAATCATTGATGTGACAATGTCACCGTTTATATGCTGCGCAAATCTCTGATAGCGGTATTCAGCTTTGTATTGTTCAGCGACGACTCGGGCGTTTGTGCAGCAACGTTCAAATGCTTGGCTATCGTTCGTTGCGTAAAGCAGAGCATCACACAATGAATCTGCGTTGTTTGGTTGATACTTGATGCAATTTTCATTGTGCGTCAATTGCTGATCCCAGAAGGAGCCGTCTTGTGGGATCACTACGCACATACCGGCGGCTAATGCTTCTAGGATTGAAAGACCGAAGGGTTCGTTACAGCTGGTAGAGGCAAAGATGTTAGACTGGCCTCTGATTTCATCAAGATTGTCAGGATCTTCGTACCATTCTGTGTGTTTTAGTAACACTGGCGCCTTAGACACTGGTAGACAGGTGTCGACGGGGCGAATAAAGCAAACATTAAGCGCGATAGGTTTACAGCGAGCGGCAAGTTTGGAGGCTTCAATAAGCGTATCGAGACCTTTCCACTTTAACAGCGAAGCGGCCCAGAAGCAGATAGGAACACTCTTCTGACATTCTGTAGGCCAACGCTGCGCAGGGATGCCATTAACAAATGACTGATAGCTTGAGGGTTTTAAATAGCTTTCAGCTAAGGCCGAGGTATCTTCAATCTTTGTTGCGTGTTGAAGATAGGCTTCAAGAGCAACCTTTAGACTTTTGCGAGTAGATGGCAAATAGAAAACTGCATCGGCTATTGTCAGGCAGTAGCCGATAGAGCGTGATAGCCCCACATTACCGTGGATAAATTGGGTGATTTCAATGTTTAAGAAGGCTTTAAGCAAGTACATTGGCATGTCGATTCCAGGACCGGAAGCGCCTACTATTTTGGCTATACCGCGTTCCATCACCATGGTTTTGAGCATAATGAGTAAAAGGTAGAGTTGGTTTAACCAGTAGAAGGCACCGTTATGCTTTTTCATCAGCCAAGAAACCGCAGAAACTTTGCGTAAAGTGACATTGTGTTTGGCATAGAACTCTGTCGCTTTCCAGAACTCTGGATCGACGGTCAGCACAATAAATTCATTGCTGGTGACTCGGCAAACATTAAGCGCGTCACTGGTCGCAATCTTAGAACCGCCTTTGAACGTGATAGGGTCAAAAATCAATGTTTTGTTCTTGTTGCTAGCCATGCTGACCTCCTAGTGAAAGGCGATTCGCTACGTAGGTCTTAATTGGTGAAAAAGTGCTGAAGATAGAACGCTCTGAGACAAACGGCTGTTCAAGTAAGTCACGATAAACATTGATGATTTTTCGGCAACTGACAGAGAGATCATAGTGCTTAGTGATATGCTCGTAGCCCGCTAGCCCTAGTTTGCTGCAAAGCTGCGGATTGTTGACCAGAATACGCATAGATTTTGCGATAGGACCAACCCCATGATTTGGGTAGAGTACGCCGGTCTTACCATGTGAGATAAACTCAGGGATTCCTCCTTCGAACGGCGCGATAACAGGGATTTTGGCGAGAGCTGCTTCTGCTACAGCAAGACCAAATGCTTCGCTTCGAGCACCACTGATGAAAGCATCACATCCTTTTAACCATCCAACGACATTGGTTTGCTCTCCCACGAAATGAATGCGCTCAGCAAGGTGTAGATATTCAGCTTGATGGTGGAGCTTATCCATCATCGAACCATCCCCAATGACGACAAGGCTCACGTTTGGGTACTCTAGAACGACATGGCGCATTGCCGTCATGATTCGATCGACGCCTTTGCGGTGGATCAGGGATCCGACCGTAGCGAATATGAAATCTTGACCTGGAATGTTAAGTTCTTGGCGTACATCAACTTTTTCTTGAGCGCTAAGCGCAGCGGTATCAATACCATTGTGAATTATTGAGACTTTCTCCGTTGGGTATCCGTCTCGCACAATAGATTGTGCAACATAGTTGCTTACAGAGATAATATGCGGGGATAGGTGCAACCCGAGAGTAAGTCGGTCTCTTGCAGGATAAGGGCAGTGCAGTTGAGTCACCAAAGGGACTTTTTTCAGACGCGCAGCCGCTAACATCCATTGGCATGGAGCGCCGCTGTTGATGTGAACGAGGTCAATTTCCTCTCGTTCGATTAATTCTTGTCCATAGTCAATGAGACCGAGCCAGCTTGATACATTGTACTTAGGCGCTTTCCAACCGAGCAACAGTGGGAAACTGTCGAGTTCGTTTGGAACATTAAACAGTTCTAGTTGTTTTGAAAGCTCACGATTGTTTGTCCACACGAATGCTTCGTAGCTGCGATTACGCATGTACTTAATTAGATCAAGTAGACATTTCTCACTGCCTCGAATCCAATCGTCACCATAATGTACAAATAGAATCTTCTTTTTCATGGCTGACCCCTTACGTAACTTTCTCATAAAACGGATTAATAGGTTTATTGAGTTAGATAACGCAAATGGAGTGCCAATTAGAGGGGGTTTTTAAGTTGTTGTTTTGTTAGGGTTTTATGACTTTCTTGAATTTGAGGAAGATTATTTCTCAATTTGACAATCAGATTGAGTGCTATGAAAGTATAGTTCGAGTATCTGGGGAATGACCGCTGATTGAGAGAAGCTCTGCTCTATGGTTTCGACTGCCTGTTGTTTTAATTGGGCTGTTTGTTTTTCATCTTGGGAAAGGAAATTGGTTAAAACCAAGCCTAACTCATCCATGCTATTGACCAAATAACCGTTTGTCTGATGATTAATTAAACTAGGCATGTTGCCGACCTTGAGAGAGAAGACGGGTATGCTGCGTGCCATGGCCTCTAACGCTGTCATAGGTAAGCCTTCATACCGAGAGCAAATGACCAAAACACCAACATTTGGCCAAATGGCATTCATGTTGTTCTGGTGGCCGTGAAAACGAACATTATCGGTCGCAAGTTGTTTGAGTTCATCTTCGAGAACGCCTGAACCATAGATATCGAACTTAAGTAGGCTATTCGCGTTTGCAAGTTCGATAAATCTGTCTGGTCCTTTTTCGTGGCTGAGTCGACCGACAAAAGCAATTTGCGTTCCTTTTGAATGCTGAGTTTCCCTTGTATCAATGAAGTTATTAAAACAAACCGTTCTAGAAACAAGTTTTTCAGCAATTTTGTCACTAACAGCAATCGAGTGATTTGAAACAAACGAAGTGAAGCGGTCAATAAAGTCATACAACCATACCTTGCCCGAAGGAGTCTCGCCCGCATGGTAGGTTGAAATCTGTCTTACACCCGTTAACAAACGAATCAGCTTAGTTGTAATACTCGCCTTGTATCCATGAGCGTGTAAAAGGGCAGGTCTATGCATGCGAACGAGATGAAGCAGTGTTTTGAAATAGCTATTGCCATCACCGTCTAAATGCTTAGTAGGAATTTGGTTGGCTTCAAGCTTTTCTACAAGTAGTTGTCTTTGAGGGTATGTGCAAAGAAATAGTACCGTCACTGGAACTTGAAACTGCTTGAGCCCTTTAGCAAGCTCAAGCACATGAGTTTCAATACCACCAAAAGTTAAGCTATCAATAACCAGCCAAACTTCATCAGACGAGTTGCTGCTCATCTTCTGCTTCCCAAGCTTGTTTCTTGCGATAGACGGTTGAAGGGCTAAGCTCCAATAGTACCGCTGCATTTAGAACATTGCCGTCGCAATAATCGATGGCTTGCTGAATAGCTTCCCGCTCGATTTGCCACATTGGTCGGATAGTGACAGATTTATCTGCTTGCGAATTGGCTGAGATTGGTTGAATAGGATTGCCTTCCAACGCTTCCTCACTGGCTGGAGGGGGAGGCGGCGTTACAGCGGGCGCGGGTTTAGGTGAAATGCTAGATTTCAATTTGCGACTCGTTGTGACCTGATCCGGTAAATGTTCTAGACGTAGATGGCTGTCGTCATTAAGTACCACAATGTTGCGTACAATGTTTTGCAATTGGCGGACGTTACCGGGCCAAGTGTAACGCTTCAATGTTGATTCCGCATCACGATGAATAGCGTTGAACTTTTTCCCATCTTCTTTGGCATAAAGTTTAAGGAAGTGCGTTGCTAAAGTAAGGATGTCATTGCCGCGCTCTCTAAGAGGCGGCATATCAAGAGGAACAACATGTACACGATAATAAAGGTCTTCTCTAAATCGTCCTTGTTCAACTTCAACTAGAGGATCTCGGTTAGTTGCACAGATGATACGAGTGTCGACCTTCATTTCTTTGTTTGCCCCTAGTGGGGTGAAAGTACCAGTTTGTAGGAACCTCAAGAGCTTTTTCTGCATCTCCAATTCCATCTCACACAATTCATCTAGAAAAAGAGTACCGCCATTCGCCATGGATGCTGCGCCTTTTCTGTCTGCGGTCGCGCCGGTAAATGCGCCTTTGACATGACCAAATATTTCACTTTCCATCAGATCTTTTGGAATGGCGCCGCAGTTGATTGCAACAAATGGCTTGTCTTTGCGCTTGCTCTCTTTGTGAATAGCTTCAGCGCATACTTCTTTACCCGTACCGCTCTCACCAACAATAAACACGCTAGCTGTAGTGGGTGCGACTGAATCAATGATTTTATAAACCCCTTGCATGGGTAAACTAGACCCAATAAAACCATGAAAACGGTTTCTGTCGAACTTAGTTTCAATGTCTTCAACTAGGTGCTCGAGTTTCGCTTGTTGAAGATGGAGAGCAATTGACGTTTTTAGGCGATCGGCATTAATGGGTTTTTCAAGAAAGTCTTTAGCACTTTTCTGAACAAGGTTTACAGCGAGATCGACAGAGCCATGTGCGGTAGCAATAACAACAGAAGTGGGTATTTGATTGTCATTGATCCAATCGAGAATCTGTTCACCATCCATGTCAGGTAACTTGAGATCGAGAATAACCAGTTGAGGAACATTTCTTTCTATAAAGGAGATAGCTTCTTTACCTGTCTCGACATGAAACAAGTCGTAGGGCTCATCTTTTACATACTGCTTATACAAAATGGCAAGCGAAGTCGAGTCTTCAATAAGTAGTACTTTTGGTTTCATTATGATGTCCTATTTTAAGCCTTTATTGTTGTGTTGGTTCGGTGAACCCTTGTTGTTTTCGCTCTTCCAGTGCCTGTAATGATTGTTGGGCAAGTAGTTCTAGTTCCTGCTTAAGTGAAAAGGCTTGTTCCTGCTGACCGTCCAAACACATGTGTTCGATTTTTCTTGCGAGATTAGACAATGTGCGATTACCCAGAGCGAGTGAAGAACTGCCCAATGTGTGGGCTTCAAACTCTAACGTCTCTTTGTCTTTGTCATCCATGGCCTGATAAATCTTCGCCAGACGCTGCTCAGATTCTTCAACGTAGTGGTCGATTAGCAAAGGGATAACTTCCGCGCTCGTATCTTCGATCATTTGCTGTAAAATTTGTTCGTCTACCAGTTCCAAACCCGCCGTTTCCTTACGCTGATTATTTAAGTTCTGTTGTGTCTTTTTATATGTGTTATATTGCTCATTCAATCGTGATGGTTCTTTTCTTTGAGCTTCATCTTCAACACCATCGTTATTTAAGAATAGATTAATTTTTTCAATTAGTTGTGACAACCTAAGAGGTTTTGACAAGTAATCGTCCATACCTGATGCAAGAAACTTCTCTTTATCACCGGCGAGGGAGTGAGCCGTCAGTGCAATAATAGGTAAGTTAGCGGTATGCTCGTCTTCAAGATGTCGAATGGCTTGGCAAGCTTCCATACCGTCCATTTCTGGCATAGAAATGTCCATAAATATCAGGTCATATTGGTACTCTTGCATCATTGATACGGCGTGTTTACCATTTTCAGCAATATCGATTGAGAGACCAACGCGCTTAAACATTTCGCGAATAACGAGCTGGTTGGCTTTGTTGTCTTCGGCGACAAGGATTCGGGCATCAGGTCGCAGCAACTCTTGTCGCTTTAGCTCTGAGGTCGGGGACGAAATTAAGTCATCGGCAATAGCAAGGGTAATGTCAAATGTGAAGGTACTACCGATCTCTTGTTCACTTTCTACGCTGACATCCCCTTCCATTAAGTTACAAAGGCGACGACAAATCGCGAGGCCAAGTCCAGAGCCTTCTTTGCTCCTAGAATAGGTTTGGTCGACCATAGTGAATTCATCAAAAAGGTACTCAACGGCGCTTTTACCTATACCGATACCTGTATCCTGAATTTGGCAGATTACCTTCGCCTTGTTTTGATCTTGAATCTCAGCACGTACCTTAATAGTGACGCTACCTTCATGGGTAAACTTTATTGCATTACCAATCAGGTTGAGCAAAATCTGCTTAACACGATTTTGGTCACCGCATACTTTGCTTGGCACAGTGCCTTCTATGTAACAGTGCAGGATTAAGTTCTGACTCGCTGCAACAGGCGAGAAAGAGTCGACAACACTTTCAACACAATGACGAAAATCGAAGGGTTTATCCTCTAAAATTAAGGTATTGGAGTCCATTCGAGTGAAGTCTAGGATGTCATTGATAACCGATAATAAAAAGTGCCCCGATTCCGTAGCAGTATTGACTAGTTTTTGCTGCTCAGCGGTTAGCTTGGTTTCCTCAAGGATATTTAGAATACCAAGTACACCATTCATTGGCGTACGTATCTCATGAGACATTGAAGCTAGGAAGCGGCTTTTTGAATCGTTGGCTTGTTCGGCGCCTTCTCGAGCTTCGGTGAGCACCTGGTAGTCTTTTTCTAGCTTGGCAGACATTTCATCGAACGCTTTGGTTACTTCACCCAGCTCATCTTGAGAGTGATGGTTGAGTTGAAAGCCTGGCCCATGTTTGCCAACCGTATTGGCCGCTGCAGTTAAACGAGTAAGATTTCGGGTGAGATACGTTCCAAGGATAAAGGAGAAAACAGCAACTAATACGACCTCGATGGTGGCAATACTGATGATGGCTTTTTGGGCGTCATCAAGCATTGCTTTTATCGGGTGGGTCTCGAACCCAATATCCACATAGCCGTATATGGTACCACTGTTCTCGATAGGGGTACGAAGGTCGAAGATACCATCACTAACACCGCTTAAAGAACTATCGCTAGACATCGATCGTTGGAGAAGTTGTTTGTCTCCGGCACACGCCATCTCTTTACCATCACGAAGTACGCGCACATAAGCCACATCTTCCAGCGTCATGAATTCTTGGACTAGGTCTTCGAGCGTTGCGATATCGGTTGATAGAACCGCATCTTTAGCTGCGTGGGTGAACATGACAGCGCTTGAGTTCGCGCGTTGAATAAGCTGCTTCTCATTTGAATCAGAGAGAAAACTCATGGCACTGATAACCAAAATAACCAACACAGTTATTTCAATGAGTGCAATACCCAATATTGTCTTCGAGCGCAGTGTCATAATCGCCTCCGGTTACTCCAGTATTGTAATGTTAAGTGCTCTTACGTCATCCCAATCGGAATCATTAGCCGTTGCAAAACCTTTAATGTTAAGTGATTGCAGCTGTTGTCCACCTTCAGGGGTATCTTGAAGTGAGATCAATGCTTTCTGAATGGCCACAGCCTGCTCTTTAGACAATCTAGGGTGGTAAGCGATAGCGTGAGGTGTATAAGGTTTCGTCGTCCAAATGGGTTCAAGCTGAGATTTGACCACATCAGGCAAGGAATTGAATGTTCTTATCACGCCGCCACCCGCTGGGTAGAAACCTTTCGCGATGGATAAATAAACCGAATCGTGAGAAGAAACATAGTCTGATTCGAACTCTACATTGGCGCTTTTTAGATCACTTTGGGTTAATACAGTTGCGGCGAATGCAGCTGGTGAAGGAAAGGCGAGCGTTTGACCCTGCAAGTCTTTCAGTGATTCATAGCCATTTGATTTTCTCGCTACGATTATGCCTTTAATTCTTTTATCTTTTGCCTTAGCGATCGCTTTATAACCAGGCACTTGGCTAAAGACGGTATAGTGGTAAGGGTTCATATAGGCGAAATCATATTTACCCTCAGATAGCCTCTTCTCGAACTCTGGAATGTTTGGGGCAGTGCTAAATGTAATCTTGTAGCCTGTCTGCGCACTCAGAGTGTCTACTATAGGCCCCCATTGTTTAGCGAGACGACTTGCTGATTGCTGCGGGACAACACCAAATGTCAGCGTCTCTGCTAAGGTAGGCAAAGAGAATAATAGGGTAGATAGAGCAAGTATGGTTGTTCTCATAGCAACTCCTATGCTGACTGAGCCAGAAATTCGTTGGTAAGGATTTTGTTTGCCCACTTATCTCGCCAAGTTTTGGGGATGAATTTGAGTCGATTCATTTCACGTACGATTTCTTGAGCAAGCGTCGCTTGGTGCTTTAGATTTAATACTGAGCCCAGGAGTGAAATAGAGGGGCTATTGATAAGTTGCATTGCTTTTTCTAGTTGCCCCGAAGACGTTTTACCCCCCATAACCACTAAAGCCGTCTGATCACAGGCATTAGCAACAACTTGAGCGGGGATATTTCCTCTATTGATATGAAGTAGAGGAGACGTATCGCAAATTACACGGTCATATTGAGTCAGCCATTGAGCAACAGAGTGTTGTAGCTGAGCTGGATCTTTAAAAGCTAAAAGGGCTGCTTGGTTGTTTGGCACGGTGAGCCCAGTAAACAACTGATGAGTTGAAGCGTGCTCAACAAGTAAACCAAGGCTGTTATCGTTACTTGGCGTGATGTCTATACACTCAAAGGAAGGATGGAAGGTGTTGAGATCAACGACTAATGTTCTGTGGCCGGCAAGTAGATACCGTTCTGCAAGCGCTGCAACTATAGATGTGACACCGTCACCTGATTGACATGCTGTGATACACAGTGAGCGACTACCACTTATCTCAGCAGCAAGATAGATCTGTTCTATTTCTGTATGCGTTGCTGGAATAATCATTACAGTGCTCCTATTAGAACGATAGTTGTCGTTAAGCGCAGAATGTCTTCAAGACCAACACGTGCTTTTTCTAGGAAGCTTTCGTTGCGATCAGGTACGT
The DNA here is from genome assembly GCF_001188205.1 of Vibrio sp. VPAP30. Taxonomy (NCBI): domain Bacteria; kingdom Pseudomonadati; phylum Pseudomonadota; class Gammaproteobacteria; order Vibrionales; family Vibrionaceae; genus Vibrio; species Vibrio sp. VPAP30. Next base: position 80,519 of record NZ_LBLS01000031.1, read on the forward strand.
AAATGGTATCACCAGCACGTAGCACGGGAAGCTTGTAAATATTCGCCGTTTTACTGAAATCAATAAGGTCAAATGTTCGTGCCTGTCCCTGACAACAAGACATATTCACAATCGAAATTTTCTCAAGAAATGCGCGTTCTGATGGGCCACCGGCTTCAGCGAGTAAATCGAGTACGGTCATGTTGTCATCAAATACATAGCGACCAGGGCTGTTTACCGCGCCCAACACACGCACTGTGGACTCTTTCGAGCGATCCAGCCAGATTTTGTCTTTTTCAGGAATGTAAATAGTGTCGCCCATTGTGACATTTGGCAGTAGGCTTTCATCGCCGGTTTCAAAGTAGAGCGAAAGGTTAAGCTTACTTACTTTTGAATAGGTTTTGTCACGATGGGTGATACGGATATTGTGTATGTCGGCATCTTTAGTTGGACCATCTGCCGCAGATAAGATATCTAGGAAGTGCATATCTTTGGTAAAGCGGTAGCGACCCGGTGCGTTAACCTGACCAAATACATAGATAGACGCGTCTGAACTTTGGCGTACCCATTGAGACTTGTTGTCTGATGGATCTTGTGGCAGATCGTGAACTCGAACAATTGTCCCCGCTGTTATGGTTGGTAGTTGGCCGTTAGGAGCACCATTTAGTATGAACTCATCTAGGTTAAAGATGTGTAGCTTGTTACCTGTTGTCACTACTTCAATTTTTGAGGTGTCAGCTCGCAGAGTTGGGCCACCAACATGAGAGAGTAGATCCATAAGGTCCATTTCATCAGACCATTCTATACGTCCGGGACGGACTACCTCGCCAATAACGCTGACCGCGCGGCTGGGTGCAATTTTCAGCCAAGACTTTTCATTCATATCTGTTTTTTCGGGTACGAAAATAGCATCACCGGGGCCGATTGCTGGTGGGCTTTTGCGCGTTAGGCCCTCGGTGAAAGCGGTTAAGTCGAATTTGATCACTTGTCCGCCTGCTTTGATAACACGGATCTGGCGTGATTCCGCATAGCGAGTCGGGCCACCGGCATTGGCAAGAATATCCATAAAAGAAGCGTTCTTTTTGCCTTCATAAGCGCCCGGATGAGCAACTTCGCCCATGATATAAACCACATTCGCCCCTGCTTTTATCTCTTCTTCTTGTTTAGGAACGAAGATAGTTGTACCAGGAGTCAGCGTGGGCAATAGCGACACATCACCGCTATCAAGGTACGTTTTGAGGTTGAAGAGTTTAGGTGTGTTATCTGAAATCACTCGTATTTGCTCAACGGAGGCATAGCGAGTAACGCCACCTGCACGCATGATGACGTCAACAAGGTCGGTGTTTGCTTTGAAACTAAATGAACCCGGTGCGTTAACTTCACCAAATACTTTAATCGCAGTTCGACCATCAGCACTGTCACCGGCATTGGCGAGTTTGTTAGCGTCAAACTCCTGCTCAATATTACCCACAAGCGGTGACGCAGGAATAAAAATCGTATCGAGCGATTCTAGCTCTGGAAGCAGGCTTTCATCACCCGTGTCTAGAAAGGTTTTATAGTTAAACTTAATCTTGTCTTTGCCGCGTTTGATGAAAAGGTTATTCAATTGGGCACCTGCACGAAGACCGCCTGCAGCATGGATGGCCATCTGAATGTCGGAAGTTTTCGACAAAGTATATTCGCCAGGAGAATTCACATAGCCTTGAACAGAGAGCAAAATCTGCTGCTCAGCAATATAAACAGAAGCAGAAGAAAGGTCTCGGTATACCTTTTCCAACGAATCTTTCACCGCTTTTTCTAGTTGAGGCTCGCTATAACCAGCGACGTATAGTGCACCCACTTCAGGTAAAGTAATGCGGCCGCGCTTATCGACTTGAAAGCCTTTGTTGAGCGAAGATTCTCCCGGCAGGTTTACTTGAATCAGATCACCAATTTGTACACGTACTTCATTTGCTTGAGCATAAGAGAGCAGTGAGGTTAATAGGAATATGGTAATTAAATTAGTCCATTTCATTGTAGCCTCCTTGCAAACGCTGTTCAGCTTGCTCTTGCGTATCAACCACTTCGATACTTACGCGGCGGTTGGTCAGTCTTACACCTTCAGACTCCCCGTCATAGAGAGGAAGCGTGTCACCAACGGATTGGGTTTCAACTCGTGTTGGGCCAAGCCCAAAAATGATCAGGTAACGCTTCACCTGTTTCGCTCGACCCATTGCAAGCTTTTGGTTGGATTGGGCATCACCGACAGAATCAGCATGACCGGTCACCTTAAGGTTGAGGTTTTGGTTGTCATTTATAATGCTTGCAGCACGTGCCAAGTGTCCCATGTACTTAGGGTTGACTTCGATTGAGTTGAAGGCAAATTGGTTGTCTACGTTAAGCAGGTTATACAGTTTATCGATTACGGCTAAACGTTGTTGGAATGCGTTCTCATCCATTGGCGGAACACATCTGGCTTGCGAAGTCACATAGTCTAGTTGAAGCTCAAGTTCATTCAGGCGTTTACGCTGAATGACGATGTCATTTGCTGCATCCAACAGCAGATCTCCCTCAAGCTCTCGCGCTATACGATTCTGCTTTTCAAGCGCTTGTACTACAGCTGCGGGGAAGCACCAACGAGCGCCTTCTCTGATTAAAGAATCTAAGTGAAGTTTTGTCAGTTGCCAGTCAAAGCGTAATCCGTGTTCTGGGCCTAGTGGTTCATCTGGCATTACTGGGGTGAAATTCGATTGGATATAATCTTCACCCAATCCTCCACGCCCTTCTTCTGGGTAACTAGAGCACCCAACAACAGATGCTATAGATGCAGCTAGGGCTATGTGCTTGATTAAAAAGTTCATGCCAACGTCCTTTGTTAGTGTTTTTATAGTTTTTAGTGAGTTTGAGAGTTAACAGGTATTGCCTGGTTAATCCTCAACAGATTCATGATCTCAAGAGGCTGACCTGAAACGTTCTCAATGCGCATGTTGCGCTGACGTTCGACAAGGCGTTTGTATAGGTAAACGATTGCTCCAACACCAGAAGAATCTAGAAACTGCACCTGACTAAAGTCGATTTCAATTTCACGCGAAGAATCTTCCGATAGTATTTCATCAATGTGTGGCTGAGCGTGGCGGCTACCGTCTGCATCTAGATTGCCGTTGATTACCCAAGTTATGATGGTGTCGTTAGTTTCAATTTTGCGAAGTTCCATAATGTTATCTCCTCGGTTTGTTGATATGTATAGAGCAGATTGTGTGCCAAATGCTAAGGCCTTATTTATCAATGATATATATTTGTTGGAGGGCAGTTTCTCAAATTGAGAAAAGAGTTATCTCAAAATGACAATCAGAAAAAGTAGCGGGGGAGTAGTGGCAACTCGATCGCTTTTTGTATGCAATAACGTGTTGCGTAACTAAGCCGACAGCTAGAGGTGGCTCGAATACGCTTTCCATTTACCTTGCCCATTCAGATGCACATGAGTCATTGTTCTGTAATTGTTAGGTATGGATATAGATTATGGATATCAGACTATCTACGGTTGCGTTCAGCGTCATGTCTGCATTGGTAGCACTAACCCAAGTTCAAAGCGTCGAAGCCGAGTCACTGCCCGTAGCGCTCGCCGTATCATACAACTCAGGTATAGATACTTCAGAGTATTGGAAAAGTGAAAAGCTTGATGGCATCAGAGCAATTTGGGACGGAAACCAACTTATGACCAGAAACGGAAAGCAGATCGTGGCTCCTGGTTGGTTTACAGATGGGTTACCAGAGTATTCACTAGAAGGTGAGTTATGGGCGGGGCGTGGGAACTTTCATATAGTTCAGCAAACGGTTTTAGACAGAACACCAAATGATACGGCATGGAAGAAAATTAAATTTATGCTGTTTGATGTTCCTCATTCTGCGGGTGACTACAAAAAGCGCTACTTCAACCTTGTGCATTTTGTAAATACGCTTGAAAGCGACCATATTAAATACATTGAACACACTCCAATTGAAGACGAACAGGAGTTGCTTGGCTATTTGGATACAGTTGATGGATCTAAAGGCGAAGGTTTGATGCTGCGAAAAATCTCCAGCCGCTACCAAGCGGGACGCAGTAGCGACTTACTAAAACTGAAAAAGCACCAAGATGCAGAAGCTATCGTCATTGGGTACAAGGTAGGGAATGGTAAATACAAAGGCCAAATGGGGGCACTGCTAGTCCAGCTAAAGTCTGGCAAGCAGTTTTATATTGGTAGTGGGTTCAGTGATGAAATAAGGCTGGATCCACCCGCAGTGGGTTCAAAGATTACATTCCGCTATAACGGCTATACAAATAATGGTGTGCCAAAGTTTGCTCGTTACGTCAGAGATAGAGTGGAATGACTGGATGAAATAAAGGCCCAAAAACGGGCCTGTTGATAAAGGCTATTTTGCCGCGAGTGTTAACTGAGCATCGTCACTGAGTCGGTGCATCCACCTTAATCGGACGCCAAGCATTATAGCTGCAGAAGTAAGACCGATAATAAAGCCCACCCAGAATCCATGTGCACCCATTGGCTCCACAATCCAATCCGTCATGGCAAGAATGTAGCCAAGTGGTAACCCTAAAATCCAATATGCTATGAAAGTGCGATTGAAGATCGCGGCCATATCTTTATATCCGCGCAACGCACCCGCAGCAACAACTTGAACAGCATCTGTTACTTGATAAACCGCCGCTAATAGCAACAACTGAAGTGCCAACTCAATTACCGCTTTGTTGTCAGTATAGAGTAATGCGACTTGTTCTCTAAACAGTACGGTGAGTAGTGCTGTGAATAAGGACAATGACACTGCGACAATAAGACCGACATGAGAGGCGATAGTCGCACCTTCTACATTTGCTTCGCCGAGACGGTGGCCAACGCGGATACTTGTGGCGGCACCAACACTCATCGGTAGCATAAACACCAATGAGGAAAAGTTGATAGCGACTTGGTGTGCAGCAACGACAAGTGGACCTAAAGGAGCAACAAGTAATGCTACGACAGCAAACAGTGTAACTTCAAAGAACATGGCTGCAGCAACGGGAAAGCCTAGCTTAAACAGACGTACTAAGGCTTTTGGATTAGGTTTATGGAAACAATCAAACACCTTTACTTTTGCAAGGCGCTCGGATGTCATCACGTAGAACAACAGCATGGCAAACATAATCCAATACACAATAGCGGTAGCCACTCCACAGCCAACACCACCTAATGCCGGAGCGCCAAATTTGCCGTAAACAAAGATCCAGTTAAGTGGAATATTGAGCAGTAAACCAACGAACCCAATGACCATAGCGGGTTTTGTTAGTGACATCCCGTCGGTCAAGCTACGTAACGCCTGAAACAACAGGAAAGCGGGAACAGCGAAGATGACAGCATGCATATAGCCAATAGTCTTCTCGCTCATTAAGGGTTCAACATCCATTAATCCAAGAATAGGTTTGGTTTGTAACAGAACAAGTCCAATTGGCACTGAGATAATAATTGCCATGGCAATTCCCTGCTGAATTTCAAATGGCACTTTGTGTTGCCTTCCAGAACCATTGAGCTGAGCGACAACAGGCACCAAAGCCATCAGTAGACCAACACCAAATAAAATGGAAGGTAACCAGATACTCGCTGCAATCGACACCGCAGCCATATCCGTTGCACTGACCCCGCCCGCCATAACGGTATCAACAAAGCTCATCCCGGTCTGGGCTACCGAGGCGATGAGAACGGGGGTCGCTAATCTGATTAATGTATTTGCTTCTGTTTTATAGCGATGCAATGGAAACTCCAATACTAGAAGATGTTCTAACTACAAGTTATTCGAACGAAAGCCATGCGTGATTGAAAGTAGTGAACATAAGAGAAAATGATTGTGCGTGATGATAAAGAAATGTCACACTAAGCACCATGAAAAACTCGTGGAAATAATTAATGTTCACAGGAATAGTTCAGGGCATGGCGGAAGTCATTGCAATAGAAAAGAAAGAAAAGTTTCAGACTCATACGATTCAATTGTCAAAAGAAATGGCCGAAGGTTTAAAGATTGGTGCGTCGGTAGCACACAATGGCTGTTGTCTGACCGTAACAAATATTGATGGCAGCTCAGTTGACTTTGATCTTATGCATGCAACGCTGTCGTTGACGAATCTGGGTGAACTGAATGAGGGTGACTTAGTCAATATTGAACGAGCCGCTAAGTTTGGCGATGAGATTGGTGGGCATTCTATGTCGGGTCACATCTCGTTAGTCGGTGAGGTGGTCGAGGTGATTAATACACCAAACAATCGTACTATCTGGTTTTGCGTTCCGGCAGATATGATTAAGTATGTATTAGCAAAAGGTTATATTGGTCTAGATGGTTGTTCACTAACTATCGGCGAAGTAGAAGAGAACCGTTTTTCTGTCCATCTCATTCCAGAAACCTTAGAACGTACTTTGTTTGGACAAAGAAAGGTTGGAGATAAGATCAATGTTGAGTTTGATCCTCAAACTCAAGCGATTGTGGACACGGTTGAGAGAGTGCTTGCGAACCGAATGTGAGACCCACCCAGCAGTGGTGTAAAAAAAGCGCCCAAGGCGCTTTTTAAAAAATTTGTTCGTCATCGGCATCAACGAGGAGTTCTATTTTATCCAACTGCTCGTCAACCGTCATGTTTAAGTGAATCGCGTGGCAGCATGCTGGGCAGTCATCATAAAAGTTCTGGCTGCCGTTTGAAGCATCTAATGTGATACCAATCGAATGTCCGCAGTGAGGGCATGAAACCATCTTTTCTGTATATTTTTGCATATCTTTTTCCTTACAACCTGTCGAAAAACCAATGCCTAACTGCCTCCTGTTAACACTAAGGAGAGCCCCTGTCGACACTATAATCTTAAGCTGAGAAGTTCATGTTCGGTATGAATTAAGTACAAAATTTGACTTAGGTAAGGAAAACAAAAATTCGTTGCCCCTTACTTCACTATTGATAGTAAAAATAATTGACAACGAAGATGGTAAGTTAGTGTAACTGATTGTAAATATTAAATTATTTTTAGTTAGTATGAAAGAATCTGCTTTATAAGTCTTTGTGATTGTTCTAAATAGTGACCGCCAAACTGGTTATAATGATTGAGGACGTGATAAAGGTTATAGATGTCTTTTCGCTCACTATAGCCAAAGTCGAGAGGGGCGATACTTTCATAACCTTGATAAAACTCTGGTTGGAAGCCTTCGAACAATTCGGTCATCGCAATATCACATTCACGATCACCCCAGTAGCACGCGGGGTCGTAACAAATTGGTCCGAATACCGAATTCGCAACGTTACCGTGCCATAGGTCGCCGTGAAGTAAAGCGGGCTTAGGGTGGTGATTAACTAATCTGTCATGGACAAGTTGGGTAAATTCATTGATATCGACAAGATCAATACCTTTCTCCCTCAATAATTGAAGTTGCCAGCCTATTCGTTGCTCTGAAAAAAACCTTGCCCACTTGCGACTCCACTTGTTTGGCTGAAGCGTTGAGCCAATATAATTATCTTGATCAAATCCATATTCTTTTTGATCTCCCCATTGATGCAAACGAGCGAGCTGTTGTCCAAAAGCGTAACTGTTTTTACTATCATCCAAAGGCTTGGTTGGAAGGTAGTTGAGGATAATGAAAGAGTGGTCTTTGGATTTACCCGTTAAGATGAGTTCTGGTACGTATACAGTGTTACTCTCGCGTAAAATACGGATGTTTTCTGCCTCGATATCGAATTTAGGTAGAAAATCGCGCTTGTTAAGTTTTACAAAGTAACGTTGCTCACCATCTGACACCATGTAGCAATCACTAATATCACCACCATGCACTTTTTCTTTTTCAATAATGTCATAAGAAAACATTAAGGTTTCGGAAAGTTGTTTAGAAATGGCCTGCCACATATCTCGTCCTAGTATTAATTGCCTTGCTACTAGTGTAGAAGAAGCTTTGAATGAATACTGATTCATAGTGCAAAAAATTCAACCATTTAGACAGATTGCTTCCTCACAACGCAAAAGTGTGAACTTGCTCCACCTAGTCGCTAAAACACCAATTTGCTACTCAAGTGAATCACGGTTTTGGACTCAATTTAGCTTCCTATAAATCGATCCTATGCTAGCTTTATTAAAGGTGATTGCTGAATTTGTGCAGGAAGTCAGCAACCTATTCGACTTTGGTTGTAACTATTCATTGATATGTCTTAGTATTAAGGATGTTAGTCAACGACATAATTTATAACGGAGATAGGCTGTGGTTGTTGAAACCGATGGTTACTTGGCTTTAATAGAGCATTTGGCTTTTAATCTTGACGTATTCGCATCTGAGGATGGCGATGTCGGAACTGAAAGCGTAGAAGATGTCGTTACTGATATGGTCGCGAGTAATATTATGGCGATCTTTGAGCAAAATCCAGAGTTGCACTCTAGCGTTCGTTTTCAGCTTCTAAAAGAGGCAGACTCGGTAGTTGAAGACTTAAGTGAAGTGCTTGCGGGCGTTTGGGCAAAACCAGCCACCAATGAGCAGATTGGATTTTTGGATGAGTACATTGCATTAGTCAAGAACTTATTCGATTCCGCTGTGGCTAAGTACGATTAAAACACTTAGTTAATTTCAGGCGAGTAGCTAACTCGTCTGAAATGCCAATATTTTGATGCCCAGTAAGGGTTATCTAATCTTGATATAATTACCCCCTTTGAAGTAGAGGCATGCATAAACTGCTTGTTACCTATATACACACCAACATGCCTTACTTTTGGGGCCGTTTTAAAAAACACAAGATCACCAACACTCGCTTCAGAGTAACCTATCTGTTGCCCCAACTTCACTTGATCGAGTGTTGTGCGCGGTAACTGCATTCCAAGAGCGTCTTTGTATGTGGTTTGAACGAACGCAGAGCAATCTACGCCACTCACGGTTGTCCCGCCTAAACGATAGGGCGCGCCTTTCCATACTCGGTAAACATCCAGTAATGAATTTTTTGTGATTTCTTCTTGTTCAGTAAGCGCTGCGCCGTTTGCTGAGCTAAAGTCATGTTCGGGCTGACTGCTGCAGCCCGCTACGGCTAGGCATAAAAGAAGGGTTTTGAAGTGACTCACACGAAAAACTAGATGCTTCATTAATAACCTTTACTGAAATCTAAGCGTAACAAACCAGACATAATATGCCTCACTGATAACTTTAGTACTAGGACCTTATTTCCAAATGGACACGCTGAAAAAAGGCAAACTTAAACTATCGCTGATTCAAACCATCAGTGCTGTATTTATAACAATTACCTTACTGGTGATTTTACTTTCTGTCACGAGTCTTAAGGGCTTAGAGCGAATTAACTTACAATTTTCAGGCCTATCTGAACAAGCATTGCCCCTTGCAATGACTAACGCGAGGCTAACTCACCACATTCTAGATCAAGCCAAGCAGCTTAGTTATGTCACGCAAACTCAAGATAAAGAAACTCTTCGTCATATTGAACAGCAAATATCGTCTTTAGAATCAAACATTGATCAGCTCTACGAGCAAATCGGAAACATATCATCGAGCTTTAATAATGCGATTTCATTGCAACAAACAGAGCAGCTTTCAGGCTCGATCCAATCGCTCAAAGCACTGACTGCGAGTGTGATTGGTACTCAACAAAACATTCTGAGTAGACAAGTAAAAATCAATGAGGACCTTGATGCGTTTCGCTATGGGCTTGGTTCTGTTGGCCCAGAAATGAACAGAATTAGCTCATTCCTAGTTGGTGGTAACCCAGAATCAGCAGACGCGGCGAACCGATTTATCGCCAACGTTAGTTCAATGGAAAGCTCGTTTGTGCAGTTGATGATGCATTCAGATCTTTCAAAAGCCAATGAAGAATACCGAGAAATGAAAAATCGTTTAGCTGGCGTCAACTTAGCGTATGACGACTTCAAAGAATGGCATCCGGACGTCGTAGACTTTACAAGCTTAACGGCAAGCTACGACATGGTATTATCAGGTTTTGAAAAAGATGGCATTGTTGACCAAATCCTTTTAAAACTGCAACTAGCGACTACGCAGTCAGAGCAAGTTGCGGAAGTAACCATAATCGCGAATCAAACAATTTCAATGCTAAATCAGATCTCGTCCACTGCCGAATCCTTAATCGGTGATAGCCAGAGTGTGGTAGCTAATACGATGGATGCAATAACCGTTGTGCTATTAGTCAGCGGGGCTCTATTGGTTGCTGTCATAATCGTTGCTTGGCTTATGCTCAAGCAATGGATTAACCGAGGTTTGAACAACATCATAAGTCACTTAAACAAAATGACTCATCACGATCTGACTGGGCACGCTCAATTGCTTGGTCCGCTGGAGATGAAAGAAATTGCTTCTAAGCTCAACCAAGTGATGGCATCGACGAAAGAGTCCATTGCGACCGTTACTCGAAACTGCGAGACATTATATCAAACCGCAGAAATCAGCCATGGTGCGGCAGAGCTATCAAATCAAAGCTTAAGTGAACAAAATGACTCGCTATCGAGTATGATAACTACCGTCAACCAACTTGAGGCGTCTATCCGTCAGATTTCAACGGTAACCACCGAATCCTATCAAGAATCCAAGTCAGCGGCCTTACTGTCGGGCCAAGGTGTGACGGCTATTGAAGAAAACCGAACGCGTTTACAAGCATTAGAGAACACCCTCAATGCTAACGAGACCTCAATGGTAGAGCTAGATAAGCGAGTGCGACAGATTCGAGAAATGGTTGACCTAATATCTGGTATCGCAGAAAACACGAACTTATTAGCACTGAATGCCGCGATAGAAGCTGCGCGTGCAGGAGAGCAGGGCAGAGGCTTTGCTGTTGTTGCCGACGAAGTACGAAAGCTTGCCAGCGATACTTCCAACCAAACTACCAATATACGTGATCGTATGAATCAACTCGTCGGTGCTGCTGAGCGCTCACGCGTTGCTGTAGAAGAATCACGCCAAGAAATGGCCAACGCCCTCGAATCGAGTGAGCTAGTGAAAGCAACTTTTGTAGACATTGAAACTGCGGTTGATCATATTAAAGCTCGTGTTGAGCAGATATCCGTTGCGACGGGAGAGCAAGAGCGTGCTACAGCGCACGTGAGTGAGTCTATTACGCGCGTCTCAGAACAGGGTGACCTAACTAAGCGACAACTCGAGTCTGTGGTAGAGAGCTCACAAAAAGTCGCTAATATAGCAGGTAATCAACAAACCATGCTTCATAAATACGCACTGTAACCCAATGAGGTGATGAAGAAGCACAATACTCCTTTTAAGTACGTCTAAAAGGTTGCGTAAGCATTTTATCCAGTCGCTGCTCGGTGCGACTTTGGAACATTGGAATACCTATCTTAACGTTTTCATGCCCTAATACGGGCTGTGCTCGGTAAGTGTTAAACATCCGATCCCAAATGGATAAAAAGAAACCAAAATTTGAATGTGTTTCTTTCTCAATGACCGAGTGGTGAATGCGGTGCATGTCAGGTGTCACAATCACTTTTCGCAGCATTCCATCTATTTTTAGTGGCAAAAACGCATTGCTGTGATTAAACATAGCACTGGCATTGAGAATAATTTCAAATACGATAACGGCGATGGGGGAAACCCCAAACATTAGCACCAAACCAATTTTTATCCACATTGACAAGATAATTTCGATAGGGTGGAAACGAGTTCCCGTCGTTACATCGATATCTTGGTCGGCATGATGCATTCGATGCAAACGCCATAAAATAGGGATGCGATGAAACACCAGGTGCTGTAAGTAAATAGTTAGATCAAGGAGTACAACTGAGATAATAATTTCAATGTATGAAGGCAATTGGAATTGATTTAGTAAGCCCCAATTGCTATCCGCGGCGTATATCGCAGACTCAAAAGCCAGAATAGGCATCACCAAACTCAAGCATACAGAGTTGAAAGCGATAAGCCCGAGATTGTTAAGCCAACGATAGAGCTTACTTTGAGTTAGTTGTTTACGTGGTGTTAACCACTCCCACAACCCACAAAGAATGAGTACAGAAAGAAAGAAACTCAGTCGAATCATTTCTGGATTTTGCATCTTGTAATCCTTGCAACTGTTGGTTGGGTGGGTAAACTGGCTCCCCTTGTTTATTATCTACAATACACCATGAGAATCCACGCCTTTCATCGCTTGTATCAACAGCGATTAGACCGCTCGACTAAACCATTTGTTGCGCGAGGAAGTAAAGTTGTTCGATGTCAGTACTGCCAAGTAGCGGAAAAAGACTGTCTATGCGCTTATCAACCTGACGTAAACAGCAATATTAGCGCGATGCTGATCTTATCAGAAAACGAAGTTTTTAAACCAAGCAATACAGGGCGCTTAATACTGGATACAGTTAAAGATGGATACGCTTATCAGTGGAGTAGAACTGAACCCGACAAAGAAATGCTTCAAGTGTTGAGTAACCCAAAATATCAGCCAGTTGTCATCTTTCCAGATGAGTACGTATCGGATGAAACAAGATTGATTAAGGGGGACGCACTAGCATTGTGTGGAAACAAAGTGCCTTTGCTCATTTTTCTTGATGGCAGTTGGCGAGAAGCGAGACGAATCTTCAATAAGTCGCCATATTTAGATGCTTTACCTGTGATATCAATTCGCCCTGATTCTGTCTCTCAATATATGATGCGCCGTTCAGAAAATGACCAGCACCTCGCCACGGCGGAGGTAGCCAGTTTGGTATTTGAGGAGTTTGGCGAAGCTAAGTTAGCGAAAACTTTGTCGAGTTGGTTTGCGGTATTTCGGGAAAGCTATATGAATAGTAAGACTCGAAATAGACGTGACGACACAAAACCAGCCTTGAATCGTTTCATCGAAGAGATAAGAAACGAGAAACTGGTCTAATTATTATCATCTGGTTGTATACACGCTGCGCAGTTAAAACCATTACCGAGCTAAATCCGTTCTAAATCACAGTTTGTAGGCGTAGCTATATGGATAATAAGTCGATTAAACGAATTTTTGAGTTATTTTTCTGGGAGAGAAGAGATGTACTACGGCTTTGACGTTGGTGGCACTAAGATTGAATTTGGTGCATTTAACGAAAAACTCGAGCGTGTTGCAACGGAACGCGTACCAACGCCAACGGATGACTATGCATTATTGGTTGATACCATTGCTAGCCTAGTCACTAAATACGATCAAGAATTCGGTAGTGAAGGCAAAATCGGTCTGGGCCTACCAGGTATGGAAGACGCTGATGACGCAACAGTATTAACGGTTAACGTGCCTGCTGCAAAGGGTAAGCCTTTACGTGCTGATCTAGAAGCGAAAATTGGTCGTAGCGTTAAAATTGAAAACGACGCGAACTGTTTTGCTCTTTCTGAGGCTTGGGATGAAGAATTAAAAGATGAGCCGTCAGTGATGGGCTTAATTCTTGGCACCGGTTTTGGTGGAGGCTTGATTTATGATGGTGCGGTATTCTCTGGCCGAAACCACGTTGCTGGTGAGCTGGGTCATATGCGCTTACCAATCGATGCTTGGTTTCACCTAGGTGACAACGCCCCATTATTGGGCTGTGGCTGTGGTAAAAAAGGTTGTTTAGATAGTTACCTATCAGGCCGCGGTTTTGAGTTAATTTACACCCATTACTTTGGTGAAGAGAAGAAGGCGATCGATATCATCAAAGCTTATGAAGCGGGTGAATCTAAGGCTACCGAGCATGTTGAACGCTTTATGGAGTTATTGGCGATCTGCTTTGCCAACATCTTCACTGCAAATGATCCCCATGTTGTTGCGCTAGGTGGCGGTCTTTCTAACTTCGAACTGATTTACGAAGAAATGCCAAAGCGCGTACCTAAATACCTTCTTTCTGTAGCGAAGTGCCCTAAAATCATCAAAGCTAAACATGGTGATTCAGGCGGTGTACGTGGTGCAGCTTTCCTTAATATCAAGTAAGGTTACTCATTTCGGATATAATAGGGCTGCAATTGCAGCCCTATTGTTTATTGATTCTTTTTGCCAACCCCAAGGTTTTCTTTTTGTTGCAATGTGATCCGCCCAAAGCCCAGTTTTCTAAAGTAGTTATCGCGGTAGTTGCGCACGGATTTTGTGTCTGAAATCGCTTCGATTTGTTGCTCCATTTTCAAATACTCCGAGATATCAATACCTTCAGCTTCAGCGACAGCTTCGTGGATGTTACGATACTGCTGGTAGGAGAAGGTCAGTGTTTTCTCTTCTTCTTTGTAAGTGTAGAGGATTGTGCGAGCCATAAATAATTCCAAATCGATAAAACTAAAGAGGCCAGCAACGCTGACCTCATCTTAATAACTAGATTCTGCCTTGAAGCGGGATGATTGTCACGCTTTCACCGACTTTAACTGTATCAATCGCTGGTGAAATCTCTATCAAGCAGTTTGCTTCACTCATAGAACGTAAGATTCCTGAACCTTGTTTACCTGTTGTGCGAACCGTTAACTGGCCGCGATAATCGAGTTCATAAATACCACGACTAAACTCGGTACGACCTTGGCGTGAGCGTAAGTTTTCACTAGCAATAGCGTTGACCTTTAGTGGCTGCCAATCTTGCTCTCCCTGCATTTTTCTTATTGCAGGCTCTACAAAGTTAATAAACGAAACCATGACCGCGACAGGATTACCCGGCAAACCGAAAAACGGTTTGTTTTGAATGTGGCCAAAGGCGAGTGGACGTCCTGGTCTCATGTTTATTCGCCAGAAATCGATTTGACCAAGCTTATCTAGTGCAAGTTTAATGTAATCGGCGTCACCGACTGAAACCCCACCAGAAGTCATGACGACATCGGCTTTCGAAGCTGCGCTCTCTAACGCTTCTATCATCAGAGCTTCGTCATCTTCGATAATACCGAAGTCGAGAATTTCACAGCCTAAGGTCTCTAGCATCCCCATGATGGTGAAACGGTTCGAATCATAAATGGAGTTTTGCTTTTGCTCGCTACCTGGGGCTTGCACTTCATCACCAGTAGAGAAAATGGCGACCTTTAGCTTGCGATAAACGCTGCAATCAGCCATGCCCAGTGAAGCGATCATTCCCATCTCTGGCGAAGCGATTCGCTGACCTGTGGTAAACACGGAAGAGCCTATTGCTAAGTCTTCTCCAGCTTGTCGTACATTCTGACCCACTTTGATATCTGAAGAGAATGTGACAATGTCACTATTGTGCTGAGCTTGCTCGCGCATAATGACGGTGTCGCCACCTTCAGGGGTAGGGGCACCTGTCATAATCTTAACCGCTTGACCTTTATCGAGCGGACGATCGTAAGCGTGACCGGCAAACACCTCAGCGACGACTTGAAAGCTTTCTAAATCGGCATCTTCGCCACGAATAGCAAAGCCATCCATCGCTGAGTTCGTGTATTGAGGGACGTTGACCGGAGAGATGACATCTTCAAATAGCACGCGACCGGACGTTTGTGTGATAGGGCATTTTTCGGATCCAGCTACAGGGTTAACCAGCGAAAGAATTTTGTCACGTCCTTGCTCGACAGATAGGAAAGCAGGGGAGAGGGTATCACAACAAGCCGCTTCGTTTTTCTTTGGCTCAGCTTGGCTTTGTACATACTCGGTGACAAATCGCGCGATCGCATCTAAATCGTCGATGTTCATTTGCGGTAGGTCGCTATCTTCAACAATTGAGTCTGCTGCAATTGCGATGATGTTGTCATCATTGTTGTATAGCCAAGGTTTACCTACTACTTCACGATGAAGTTCAATCTTAGGAAAGGCGATGTTTTTACAGCCTTCAACTAAAATGACATCAAGCTTATCCATGTCGAAGCGTGATAACAGATAGGCAAACTCAGATTCATGCTCAGGCGTTTCTGTCATTAAAGCAAAGCGGTTTCTTGAAGAGATCAACATTTGCGAAGCGCCAGCTTTTCTTAGTCGGTAACTATCTTTGCCTTCTTTATCAACGTCAAAATTATGGTGTGCATGTTTCAGCATACCGATACGTAGGCCCGCTTCTGTTAACTTTGGCAGAAGTGCTTCTAACAGTGTTGTTTTCCCCGTACCTGAATACGCGGCAAAACCTAGAATAGGGATAGGAAGATTTAAAGTCATCAGCTGATGGTTCCGAATTGGGCCAGTTCTTCTGGGGTATTTAAGTTTACAAAGCAGTTTGGTGAGTCGCTGAAATCGACATATTCAGTGTTGCACTCTTTGTACAAAAGAATGATCTTACGATCTCCGCGCTCAAGAAAAGCGGTGAGTTTGGGTAATACACGCTTATGGTACAAGGTGAAAACAGGTTGTTGATGGTCACCGTCATGAGCCACTAAAATGTCGGTGCTATCTGTTACCGACTGGCAAAAGCGCTCTACCAAATCACTGTTAATTTGCGGGCTATCGCATGGTACAAAACCTACCCAATCGGTTGGCGCGTTGATGAGTCCTGCATGAATACCGCCCATTGGGCCAGGGAAGTCTTTAAATTGGTCAGAAAAGACCTCGCCAAATTTTTGGTATGCCTCATGGTTGCGATTGGCATTAATCAAGATGCGTTCAGTTTGAGGTGTCAGTCTTTTGATCACGTGTTGGATCAATGGCTTATCATTGAGTAAAACAAGACCTTTATCTTGCCCTCCCATACGGCTTGCCTGACCACCAGCTAAAATTACCCAGCTTGTCTCTTTTGCATGAAGCATAGTTGTCGTATCTGATATTATCTTGTTATTGGGCTTGCACTCTAGCAAATCTATTTTCTCTTTCAAGCCCACAGGCTTAGTGCATTATGTGTTACAGCTCGTCGTAGACTATCCTCTACTACTTACTTTTGTATCTAATGATTTATCTTTCAACACAACGACATTGTTTAACTCAAAGTCATGGTTCGAATATTCTTTCAGCTCAAGGCCACTAATTACCCATTGCTTATTACAAAGCTCAGTCAGTGCATTTTGCTGGTGACTGGTGATGACTAAGCTAGAACCGCGATCTAAAAGATCTTTCGCCATGACCACTAAGCGCTCAATCGATTCTTGGTCTAGTGACGCGCTTGGCTCGTCCATCAAAAGAATCGAAGGCTTAAGTATCCATGCCCGAGCCATCGCCACACGTTGCTTTTCTCCACCGGACAAGACCGAAATATGCTCGTCTGCTAAAGTTTCTAAGCTTACCATGCGAAGTGCAGTGATAACTTGAGCTCGCTTATCTTTTGCTGCATCTTTTTCGAAGCGGATACCGTAGACAACATTTTCATAAACCGTTCCGTCGAAAAGGTACGGAGACTGATGAAGGTAGATCACGCCTTTACGACCAAAGCGCCGAAACAGTCTGTGTAACCACGTATCGCTTGGCGCATTTACTTTTCCTGTTGATGGTTTCATTAACCCAGACAAGATTTTGAGTAGTGTGGTTTTGCCGACTCCATTATCACCTTTAAGATAGATAGCGTCGTTTGGCCCAATAGAGAGAGTAGGGATGTGGAACAGTACACGCTCTTTAAAGCGCATAGAAAGATGCTGTGCCGTGATCTTAATTGTCATACAGCGCCCTTAAGTCCTTAAGTAACCTTTACCACGCATACTAGTCAGCATGAAGTTTAGTATCAGTGCCAATGTAAGCAAGACGATGCCCAAAGCGACTCCTTGAGCAAACGCTCCTTTATGGCTTTCCATCGCAATTGCTGTAGGGATGTTACGAGTGATCCCCATAATGTTGCCACCCACCATGGTTGAACAACCCACTTCGGTTACAATGCGAGAAAACGCCGCTATCGCTGCTGCCAAGAGTGGAAAACGTGTTTCCCACACCATAGTGGCAATAATTCGCGGTATAGAAGCGCCCAATGTAATTGAGGTTTCAACTGCTCTTTGATCGCTAGACTGCAATGCGCCGTGCATCATTGATACCAACACCGGAAAACCAATCAGCATTTGACCAACAATCATCGCCTTTTGCGTAAACAGCATCTGCCAGTCGCCTAGAGGGCCAGCACGTGACAATAGCATATATAGCAATAGACCAATCACTACTGTCGGAATGGCTTGCAGTGTGTTAATCAGGGATAGAAACAACCATTTGCCTTTAAAATTTGTATAAGCCAATACAAATGAGAAAATGATCGCCGGGAAAAGAACTATTGAAATCGCAGACAAAGAGACGCTGAAGGAGACCGCGACGATCTCCCACAGCTCTTTATCAAAGCTCACTAACAAGGCAAGCGCATCGAGGGTGGTTTGCCAAAGGCTCATTTAGGCTTATTTCTCGTTCGCATTAGCAACAAAAAGCTGTTTGCCGTGGAGTGTAAAGTCATTAATCAGTTTTTGCCCTCTTGGATTAACCAACCAGTCACTGAATTCTTTCGCTCCTTGGTAGTTAATACTCGGGTAGCGTTCTGGGTTAACCAATATCACCTGATATGGGTTAAACAGCTTCTTGTCACCTTGAAACAAAATCTCAAGATCAAGCTTGTTGTTGTAGGCTAACCAAGTGCCACGGTCAGTCATGGTGTAGCCTTGCATTTCGTTGGCCATGTTGAGAGTTGGGCCCATCCCTTGGCCAACGCTACGGTAACCACCAAAGTTTGGCTCGATTTTGGTTTGCTGCCAGATGCCTTTTTCTTTTTTGTGAGTGCCGGAATCATCTCCGCGAGAGATAAAAGTGGCGTTCATGTTGGCAATGTTTTTGAACACATCAGCGACGTCTTTTTGTTTTGCAACTTCGGCAGGGTCTGCATGAGGCCCTACAATAACAAAATCGTTATACATGAGCTTACGGGGTAATACGCCATAACCTTTGTCGACAAAATTGGCCTCGGCTTTAGGTGCGTGAGTCATGACCAAATCGACATCGCCGTTTTCTCCCATTTTAAGGGATTTTCCTGTCCCTGCGGCAATGACATCAACCTTGTACCCTGTATCCTTTTCAAATTGTGGTAGTAGGTAGTCGAGTAAGCCTGAGTGATAAGTACTTGTTGTCGTTGCTAGGCGTACATGAGAATTATCAGCCGAAGAAGCAGAGTAGCTAACGAGCGCCAAGGACGCTGTCACTAAAGTAAGAGAAATTGCATTCATATTGTTATTAATCCGTTTTCTATAATTTGGGCTAGACAAATTAAGAGTGGTGAACCTATGCCGTAAGATTCGTGTTGTCAGTTAGCAAACATTAATAGCAATCTTAATGCCAACAATTCATGATACTTTTCAAACTAAATATCAATAAGTTAGCACACAAAAACTTGATGAGGGACAAAATGTCTCACATTTATTGAGTCGCGTACTGATAAACTTGGTACACTCTGTCCCAATTACCCTATAAAGCAAGTGGTCATCATGCCTCCATCATTCGAGCCTAACAAAGTTTCTCAATATCAAGCATTTTCAGTACTTGTCGTCGATGATGAAATTGGAATGCAAACGATACTGAACAAAGCCTTAAGCAAGTGGTTTTCAAAAGTTGACTGTGTTGGAAGTATCGAAGAAGCAGAGCAGCTTCGAAGCGCCAACCATTATGACTTGATCGTTCTCGATATTAATTTGCCAGGGCGTTCTGGAATTGAATGGGAAGAAGCATTCACAGACCCAGATAAAAAAGCCGATATCATCTTTATGACGGGCTACGCCGATCTGGAGACGGCAATATCTGCTCTCAAATTGGGTGCGTCGGATTTTATCCTTAAACCATTTAACCTAGAGCAGATGTTGCAAGCGGTTAAGCGTTGCATTGATAAACGCTTAGAAAAGCGCCACCAATTTGCGCTTCGTCATGAGTTTAAACGCCATGTTGTCACAGACATTGTTGGCGGTTCAGAGAAAACGGCATTGCTAAAACAACTGATTAGCCAATTTGCACCTTCTCGCGCATCTGTATTGGTGGAAGGTGAATCAGGGACAGGCAAAGAACTAGTCGCGCGAGGTATACACGAAGCAAGCCAACGCAGTGGACCATTTGTGCCAATCAATTGTGGTGCCATTGCACCGGAACTACTTGAAAGTGAGCTTTTTGGTCACAATGCAGGTGCGTTTACCGGGGCCAAGAAAAGTCGCGAAGGTTTGTTTCGCGTTGCGAATGGAGGAACACTATTCTTAGACGAAATTGGTGAGATGCCGCTTGCTATGCAATCGGCTTTACTACGCGTGCTAGAGCAAAGGACTATTCGCCCTGTCGGTGGAGAGAAGGAAATAACGATCGACGTTAGAGTTGTGGCAGCAACGAATCGAAATCTTCAACAAGAAGTGAATAAGGGCAATTTCCGCGCCGACTTATTCTATCGACTCAATGTACTTAAGATCGATGTGATGCCACTAAGAGAGCGTAAAGCAGATCTCATTGAGCTCGTCCCATTTTTTACACAGATGTTGGCGTTGGAGCTTGGAATGCCCAATCCCAATTGGGCACATGAAGATATTCTTGCTATGAACGAATATGACTGGCCGGGCAATATTCGTGAACTCAAAAACCTTATAGAGCGCTGCATTCTGCTCGGCAAACCTCCGGCACATTATTGGCGCGAGATTCATGGTGATACGTTAAAGCCATCTGTGACCATGACGGTATCGAGCGGAGCGGAAGTTATTGAGCTTACCACTCCGACCAATCAGCAAGAGGGCTACCCCAATACATGGACACTGAAGAAAGTTGAGAAAGCGCATATTCAACAGTTAGTGGATTATCATGACGGAAATAAATCAGCCGCAGCACGAGATTTAGGTGTAGCGCGCAAAACGTTAGAGCGCAAATACAAAGAGTGGGAGAATGAGGAATCAAGCTATGCCGAATAGCCCCTCATTTTGGTCAAAATGGCGCTATCGATTTAAAACCATGGTTCGATATCGCTTGATGATTCTGACCTCTGCACCTATCGCTTTAACACTTGTCGCGCTAATTGGTATTACCATCTATTGGTCAATCCATTACACTTGGCAGAGTGCTTTAGTCGATGTCTCTGAGCGGCTTGGTGTCGCGGAAAATAGCATTGAGTTAATTCAAGAGAAACAAGCGAATCATGTTAAAGCATTTGCTAGCTCATATGAATTTGTTACGCGAGTGCGCGAACGAAGTTTCGGCGATGCTGAATTGAAGAGCTGGGTTGCAAATCAGCGAGACAGGTATAAGCTCGACTTTTTGCGTTTTCATCGTGTTGACAGCATGGAGAACAAATTCCGCTTTATGGATCTTACCCATAGAGAATCATTCTTTGATGTGCTGACAGAGAAAGAGCTTAGCGAACTCGGTAATGATCTGGTCAAACGCGCCCAAACGCCAATACTTGAGAACAATACGGTTGAAAGCCGAGGACTGGTTAGCCGCACCGTCATTCCGATACGCAGCCAATCTAACGATATTATTGGCTTTTTAGATGGTGGTTTACTGCTTAATAACAGTACTGTATTGGTCGATACCATTCGTGATCTGATTTATCCCTCTAAACAAGATAGTCTACGCCCTGTCGGTACACTAACGGTTTTTTTAGATGATCTTCGTGTGAGCACTAATGTTCCGCTCGATAGTAAGGATCGGCTTGGAAGAGCGATTGGTACACGTGTCTCAAACGAGGTGAGACAAGCGGTCTTAATCGAAGGGCATGAGTGGACCAACTTAGCATTTGTATACGATGCTTGGTACATCACCGCATATCAGCCGTTGTACGATCAGTACAATAATGTGATTGGCATGCTCTACACAGGGTATTTGCTATGGCCATTTGTCGCCACTTACATGACCAATATCGCCGAGATATCGATTACAACACTCTTCTTGCTGTTTATCTCAAGTTTGCTCGTTTATCGGGGTTCTCGCGATCTGTTTGTCCCGATCGAGCATATTCACCGCGTGGTAAAAATGATTCAACTAGGTAAGGAAACGCGCATTGGGCCTCTTGGCCTAGACGAAGGGCATGAACTGGCGCAACTTGCCAAGCAGTTTGACAATATGCTTGACCTGCTCAAACAACGTAAAAACGAAATTCTACGTGCAGCTAATCAACTAGAGTGCAAAGTGCAAGATCGAACTGCGAGTCTAAAAGAAAAAACCGAGGAGTTAGAATTGCACATTCAACTGCTCAACCAAACAAGAGATAAACTTGTCGTTAATGAAAAACTGGCGGCGCTTGGTGAGCTTACTGCAGGTATTGCTCATGAAATTAATAACCCGACCGCAGTGATCCTAGGTAATGTTGAACTTATGCAGTTTGAGTTGGGGGATGAATCGTCTCGAGTTAAAGAGGAGATTGAAGCGATTCACGCGCAGATTGACCGTATTCGAAATATCACACGGAGCTTACTGCAATACAGTCGGCAAGGTGGTGTACAAGATGAGATTACTTGGCAGCGCGTCAATCCCATTATCGAAGAGAGTGTGACTTTGGTTAAAACAGGTGCCAAAAAGCGTGAAGTTACCTTTGAGACCGAGTTGAATGCGCAATCTTCAGTCGAAGTTAATCGCCATCAGCTACTGCAAATTCTCGTCAACCTGCAAATGAATGGCATTCACGCCATGCAAGGTAAAGGTCGCCTGATCGTTTCAAGTGAAGACTGGGTCGAAGATGGCAGGACGCTCGGTGCGGTTATTCATGTGAAAGACGAAGGGTGTGGAATTAAACCAGAGAACTTAAAACGAATCTTCTCACCATTTTACACCACTAAGCGTGATGGAACGGGGTTAGGTCTTTCGGTTTCGCAAAGTATTCTCAGCCAATCGGGCGGTGAGCTCAAAGTTAATTCTGAATGGGGGGAAGGGAGCCAGTTTAGCATTTATCTTCCGGAACGAGCAGAACCTCAACTCAAGGTCATGAACCTTTAACAAAACGGTCAGCAATAGTGCTGACCGTTTTTCTAACTATTTTGATTCTTCCGCTAGAGCGTCTTTGCATTCCTGATATTTCAGCTTCTCTGCTAACGACTCTGGTGGCAAACCACACTTCATCACCACTTCCTTGTCATAGCATTTATTGGTCTTACCATGTAAACAGATGATTTCATCATCCTGATAAACGATATCACCTGTTTGCAAATGACCATATGTGTCGTTTCCCCAAACTGGGTTAGCATTAAAAGTGTTCTTCGCTATCGCGACAGAACAAGCTAAAGACAAAGATGCAATGATTAGAGGGGTTATCTTCTTCATGATTGTGACCTACTGATGGAACTGGCGGCGATTATATAGAACCCCAGCCCAAAACCAACTCATAAAAGTTAGATTGCTTTTACATAGCTGATGGTTTGCATGCCTTGGCAAAACAAAACTTGAAGTTCGACTCAGTAAACAGTAGTGTGGCGCGGTTTTTCATATTTTATAGGTAACGACATTGATTTCCACTAACAACATCACACAGCAATTTGGCGCTAAGCCACTTTTTGAAAACATCTCTGTTAAGTTTGGTGAAGGTAACCGTTACGGCCTTATCGGTGCGAACGGCTGTGGTAAATCAACATTTATGAAAATCCTAAGCGGCGAGCTTGACCCGACAGGTGGTAACGTAAGTTATGATCCTAATGAACGCGTAGCCAAGCTAAATCAGGATCAGTTTGCTTACGAAGAGTTCACCGTCATCGATACCGTTATCATGGGTTACAAGGAGCTGTGGGAAGTAAAAAAAGAGCGTGACCGTATTTACTCTTTGCCAGAGATGAGTGAAGAAGAGGGTATGCTCGTTGCCGACTTAGAAGTTCATTTCGCTGAAATGGACGGTTATATGGCTGATTCTAAAGCAGGTGAGCTGCTACTTGCGGTTGGTATTCCTGAAGAGCAACACTACGGTCTAATGAGTGAAGTCGCTCCTGGTTGGAAACTTCGTGTGCTTCTTGCTCAGGTACTGTTTGCAGACCCGCATATTATGCTACTTGACGAACCAACCAACAACTTGGATATGGATACTATCCGTTGGTTGGAAGAAACGCTGAACCAGCGTAACTGCACCATGATTATCATCTCGCACGACCGTCACTTCTTAAACTCAGTATGTACGCATATGGCAGATTTAGACTACGGTGAGCTTCGTGTATATCCAGGTAACTATGATGAGTACATGATGGCTGCTTCGCAAGCACGTGACCGCCTATTGTCTGACAATGCGAAGAAGAAAGCTCAAATTGCAGAACTACAAACCTTCGTCGCACGTTTCTCTGCTAATGCTTCTAAGGCGAAGCAGGCGACATCACGAGCTAAGCAAATCGACAAAATCCAGCTCGAAGAAGTAAAAGCGTCAAGCCGCCAAAACCCATTCATCCGCTTTGAACAGTCGAAAGAGCTGTTCCGTAATGCATTGAATGTTGAAAACTTAAGCCAAGGCTTTGAAGAAGATTTGTTTAACGATTTCAATGCGATTTTTGAAGTTGGTGAGCGTGTTGCAATTATTGGTGAGAACGGTGTTGGTAAAACAACACTACTCAACACTCTTGCTGGTGTATTGGAACCTCGCACTGGTGAATTTAAGTGGTCTGAAAACTCGAACATTGGCTACTACGCACAAGACCACGCAGAAGACTTTGCAGAAGATCTCAACCTGATGGATTGGATGGGTCAGTGGCGCCAAGAAGGTGATGACGAGCAAGTAATTCGTAGCTTCTTAGGTCGTATGTTGTTTTCACAAGACGACATCAAAAAATCAGTAAAAGTACTTTCTGGTGGTGAGCAAGGCCGCATGCTTTTAGGTAAGCTAATGATGCACAAGCCAAACATGCTGTTAATGGATGAGCCAACCAACCACATGGATATGGAATCTATTGAGTCTTTGAACAATGCGTTAGAGCAATACAAAGGCACACTGTTTTTCGTATCTCATGACCGAGTATTTGTAGATTCGTTAGCTACGCGTATCATCGAGATAAAAGACAACAAGATTACAGACTTTAAAGGCACTTACGCTGAGTTCTTAAAAGCGCGTGGCATTGTAGGCTAAGAATTAGCTTCTAAACTGAATTTGAAAGCCTCGCATTACCAAATGCGGGGCTTTTTTTGTAATATAATATTGATACTGTATAAGTATACACATTAACGGAGGCAGGACGAAAATCATGCTATATAGAACAATTCTGCATTTTGTGATTCGTAATTTTCTCTGTTTGATGTAAGTAACTGTTATTTAGTAAGTTGATTTGGTAACGTGGGGGTAGTTAAAGTTTTATTGCAGATTGGTTCTGTAGTTTTTTATAGAATTGTTCTGTCTAAGAACTGTTAAGCGATTCGATATATCATCGATATAGAGGAATATAGATGAGTACAATTATGAATAATCCTGCGGCAAGATTATTAAATATCTTAGAGGAAGGTAAACAGCAAAATGCTACTCAAAACTGTAGAGCAGTGTGGTGTAAGCTGTTAGATGTAAACCCTAATGATAAAGTCACTTTTTTAGGTAAGCTTGGTAAGGTACTTGCGTTGTCATCTGAGGTTGTAGATGAGTTGAAGAAAGTTGATGGCATAAATATTGAGCGTTACATGCATTGGTGCCAACCCGTAGAAAGAGCATTCTCGGAAAGCAATTTCAGTGGGCAATGGAATGAGTTTTCAAAGCATCTTAATGAACATGTTTTCAATTACTTAACTATGACATCAGATTTTTTATCTTTGCGTGCCCCTCAAGCGATATTGCCGCAGCAAGAAGTGGAAAAAATTTCATCTGGTGCTTTGGAGCTTATTTCAGAAGTAGAGGCATCTGAGCTACCAGAAAGTATTAAGTCATATATGCTAGCTCAGTTAAAGAAAGTGGTAGTTGCAGCTGATGACTACAAAATTACGGGTTCAAAAGAAGTTGTTCAGATTGTAGAAGAAACATTTGGACATGCGATCTTGAAAAATGATCTAGTCAAACCAGTAGAGAATCATCCAGTTGCTAAGAAGTTTTGGGCTTACATGGCAAATGCTGCTGTTATTACAACAATAGCAACTGGTGCACTTCAAATAGCTCCAGCGGTATCTAAACTTCTACCTGATATTCAGTTTACACAAGAACCTGTGATTGAAGTGATCGAAAATCAAGACCAAATAAGTACGGACAAAATCGCTTAACAAACTGTTCAAGAGGGATTCGCAACGCGTGGCATTTTTACTATGCGTTAGTTTTAGTGGTTAAGGTGGTATGCGGCAGCTTCGGTATTGCGTTGCTCACCCCTTAACAGGGCGTTAATAAGCTACTGTTAACGAATAGTTTTTTTGGCATGTAGTCTTTCAATGGCTGTACCGTTTTCGGCACAAGTCCTCTTTCTCAGCACGCTCTGAGTTCTCAAGTTTCTTTGACGTAAATGCCATTTGAAAGCATCGAAAGCGCTAATATGCCAGCAGCCATCTTCGCTCTCAAAGGTACATCGTTGTGGCAATTAACTGTCCGTGACTTCAGTGGGTGGCCTGTTCTCTGTCACTTTGGTTTGGCTACTTGCTCAAAGCAGGTTTCTGGAAAGGACAGTGGGTCAGTAGCCAATAAAAATCTGGTTAGTTTGTACTGTTGAGTTCGGTGGTCCGTTTGGTTGTAGAGCACGCGGAAAGTACTTTATTAACAAAGTGTTCAAGCTGGATTCTCAACGCTCGGCGGTTTTGGTTGCAAATTCCCGTGCAGTGATTAAGGTGGCTTTATTAAGTTAAGTGGGGCGTTGTTCACCACTTAACACAGCGTTAGCTTTCAAACAAGGATTTAGTATGCATAAATACCATATGGTTAAGTTTCTGATAGCGTTGTTTCTGTTGTTCCCTCCATTGTCGGAAGCTGCAACTAAGTCAGTGATATTGCCTTCTGGAGAAACTATCGAAGTGCAAAGCATCTCAAAAATATATGCTGCGGGGTCAAAGGAGTGGGTACTCATAATTAATTACATAACAGATTCCATAGACAACAAAGTATCACTGCGAGAAAGGGCAGATCTGATATGGGAGTTTTTTCGCCCAATTGTGGAAAAGGCAGGCTATACGAACGCGGGAATAAAAGCAAAAGCATATGTTCACGACGCTGAGAAAACAATATTCAAAAAGTCAAAGGCCTATACGTTTATTATCAGGAAAAGCGACGATGGTATTTGGAGGTTCCTTGAAGACGAAAAACAAAGCTAACAATCTGCTTAAGACGGACTATCAACGCTCGGCGATTTTAGTTCTAGTTTAGTACAGTGTTTACGGTGGTTAGTTTAAGTTTCGTGGTTTGCGTTGTTAGCCACTTAGCAGGGCGTTAGCTATATACGAGGATAAAATGAATACAGTGGATGTAATGCGAGAGTACAATGAGTTTGAACGCAAGCTTATTCACTCGTTTAATGGCGTAAAGGAGTCAGATAGTAATCTGACTAAATTCGTGTCTAAAGATCGTCACGG
This sequence comes from Vibrio sp. VPAP30, assembly GCF_001188205.1. Lineage (NCBI taxonomy): Bacteria > Pseudomonadati > Pseudomonadota > Gammaproteobacteria > Vibrionales > Vibrionaceae > Vibrio > Vibrio sp. VPAP30. The sequence goes on from NZ_LBLS01000031.1 coordinate 107,721, forward strand.
CAGTTATATTTCGTTCTTTGACTTTGATGAAAGCCTCACTGAATCAATAGTTAAAGAGCAACTTGCTTACTTTGGCCAACGCAAATTATGCTTTGAGTGGAAGACATATAGTACCGATAAACCAAGCAATATCGGCAGTGTATTACTCGCTAATGGTTTTGAACAAGAAGATACCGAATCATTTATGGTTTTAGACCTTTCTAAAACAGCTAACGAATTCTTCGATGAATCTCAGATCACAGAAGTTTTCGATAGCCAAGGCATTCGTGATGCAATAAAGGTTCAAGAACAGGTATGGGGTGGGGATTTCGATTGGCAATACAATTACTTAATGAGTCTCAAAGAACAATCTCCAGATTCGGTATCCATTTATGTTGTGTATGTAAATGGACAGCCAGTGACTTCCGCTTGGCTAACATTTAATGGAACCAGCCCATTTGCAGGTATTTGGGGCGGAAGCACAATCAAAGAATTTCGAGGCAATGGGTACTATAGCTTGCTCCTAAATAAGCGCATCGCTGAAGCAAAGTCGAAAGGTGTTAAGTATCTGATAATCGATGCCTCAGACATGAGTAAACCGATAGTATCAAAGCGGGGATTTGAAGTCGTAGCGACAACAACGGGCTACACTTCACCAAATAGCTAACAAAGCATTTAAGAGTGATTCGCAACGCTTGGCAGTTTCGCTTCGCTCAAGTATAGCCAATCGCTGCTCACACCTTAATGCGGCGTTAATAAGCTACTGTTAACGAATAGTTTTTTTGCTATGTAGTCTTTCAATGGCTGTACCTTTTTCGGCACAAATTCTCTTTCTCAGCGCGCTCTGAGTTCTCAAGTTTCTTTGACGTAAATGCCATTTGAAAACATCGAATGCGCTAATATGCCAACAACCATCTTCGCTCTCAAACGTTCATCGTTGTGGCAATTAACTGTCCGTGACTGCAGTGGATGGCCTGTTCTCAGTCACTTTGGTTTGGCTACTTGCTCAAAGTTGGTTTCTGGAAAGGACAGTGGGTCAGTAGCCAATAAAAATCTGGTTGGTTTGTACTGTTGAGTTCGGTGGGTTGTTTGGGTCTAGAGCGCGCCGAAAGTACTTTATTAACAATCTGCTTAAGACGGACTGCCAACGCTCGGCGAATTCACTTCAAAGTTTGTTCTGTGTTTACGGCGGCATGTTTACGTTTTGTGTTACGTTGTCAGCCACTTAGCAGGGCGTTAGCTGGTATTTAAAGGAACTAAGGGCTTAAGTGCTCATGAATACTGGGCTCTCGCTTCACGCCTGATAGTCCTTAGGTACAAACTATCTCGCCAGTGGCACTGTTCGAAAAGTGGTTGAATCAGCCAAAGTCGGCTTACTGAAGTGGTGTGTTTGTTTAGTTCTTTGGTGCGGCTTCTTGGGTGTTGAAATGCTGCTGTGACTACATCTGTTTTGCTCACTTGGTAGTTGGCTTCTTCGAAAGCATTCTTTCACAAGCCTATTTCATCAATTGGTTTTTGGTTTGTGAACTGTCCAATTTACATTATCATTCGAAACCAATATTGTACTTCAAATTAGGCACTTGGGTGAAAAACGCAACCTTCTGCGTAGCAGCTAACAAACTGCTCAAGACGGACTATCAACGCTCGGCGATTTTGGTTCTAGTCTGGTACAGTGTTTACGGCGGCTAGCTTAAGTATCGTGTTATGCGTTGCTAGCCACTTAGCAGGGCGTTAGTTGGCAATAGTTTCTTGGTTTTAGGTACGGGTTCTGTAGGCGTCGTTTACATCCGTTCTCCGTACTTCGGCAAGCAGAAATTTCTCTGTTATTGAATTGGCTTGGTGGCTAGCTTGCCTTTCTAGTTTTGTGTCTGGTTTGAAGAACGGGCGTATCAGGTTTACTGGTTTCAGTGACTCTTGCATGCAATGGACTATCGTAGCTTTTAGCTTGCCTTTGCAAAGGGAGCTTTGGATGTTTAAGTTGTCCAGTCTACTAATTTAGGGCGCTCGCTGATTCTACTGTGGAAAATGGAAACTTCAGTGCGTGCTAGCCAACTAACAATCTGCTCAAGACGGACTGCCAACGCGGGGCAATTTTCGTTCAAGTCGGGTATAGTGTTTACGGCGGTTTGGTTGAGTGCAGTGGTCGCGTTGTCAGCCACTTAGCAGGGCGTTAGTTTGCTTCAAAGAATAGGGGAGTATCGTGGAAGAAAAACGAGTAAGTATTAGACCAGCAAAACCGAATGAATTGGAATTAATTCATGCTTTGGTAACTTCAAACGACGCATGGACTAAG
>NZ_LBLS01000035.1:0-103689 GCF_001188205.1 Vibrio sp. VPAP30
TTCTCGCTTCTCGCTTCTCGCTTCTCGCTTCTCGCTTCTCGCTTCTCGCTTCTCGCTTCTCGCTTCTCGCTTCTCGCTTCTCGCTTCTCGCTTCTCGCTTCTCGCTTCTCGCTTCTCGCTTCTCGCTCGCAATAAAAAGGCCGATGTCTCCATCGGCCTTCTGTATTTCTAGGAGCTAGCTTACGCTAGCTGAGCTTTAACATGCTCAACGATATCAGCCATCGCGACAGCGGTTTTCTCACCAGATCTGCGGTTCTTGTACTCGAAGTTGCCTTCTTTCATTGAACGGTCGCCAATAACGATAGTATGAGGAACGCCGATTAGCTCCATATCAGAGAACATGACGCCAGGGCGCTCTTTACGGTCGTCGAATAGAACTTCGATGCCCATTGCCGTCAGTTCAGCGTACAGCTTCTCAGCTGCTTCCTTCACTTCTTCTGACTTGTGCATGTTCATTGGTACGATCGCGACTTGGAAAGGTGCAAGTGCGTCAGGCCAGATGATGCCGTACTTATCGTGGTTCTGTTCAATTGCAGACGCAACAACACGAGAAACACCGATACCGTAACAACCCATTTCTAGGATAACGTTTTTACCGTCTGGACCAAGAACGCCACAATTCATTGCTTGAGAGTAAACATTACCTAGTTGGAAGATATGACCTACTTCGATACCACGTTTCAGTGCGATAGTACCTTTACCACAAGGGCTCGGATCGCCTTCAACCACATTACGTAAGTCTTCAACTTGGCCAAGCTCAACATCACGACCCCAGTTGATACCGAAGTAGTGCTTGTCGTCTACGTTAGCGCCTGCGCCAAAGTCACTCATTACAGCAACAGTGCGGTCAACGATGAATGGCAGTTTAAGACCAACAGGACCTAGTGAGCCAGGGCCAGCGCCGATTAGGGCACGGATCTCTTCTTCTGTTGCCATCTCTAGAGGAGCTGCAACTTGAGGAAGGTTTTCCGCTTTCACTTCGTTCAGTTCGTGGTCGCCACGGATGATTAGCGCAATTAGGTCAGCGTCAACGTCATCAGACGCTTTAACAAATAGAGTCTTAACCGTCTTTTCAACTGGTAACTCAAACTGTTCAACAAGTTCAGCAATTGTTTTCGCGTTTGGCGTGTCAACTAGCGTCATCTCTTGAGTTGGAGCTGCAGCTTCGTCAGCCAGAGCGAGTGCTTCGGCTTTTTCGATGTTCGCTGCGTAATCAGACTCAGTAGAGAAGGCGATTAGGTCTTCACCGCTTTCCGCGAGTACGTGGAACTCTTGAGAACCGCTACCACCTATCGCACCTGAGTCAGCCAGTACAGGGCGATACTCAAGTCCCATGCGGTCGAAGGCTTTACAGTAAGCATCGTGCATTGCATCGTAAGACTTCTGTAGACCTTCTTTATCGATATCAAAGCTGTATGCATCCATCATGCAGAATTCACGTGCACGCATTACGCCAAAACGTGGGCGACGCTCATCGCGGAACTTAGTTTGGATTTGGTACAGGTTTAGCGGAAGCTGTTTGTACGAACTCACTTCGTTGCGCACTAGGCTAGTGATTACTTCTTCAGCGGTAGGGCTAAGAACAAACGGACGAGTGTGACGGTCAGTAAAGCGAAGTAGCTCAGGACCCATCTTCTCGCTGCGGCCTGTCTCTTCCCATAGTTCAAACGGCTGAACAACGGGCATCAATGTTTCGACTGCGCCTGCATTGTCGATCTCTTGACGAACGATGTTTTCGACTTTACGCAGTACACGTAGACCAGTAGGTAGCCAGGTGTAGAGACCTGAAGCCAGCTTACGGATCATACCTGCACGTAGCATGAGCTGGTGGCTCACTACTTCTGCGTCGTTTGGAGTCTCCTTCAGAGTAGAAAGAAGATAATTACTGGTACGCATTTAACTTATCCGTTTATTAAAGTTAGATACTCAAGCCAGAATGGACAGGAGTATGGAAGTCCCACGAGGGGAAAATTGTTAGCCGCTTATAATATCAGCCAAATGCCATTGTCAAAAGCCTTCAATCGCAGTAACCGTTATTAAGTTATCGTTAACGGTGAACTTCACATTTAGATCGAACAAATTTACCGCATATTCTTTGCTGTCTGGCTTGTTCTTTTTGTACGCAGGACGAGGGTCTTGTGCTAAAACCTGCTCAATCACTGTCTTTTGATAGTCAAGATATCCGCGGGTTTCTAACTGCTCTGTGGCTATTGACGAGAACAGAACTTGAGACTCTTCTGGTTCCGTTTCAGCGTAGCTTGCCAGCGCTTGAGGAATAGAGTCTGAATAAGGGATATACGGCTTGATGTCGATGATGGGGGTACCATCGACCAAATCGACATTGCCAAGATCGAGATAGATCTGATCGCCTTGCTTTGTGATTCCTTTAATTTCAACCGCTGACATTCCAATCCCATTGGGTCTAAATGTCGAACGAGAAGCAAATACACCTACACGCTGATTGCCACCCAGTCGAGGTGGTCTGACAGTAGGCTTCCATCCCGCCGCTAAATTCTGGTCAAACAGAAACAATAACCAAGCATGGGAAAATTGCTCCAACCCGCGCACCGCTTCGGGACTATTCGCCTCTCCAACTAGCTTTACTCGCGAGCGAGCAGCGGGTACTAAGCTCGGTTGCCGAGGAACGGCGAACTTCTCTTTATATGGGCTTTCAATAAAACCGATTGGCTCTACGGAATACATCTCTTTTCTCTCAAATTGGTGAAGTAGAAAAGTATCACAAAAAAGAGTAGCAAATCTTGTTGATAATGATTATTATTTAAAATGTTATAACATAACATTTTAAATTGAGGTAATTATGCAACCCAACATTCATCCTGAGTACAGAGCGGTGGTTTTCCATGATACAAGCATTGATGAGTATTTCCTTATCGGTTCGACATTACAAACTGACCGCACTATTGAGTGGAAAGATGGCAAAACCTACCCGTACTTTACGATTGAAGTCTCTTCAAAGTCCCACCCTTTCTACACAGGTAAACAGCGTGTCATTCATCAGGAAGGCCGTGTCGCTAACTTTAAGCGTCGATTTGGTCAGTTTTCTAAAGGAGGCGAGTAAATGAAGGTCGTAAAATCTCTTAAGAGCGCTAAAAATCGCCATCCTGATTGTCAAATCGTCAAGAGAAGAGGGCGTCTGTACGTTATCTGCAAAACCAATCCAAGATTTAAAGCGGTGCAAAAGTAGCCTCCATTCTCAAACGGATAAAGCTCTCATTTTTGACTATCGCAGTTTGAGACTTTTCCCCTGCTATTAAACCATCAGAGTGCTCGGCTATAGATAAGCGTTGTTTATGCCTCTCTTTGGTGGTTGAGTTTCCTCCTTATACCAATCAACGACTTAAAGGTCATTAAATAAACAGAATGAATGTATTTATATAAATTATAATTCTGTCATTTGGTTTTGTTTTAGTGATATTTGCTAATTATTTGTGCAAAACCCGTTAAATAATATGATTCATTACACACTTTGTAACATTATGCATTTCTAATTGAGTGTTTTGTCGAGTACCCTGCGCTGGCATTTTGAACATTTTTGTCACATTTGCACAGGAATAACTACAAGGAGGGAACAGATGAGTTCATCTGCTTCAATTAAACAAAATTCACCGAAGAAGCCACTATTTACGCGCTTCTTAGACGCTGTTGAATATTTGGGGAACCTATTGCCCCATCCCATCACACTTTTCGCCATCTTCTGTTTAGCAATCTTAGTGCTATCTGGTATTGCCGGTTACTTTGAAGTTTCTGTTATTGACCCACGTCCTGAAGGCGCGAAAGGTCGTGCAGCAGACGGCATGATTCACGTTGTCAGCTTATTAAATGCTGATGGCTTGGAGTTAATCGTTACTAACTTAGTGAAAAACTTTGTTGGCTTCGCACCATTAGGTACTGTACTAGTCGCAATGCTAGGTGTCGCGATTGCTGAACACTCTGGCCTATTGTCAGCGGCAATGCGTGGTATGGTCATGGGCGCATCTAAGCGCATGGTAACGGTAACGGTTGTATTCGCAGGTATCATTTCTAATACTGCATCTGAGCTAGGTTATGTGGTACTTATCCCGCTAGCAGCGATGCTATTTCACTCCTTAGGTCGTCACCCTCTCGCAGGTCTTGCTGCGGCATTTGCGGGTGTATCTGGTGGTTACTCTGCAAACCTGCTGATCGGTACTGTTGACCCATTGCTTTCTGGTATTACAGAAACTGCAGCGCAAATGATCGATCCAACTTACACTGTAGGACCAGAAGTTAACTGGTACTTCATGTTTGTGTCGACTTTCTTCATTGCAATCACTGGTGCTTTTGTTACTGAAAAAATCGTTGAGCCGAAATTAGGCAAATACAATGATGAGGAAGCGTCAGAAGATTTGTCTAACGACTCTATGGGTAAACTAAAAGACATTGAAAAGAAAGCTCTTAAGCTAGCGGGCCTTGCTGTACTGGTTGTATCTGCATTACTTGCATGGACTGTGGTTCCAGCCGACGGTATTTTGCGTTCTGATTCAGGGACAATCGCTGGCTCACCATTCCTGAAGAGTATTGTTGCCTTTATCTTTGTCTTTTTTGCAGTACCGGGCTTTGTTTACGGTAAAGTTGTCGGTACGATGAAGACGGATCGCGACGTAATCGATGCTATGGCGAAGTCGATGTCTTCTATGGGCATGTACATCGTATTGGTATTCTTTGCGGCTCAGTTTGTTGCATTCTTCAAGTGGACTAACTTTGGTCAAGTCTTTGCGGTTGCAGGTGCAAGCTTCCTGCAAGAGATTGGTCTAACTGGGCCAATGCTGTTCTTTGCTTTCATTCTTATGTGTGGCTTCATTAACTTAATGATTGGTTCTGCTTCTGCGCAGTGGGCAGTGACAGCACCTATCTTTGTACCAATGTTAATGCTAGTGGGCTACGCACCAGAGACCATTCAGGCGGCCTACCGTATCGGTGACTCTACAACAAACATCATCACACCTATGATGAGCTATTTTGGTCTTATTCTTGCTGTAGCAACACGTTACATGAAAAACCTAGGTATCGGTACGTTAATCGCAACCATGTTACCTTACTCAATCTGCTTCATCATCGGTTGGAGTTTACTGTTCTACATTTGGGTGTTTATCTTGGGTCTACCTGTAGGTCCAGGTGCGGCAACGTACTATACGCCTTAATAATACGTATTTTACTGAATGATTTGGCCGGAGCGTATTGTTCCGGCTTTTTTGTATATTAAGGTTTTCCGTTGCTCTTTGATAAGTTGACAAGTGATAGCGGTGAACTTTACTTACCTTTGTAGCTGTATGCTTTGGAGGTGAAATGGTGATTCAAACTCAGTGCACTCTGGTATCAAGTTTTGCTCAAGCTAATCTTAGCCTCTAAGTATGCTTAACGAGTATGAATAAGCAATGGGTTTTATCCATATTGGTTTGGTTGTGCTCTTTTCAGGCATTGAGTTCAACCTCTATTCAGCTAGTAACGCTTGACTACCCACCCTATATAGTTAGTAAAAAAGGGGAGCTAACAGGCGTGGCGGTAGAGCTAGTTGAAGCAGTATTTGATGAGCTCAATGTGCCGATCACCATAGAAGTGTTACCTTGGGCAAGAGCACTGAGTAATGTTGAATTTGGCCGTGCAGACGCTATCTTTACCGCTTTTAAAAATCCGACCCGCGAGAAATTCGCCGATTATAGTCATGAGATATTATTTACCCAGAATATTAGTCTAGTAGTGAAAGCCAACAGCAAAATCAGTAGCTATGATTTTTTAGTTCGTGACGTGTCAGATATCGCTATTTGCGCGGTCAATCGAGTCAGTTACGGCAAAAAGATGGACGCCTTACTGGCTAACGGTCGCTTTAGACTCGTATTTTGGCGTAATCGCACCGAAGATTGTGCTCGCTTGGTCAGGACGGGGCGTGCTGATGTTTGGGTCAATAATGATTTTGGTGCGCGGAGTATTCTTGCCAGCGAACAAATGGAAGAGGTATTAGAGATCCTTTCGCCTCCAATCGAGGCAACGCCAAGCTATATCGCTTTTTCCAAACTGCGCCAACACCAGTGGCTGAGAGATAGATTTGATCAGGTGTTAAGGGAGATGAAAGATGATGGGCGCTACGAGATGATTATTGACAACTACTTCGATGGGCTAAAAACCGAGAACAAATAATAGGGCTGATGCAATGTCAGCCCTGTTCGTAATCATTAGCGCAGGCGAGTAATTACCAACCCTTTACTACGCCGCCTTTGAATATGTCAGAAGCCGCTGAGTAAACTTCTTCAGTTTGGTAAGACTTAACAAAGTTCTGTACGTTTTCTGCTTGCGCATTATCTTCGCGTGACACGATAAGGTTTACGTATGGAGACTCTTTGTCTTCAACAAATACACCGTCTTTTTGTGGCGTTAGGTTGATAGAGCTTGCGTAAGTCGTGTTGATAACAGAAAGCGCAACGTCATCTAGAGAGCGTGGTAGCTGTGCAGCATCTAGCTCAACAATAGTAATGTTTTTCGGGTTTTCAACGATGTCACGTACTGTCGCTAGTAGACCAACGTTTTCACGCAGTTTCAGCAGACCCTGTTGCTCAAGCAGAAGCAGTGAACGACCTAGGTTTGTTGGATCGTTAGGTACTGCGATACGTGCTCCATCTTGAATCTCATCAACTGATTTCACTTGCTTAGAGTAACCCGCGATTGGGTACACAAAAGTGTTACCAGCAATCGTCAGTTTGTAACCGCGATCGGTAACTTGCTGATCTAGGTATGGCTTGTGTTGGAACGCGTTGAGGTCAATCGAGCCGTCGTCTAGCGCTGCGTTTGGAGTCACGTAATCAGTAAATGTTACTAGCTCTACATTTAGGCCGTATTTTTCTTTAGCGACTTTAGCCGCAACTTCAGCAACTTGTGCTTCTGCACCTGCCATTACACCAACTTTGATTTTGCTGGTATCGGCTTCTTTTTCGCCACAGCCTGCTAGTACTAATGCTGATGCAGCAGCTGCGATAGTCAGTAGACCTTTAAAACTGAATTTCATCACTATCTCCTTATAAATTAAATCTGCGAGTATTATTTTCTTTATTTTTAGCGGTGATCAACGCGACGGACAATCGCATCACCAATTGATTGAATGATTTGCACTAACACGATAAGCATCACAACGGTGACTGCCATGATAACCACATCGTAGCGGTGGAAGCCGTAGCGAATCGCAACGTCGCCTAAACCACCTCCTCCAACAGTACCTGCCATTGCGGAGTAGCTGACAAGTGTGACGAGCGTAATCGTTACCGAGTTAACGATAGTTGGCATTGCTTCTGGAAGCAGTACCTTAGAAATAATCTGAACAGGTGTCGCTCCCATGGATTGAGCAGCTTCCACTAAACCTGTAGGTACTTCCAGCAGTGCGCCTTCAATAAGACGAGCTACAAATGGGATTGCGCCAATGGTCAGTGGGACAATCGCCGCCGTTGTACCGATAAAGGTACCAACGATTACCTTGGTGACCGGAATAATGGCAACCATCAAGACTAGGAAAGGGACTGAACGACCTACGTTAACGATAGCACCAAGTACACTATTGAGTTTGGTGTTTTCAAGTAAGCCACCTTTCTTAGTGATATGCAGAATAACGCCGAGTGGAATACCAACTGCGAAGCCAACAATACCCGCAACTGCCACCATGTAGAGGGTTTCCCAAGTAGCGCCGATAAGTAGATTGCTGTTTAAGCTCAGCCACTGTGAAATTTCATTAAAGGACATAGCCCAGTACCTCTACTTTTACGTTGTGCTCACGCAGGAACTCAATCGCTGCGTTGTCATCTTGCTCATTACCAAATAGCTCAGCGACCATCATGCCGAATTTGACACCGCCGGCGTAATCAAGGTCAGAACTCAAAATACTGACATCAATGTTGAATTTTCGAGCAATTTGCGTCATTAGCGGCGCATCAACCGTTGCGCCTGTAAACTCTAGACGAACCAATGGGTAACTGCCTTCTACACGCGTCTCTTGTATACGAACTTGGTAATCTTCTGGAATCGAAAGGTCCAAAGTAGAACGAATGAACTGATGCGCCAGTTCTGTCTTAGGATGAGCGAAGATTTCGCCTACCGTGCCTTTTTCGACTAGCTCACCACCACCAATGATAGCGACTTCGTGGCAGATGCTTTTAACAACGTCCATTTCGTGAGTAATCAAAAGCATCGTAATATTTAGCTTGCGGTTGATCTCCTTGAGTAGCTCAAGAATCGATTGTGTCGTTGCAGGATCAAGCGCGCTGGTGGCCTCATCACACAGCAGGACTTTTGGATCTGACGCGAGAGCACGGGCAATCGCGACACGCTGCTTTTGACCTCCACTTAAATTTGCAGGATAGCTTTCATGCTTATCTTCAAGACCAACGAGCTTTAATAGCTCTGTCACTTTACTCGTGATGTGCGCCTTGTTTTGGCTTGCCAGCTCTAGTGGTAGAGCAACATTGCCAAATACGGTACGTGATGACAGCAAGTTAAAGTGTTGGAAGATCATGCCAATATTACGGCGAGCTTCGCTGAGTTGAGATTTACCTAACTTTGTTAGATCGACACCGTCAACAACAATCGATCCTGTCGTTGGTGCTTCTAGCATGTTTACACAACGTATAAGCGTACTTTTTCCTGCTCCCGATGAGCCAATAACACCAAAGATGGTTCCCTGTGGGATATGAAGGTTTATTTCCTTTAAGGCATGTATTTCCTTATTACCTTGGTGGAACACCTTATTTACTTGATTAATTTCAATCATCGAGGGACTCGCTATCAGATTAGATGAAGAGCAGCAGATAATATCGAGCTACATCTCATTTAGTAGATGATGCTATGGTCTCACGTGTTTTGTGTCAATAGATATTTTTACGTCTAGACGTCTAAACGTATTTTTTGCTCAATCGATTGGTAATTAGATAGTGATGAAAGAAATAAAGCGTGCAATAATTCTTAGTAAATAATGTAAAAATGAGAAGCATATTTTGGCAAAACCAGCAGTCTTTTTAGACCGAGATGGCGTGATTAATGTCGACCATGGCTATGTCCACGACGAGCACGATTTTGAGTTTATTGATGGTGTTTTTGATGCCGCTAAGAAACTCAAAGAAATGGGTTACCAGCTCGTATTGGTGACAAATCAGTCAGGCATTGCTCGTGGTAAATTTAGCGAAGATCGCTTTCTTTCATTAACTCAGTGGATGGATTGGAACTTCGTCGACAATGGTGTTGAGTTTGATGGTATTTATTACTGTCCGCATCATGCTGAGCATGGCATAGGGAAGTACAAGCAAGACTGCGAATGCCGCAAGCCAAAACCTGGGATGTTTATTTCAGCTCGTGACTTCTTAAAAATTGATATGGCTAATTCAGTCATGGTTGGCGATAAAGCAGAAGATATGATGGCGGCAAAGGCCGCAGGTGTTGGCACCATGATCCTTGTTCGTACGGGGAAACCTGTCACTGATAAGGGAGAGGCGATTGCCTCGGTAGTACTAGATAGTATTAAACAGGTTCCAGCGTATCTAGCGAAATAAACTGAGAAAGGCTGCCACGGACGGCCTTTGTCTTGTTTGGAGGGAATCATGAAACATCGTGTATTGTTTACAACAGTCCTAGCATTGAGCCTATCTGGGTGCTCTTTTACTGCAATGGAAAGAGAAAATCACTATCAGGGCGATTTTATGTTTTATCAGTGCAGTGCTGGTGAGACATTTGAGTTAGCGTTAATGCCCAATGACGACACAGCGCTACTTAGGCTTCCGAAAAGAGACTATAGGATGATTCAAGTGCCTTCTGGGTCGGGGACCAAGTATATTCTTCATGATGGCACAGCAGAAATACAAAATTTTGTGACGCTCTATACCAAAGGTAAAGAAGCACGTCTCGACTTAGGTCAAGTTGTCTACAAAAACTGTATTACCCAATAGATCTTTTACGATAGCTTGTCAGGAGGCGAGAGCCTCCTTTTAATGATCAACGACTAGAATCACTATTATATGAGCAAAAAACTAACCATTCTTGATATTGCGCGACTGTCCGGTGTGGGAAAGTCGACGGTCTCTCGTGTTTTAACCAATGACCCTAAGGTTAAACCTGAAACACGTGCCAAAGTGGAGCAGGTGATTCAAGAATCAGGTTATGTCCCATCAAAGTCGGCTCAGGCGATGCGTGGGGGGAGCCAAAAAGTGGTCGGAGTGATCATCTCTCGTCTCGATTCGCCATCAGAAAACAAAGCGGTGGGCAGTATGCTCAATACGTTATATAGGACGGGCTATGATGTCGTCATCATGGAGAGTCAGTTTGATCGTGACAAGACAAATGAACATTTAGACGTGCTGAAAAAGCGTAATGTTGATGGTGTGATTGTGTTTGGATTCAGTGGTTTCGATATCGCTAAACTCGCGAGTTGGCATAATCGTACAGTGGTCATCGCTATGGACACTGATGAGGTGTCTTCTATCAATTACGACAATAGGCAAGTGATTGCTAAAGCGCTAGAGTTTCTAGAGCAAAGAAACCTTACCAACATCGCGTTTATTGGTGTCGATCCTAGTGATAAAACGACGGGTAAGTTGCGTTTAGAAGCTTATCTTGAGTGGTGTCAAATTCAATCTATCGCACCCAATTATCAAACAGGTCAACTCAACCATGAAAGTGCCTATTTGCTGGTGGATGATGTGTTGACTGAAAAAGTTCAAGCGATTGTTTGTGCAAGTGATACATTAGCGTTGGGAGTTATAAAACGTTTGCAAGAGCTCAATCGTGAAGACGTTGTTGTTACTGGGGTTGGGGGTAATGAACTGCTTTCCTTCCTATTTCCTAAAGTGTTCAGTATTGATCCTGGCTACTCGTTGGCAGGTGAGAAAGCGGCTAAGCTTCTGATATCTCAAGTAAATGGTGAGCTTGGCCAAGTACATATCACTCAAGAGCCTATCTCAATCTAACCCATTATTTTCAAAGTGAATTAAAATTATACTGTGATCTCTTTCAATTAATGGGACTGTTCCCATTTTTATCTGTAAATAGATCTGACAATATAATGCTACATTTTGGGAATGTTCCCATAAATAGAAAAACAACACGCTTAGTCAGTTTAAAACGTCAACGCTGTTGACAACAGATGAATGAGAATCCAATTAGGGTGGACATGGATATGAGTAAGATTGCGAAACAAGAAGTTGAGCGTCTGATTGAATTGGTCGGTGGCCGCGAAAACATCGCGAGCGTAAGTCACTGTCTGACTCGTCTTCGCTTCGTACTAAATGATACCGATAAAGCAGATCAGAAAGCGCTAGAAGCTTTACCTCTGGTCAAAGGTTGCTTTACTAATGCTGGTCAGTTCCAAGTGGTAATTGGTACTGAAGTCGATGAAGTTTACAAGGTGTTGATTGATCTTTCTGGCAAATCAGAAGCCTCTAAAGATGAGGCGAAGCTAGCTGCTCGTCAGAATATGAATATCTTGGAACGTGGTATTTCCCATCTTGCTGAAATCTTCGTACCACTGCTTCCTGCCATTATTACGGGTGGTTTGATTTTAGGTTTCCGTAACGTGATTGGTGACATCAAGATGTTTGATGGACAGTCACTGACTGAAATCAGCCAGTTTTGGGCGACGGTACATAGTTTCCTATGGTTGATTGGTGAGGCAATCTTCTTCTTCCTACCTGTTGGCGTATGTTGGTCAACGGTGAAAAAACTCGGAGGTACGCCAATTCTTGGTATCACTCTTGGTGTGACTTTAGTTTCACCACAGTTGATGAACGCTTATCTGATCGGCAAGCAAGTGCCTGAAGTGTGGGACTTTGGTCTGTTTGTGATTGAGAAAGTTGGTTATCAAGCACAGGTGATTCCAGCCATGCTCGCGGGTATAGCTCTGGCGTTTATCGAAACCAACCTCAAGCGTATCGTTCCTTCTTACCTTTACTTGGTAGTTGTACCTTTTGTATCAATCATCGTCTCTGTAGTATTGGCTCACTCTCTAATTGGCCCATTTGGTCGTGTATTAGGTGATGGTGTTGCTTTCGCTGCTAAAGCAGCAATGACGGGAGACTTTGCCGTTATTGGTTCAATGGTGTTTGGCTTCTTATATGCTCCGCTAGTGATTACGGGTATCCACCACACCACTAACGCAGTCGACCTACAGTTAATGCAAGACTTAGGTGGTACGCCAATCTGGCCGTTAATTGCTTTGTCAAACATTGCTCAAGCTTCAGCTGTTGTCGGCATTATTATCATCAGTAAAAAGCATGGTGAGCGTGATATTTCTGTACCCGCAGCCATTTCTGCCTACCTTGGTGTAACAGAGCCAGCGATGTACGGTATTAACTTGAAATACAAATTCCCAATGCTAAGCGCAATGATTGGTAGTGCAATTGCAGCGGCTATCTGTGGTAGTGCTGGGGTTATGGCGAATGGTATCGGTGTCGGTGGTCTACCAGGCATTCTATCAATCCAACCACAATTCTGGGGCATCTTTGCTATCGCTATGCTTGTGGCTATCGCTGTGCCAGCGGCATTAACTCTCTTCTTCTATAAGCGTGCACAAGTGAAAGGCGAACTAGAGCCTGCAAACGCTTAATCCCCTCTTATTTCGGAGCGGCTTTTCGTCGCTCCTTTTTCAAAGTTTATTATTTTTTGGTAAGTGAGTTTAGAAATGACAACAATCGCTAATGATAAAAATTGGTGGAAAACCGCCTCTATCTATCAAATCTATCCTAAGAGCTTCTGTGATAGTGGCAGCAAAGGTACGGGTGATATCCAAGGCATTATTTCTAAGCTTGATTACTTAAAGCGGCTTGGTGTCGATGCGATTTGGTTAACGCCAGTTTACAAGTCACCAATGATTGACAACGGTTACGACATCTCAGATTACTACGCGATTAACCCAGATTTTGGCACCATGGAAGACTTTGACCAGCTTCTATCTGAGGCTCATCAACGCGGTATTCGCATCATTATGGATATTGTGGTTAACCACACCTCAACTGATCACACATGGTTCCAGTCGGCACTTGGTGACAAGGACAGCCCATATCGTGACTACTACATATGGAAAGATCCGGTTGATGGTGATATCCCTAACAATTGGCAGTCGAAATTTGGCGGCAGCGCTTGGGAGCTGGATGAAAATACAGGCCAGTACTTCCTCCACTTGTTTGCTAAAGAACAAGCGGATCTTAACTGGGAGAACCCGAAAGTTCGCGGTGAAGTGAAAGAAGTGATCAGCTTTTGGGCAGAAAAAGGCGTAGATGGATTCCGTTTAGATGTGATCAACTTGATTTCTAAGCAGCAAAATTTTCCAAATGATGATATTGGTGATGGTCGACGCTTTTACACCGATGGTCCACGTGTACATGAATACCTGCAAGAGATCAGTGAGGCGGTGTTCCAAAAGTATGGCAGTGTGACTGTGGGGGAAATGTCTTCGACGACACTCGAGCATTGCCAGAAATATTCGTCTCTCGACAATAAAGAATTATCGATGGTGTTTAACTTCCATCACCTCAAAGTTGACTATGTAAATGGTGATAAGTGGACCAAAGCACCATTTGATTTTTCTCAGTTGAAGCAGATTTTTAATCATTGGCAGACAGGATTAAATAATAAAGGTTGGGGGGCGCTGTTTTGGTGTAACCATGACCAACCACGCGTTGTAAGCCGATTAGGCGACGATAAACATTATCGTGTAGAGTCCGCCAAAATGCTCGCAGCGTCTGTGCATATGATGCAAGGGACACCTTATATCTATCAAGGTGAAGAGATAGGTATGACTAACCCAGGTTATACTACTATCGAGCAATACTGTGATGTTGAAAGTACTAATATGTACGACATTATGGTCAATGAGCAAGGTGTCACGCACGATGAAATGATGGCCATTTTAGCGCAAAAATCTCGTGATAACTCTCGTACACCGATGCAGTGGAATGACGAACAATATGCTGGTTTCTCTAAAGCTCAACCCTGGCTAGAGGTAGCGAGTAACTATCCACAAATAAATGCAGATAAAGCAGTGGCAGACAATAACTCAGTTTTCTACTTCTATCAGAAGTTGATCCAATTGCGTAAAGAGGTCGAGGTGATCACAACGGGTAGCTACACCGACCTATATCCAGAGCATAACGCTGTATTTGGGTATCAGCGCAAATCTGAGCAGCAGACACTCATTTGTCTTAACAACTACTATGGCGAAGATACCGAATGTGTTCTTCCACTGGATTTTGATACGACACAAGCCAAATATTTATTGGGTAACTACCAAGATTTAGCTGGCGTTGTGAATCAGCATCAAGTACTTCGCCCTTATGAAACACGCATTATCCTTTTGGAAAACTAACCCCCCTATAGTTGTTAGTTTGTTTAGCCCCGGAATGTCGGGGCTTTTTTATGCTTGTTAGAGAATAGAGAATAGAGAATAGAGAATAGAGAATAGAGAATAGAGAATAGAGAATAGAGAATAGAGAATAGAGAATAGAGAATAGAGAATAGAGAATAGAGAATAGAGAATAGGCGTTTTCAGCATATAAAAAAACCAGCTCAGTGAGCTGGTTTTCTGTATATGGTGGAGGGGGACGGATTCGAACCATCGAAGGCAGTGCCAGCAGATTTACAGTCTGATCCCTTTGGCCACTCGGGAACCCCTCCAGGGTGTTTTCTATTCTCAATTAAGGAATAGCTTGAATGATGTTTTCCCAACACACTATTCAAGTGTTTCTCACAACTTATTCAATCACTTATTCAGTGGAACAGTCATAAGACAATATGGTGGAGGGGGACGGATTCGAACCATCGAAGGCAGTGCCAGCAGATTTACAGTCTGATCCCTTTGGCCACTCGGGAACCCCTCCAGGGTGTTTTCTATTCTCAATCAAGGAATAGCTTGAATGATGTTTTCCCAACACACTATCCAAGTGTTTCTCACAACTTATTCAATCACTTATTCAGTGGAACAGTCATAAGATAATATGGTGGAGGGGGACGGATTCGAACCATCGAAGGCAGTGCCAGCAGATTTACAGTCTGATCCCTTTGGCCACTCGGGAACCCCTCCAGGGTGTTTTCTATTCTCAATTAAGGAATAGCTTGAATGATGTTTTCCCAACACATTATCCAAGTGTTTCTCACAACTTATTCAGTGGAACAGTCATAAGAAGAAATATGGTGGAGGGGGACGGATTCGAACCATCGAAGGCAGTGCCAGCAGATTTACAGTCTGATCCCTTTGGCCACTCGGGAACCCCTCCAGGGTGTTTTCCTATTCTCAATTAAGGAATAAGCTTAAACAATGATTTCCCAACACATTGCTCAAGTGCGGAGCGCATCATAGCAAACTCGTAAAAGCTGTAAAGCCTTTTTCTTATAATTTTGAATTGAATGATGCCTTTTTGGGCAAAGATGGTAGGAATTAACCATAAAGCTCAAACAATCAACGGGTTTACTTACTTAATATTTATCGCTCTTTACATTAGTTGACGTTCAGAATGTGAATTACCGGATACAATATGTCTAGTTTATCTATGCAGAATCTCACTATGAAAAATAAAATTGTTCTGAGTTTATTATCTCTGTCTATTCTGGCTGCTGCGCCTGCATCTTTTGCCAAGCGACAAGGTCCATCGAAGGTTACCGTTGTTACTGAACAGGTACAAACTCATCAAGTTTCTCAGTCTCTTGTGCTTGTTGGTAAGTTGAATGCCGAGCAGGCGGTCACTATTTCTCCAGAAGTCTCTGGAAAGGTCGACGTTATCGCTGTTAAAGCGAATCAAGTGGTACGTGAAGGGCAATTGCTGATTCAATTAGATGATGACAAAGCTAAGGCTGCGGTTGTCGAAGCGAAAGCGTATCTCAAAGATGAACAGCGTAAATTAAAAGAGTTCAAGCGCTTGGTGAAGCGCAATGCGATCACGCAAACAGAGATAGATGCTCAAGAAGCGAGTGTTGATATTGCTCAGGCACGCTTAGATGCCGCTAATGCCGAGCTAAATGACTTACATATCCGCGCTCCTTTTACAGGTACGGTTGGTTTTATTGATTTTAGCCGTGGCAAGATGGTCAGTGTCGGGGCTGAGCTACTGAGCTTAGATGATCTGTCCGTAATGCGTTTGGATCTGCAAGTGCCAGAGCGCTATTTGTCTCAGTTATCGAAGGGAATGAAAGTCACCGCAACCACCGCGGCATGGCAAGGTCAGTCGTTTAATGGCGAAGTGGTCGGTATTGACTCTCGCATTAACCAAGAAACATTGAACCTACGTGTAAGGATTCATTTCTCGAACCCAGAGCAACAGCTAAAACCTGGCATGTTAGTGTCTGCCGAGATGGATTTTCCAGCGATTGAAGCCCCTATTATTCCAGTTCAAGCCCTCGAGTATTCGGGAACCAAACGTTTTGTCTACTTAGTAAATGAAAGTGGCACGGCGACACGCACTGAAGTGACATTGGGTGCGCGTGTTGACAATCAAGTGGTGATTGAACAAGGGCTATCAATTGGCGATAAGATTGTGGTGCAGGGCATTGTCAACATGCGTGATGGTGTTGTTGTTGCCGAACTGGGCAGCGATGGGCGCCCGCAAAAGACATCTAACAGTCAAGAAGGGGCTAACTAATGCTGTTATCTGATGTTTCAGTTAAAAGACCCGTTGCCGCTGTTGTACTCAGCCTCTTATTGTGTGTGTTTGGTATTGTTTCGTTTAATAAGCTTGCCGTGCGTGAAATGCCAGATATAGAAAGCCCGGTGGTCTCGATCAACACTCGTTATGATGGAGCGTCTGCGACCATTATTGAGAGTCAAATAACCTCAGTACTTGAGGATCAGCTGTCTGGCATTAGTGGTATCGATGAGATTTCTTCAACGACACGCAACAGTAGTTCAAGAATTACCATCACTTTCGAATTGGGGTATGACCTTAACACTGGCGTCAGTGACGTTCGAGATGCGGTAGCACGGGCTCAGCGAGCATTGCCTGATGAAGCTGATGATCCGGTTGTTTTTAAGAATAATGGATCGGGTGAGGCGTCTCTGTATATCAACCTAAGCTCGTCCGAAATGGATCGTACTCAGTTGACTGATTATGTCGACCGTGTGCTTCTTGACCGTTTTAGTCTTATTTCTGGGGTTAGTTCGGTTGATGTGTCGGGTGGATTGTACAAAGTGATGTACGTTAAGCTCAAGCCTGACCAAATGGCGGGGCGGGGTGTTACTGCTTCAGATATCACAACAGCGTTACGTAGTGAAAACGTTGAAAACCCAGGTGGTGAGGTGCGCAACGATCAAATAGTAATGTCTGTGCGAACCGCACGTAGCTATAACCAAGCGGAAGATTTTGAATACCTCGTTGTCAAACGAGCATCTGATAACTCCCCTATCTATCTAAAAGATGTTGCTGATGTTTTTATTGGTGCAGAGAACGAAAACTCGACTTTTAAGAGTGATGGCGTAGTCAATGTTAGTATGGGGATCGTGCCGCAATCCGATGCTAATCCGCTAGACGTGGCAACTAGAGTGCATCAGCAAGTTGAAAACATTCAGCAGTTTTTACCTGAGGGCACCCGTTTGGCGATCGATTATGACTCGACGGTGTTTATTGAGCGTTCGATCTCTGAAGTCTATAGCACGCTGTTTATTACTGGTGGCCTGGTGATCTTGGTGTTGTACATATTTATCGGCCAAGCGCGCGCAACCTTAATCCCCGCTGTAACCGTACCTGTTTCTCTGATCTCTTCGTTTATCGCCGCTTATTACTTTGGCTTTTCAATCAATCTAATTACCTTGATGGCTCTAATTCTATCCATTGGTTTGGTGGTTGATGATGCCATTGTGGTGGTAGAAAACATCTTCCATCATATTGAGCGCGGTGAGAAACCACTCTTAGCCGCTTATAAGGGGACACGTGAAGTTGGTTTCGCGGTTGTTGCCACAACATTGGTGCTAGTAATGGTCTTCCTACCAATCTCCTTTATGGATGGCATGGTCGGCTTACTGTTTACCGAGTTCTCTGTTCTTCTAGCGATGTCGGTGATTTTTTCCTCTTTGATTGCTTTAACGCTAACACCTGTACTCGGCAGCAAACTATTAAAAGCTAATGTTAAACCAAATCGTTTTAATCAGTTTATCGATAACATGTTTGCTCACCTTGAAAAAGGCTACCGTAAAATACTGAAAGGGGCACTTAGTTGGAAATGGGCAGCGCCGTTAGTCATTATGGCTTGTGTCGGTGGTAGCTGGGGGTTAATGCAGCAAGTTCCAGCTCAATTAGCGCCTTCAGAAGATCGCGGCGTTATTTTCGCCTTCGCTCGCGGTGCTGATGCAACCAGTTACAACCGTATGGCAGCGAACATGGATATCATTGAAGAACGTTTGATGCCTCTGCTTGGGCAAGGCTTCCTCAAATCCTTCAGTATTCAATCACCAGCTTTTGGTGGCAACGCAGGTGACCAAACGGGTTTTGTTATCATGATCCTTGAAGATTGGAACGATCGTGATGTCACCGCGCAACAAGCGTTAGGTGAAGTGCGTAAAGCGCTTGCGGGTGTTGCTGATGTCAGAGTGTTTCCATTTATGCCAGGTTTCCGTGGTGGTTCGAGTGAACCTGTTCAATTTGTGTTGGGCGGTTCCGACTATGCCGAGCTTAAACTCTGGGCGGAAAAATTAGAGCAACTGGCTGAAGACTCCCCTTATATGGAAGGTGCGGACATCAACTACTCAGAAAGAACGCCAGAGCTGGTTGTGTCGGTTGATAAACAGCGTGCAGCCGAGCTTGGTATCAGCGTTCAGGAAATATCTGAAACCCTTGAGATTATGCTTGGTGGCAAAAGTGAGACGACTTTTGTCGAGCGCGGTGAAGAGTATGACGTTTATTTGCGAGGCGATGAGAACAGCTTCAATAATGCGGCAGATTTAAGCCAGATCTACATGCGTACCGCCGCTGGTGAACTTGTTACCTTAGATGCAGTGACTAAGATT
The DNA here is from genome assembly GCF_001188205.1 of Vibrio sp. VPAP30. NCBI lineage: Bacteria > Pseudomonadati > Pseudomonadota > Gammaproteobacteria > Vibrionales > Vibrionaceae > Vibrio > Vibrio sp. VPAP30. The sequence continues at coordinate 18,986 of NZ_LBLS01000035.1, forward strand.
GAGGAAGTCGCTTCTTCGATTCGCTTATCGCACTACAACAAACAAAAGGCGGTGACGATTACAGCAAACTTGTCGGACGGTTATACCCTAGGAGATGCGCTCGATTTCTTAGACCAGCAAGCGATAGAGTTACTGCCTGGGGATATTTCAGTTAGCTACTCTGGTGAGTCAAAAGACTACAAAGAGAACCAATCGAGCATTTTAGTCGTATTTGGTTTAGCGCTGCTGGTGGCCTACTTAGTTCTAGCGGCTCAGTTCGAAAGTTTTATCAACCCATTAGTGGTGATGTTTACAGTGCCTATGGGCGTTTTGGGTGGATTCCTTGGGCTATTTTTGATGGGACAAGGCCTCAACATTTATAGCCAAATTGGCATGATCATGTTGATTGGTATGGTGACTAAGAACGGCATCTTGATAGTTGAATTCGCTAACCAGCTTCGCGATCGTGGCATTGAGTTTGAGAAGGCCATTGTTGACGCTTCAGCGCGGCGTTTGCGTCCTATTATGATGACGGCATTCACTACATTGGCTGGAGCCATCCCATTGATTCTGTCTACGGGGGCTGGCTATGAAAGCCGCGTAGCTGTAGGTACGGTAATCTTCTTTGGTATGGGCTTTGCGACACTCGTTACTCTGTTTGTGATTCCAGCTATGTACCGCTTGATTTCTGCAAGCACACAATCACCTGGTCATGTGGAAGCAGAGCTAAACAAGGAGCTAAGCCACGATGTGAAAGCGCGTGTTTCGCACGGAGAGTTGGAGTAAAGGCGGACTGCGTCCTTGGAACGCTCCGCTACGAGATCGGGCTTCGCTCTGCGAGAATTTGGAACGGGCTTCGCCCTTCGAGAACACTGCGTTTCGAGAGTTGAGATGGACTTCGTCCTTCGAGAAAATTGTCATTCCTTAGAGCGACGAAGGAGCGAGTAAGGAATCTCTAACAAGGTTCCCATCCGCTTGAAGAGATCCCCAACTCGTTCGTACCTCACTCTTGAGGATGACGAGATTGAAAAAAAACAAAGGGTTGACATATAGTGTCAACCCTTCTCGCTTCTCGCTTCTCGCTAACCGTAATTAACACTATAACGCGTTGGCTTATGGTTCATGGCCAATACAAGGTTGAGCGCCACAGCACCGATGATTGAAAGTGCGATAACCTGTGGTGAGACGAAGAAGAATGACGCGACCAAAATGCAAAAATCGATAGCTAGCTGGGATTTGCCAACAGAAATACCAAATTTGTCTTGGATGAATAGGCACAGGACGTTGAATCCACCAAGGCTTGAGCGGTGGCGGAAGAGAATTAGCATCCCTAACCCCATTAGTAAACCACCTGCGACCGCACAATAGACCTGATTTATTGTATCTAAGCTAATCACTAAATAGAGATGATCGGCAAAAACCGACACCAAAGCACCAGAAATAGCACTATTAAATGCAAAGCGAGAACCAAATCGTTTCCAAGCCAACAGGTAAAAAGGACAATTAGCCACAAAGTAGAGCGTACCAAAAGAGAGTGAGACGAATTGACTCGCTAATAGCGCAAGTCCGGTCGTCCCTCCAGTGAGTAGTGAGGCTGACTGTAAAAAGAAAACGCCTTGGGCAACAAGAAAGGTGCCCGTTAAAATTGCGATCCAGTCTTCTCTTCTTGAGTGTTTTTCCATCAGATTGAAATTTAATCGCTGAATAATGGCGTGCATACTATTTAAAAAATGAGGATTTCGGTAGCTTGAGAGAGAAATTTAAGGTAAACCTATGTAATTATCGTTTTACGGAGTGTAAAGGACAAAATTGACACTTTTCTAAATTATCATTTAGGCAGACGTTCAATATGACATTCCTTGTAGAGCATTATGAAAAAACTGCATGAGAAAAATGTGAATTTTCTCTTTATGACCTAGATCAAATTATGTAAAATGCGCGTCATTAGCTTAATGCAAACGTTTGCGTCAGGTAAAAAACGTCGGTATTGAGGTCAGAAATCAGTTTATTAACATTTTTTAAGTCTTAATCTGAGTCAGGAGATACAGATGCTAAAGCGTGATATGAACATCGCAGATTACGATGCGGAACTGTTCGCAGCAATCCAAGAAGAAACCCTTCGCCAGGAAGAACACATTGAACTTATCGCTTCAGAAAACTACACAAGCCCACGTGTAATGGAAGCGCAAGGTTCTCAGCTGACAAATAAATACGCTGAGGGTTACCCGGGCAAGCGCTACTATGGTGGCTGTGAGTACGTTGATAAAGCAGAAGCTCTTGCTATCGACCGCGCATGCGAGCTTTTCGGTTGTGAGTATGCAAACGTACAGCCACATTCTGGTTCTCAAGCAAACAGCGCTGTTTACATGGCACTTTTAAATCCAGGCGATACGGTTTTAGGTATGAGCCTAGCGCACGGTGGTCACCTGACTCACGGCTCTCCGGTAAACTTCTCTGGTAAGCACTACAACGTTATTCCTTATGGTATCGATGAAGCGGGTCAAATCAACTATGACGAAATGGAGCAACTTGCTCTTGAGCATAAGCCTAAGATGATCATCGGTGGTTTCTCTGCTTACTCTCAAATCGTAGATTGGGCGCGCATGCGTGAAATCGCAGACAAGGCTGGCGCTTGGTTATTTGTTGATATGGCGCACGTTGCTGGTCTAATTGCAGCAGGCGAATACCCGACACCAGTACCACATGCTCATGTTGTTACAACAACTACGCACAAAACGCTAGCAGGCCCACGTGGTGGTCTCATTCTGTCTAATGCTGGCGAAGAGATGTATAAGAAGTTGAACTCAGCAGTATTCCCTGGTGGTCAAGGTGGTCCTCTGATGCACGTTATCGCTGGTAAAGCAGTTGCGTTCAAAGAAGCAATGGAGCCTGAATTCAAAGCTTACCAAGCGCGCGTAGTGAAGAACGCAAAAGCCATGGTTGCTCAGTTCCAAGAACGCGGATACAAAATCGTTTCTAATGGTACTGAAAATCACCTGTTCCTTGTTGACCTAATCGATAAAGACATCACAGGTAAAGACGCAGACGCAGCTTTAGGTGCCGCAAACATCACGGTAAACAAAAACTCAGTGCCAAACGACCCGCGTAGCCCGTTTGTTACTTCAGGTATTCGTGTTGGATCTCCAGCAATCACACGTCGTGGTTTCACTGAAGAAGATGCAAAAGAGTTAGCAAACTGGATGTGTGACGTTTTAGATAACATCGGTAACGAAGACGTTATTGAAGCGACTAAAGCAAAAGTGCTTGAAATTTGTAAGCGCCTACCAGTTTACGCTTAATCAAAATTCTGATTGATTAAAGCACCTCCAACTTGGAGGTGTTTTTTTATGATTTGAAAATGAGAAACAAAAACGGCAGCCGAGGCTGCCGTTTCAAATCTTAGTTGAGCTTATTTGTTTACACTGATTGTCTCACCAGATTTACAACGGAATTGGTAGTATTTAGTGCTTTCGTTGAATTTAGATAGACCTTCACCACTACAGTAGTCTGCGTTGATATCACGCATAGTGTCTAGAGTTGCTTCACTGCGAAGCGCAAATTTAGAGCCATCAGCACATACGATACGTACACGACCATCGTCACTCACTGAATAGGTTTTCACTTCAGTATTACAAAGCTCGAAAGAAGCGTCCATGTAGTTATCTTGCTGAGTTGGTTCAGATGCACAACCTGCAAGAGTAATAGCCACAACAGCGGCAGCAAAAATGTTTTTCATGTATCTATCCAATAATTCGAGTATGTGATGAAAGGTTGATTTAAGTATTATATCAAACCTGTACTTTCATTCTAGTATCAAAGTTGTTTCAGCATTTGATATGGTAGTGGATTGTGGCGGGCGAGTAAAATCAGCACAAATAAAATATGCCTCACGTTCAAAAACGAGAGGCATATAAACTGAATAATCACTTGGTGTTAGCTTACTTCGACACCTTGCGCTTGAAGATCGGCGTGGTAAGAAGAGCGAACAAATGGCCCACATGCTGCGTGAGTAAAGCCAAGTTCAAGTGCAATCTCTTTTAGTTCATCAAACTCTGAAGGTGGAACGTAGCGCTCTACTGGTAAATGATGACGGCTAGGTGCTAGGTATTGGCCTAACGTCAGCATGGTTACACCGTGCGCTCGAAGATCTTTCAATACTTCGACGATCTCTTCTTTCGTCTCACCAAGCCCCATCATGATTCCTGACTTGGTCGGAATATTCGGGTGTTGCTCTTTGAACTTCTGTAGAAGCTGTAGAGACCATTTGTAGTTTGCGCCAGGCCGAGCCTTACGGTACAGGCGAGGTGCTGTTTCTAAGTTATGATTGAAGACATCTGGTGGATTATCTTTCAATAATTCGAGCGCAACATCCATACGGCCGCGGAAGTCAGGTACCAGTGTTTCAATTCTTATGCTTGGATTAAGCGCGCGGATCTCGCGGTTACAGTCAGCAAAGTGCTGTGCGCCACCATCACGTAGATCATCACGGTCAACTGAAGTAATCACTACGTACTTCAGTTTCATATCTTGAATCGTTTTTGCCAGCTTTTGTGGCTCATTTGCTTCAGGCGTAAGAGGGCGACCATGGGCAACATCACAGAATGGGCAGCGGCGAGTACAGATCGCACCCAAAATCATAAAGGTCGCGGTCCCGTGGTTAAAACATTCTGCAAGGTTAGGGCATGAAGCTTCTTCACAAACGGAGTGTAGGTTGTTTTTACGCATTGCAGATTTAATATCTTGAATGCGCTGGCTGTCGGCAGGTAGCTTGATCTTCATCCAGTCTGGTTTACGAAGAACTTCTTTTTGCTCTGTAGGCATGTTCTTTACTGGAATCAGTGCCATTTTGTCAGCGTCGCGGTACTTAACGCCTTTTTCCATTTGGATTGGTTTACTCATGCTTCTCTTACTTCTCGTTACTGTTGGTCTTGTGGCCTGCTTGTGTGTCAATTTTGACCTGCTGATAATTGAGTAAAGTAACCAGTTCTTCGACAAGTTTTGTCTCTACTTGTGTTATATCTTCAGGCCCGCCAAGTTGGCTGACTTGAACCATTTCCATTCCCGCATAACCGCATGGGTTGATTCGGAGAAATGGCGTAAGATCCATATTTACATTTAGCGCTAAGCCGTGGAACGAACAACCTTTACGGATTCGTAACCCTAAGGAACAGATTTTCTTCCCATCTACATAGACTCCCGGTGCGTCGGGGCGTGCAGCCGAGTCGATATTGTATGCTTTTAGTGTATTGATGACGAGATTCTCTATATGGGTAACAAGATCTCGCACACCTATTTTTTTACGACGAAGGTTAATTAGAAAATAGGCGACGAGCTGGCCAGGACCATGATAGGTGACTTGGCCACCTCTATCGCTTTGAACGACTGGAATATCACCTGTGTTCAGTAGATGCTCCTCTTTACCTGCTTGTCCTTGTGTGAAGACTGGATTGTGCTCGACAAGCCATACCTCGTCGGCAGTATCTTCAGTGCGGCTATCTGTGAAGTCGTGCATTGCTTGCCAGATTGGCTCGTAATCTTGTCTTCCTAGATGTTTAACAACAAGCTGGTTTCGCATTCCGCTTTTCCATCGTCGGTTAATAAAGTTAACGGATTATAAACTGCTTCTGGTCAAGGAACTATATACCAGTAACACATTTTTAACCCTAGACTTTTTGCAGGATGATTATCTATTTGATATCTAAAAAGAAAGCAGCTCCCGCTGCCTTCAAAAAAAATTGATTATATCAAATTTAGTTATAGAACCATGCGTACAATGTCGATTTCACCTAGCTCTTTATAAAGCGTTTCAACCTGTTCGATTGAAGTGGCAGTGATGTTAACCGACACCGAGTGGTAATTGCCCTTAGCGCTTGGCTTTACTGTTGGGCTGTAATCACCTGGAGCATGGCGTTGAATTACTTCTAAAACCTTTTCAGGAAGTTCAGGCTTAGCGTAGCCCATTACCTTGTATGTAAAAGAACACGGGAATTCCAGCAGGTCTTTCAGTTTTGCGTCTGAGTTAATGTTCAGCATTTTGAAACTCCAAGTTGGGAAGTCGTTGTTAGCAGCGCGAAATAGTACTTTCTATCGAGTGCGAACTCAAGATTACCTCAGCGCTTTGTCAATTGGGTGAAAAGTAAAAAAGCCGCACTAGGCGGCTTTTTAAAGCTAAGTACGCGAATTACAAGAAGCTTTTGAATAGCATCACAATGTAATCCCATAGACGGCTGAATAGGCTGCCTTCTTCCACGTCTTCAAGAGCAAGAAGCGGGTACTCTGCAATATCTTCACCTTCTAGTTGATAGTATAGCTTACCAACTACGTCACCCTTCATAATTGGGGCTTCTAGCTCTTTTTCAAGCACGAAGCTTGCCTTAAGGTTTTTTGCTTGGCCGCGAGGAAGAGTTACATAGGTATCTTGGTCAAGACCAAGGGCTACAGTATCTTTGTTACCCATCCAGATCTTCTCTTCAACGAAGGTTTCTCCAGCTTTATGTGGCGCGACTGTTTCGAAGAAGCGGAAGCCATAGCTCAGAAGCTTCTTGCTTTCTGATTTACGTGCGTTGGCATTCTTTGTTCCCATTACCACAGCAACTAGGCGCATTTTTCCTTCAGTTGCAGAGCTAACTAAGCTGTAGCCCGCGTTACTTGTGTGGCCAGTCTTAATGCCATCAACGTTCATGCTCTTGTCCCAAAGCAAACCATTGCGGTTGTATTGGGTGATGCCGTTGTAAGTAAATTTCTTGTTTGAGTAGATACGGTACTCGTCTGGCACGTCGCGGATCAGTGCGCTGCCAAGCAGGGCCATATCGTAAGGGGTTGAGTATAGATTCGGATTGTCTAGACCATGCACGTTAGCAAAGTGGGTGTCTTTCATACCGATAGTGTCAGCCCAAGCGTTCATTAGATCGACAAATGCGTCTTCTGAACCAGCGATGTGCTCTGCCATTGCAACACAAGCATCATTACCAGACTGAACAATGATACCGCGGTTTAGGTCTTCTACTTTTACCGTAGTACCAACTTCGATAAACATTTTTGAAGAATCAGGGAAGTTTTTCGCCCAAGCGTTTTTGCTGATAGTGACATCATCTTGAAGTGAGATGTTGCCACGCTCTAATTCTTGGCCGATGACATAACTGGTCATCATCTTAGTCAAACTCGCTGGAGATAACTTGGTGTTCATCTCTTTTTCAGCAAGTACTTTACCTGAATGGTAATCCATCAATACGTAGCCTTTGGCTGCGATTTGAGGGGCGTCAGGAACCACAATTGGGGATGCGAATACAGAAGATGCGAATGTTGCAGAAAGCGCAATCGAAGACGCAAAAGCTGATTTAATTAGCGTTGTTTTTTTCATATTGACTACAGAATTATCGTTTACTGTCCATATCTTAACAGAATCAATCTCTCAAGCCAGTGTAGCGGTTTGGATACACTGGATTGAGGACTAGTGGGATTTTATGAAAGCACTGGTGTAACCCAAGTCTTTCACTTGTTCAAGTGCTTTTTGGCCGTGCATATAGTCGCTAAATGGGCCTAAAAATACTCGGTGAAGCTTGTCGCCGGAACTAACATAACTCTTGACCGAAAGCTTTTGACTCAAATTTTGTGCTAAAGTTTCAACTCGGTCTTGATGTTGTGACGAAGCGACCTGAACAACAAACTTTGGTAATGCTTCTTGTTTATGTGTTTGGGTCGGTTTGTCGATGGTGATGACCTCTATTTCAACCTTGGCCGTACCAGTACGAATCACGTCGAGTTTTAGCGCAGCAGCATAGCTCAGATCGATGATTCGACCTTCGTGGAAAGGACCACGGTCATTGACCCGCACAATCGCCGTTTTGCCATTATCTTTGTTGGTGACTTTGACATAGCTTGGAATCGGCAGCTCTTTGTGCGCCGCTGACATCGAGTACATATCATATATTTCGCCATTAGAGGTCAAATGACCATGGAACTTTTTACCATACCAAGAAGCGATACCTTGTTGTTGAAAGCCTTGTGGCTCTTTGATGATGGTGTAGTCTTTACCTCTTAGGCGGTAATTGCTATTTCCCCCTAGGCTGTATGATTCATACATAGGTGTTGCATCTTCAATATGATCGACACTAATCGGTGCGTCCGGGGCAATGTCGTCGTCAATGGTGTAGCGCTTTGACGGCGCAGATGAACAGCCAGCCAAGATTAGGCTCGTTGCTGTTACTGTTAGCAATAATTGCTTATTTATCATTTAGATTGCCTTAGAGAACGCTTTTCTATGGGTATGAATAGACATCAAAATGCCGAAACCAGCCATGAGAGTAACCATTGATGTACCGCCATAACTGATAAGAGGCAGTGGAACGCCTACCACAGGTAAAATACCACTTACCATGCCGATGTTAACGAAAACATAGACAAAAAAACTGAGAACGATACTACCAGCCATCATGCGGCCAAAGGCAGTTTGAGCTTTACTTGCGAGCACAAGACCTCGCCCAATGATGAAAAGGTACAGACCAAGCAAAATCAATATGCCAATCAAGCCCCACTCTTCGCCGATAACTGCAAAAATAAAGTCAGTATGTCGCTCGGGAAGGAACTCTAATTGAGATTGAGTTCCTTGTAGCCAACCTTTGCCAGAAACACCACCAGAGCCAATGGCTATTTTACTCTGAATAATGTGATAACCGGCACCGAGTGGATCCGATTCTGGGTTGAATAGGGTCCTAACTCGAACTTTCTGATACTCACGCATTAGGAAGAACCACAGAATTGGTAAAAAAGCACCTAAGCCACATGCGGCGGCAAAGATAATTTTCCAGCTGATACCTGCTAAGAAAATTACAAATATCCCCGATGCTGCGATTAGGATTGAAGTGCCTAAATCTGGCTGTTTGGCGATCAAGATTGTAGGTACAAATACCATCACCAACGAAATAACCAGAGTCTGGAAGGTCGGTGGAAGAGGTCGCTTACCTATATAGCGGGCAATCATCAGCGGTACGGCAAGCTTCAATAGCTCGGAGGGCTGAAAGCGAACAAAGCCTAAATTCAACCAACGTTGTGCCCCTTTAGATGCTTCACCAAAGAACAGTACCCCTAGTAGTAAAATAACGCCGCCAACAAACATAAGTGGTGCCAGTGCTTCATAGGTACGCGGTGGTATCTGAGCAAGGATTAGCATTACGCCAAGCGAGAGGGCCATACGCATTGCTTGTCTGTCCATCATGGCTAAGCTTTGGCCGCTAGCACTGTACATAACAACTAGACCAAAGCCCATGAGTACCAAAATCCCCAGAAGCAGTGGTAGATCTAAGTGAAAGCGTTCAAATAGAGCGCGGTTTTGACCTGTTGCCGGGTTCAAGTCCATGGTTATTTCGCCTTATTATTATCTACGAGAACATGGTCGAATATTCTTCTCACTACCGGAGCAGCTTGAGAAGAACCCCCCCCCGCGTTTTCTAATACTATGGTCACAATCAGCTCTGGGTCTTCAATGGGCGCAAACCCCGTAAATAGCGCATGGTCTCGCAAATGCTCTGCGATTTCATCTGCGTTGTACTCTTCATCTTCAGCCAAACCAAAGACTTGGGCGGTGCCTGATTTTCCCCCACTGGAGTATCCCGTTTTGGTAAAAGAGCGGCGTGCAGTTCCTTTCTTACCATGGTTAACTAAGCGCATACCTTCAATCGCCATATCCCAGTAGCGATCTTTTACTCCGCTAATTGGCGGATAAGTTTCGATATCTGACAGTTGTCTCTTTTCAAAATCTTCACCATTATTTATGGTTGCTCTTAGTAGGTGAGGGGCAATCACTTCACCTCGATTAACCAGAACAGACGTCGCTTTGGCAATTTGCATTGGGGTTGCCGTCCAGTAACCTTGACCAATACCTACCGGGATGGTGTCACCTTGATACCAAGGCACACGGTGGCGGGCCATTTTCCACTCTCGAGTCGGCATATTGGCTTTGCTTTCTTCATGAATATCAATCCCGGTATAGTCACCGAAACCAAACATCATCATCCAGCGCGAGATGCGATCGATACCCATGTCATAAGCAATCTGGTAGAAGAACGTATCGACTGACTCTTCAATCGATTTAACGATATCCACCTTACCGTGCCCCCAAGCCAACCAGTCTCGGAATGGTCGAGTTTTAGAGTTAGGGATCTTCCAATAACCAGGGTCGTTGCGAGTGGTGTAAGGAGTGACAACGCCTTCTTCTAGTGCAGCGACCGCCATAAACGGCTTGATGGTTGAGGCCGGTGGGTAGATCCCTAGCGTTGCGCGGTTTACTAGTGGGCGGTTCTTATCATTCAGTAGTGCACTGTATGCCTTACCAGAAATACCGTGAACAAAAGCATTTGGATCGTAACTTGGGCTAGAGACCATAGCCAATACCCCATTATCTTTGGGATCAAGCACGACAGCACTGCCACGACGGTCGGCGAGTAATTGATGAATGTAGAGCTGTAAATCAATGTCGAGGTTAAGAACAATGTCTTTACCAGGTTCTGGTGGTTCGTATTTAAGGGTTCTTATCACCCGACCACGGCTGTTTACTTCGACTTCTTGATAACCTGCAATACCATGAAGCGTATCTTCGTAATAACGTTCGATACCTAACTTTCCGATATCGCGAGTGGCTTGATAATTTGCGTCTTTCTCTTCTCGCACCAGGCGTTGAACATCGCGATCATTGATTCGAGATACATAGCCAATTACATGAGTAAGGACCTCACCGTATGGATAATGCCTTTTAAGCGCGGCATTGATCGAAACACCAGGGAAGTTGTGCTGGTTGACCGAGAATTTTGCCGCTTGTTCTTGGGTCAATTGGGTCAGAATTGGAACGGATTTAAAGCGACGTGTTTGACGGCGCTCACGTTTAAATCGTTCGATTTGCTCGGGAGTAATAGTTAGAATCTGTTGTAAACGATCAAGCGTTTCGTCCATATCCTTGACTTTCTCCGGCGTGATTTCAAGGCTGAACACTGGGCGGTTTTCAGCTAAGAGATTCCCTTTGCGATCGTAGATTAGGCCACGGTTTGGCGCGATAGGTACAACCTTAATTCGGTTGTCGTTCGAACGAGTTTTGTAATCTTGGAACTGATTGATTTGGATGTTGTACAGGTTAGTGATTAACACCCCAACCAAGGCAACAATACCGATGAAAGCGACAATAGCGCGACTTCTAAAGAGTCGCGCTTCTTCATGGTAATCCCTTATCTGGGTACGCTTCCGTAACATTAATGGCTATTCTCGGTGGTAAGGGTGGTTCGCGGTAATGCTCCACGCTCGATATAAACTCTCAGCCATGACAATGCGCACTAATGGGTGAGGTAAGGTTAACGCTGACAACGACCAACTTTGATCAGCCGCTGATTTACAGGCCGGAGCAAGACCCTCTGGACCACCGATGAGAATCGATACGTCTCTTCCGTCAAGCTTCCAGTTTTCCAATTGTTGTGCTAATTGCGGTGTATCCCACTTTTTGCCAGGGATGTCGAGAGTAACAATTCGATTGCCTTTTGGCACGGCTGCGAGCATGGATTCGCCTTCTTTTTGCAGAATTCTTGCAATATCGGCATTTTTTCCGCGTTTTCCGGCGGTTATTTCAACAAGCTCTAGTGGCAAATCGTGGGGAAAGCGACGGCGATATTCTTGAAAGCCTTCTTCGACCCACTTAGGCATCTTAGTCCCAACGGCAACCAGCTGTATTTTCATCGCTTAGCCCCAAAGCTTTTCCAGTTGGTACAGTTCACGTTGTTCTTCTTGCATTACGTGAACAATGGTATCACCCATATCTAGTACGACCCATTCACCTTCAGCCTCCCCATCAATACCCAGTGGATCAATTCCAGCTAGCTTTGATTCTTTTGCAACATGTTCAGCGATAGAGACAACGTGACGCTTAGATGTACCCGTACAGACGATCATGAAGTCAGTAATACTTGATTTGCCTTGAACATCAATGGTTTTTATGTCTTGTGCTTTCATATCATCGGCTTTGTCAGCAAGGAAGTTGTTTAACTCTTCAAATTGCAAGGTAGTGTCCTCGTTGGTGTTGTGCTCACGCACAGGTTTGTCTTTTTTCGGCGGCGAAGTATAGCACGCTTTCTATAGCTTCACTTGTGGTACACAAAACTCAGTACTTAACTGATGTAATAGTGGCCAGCTTGATTGATCGTATTGAGTTTTAACCAATAATTCGACTTTAGTCAGTAATTGAAGTAAGCGGGTAATTTTTTCTGGTTGCAAGCGCTCTAAAGCTGCTGAGTATAAGGGGCGCTTAGATTGCCAAACTCGATAGCTTTCAAACACCTGACCTATCGGCTTTACTTTAATTTGATTAGCCATATTGAGTAATTGAGTCAGCTCTTTTTGTATGGTGCGAACTAAAATAACGCTTTCGACACCTTCTGCTTCTAGCTGACGCAATATGCGTTGTGAGCGTTTGGCTTTTCCCGCTAATAAAGCATCAACCCAGTGAAAGGCAGTAAAGTGATTATGGCGGCTTAAAGACTCTTCAAGCCGAATCAGGTTTAGTACGCCATCAGGGTAGAGCAGCGCTAATTTTTCCAAGCTTTGACTAAGAGCAAATAGGTTGCCTTCATGCCACTGAGCAAGCATCTGGACGGCTTCTTGATCGGGTTTTAGATTTAGAGCACGGCAACGTGCCTGCACAAACTGCGGTAGTCTTTGGATATCTGGACTTAAGCAGTTTACCCAACAACCTTGGCTTGAGAGTGTCTTAAACCATTTGGCATTTTCTTGGGCTTTAGTTAGCTTAGCTCCAATGACGACCAGTATGACATCGCTATGGAGTAGTTCAGAAACAGCTACCAGCTCTTTGGCAATGGCGGCATTTACACCTGACTCAGGCAGTTCCAACTCTATGATCTGTCTTGCAGAGAACAAGCTCATCGCCTGACAGCAGTCATATACTAGGTTCCAGTCAAATGAGCTGTCGATAGCAAAGCGGTGTCGCTCTTCAAAGCCTTGTGAAAACGCTGCTTTGTGAATGAATTGACGAGATTCTTGAATCAGGAGAGGTTCGTTACCAAAGATGAGGTAAGTAGGGTGGAGCTGCTTAGCTAGCTGCTCCACTAGACGGTCGGCGAAAATTCGCATAATCGTAATTAGTTAGCTGGGGTTTCAGGTGTAACATTCCCCTGAGCATCTTCCCCGTAGTACGTTTTTACACGGTACTGCTCTTCTTCTACTTTGAGTAAAGCTTCCTGCTCTTCTTCCAATAGCTCGTTGGCTTCAATATCTGCTTTCAATCGGCCCATTTGGCGAATGATTTGGGAAGCGGCTAGCTTACGCATTTCATCTTCAATCATGTCTCGTTCTACCGATTTTGCCAGTGCGGTTAGTGGGTTATCTAGATAACTACGAGTTACGCTGGTCGAAAAAGTTTTTGTTCCAAGCTCTGGCACTGTCACGCGGTAAGATGCACGGAAAGTCAGTTCGATTTCCGCTGCGCGCGTATTTTGGTAAAGAGATAGTGTACGCTCGCCAACACCTTCACTGAGAAGGTGCAAGTTAGGAATGTTTTCCGCTGGCGGAACTACCTCGATTTCACTCATGCGCAATTGACCCTTCATCATACGAGTGAAAATGCTGTATTGGTCGTAACTGGTGAGAGACATGGTTTCCAATTCTTCTGGAACCGAGTAATCACCACGTAAGTGGAAACCACAAGCTGAAAGCAAGCTTGCCAATAAAACAACACTAGTAAGTTTTACAAAGGATAATGAAATAAGGCGCGATGCACGACGAAACATGGATTTAGGACTCTCGATTATTGGAATACTTATGTTAAGGCTCTAGTTTCTATAATAGCTGATAAAACCCTAAGATAAGTATAAGCAGGGTAATAACTTACCCCGCTTATACTCTTTATACTTGAGTATATGACGTATGAAGCTACGATTAGTTCGCTACAATGTTTAGAAGTTTACCCGGTACGTAAATCACTTTACGAATCGTTTTGTCTTCTGTGAACTTAGTAACGTTTTCATCGTTTAGGCCTAACTGTTCAATCTCCTCTTTCGAGATGTCAGCCGGAACAGTCAGCTTCGCGCGTAGCTTACCGTTAACCTGAACGATGATGAGTTTCTCGTCTTCAACAAGCGCCTTTTCATCGTGTGTCGGCCACTGTGCGTTATCGACATCAGACTCACCCAGTGCCGTCCACATTTCGAATGAGATGTGTGGAGTGATAGGGTAAAGCATTGCAACAACAGCTTTCAGTGCTTCATCAAGGATTGCGCGGTCTTGTACTGATTCTTGAGGTGCTTTTGCGAGCTTGTTCATCAGTTCCATGATCGCAGCGATTGCGGTATTGAACGTTTGACGGCGAGCGATATCGTCAGTCACTTTGGCGATAGTCTTGTGAACATCACGTCGTAGTGCTTTCTGGTCGCTAGATAGTGCTGAGGTGTCAACACCTTCTGCTGCACCCTTTGAAGCGTGCTCGTTGACCAGTTTCCATACACGTTTTAGGAAACGGTTAGCGCCTTCTACACCAGACTCTTGCCACTCAAGTGTCATGTCTGCAGGAGAAGCAAACATCATGAATAGACGTACTGTATCAGCACCGTACTTGTCTACCATCTCTTGTGGGTCGATACCGTTGTTTTTCGACTTAGACATCTTGATCATGCCTGAGTGAGTTACGTCACGGCCTTCGTTGTCTTTCGCAGAGGTGATGCGACCTTTACCGTCACGCTCTATCGCTACGTCAGTAGGTGCAACCCACTCTTTAGTGCCCTTCTCGTTCTCATGGTAGAACGCATCAGCCAGTACCATGCCCTGACATAGAAGCTGCTTGAAAGGCTCGTCAGAGGTTACGTAGCCTGCGTCGCGTAGAAGTTTGTGGAAGAAGCGAGAGTACAGTAGGTGCATACAAGCGTGTTCGATACCACCGATGTACTGGTCTACTGGTAGCCAGTAGTTTGCTTTTTCTGGATCTAGTATGTCGTCAGCTTGTGGTGAACAGTAACGCGCGTAGTACCAAGAAGACTCCATGAAGGTATCGAACGTGTCTGTCTCACGAAGAGCTGGTTCGCCGTCGAATGTTGTTTCAGCCCAAGACTTGTCCGCCTTGATAGGGCTAGTCACACCGTCCATTACCACGTCTTCTGGAAGAATCACTGGTAGTTGGTCAGCGGGTACTGGATGAACTTCACCATCTTCGGTGGTGACCATAGGGATTGGTGCGCCCCAGTAACGTTGGCGAGATACTCCCCAGTCACGTAGACGGAAGTTTACAGTCTTAGTACCTTTGCCTTCTGCTTCTAGCTTGGCCGCGATTGCGTCGAATGCTGCTTGGAATTCAAGGCCATCGAACTCACCAGAGTCGAATAGTACACCTTTCTCTGTGTACGCTTCTTCGGTGATGTCTAGCTCGCTGTTGTCAGTTGGCTTGATCACTGGAACGATGTCTAGGCCGTACTTAGTTGCAAACTCGTAGTCACGTTGGTCGTGTGCAGGTACGGCCATTACCGCGCCTGTACCGTAGTCCATCAGTACGAAGTTAGCGACGTATACTGGAACTTCTCGGCCGT
This sequence comes from Vibrio sp. VPAP30, assembly GCF_001188205.1. Classification (NCBI taxonomy): domain Bacteria; kingdom Pseudomonadati; phylum Pseudomonadota; class Gammaproteobacteria; order Vibrionales; family Vibrionaceae; genus Vibrio; species Vibrio sp. VPAP30. Next base: position 34,528 of record NZ_LBLS01000035.1, read on the forward strand.
TCAATGGGTGAATAGCGGTAAGGCCAGTTGCCATACCTTTCTTCTCCATTGTTGCCAGCTCCGCTTCAGCAACTTTGTTGTTCTTACATTCGTCGATAAACGCTGCAAGCTCAGGATTATTCTCTGCTGCTACAGATGCAAGAGGGTGACCTGCTGCGATACCCACGTAAGTGACACCCATTAGTGTGTCTGGACGTGTTGTATAAACTTCTAGGTCTTGCAGACCCTTAACTTCGACGTTCTTTACAGTAAATCGGAGTTCTACACCTTCAGAGCGACCGATCCAGTTACGCTGCATGGTCTTAACCATTTCAGGCCAACCGTCTAGGTTGTCTAGGTCGTCTAGTAGCTCTTGAGCATATTCAGTGATCTTAATGAACCACTGTGGGATCTCTTTTTGCTCTACCGGTGTGTCACAACGCCAACAGCAGCCGTCTTCAACCTGCTCGTTTGCGAGAACAGTTTGGTCATTTGGACACCAGTTAACAGAAGATGTCTTCTTGTAAACTAGGCCTTTGTTGTAAAGCTTAGTGAAGAACTCTTGCTCCCAACGGTAGTACTCAGGTGTACAGGTTGCAAATTCGCGGCTCCAGTCATAACCAAAGCCTAGAAGCTTAAGTTGGTTCTTCATGTACTCAATGTTTTCATAAGTCCATGGCGCAGGTGCAGTGTTGTTTTTCACTGCCGCGTTTTCTGCAGGTAGACCGAATGCATCCCAACCGATTGGTTGCATTACGTTTTTACCTTGCAGACGTTGGAAACGAGAGACTACATCACCGATAGTGTAGTTACGCACGTGACCCATGTGCAGTCGGCCACTTGGGTAAGGGAACATAGATAGACAGTAGAATTTTTCTTTATTTGGGTCTTCACTTACAACAAAGGTCTTGTTGTTGTCCCAGTGCTGTTGAACTTTCTGTTCAATATCTTGCGGGTTGTATTGTTCTTGCATCGATGATGTCCGGTTATCTTGGAATTTGTGAGTTCGGTTAGAACAGACTTAAATAGATCGTCATAGAATACCTAAAGGAAAGGTGCACAACAATAGCCAATCCATACTCTCCTCAGCATTAAATGGTTAGGAGACGACCTTGAGTCGACATATCGAGTTTGTTTGTGAGATTCATTGCGGAGGTCAGCGATGCCAAAAAGAAAAGCAGGTTATGAAGAGATGCTTGAAGATGTTGTGGAAACACTCAAGCACAGCCCTGATGAGGTTAATCATGTAATTGAAACTTCAGGAAAAGTTGCGCAAGCCGCCAATGATCTCACCAAAGATGAAATGGCATTGGTTTCCGCGTATGTGAAGTCGGATTTAAAAGAGTTTGCTGAAAACTACGAAGAGTCTAAAGGTGGGCCGTTCTATTTGATGGTTACCGACTCGATTTGGCAAGGCTTGTTAGATATAACGGATCGTACAAAAGTGGAGTGGGTCGAGTTGTTCCAAGACTTGGAGCACCAAGGCTTATACCAAGCAGGCGAAGTGATTGGTTTAGGCATACTGGTCTGCGATGAGTGTGGGCACAAAACCCAGTATAACCACCCAACGGTGATTATCCCTTGTACTCATTGCGGGCATAAAGGATTCAGTCGTCAGGCGCTCAAGCCTTAGTGGGAGTCGGGACGGGCTGCGCCCTACGAGATGCTAGAACGCTGCGCTGCGAGAGCGGGCTTCGTCCTTCGAGAAGGGTTTGTGGCAACTGAACCGGAAGTTGCTGACTGAAACCTTTCTCGAAGGGGCTAATTCTATGAATTTAAAAAATAGGGTCGACACATAGTGCCAATCTTTTAGCTTTTCTCGCTTCTCGCTTCTCGCTTCTCGCTTCTCGCTTCTCGCTTCTCGCTTCTCGCTTCTCGCTTCTCGCTTCTCGCTTCTCGCTTCTCGCTCTAGTCTCGCAATCTCCAACCAATAACTAAACTCAACACAACCCAAATATACATTGGCCATGTACCAAACTGGCGATAAGGTGTTTCACCTGAAGTGGACGGGATTTCGGCGCGCAAGACAGCGGTTTCAAATTGCGGCACTTGGGCTGTGATATGACCTTTATAGTCTGTCACTGCTGTTACCCCATTATTGGTTGCACGTATTACGGGCTTACCAAGTTCCAGTGCGCGCATGCGGGCGATTTCCATATGCTGCAAAGGGCCGATAGAACGCCCGAACCATGCGTCGTTTGACAGCGTAAGTATAAAGTCAGTGTCTTGAGTTACATTTTGTCTTACTTGTTCATTGAAGATGATTTCGTAGCAAAGCGCAGGTGCCATTTGCTTACCGTTGGCATCAATATTCGCTTGGACAAAATCACCACGGCTAAATGAAGACATCGGCAAGTTAAAGAAAGGGGCAAGGGGACGCAGAACTTGTTCAAATGGAACAAATTCTCCAAATGGCAATAAGTGGTGTTTATGGTAACGGAGGTTCATGTCGTAGCGGTAATCCCCGAAAGGATTTTTACCCAGCGTGAGAATACTATTGTAGAACTTCTTATCTTCCCCTTGATTAATGATACCAGTGATCACGGCGCTATTATTCATCCGTGCTGCGGAGTCTAAATTGCTGAGGAAAGATGAGATTTCGAATTCAAGAGCAGGTACAGCGGCTTCAGGCCAAATGATGATGTCTGCATCCCAGTTTTCTCGGGTCAGATCAGTGTACTTCATGATGGTTGGCCAACGTTGGCTTGGCTGCCATTTTAGTTCTTGCGGAATGTTCCCCTGGATCAGCGCTACTTTAGTCACCTGATCTGAGTTTGGGGTGACCCATTGTGCGGACTGTAAGCCAAAGCCTGTCATGAAAATAACTGCTGGGATGAGTAGCAACAGCCATTGGCGCTGCAAGGTAGCATAGGCTATAGCTCCTGAACTGACAACTATTAGCAGTGTGATAAATTCTACCCCACCAAGCGGAGCAAAATTGCCCAACGGTGTGTCTATTTGACTATAACCTAGCCACAACCAAGGGAAACCCGTCATAACCCAGCCCCGTAACCAATCACAGATTAGCCACAGTGCCGGAGCGACTAGCATAAATCGAGTACGAGTTGTTTGTGGAAAGAATCGATTAATAGACCAGCTAAACAGTGCCGTATAAATGGCAAGGTAACCGACAAGCAGTGCCATGAGGAATACGCTAGCTATCTTGGGCATGCCGCCAAAATTATCGATACTTACGTGCACCCAACTAATGCCTGTTGAGAACTGACCAAGTCCCCAGGCGTAACCTATCCACAGTGCACGTTTTGTTGATTGCTGGTGGATAAGGAGTAGCAATACGGCAGGGCTAACAATCGCCAGCGGCCATAATTGGTAAGGTGCAAATGCAAGTGTGGTTAATGCGCCAACAAAAACGGCCGCAAGCGGCCGTTTGAGGCGATGAAAAAGTGAATTTATCATCGTATATTTCTATCTGTTCCCATTAGGGATGGTTAGCGTTACTCTTGAGTAGAGTCTGCAATAAGCTCTTCGTCAGGTATGGTAACTTGTAGCTGCACAACGCGACGGTTATCGGCTGAAGTTACTTTGAAGTTGTATCTTTCAATCTCTACTACCTCGCCACGAGAAGGTAGGTGACCAAATGCTGTCATCACCATACCACCTACAGTATCCACCTCTTCGTCGCTGAAGGACGTACCAAACGTATCGTTAAACTCTTCGATAGTGGTGAGTGCTTTTACTGCAAAGGTGTGTTTGCTTAGCTTGCGGATATCTAGCTCTTCTTCATCGTCGAATTCATCTTCGATTTCACCCACGATTTCTTCGAGAATATCTTCAATGGTGACAAGTCCGGATACACCACCAAATTCATCGACAACGATAGACATATGATAGCGTTCTTCACGGAATTCTTTGAGTAAGCGGTCTACACGCTTGCTCTCAGGAACCACCACTGCAGGGCGGATCACCTGCTCTATATCAAATGGCTCGCTGCCAGAACCTAAGTATTTAAGTAAGTCCTTCGCTAACAGAATACCTTCTACATGGTCTTTGTCTTCACTGATCACTGGGTAGCGCGAGTGCTGGGCATCAGTGATCAGGTTGATCAAAGCGTCTAAATTGTCACTTCGGTCAACGGTAACCATTTGCGAACGCGGTAACATAATATCACGCACACGCATTTCAGAGATCTCCATAACACCTTCCAGCATGTCTCGGGTGTCGTGATCGATCAGGTCATTTTCTTCAGAGTCACGGATCACATCCACAAGTTCTTGGCGATCTTTTGGCTCGCCTTGAAAAATTTGACCTAGGCGTCCGAAGAAGGACTTTCTACTCGGACCTTCAGATTTTTCTTTCTTACCTTCTAGAGAAGAGGGCGAATTGTCTTCGTTCATTGTTTCTCATTTAAGTAACGCTATCAGATGTGTGATAGCTCACATTGGTAAAGGCGAGTTGAAAACCGTTTCGCTTTTACTCTTTCTCATCAATGTATGGGTCTTTGAATCCCATACTTTGCATGATTTCTGTTTCGAGTGACTCCATCTCTTCAGCTTCGTCATCATCGATATGATCATAACCTAGCAGATGCAGGCTGCCATGTACAACCATATGCGCCCAGTGAGCCATTAGAGGTTTGTTTTGCTCGATGGCCTCACGTTCAACAACTTGGCGGCAGATGATGAGATCACCCAATAAATCCATCTCAATGCCCGGAGGCGCTTCAAACGGAAAAGAAAGCACATTGGTTGGCTTGTCTTTGCCACGATAGTCATGGTTAAGCTGGTGGCTTTCTTGTTCATCCACTAAACGAACCGTTACTTCGGCCTGCGGTTGAAAGCTTGTCACAGCGGAGCTTAACCAGAGATGAATATCATCAAAACTTGGTAAGCCATTTTCATCTTCGACCGCTAATTGTAGATCTAGTTCGATACTCATGACTTACCTTCTGCCGTATCTGCCTGTACTTTTTTTGAAAGCTCAGCTTTAGCGGTTTCAATCAGTTGTGCTTCGCGTTCCTCGCGACGTTTCTTGTCAAGCTCTTTACGTTCTTTCTGATCTTTCGCTTCCCACTGCTCATAAGCATTAACGATACGCGCGACCACAGGGTGGCGAACAACGTCGTCCGATTGGAAGAAGTTAAAGCTGATATCATCAACCTCGCTCAATACCTCAATGGCATGACGCAAACCCGATTTAGCACCGCGAGGTAAATCAATCTGAGTAATGTCACCAGTAATCACCGCACGAGAGTTAAAGCCGATACGTGTTAAGAACATCTTCATCTGTTCTACAGTGGTGTTTTGGCTTTCATCTAAGATGATGAATGCGTCGTTTAGTGTACGACCACGCATATAAGCTAAAGGTGCAACTTCAATCACGTTACGTTCGATCAGTTTTTCAACCTTCTCGAAGCCGAGCATTTCGAACAGGGCATCATAGAGAGGACGAAGGTATGGGTCGACTTTTTGGCTTAAGTCACCTGGTAGGAAGCCTAGCTTCTCACCTGCTTCAACTGCTGGACGAGTGAGTAAAATACGGCGAATTTCTTGACGTTCTAAAGCATCTACAGCCGCAGCAACCGCTAGGTAAGTTTTACCGGTACCTGCTGGACCAATACCGAAAGAAATGTCATGGGTAACCATGTTCATTAAGTATTGACCTTGGTTTGGCGTACGCGGTTTGATGACGCCTTTCTTCGTCTTAATGAATACTTCTTTGCCGTGCTCGAAGCTCGCTTCTAGATCTTGCTCTAGTACACCTGTCTCTTTGATCGCAAGGTGGATCTCGTCTGGTTCAACATCAGGAATGTTGCCGCGAACAGGTGCGGTATTGACGTAAAGTGTTTTAATGATTTCAAGCGCTGCAGCACTGGTATGTGGCTTACCTACGATGGTAAAGAAGTTACCACGGTAGCTGATTTCAACGCCTAAGCGACGCTCTAAGTGCTTGATATTATCGTCGAAAGGACCGCAAAGGCTGGCTAGACGGCGATTGTCAGAAGGTTCTAGATTGATTTCTAGAGTTACAATTTTATTGCTCAAAGTTGCCTCTCATTGTTTGCCACTCTAAAAAAGCCCGATTTAGACCGGGCTTTTAGTGACCTTATATACCTTTCTCTAAGATGGTATCAGAGTCAGGTAAATTCAAGCTAATTTGTAGCTTAAGGCGTAAAGGTTGCTACACCTAGCTCATCTTCGCGCTTAGTTTTTGCCATCATCTGAGTTGGAGAGATAACTGTGCGAAGGTCCATGTCTTTTTCGGTGCGAACCAGCTCACCACGTAAAGAGTTAGCAAATACGTCAGTGATCTTCACATCAACGAACTGACCGATTAAGTCTGCACTGCCTTCAAAGTTCACCACGCGGTTGTTTTCAGTACGTGCGCGAAGCTCCATCAGGTTCTTTTTCGATGGGCCTTCAACAAGAACGCGCTGCTCGGTATCAAGCATTAGGCGCGAGTAACGCATTGCTTGTGCGTTGACTGTTTGTTGCAGTTCGTATAGACGTTCTTTTTTCTCTTGCTCTGGTACATCACATGGGTAGTCTGCTGCTGGCGTACCTGGACGTGGAGAGAAGATAAAGCTGAAGCTCATATCGAAATCAACGTCTTTGATTAGCTTCATAGTGTCTTGGTGATCTTTCGCAGTTTCACCTGGGAAGCCAACAATGAAGTCAGAACTGATTTGGATATCAGGACGAGCTTTACGTAGCTTGCGAATGATCGACTTGTATTCAATTGCTGTGTGTGGGCGCTTCATCATAGTAAGGATACGGTCACTACCACTTTGTACTGGTAGGTGCAGGAAGCTTACTAGCTCTGGGGTATCTTCATATACTGCGATGATGTCGTCAGTGAACTCTAATGGGTGGCTTGTGGTAAAGCGAATACGGTCGATACCATCGATAGAAGCAACAAGACGAAGCAGTTCTGCAAAAGAACAGATATCACCTTCGTGTGTTGGACCACGGTATGCGTTTACGTTTTGACCTAGCAGGTTTACTTCACGCACGCCTTGATCAGCAAGCTGTGCGATTTCGAATAGCACATCATCCATCGGGCGGCTAACTTCTTCACCGCGAGTGTACGGAACAACGCAGTATGTACAGTACTTAGAACAACCTTCCATAATTGAAACGAATGCAGTTGCACCTTCAGCGCGCGGCTCAGGTAAACGGTCAAACTTTTCAATCTCAGGGAAAGAAATATCCATCACTGGCGCTTCGTCTGACTGAGACTGCTTGATCATCTCAGGTAGACGGTGCAATGTTTGTGGGCCAAAGATAACGTCAACAAAAGGTGCGCGTTCACGAATGTGGTCGCCTTCTTGGGTTGCAACACAGCCACCTACACCAATAACAACACCTTCTTTCTTATCTTTTAGTGTTTTCCAACGACCAAGCTGGTGGAATACCTTCTCTTGTGCTTTTTCACGGATAGAGCAGGTATTAAGAAGTAGTACATCTGCCTCTTTTGGATCTTCTGTTAGCTCGTAGCCGTTAGCTGCGTTCAGTAGATCGGCCATTTTAGATGAATCGTATTCGTTCATCTGGCAGCCCCAGGTTTTAATTAGCAGTTTCTTACTCATTTTGTTCGCTCGATCGTTAGTTTAAATTAAGGGAGCAAATCGCCCAGTGTTACTTAAGGTCATCGATAGAATGTAATGTGTGATGACCGAATTTTCTGCTCACATAGCAGAGAGCGGCGTATTGTACTGCTTTAAAAACCGACTGACTAGTGTTGCTGTACAATCTATTCAAAGCGTTATTAAGCAAGGGATTTGCCCATAGAGTACTTGAGGTTTTTGGTTACATTTAAGTAATGAAAACGTACAATAAAAAACAGTCAATGAATCAATCAATTGAAGTGTAAATTATGACCAAGTTTGATGTTGCAGTGATTGGTGGCGGTATGGTCGGTGCGGCTACTGCTATTGGGTTTGCTAAGCAGGGTAGGAAAGTCGCTATTGTTGAGGGCTATGCGCCGAAAGCTTTTTCTCCAGAGCAGACAATGGATATTCGGGTCTCAGCAATCTCTGAGCATTCAGTAGCATTACTCGACAGTCTCGGCGCTTGGGACAAGATTAAGCAGATGCGCGTTTGTCCATATCGCCGCTTAGAGACTTGGGAGTACCCTGAGTGTCGCACTCGCTTTCATTCTGATGCTTTAGAAATGCAACAACTTGGTTATATCGTTGAAAATCGACTGATTCAACTTGGTTTGTGGCAACAATTGGAACAGTTTGAAAGCATTAGTTTCTACTGTCCTGACAAATTGAAAGTCATCGAGTTTGATGATGTAAACCGAGTGGTTTTAGATTCTGGAGAAAGCTTTGAGGCCGAGCTGGTGGTAGGGGCTGACGGGGCAAATTCAAAAGTACGCGAGTTAGCCGGCATCGGTATTACTGCTTGGGATTACAGGCAGCACTGCATGCTGATCAATGTCCAGACCGAGCTTCCTCAGCAAGATATTACTTGGCAACAGTTTACACCAAGTGGACCTCGTTCATTTCTGCCTTTAGCTTCATTAGATTCTCAATCTGAAGGCACAGGGCAGGGTTCGTTAGTATGGTACGACAGTCCTAAGCGTATTAAGCAACTTTGTGCGATGACCCCAGATCAGCTCAGGCAAGAAGTATTAATCCATTTTCCTGCTGAACTGGGCGACATTAAAGTGCTTCAGTTTGATTCATTCCCTCTTACGCGTCGTCATGCTCAAGCGTATTCCAGCAAGAAGTGTGTTCTGGTTGGCGATTCGGCCCACACTATTAATCCCTTAGCTGGACAAGGCGTGAATCTAGGCTTTAAAGATGTAGAAGTTTTGCTTGCGGCTACTCAAGGTCAGACATCACTTGATGAGCCTGTACTGAAACACTATGAGCGTAAACGTCGACCAGACAATTTATTAATGCAGACGGGAATGGATATTTTCTATAAAGGTTTTAGCAACGATATTGGCCCACTAAAACTGGTGCGTAATGCGGCGTTGAAAATTGCTGAAAATAGCGGTGGTTTGAAAACTCAGGTACTTAAATATGCCTTGGGTTTGAAGTAGCCTAGCTTGAGAAACAAAAAACGCAGCCATTGGCTGCGTTTTTTACACGATGCTAAGTAGAAATTACTTAGTCACGCGTAGTACTGGTGTTTCACCAACAGTAACAGAACCAGCAAGCTTGTTTAGCTCTTTGATTTCGTCCATGTTAGAGATAACAACAGGAGTAAGAGTAGACTTTGCTTTCTCTTCTAGTAGAGCTAGGTCGAACTCGATGATAGTGTCGCCAGCTTTAACAGATTGACCTTCTTCAGCGATGCGCTTGAAGCCTTCGCCTTTTAGTTCAACAGTGTCGATACCGAAGTGAACGAAGAGTTCAACACCATCGTCAGACTCGATAGAGAATGCGTGATTAGTTTCGAAAATCTTACCGATAGTACCGTTTACAGGAGCTACCATCTTGTTGCCAGCAGGCTTGATAGCGATACCGTCACCAACAATTTTCTCAGCGAAAACAACATCTGGCACATCTTCGATATTTACGATTTCACCAGATAGAGGCGCGATAATTTCGATTGCGCCTGCTTCTGCGCTGTCGTCAGATACTAGCTTCTTAAGTTTGTCAAACAGACCCATTGTGTCATGCTCCTAACGTTTTATTTAATTCTGTCGAATTATAGTATACCAATCTCAGAAAATAGACGACAGTTTTTGCCGCCTATCTCATTGGAATTAGCTGATTATTGAGTTTTCTCTGCGATGAATTTTTCTACAACCGCTTCAATTTCTGCAGCCGTTGGTAGTGAAAGCGCTTCTTCAGCCATCGCTTTTACTTCAGCGAAGTTAGAGTTACGGATGACTTTTTTCACTTTCGGGATTGAGATGCCGCTCATAGAGAACTCATCTAGTCCCATGCCTAGTAGAAGTAGAGTAGCTCGCTCGTCGCCTGCTAGCTCACCACACATTCCCGTCCATTTACCTTCAGCGTGAGACGCGTCGATAACTTGCTTGATGACGGTCAGTACTGCTGGTGATAGAGGGTTGTATAGATGAGAGATCATCTCGTTACCACGGTCTACTGCTAGCGTGTACTGAGTTAGGTCGTTAGTACCAATAGAGAAGAAAGCAACTTCCTTCGCTAGGTGGTGCGCGATAGCCGCTGCCGCTGGAGTTTCTACCATTACACCAATTTCGATTTCTTCATCGAAAGCGTGGCCTTCAGCGCGAAGCTCCGCTTTGTACTCTTCGATTGCTTTCTTAAGCTCACGAATTTCTTCTACAGAGATAATCATAGGGAACATGATACGTAGCTTACCGTGTGCAGATGCACGTAGAATACCACGTAGCTGGTCACGAAGAATTTCGCGACGGTCTAAACTGATACGTACTGCGCGCCAGCCTAGGAACGGGTTCATCTCTTGTGGTAGATCCATGTATGGAAGATCTTTATCACCACCGATGTCCATAGTACGGATGATAACAGACTCGCCGTTCATTGCTTCTGCAACTTCTTTGTACGCTTGGTATTGCTCTTCTTCAGTTGGTAGAGCATCGCGGTCCATAAATAGGAATTCAGTACGGTACAGACCCACACCTTCACCACCGTTGCGGATGATACCGTCACAGTCTTTCACTGTACCGATGTTACCGCAAACTTCGACGCGGTGGCCGTCAGTGGTTTCTGCGTGTAGATCTTTAAGCTTAGCTAGCTCTTCTTTTTCAGCGATAAATGCTGCTTTAACAGCCTTAGCTTCTGCTAGCTCACCTTCAGATGGGTTAACAACGACTTTGTTGTTCATCGCGTCAAGAATTAGCATATCGCCATTCTTAACTTGTTTAGTGATGTCGTTAGTACCCACGATAGCTGGAAGCTCAAGTGAGCGAGCCATGATAGAGGTGTGAGATGTACGACCACCGATGTCACAAGCAAAACCAAGAACGTAGTCTAGGTTGATCTGTGCTGTTTCAGATGGTGTCAGGTCGTACGCAACTAGGATAACTTCTTCATCAATGTCGCTAAGCGAAACGATGTTGATACCTAGTGCATTTTTAACAAAACGTGTACCGATATCACGGATATCTGTTGCACGTTCTTTTAGGTATTCGTCGTCTAGAGACTCTAGAGCAGATGCTTGTTCTTCGATAACAGTGTGAATAGCGTTATCAGCGTGCATCTTATCGTTTTTGATTAGCGCTAGGATTTCTTCCTCTAGCTCTTCGTCTTCAAGAAGCATGATGTGACCTTCAAAGATCGCTTCTTTTTCTTCACCGAAGGTTTCAAGTGCTTTCTGTTTGACAGTTTCTAGTTGAGCAGATGATTTGTTACGTGCGTCGAAGAAACGTGCAACTTCTGCTTCTACTTGATCATCAGAAATAGTGTGTGTGTTTAGGACAATTTCATCTTCTTGAAGTAGTAGTGCTTTACCGATAGCAATACCAGGAGATGCTAGGATGCCTGAAATCATAGCCTTACCTTAAATTGGTCAACTTTTAAAACGGGAGAATAATGAGTGCGCTAACGAATAGTTGTAGCTTATATTTGGGCCTATTTCCAACAAAGCCATTTTGTTTTCACAAAATGGCTTTGAAAATAGGAGACCGGATTAGTGTAGTTGATCCATTAGAGCAACTAGGTGGTCAACAGCTTGTTGAGCTTGTGGGCCCTCAGCTGAGATAGAAACTACTGTACCTTTAACTAGGCCAAGAGTTTGTAGCTTGAAAAGGCTCTTTGCGCTAGCGCTTTTACCGTTAGAAGTCACAGTGATGTCCGCGTCGAATGCTTTAGCTTCTTTAACGAACTGTGCAGCTGGACGAGTGTGAAGGCCATTTTCTGCAGTGATTTCAACTTGCTTCTCGTACATGTTATATACCCCAATTGATTTATATTTTGATAGTTTCTTAACCAGATTTAGCTTAACCGTAATTATACTCTTCTGCTAGGCGCAGAACGTTCATTTCGTGTCAGAACTGATACTGGTTGTAAATTTAACAATCGCGCCGTCAGTCTTTGCTGTTGTTCGCCATTGATAGAAATTCTCATCTAGCCTTTTATTTTGATGCTAGAAATAAAACAGCCCCGATATTACCAAAGGTGAGGCAGGGATCAACAAAAAAGCCCCTGAACGGGGCTTTTTTAGACGAAAATTTGATTTGACCACATATTACTGTTGGTTCTCTTTCTCGGTAAAGATGCCCGCAAATAGGGCTGTACTTAGGTAGCGTTCACCTGAGCTAGGAAGAACCGTAACAATTGTTTTTCCTGCAAATTCAGGTAGTTCCGCTAGTCGATTGGCAGCTACAACCGCTGCGCCAGATGAAATTCCGGCTAGGATGCCTTCTTCTTCCATTAGGCGACGAGCCATTGCAATCGCTTCTTCAGAAGTTACCGCTTCTACGCGGTCGACAAGCTCTAAATCAAGGTTACCTGGGATAAATCCAGCACCGATACCTTGGATTTTGTGTGGTGCAGGTTTAATTTCATCACCTGCTAGCGCTTGTGCAATGACTGGCGATTCAGCGGGTTCTACCGCAACTGATACGATGTTTTTGCCTTTTTCACCTTTGATGTAACGGCTTGTACCTGTGATAGTGCCGCCCGTTCCCACACCAGCTACGAATACATCAACTTCACCGTCTGTTGCATCCCAAATCTCAGGACCTGTAGTTTTTTCGTGAATCTGTGGGTTAGCAGGGTTATTGAACTGTTGTAGCAGTAGGTATTTGCCTGGGTTGGCTGCGGCAATTTCTTCGGCTTTTGCAATTGCCCCATTCATACCTTTCGCCGCTTCTGTTAGCTCTAGGTTTGCTCCTAGTGCTTTAAGAAGTTTACGGCGCTCAAGGCTCATTGACTCAGGCATTGTAAGCGTTAGTTTATAACCACGTGCCGCTGCAACAAAAGCAAGTGCCACACCTGTGTTACCACTTGTCGGTTCTACAAGCTCTACGCCCGGCTTAAGAGTGCCAGCTTTCTCCGCTTCCCAAATCATATTGGCACCGATACGACATTTAACGCTGAAGCTAGGGTTACGTGCTTCTACCTTAGCGAGTACTTTTCCGTTACTTACTTTGTTTAGACGTACAAGAGGTGTGTTACCAATAGTTTGAGAGTTGTCTTCGTAGATTTTGCTCATGGTGTGATCCTTCATCTCTGTTTCAAGTCTAATTAAAAGCTGTGCTTCAAATAGACGCAGTTCTAGTGAATTGGTTTGTAGGGTAGAGATTAGGATAGGTTAAAAAACGAGAAAAGGATTAAATAGTTATATGATATGAAAGGGTGGTTACTGGGAACGGACTTCGTCCTTCGAGATGCGAGAAAGCTTCGCTCTAGAGTCGGCTTCGGGCTACGCCTGCGAGAGAAGAGCGATATGCTGTCATTCCATAGAGAGACGAAGGAGCGAGTATGGAATCTCCATCCGCTCGTGAATCGCTATAAGAGATCCCCCAACTCACTCATCCTTCGTTCTTGAGGATGACAGAATTAACCTATCGAAATAAAAGGGTTGATACTAAGTACCAACCCTCCAAAAATTTCTCGCTTCTCGCTTCTCGCTTCTCGCTTCTCGCTTCTCGCTTCTCGCTTCTCGCTTCTCGCTTCTCGCTTATTCCTTAAACTCCGCAACCCACATTGAGGTGGCACCGCAGACGGCAATTGGCATAACAAACAAGTTCAAGATTGGAATCGTAGTGAAAACAGAAACCAAAGCACCAAAGCTATAAGCCTTGCCTTGTTTTTGTTTCAAATTGTTACGCATGTCGTTGAAAGGTACTTTGTGATTATCAAATGGATAGTCGCAGTACTGAATCGCCAAAATCCACGCAGTGAAGATGAACCACAAAAATGGTCCGACAGTTTGACCCAATGCAGGGATCAGCAGCAATAAAAACAGGCCAATGGCTTTAGGCAGCACATAGATCAGTTTGCGCCACTCGCGTGCCATGATTCTTGGGGTATCTTTGATAACAGCCATCATGCCATCTTCATTGACCTTCTGTTGGGTCAAATGCTCTTCGACCTTTTCCGCCAGTAGCCCATTGAAAGGTGCAGCAATAAAGTTTGCTAGGGTGCTAAAAAAGTAGGAAAACGTAGCTAAAATAGTCAGTACTAACAGCGGCCATAGTAGATAGCTGAGCCAAGATAGAAATTCAGGTAATTGCCCCATCAATTGCCCTATCCAAGCATCGAGATTAGAGAATAAATAGTACAGTGCCCCTCCTACTAAGATGATATTGGTAAGTAGCGGCAAGATAACAAATTGGCGAATGCCAGGTGTGCGCGCAAGCTCCAACCCGTGGAAGAAGTAGCCAAAGCCAGAACGCTGTTTAATTTGTGTATTCATATTTTGCTTTAGTGGTGTAAAAACGAACGTTTTCTATCTTAACAAAGAAAAAGCGTGTTCAAAATCACAACATTTCAGGAACTTCTCACATTAAGTTGTTCTAAAACAGGGGCGAGTTTTGGTAGAGTAACTCAAAGTTAGGTTTAAACAGATTCGATATAATGAGTTTATGTCGAGCAAATGAGAGCTAAAAATGCAGGAACTGCGATTTGTACTCATAATTGTCGGGGCGCTAGCGATTGCCGCTTTGCTATTCCACGGTTTATGGACGAGTAAAAAAGAAGGGAAAGCCAAATTTGGCAGCAAGCCAATTGGTAAGTTGGATGTCGATAATGAAGACTCGGACTTAGTACCTGAGCGCGCCTTTGCTCCAGAGGATGATTTTGAGATCATCAAGAAAGAGCGAAAAGAGCCTGGTTTTGTTGCTCGAGATGAAGTCATTGCAGATCCGCTGATCGACAGTTACCAAGAACCACAACCAGAAACGACTCCGCCTCTTGTTGAAAAAGCCGAAGTAGAGTTGGATGTACCTTCATTTTCGACCAAATCTTTAGATGAGGTAGAAGAAGTGGGTGAAGCTCCTTTAGAGCCTGTCATAGATTCTGTCGTTCAAGCCGAGCAAGCACAAGAGCCGGAAATTGCTCCAGTGGAAGAAGAAGCGCCACTAGAAGTGATCGTGTTAAATGTACATTGCTCAGGCGAACAACCATTTGTTGGAACTAAGCTGTTTGACAGCATGCAACAAAATGGACTGATTTACGGTGAAATGGACATTTTCCATCGTCATGCTGATCTATCAGGTACAGGTAAGGTACTGTTTAGTGTCGCAAATATGATGCAGCCAGGTACATTAAAACATGATGATCCTGCTGAATTTACCACCAAAGGCATTTCATTCTTTATGACCATGCCTTGCTTTGGTGACGCGGAACAAAATTTTAAACTGATGCTGAAAACCGCTCAACAGATCGCCGATGATTTAGGCGCGAATGTATTGGATGATGCGCGCAACTTAATGACGCCAAATCGTCTAGATAGCTACCGTGCTCAAATTCAAGAGTTCAAAGCAGCTCAACAAGCCTAAAAATACCATTAATTATTAAGGCTCCATTTCGGAGCCTTTTTTCGTTCATTTTTTAGTTGCGTACAATGCTTAGGGTATACTGCCAAGCATTAAAGTTAAGAGCGCAACCGTTCTTGACACCGTTAGAAGTTATAAAAATAGAGTTAGCTATGTCTACAGAGATTCAAGAAAAGCTTAATCAATTGCGTCAAACGCTTCATTACCATGGAGTGAAGTATTACGTAGAGGACAGTCCAGAAATACCGGATGCCGAATATGACAGGCTGATGCGTGAGCTGATGGAACTTGAGTCTCAACACCCAGAACTCGTTACCATTGACTCGCCAAGTCAGCGTGTAGGCGGGGTGCCACTTGATGGCTTTGAGTCAGTCACGCACGAGATACCAATGCTTTCATTAGACAATGCTTTTGATGATACTGAGCTAGAAAGCTTCCATAAGCGTATGGGTGATCGTATTCCCAGTGCGAAGTTTGATGTTTTCTGTTGTGAACCAAAGTTAGATGGGCTTGCGGTTAGCCTGCTGTATGAAAACGGTGTTTTAGTTCAGGCCGCAACTCGTGGAGACGGTGCGACAGGGGAAAACATTACCGAAAACGTACGCACCATAAAAGCCATTCCATTAAAGCTTCAAGGTGAAGGCTGGCCAGCACGAATTGAAGTGCGTGGTGAGGTCTTCATGCCAAAAGCGGGTTTTGACAAACTTAACGAGCAAGCACTTAAAAAAGGCGAGAAAGTTTTTGTCAACCCGCGTAACGCAGCGGCAGGAAGTTTGCGCCAGTTAGACTCACGTATCACGGCAACGCGCCCTTTAAGCTTTTATGCCTACAGCGTAGGTGTAGTAGAAGGCATTGAGCTCTCTTCGAGCCACTATGAACGATTTATACAGCTTAAAGGTTGGGGACTGCCAATGTGCCCTGAGACGAAGCGCGTAAAAAACCTAGATGAAGTTAAAGCTTATTATCAAGACATCCTCGAGCGTCGTGAGTCCCTAGCATATGAAATCGACGGGGTAGTGATTAAAGTTGACGAGATCACCCTTCAAGAACAGCTTGGCTTTGTAGCTAGAGCGCCACGTTGGGCGATCGCGTACAAATTCCCTGCTCAAGAAGAAATAACCACGCTAAATGATGTTGAGTTCCAAGTTGGGCGTACAGGGGCGATCACGCCTGTTGCTAAGTTAGAGCCTGTATTTGTTGGTGGAGTGACTGTTAGCAATGCCACGCTTCACAATGCTGACGAGATAGAGCGTTTGGGAGTCATGGTTGGCGATACGGTTGTGATACGAAGAGCGGGTGACGTCATCCCGCAGGTTGTTTCAGTGGTTGCCGATCGTCGTCCAGAGACCGCCCGTGGCATTGTTTTTCCACAAAGCTGCCCTGTTTGTAAATCGCAAGTGGAACGAGTAGAAGGTGAAGCTGTTGCTCGTTGTAGTGGTGGTCTAGTTTGTCAGGCGCAACGTAAAGAAGCGTTGAAGCACTTTGTATCACGTAAGGCGCTAGATGTTGATGGGCTAGGTGAGAAGGTGATTGAGCAGCTTGTTGATCGCGAAATGGTCGAAACACCAGCCGACCTGTTTAAATTATCTGCTGGTGTTATCACTGTGCTTGACCGAATGGGACCAAAATCTGCGCAAAATGTGGTTGACGCTCTGAACAAGGCTAAGCAAACAACGTTAGCTAGGTTCTTATATTCTTTAGGTATTCGTGAAGTCGGCGAAGCGACAGCAGCAAACCTCGCTCAGTATTTTAAGACTCTAGAATTAGTTAAGGCTGCAAGCCATGAACAACTTATCGAAGTTCAAGATATTGGCGATATAGTTGCGAGTCATATCACGTCATTTTTTGCGCAAGATAAAAACAAAAACGTGATTGATGAACTGATTGAACAAGGGGTGAGTTGGCCAGATATAGAAGAAAAAGATGAGGACGTTCCCCAGCCGCTTGAAGGTAAAACGGTGGTCTTAACTGGATCACTGTCTCAGCTTACTCGCTCCGATGCAAAGGCAGCTCTCCAGGCATTGGGTGCAAAAGTTACTGGCAGCGTTTCTAAGAAAACAGACATTCTATTTGCTGGTGAAAATGCAGGGTCTAAGCTCGCTAAAGCGCAAGAGTTGGGTATTGAAATTCGTACCGAAGAAGACCTTATTTCGCTAATGTAACCTATTAAACCTTATCTTAAAGCCACCATTTTTGGTGGCTTTTTTTTGTCATAAATAAAGTACCTTTTTGAACCTCATAATATACTCAAATCTTCTGTGATGAGGATCTTGTTAGATGTAATTATGTGTATCTTAAATAAAAATATGCGACGCACTTCAATGTGGTTTAGAAGTTTTTGATATTTAAGTGTTTGTTTTTATTAAATTAAATATTTTATGAACTTGTGGGGTGAGTGATTGTCGATCTGGATCACTGGAATTATAAAAATTTGTAGCTGGTCATATTTTTTTACATGAAAATTAAGTTCTGGTTGATGTTTTTCGTTGCGAAGTTAGTCTGAAAAGCATGGATACACGGTGTGTATGCAGGAAATCGAAAACTGAGAATTAATGATTAATCCAAGGTTTTCACATAGGACATGATTTCTCCCTACGGCGGCCAACTTTAGGTGAGAAAAAGAATAAGACAGCTATATCCATTTTTAGGAGTTTTTCCATGGACAAAATGTTTAAACGTACACTTTTAGGTGCAGCAGTGGCAGTGGCGTCAACTGGTGTAATGGCTAAGCAAGTTGGTGTTAACAGTGACTTCCAAGTAGAAGCATATGGTGTTGCTGCGATCTCTGTTGTTAACTACGACACTGATGAAACAGTAATGAGCACTGGTGTTGTAACTGACAAGAGTACTGGTTACGACTACGAGAATGAATCTCGTATCGGTTTCCGCGCAAGCAAAGATATGTTCGATGACTTAAATGTATTCGTGCAGATCGAGTCGGGCTACGTTGGCGAAAACGGTGACGGTGCGACACTTGGTAACCGTGACACTTTCCTGGGTCTTAAAGGCGATTGGGGTAAAGTGCGTTTCGGTCGCATGCTTACACCAATGTACGAAATCATAGACTGGCCATACTCGAACCCAGGCCTAGGTGCTGCCTTTGACTGGGGTTCAACAGTAAAATACAACCGTGACCGTCATGGCGACATGGCTCGCTTTGATTCTAAAGATTACAATGGCTTTAGCTTCGCGCTAGCAACAGGTCGTGGTGACAAAGATGTTAAGGATAACTACTTCTACGGCGCCAATGCTCACTATAAGTTAGGTGATAGCTTTACAATCCATGCTGCTCTTGAATCAGAGCAAGATCGTAAGATTTCAGACAGTGTTGCTACATCGTATGAAGTTTGTACTGCAGCGCCAGGAAAAACTTGTAAAGATGTCGGCACTGAAGCTGACGTAACCCCTGGTACTGTATATCAGTCAGCTGCAAAAGCAGATCAAGTGAATGCTGATACCTTTGGTTACATTGTAGGCTTCGAAGCTTCACTTCCTGCCGGTTTTGGTTTAGCAGCAGCGTACAAAGCGGGTGAATCTAAAGATACAACGGGTGTGAAATCTGAGCAGGCTTCTTACTCTGTCATCGGCCAATACTGGAACGGTCCTTGGGGCTTCAAGCTAGGCTATGCTGCTAACTTAGAGTCTGAAAAAGCTGGTATTAAACAAAATGATGAAGATAGCATTGTTTCTGGTCAGCTAATGTACGTTCACAACGGCTTTGTACCTTACGTACGTGTAGCACAACGTGATCTTAAGGATGACAAAGGCGTTAACTCGGAAATCTTTGTTGTTCGTGTGGGTCTAGAGTACGGCTTCTAATTGAGAGCCTAACTGCTTACTGTCTTTACGCTGGCCTTTACAGGCCAGCGTTTTAGTCTTTAATGTGTGGAGTAACTCTCTGTCGAAATTCGTTAAATGTTTGTAATATAGAGAAGTTTTCAAATAGGGAATTAATATGAAAAAGTGTTTAGTTGTATCTCTAATCGCGTTGATGGTTGGCTGCACCACATTGGATTCTAGCAGTAGTTTTACTGATGTTGTTGCTCAGGTAGAAACAAAGCAAAATTATAGTTTAGTCGAAGGAAAATCTCTGTCGCCTGACGTTGAAGCAAGTAAAGGAACTCAGCTTACTCAATCTACTTTGGCATTAAATTACGTTGTTCCGCATGGGCAGAGCTCAGTGCCAAGTTCATTTATTGTCATGGAAGTCAAATACTTTAAAAACTATAGCGAATATAAGTATGCAGAAGTTGATGGTAAAAAAGTTGCCCTTAAATCTCTAGCTCCTACCGCTGAAACTTGTAGCGACATTTGTACGCAAAGACAATATTTTAAGTTTGATGTTTCAGAAGAATCTCTAGTAAAGGGAGAGCAGTATGGACTCAGGTTTTCTTTAGCTTCATCTGAACAAAATAAAGTGATATTTGACGTAGCAGCAGGCTACATCAAAGCAATTAGAAATAGTGTAGATAATAAGCCAGCGCCAAGTGCAGCAACTATCGTAGCGCCAGTTGTTGCAACAACTGCGATTGCCCAAGATTCAACTGAGAAGTCTAAGCCACAAGAGATGGCGATGTATTGGTATGAACAGCTTGACGAAAAGCAGCAAGAAAGTGTAACAAACTGGGCGGTTTCCAATCGTAAGAACTCAGAGGCTAAACTAGAAACAGTCGATCAGGCTGAGCAAATGTTCTCTTACTGGTTTAACAAAGCCAGCGAATCTGAAAAGAAAACGATATTGGTTGAGCTGATCAATAAATAGACTGATTGAAATTAAAAGGAACCGATATGGTTCCTTTTAACATTCAGGTTAAGCGAGAGTATTCATTGTAGTAGAATGAGCTTTGGTCTATAAAACCTTCCCGCCTTCTGCTTTACAAATCATAATAGGAATATAACGCACCTTGCCATCTTTTAATTCACACTCTACATTCGGCCCTGTTTGACCACTTCCATTACCTGCTAAAACAGCAGCGCTGAACATTAAACCGACCAATATTGAAGCTAGCTTTCTCATAACATATTCTCCATTTACCAAATAATCTCCTAGTCAGAGATACTGACTAGTATGGCAATAGACCACGAAGGATCAAAAATAATTGCAAAAAATCAAATTTTTTAAAGTTTATTAAGTTGAGGGGCGAAAGAATAGGTTACTTTTAAATGTATGAAAGTTTGGGATATTATTTTGATGGATGGGATTTAAGAACGGATATATTTATGTAATTAGATAACTAGTTAAATACTTAATTTCTCGAATTAAACTCAGAAAATATAGTTTCTTTAACTAGTTACCAACTTAATTTTAATTAAAAATAATTATAACGCGTATATTAAAGTGATTAGTCTAATTATCGTGTGGCTTTATCGTTAAAATAATGCCATTCACTTTCGTGATTTCAACTTGTTGACCAGCACTAATCGTACTAACTGATTGAGCACTCCAGGTGGTGTCACCCACCTTTAAGCGACCTTTTCCTGCTGGAAAATCCTCATCAAGGCGAATGATTTGACCAACCAACTGCTTACTTTTTTGATTAAGTTCACGGTTGGCATCGGACTTTTTGTCGGATTTAAATTGTCTTCTCCACCACAGCCAAGTTGTCATTAATGCAAAAGCGGCAAATGCAATCCATTGGAGCTGCCAGCTCATTGGAATAAGCGTAAGTAAGGCACCGACTATCAAAGCTGATAAACCTAACCACAAAAAATAACCTGCGGTCCCGAGTAGTTCAAAAGCGAGTAAGGTTAGCCCGAAAGCTAACCAGTGCCAGTGATTGATGCTGTCTAACAATTCAAACACCTTGGCCTCACTTAGTTGAGTTGTCGGAGTGCTTGAACATTTCGGCGATACCTGCAACTGAACCCATTAGGCCCGTTGCTTCAAGAGGCAGCATAATGATTTTACCGTTTTCTGCTTGGCCGATTGACTTGATTGCCTCGGTATAGCCCTGAGCAATAAAGTAATTTACTGCTTGCATGTCACCTTTGGCAATCGCTTCAGAAACCATCGTTGTTGCACGCGCTTCAGCTTCAGCTGCACGTTCACGAGCTTCTGCTTGAAGAATTGCTGCTTGCTTATCACCTTCAGCTTTTAAAATTTCAGACTGTTTATGACCTTCGGCACGTAAAATTTCAGCCTGACGAATACCTTCCGCTTCAAGTACTTCAGCACGTTTATTACGCTCAGCTTTCATTTGTGCATTCATGGCCGCGGTAAGGTCAGATGGTGGCTGTACATCTTTGATTTCGATACGAGTGACTTTAACCCCCCAAGGGTTCGTCGCTTCGTCGACAATTGATAGCAGCTTGGTATTGATCATATCGCGTTGACTGAGCATTTCGTCGAGTTCCATTGACCCCAAGACAGTACGAATATTAGTCAGCGTCAAATTGCGAATCGCATGTTGAAGGTCATTGACCTCATATGCAGCTTGAGCGGCGTCGATAACTTGTACAAAACAGACAGCGTCGATAGTGACATTGGCGTTGTCTTTGGAGATAACTTCTTGAGCAGGGATATCTAGAACGCGCTCCATCATATTTATCTTATGACCAATGCCATCAATGAAAGGAATGATGATGTTTAAACCTGGTTTTAGGGTATGGGTATAGCGACCAAATCGCTCAACGGTCCAGTTGTTGCCTTGAGGGACAGTTTTTACACCTGCGATAATCAGCGCAATCACAACAATGAGAAAGACGCCGATAGTAATCAATGAGTCAATAGCCATTTCTGAGTTCCTTATGAGAATTGTCTATTGATTGTTGCCTATCATAGAGCTGGTGACAATGGCAGAAGTGAGAAGTTGAGTGAAATTTGGGCAAAAATAAAGCCGGGGGTAACCGGCTTTAAGTCTATGATTTGGAATGCACTAATACAGAATGGAATAAAGCTGACGACGATATTTACCCGCGATTGAATTCCCCTGACCAAGAGCTGCCAAAATATCCATGAAAGATTTCTTGATTTCATTATCTAAGGCACCCAGATCGCTACGCAGGATATTCCAAAGTAACTCTAAGGCTTCTTCGTCTCGGTTCACTTGGTGGTAGCTTAATGCTAGCTCGTTGCTTAGCTTTAAGTCGCTAGGGTTTTGCGCTAAAGCTTGTTCTAATGATTGAATCTCGGGGCTATTGGCTGCTTGAGCATGCAACTCTAGTTTTGCGACTAAACCTTTGTAATAGTTGTCTTGATATTCAAGTGGGATAACTTCAAGAATGGTTTTCGCCTGATCATAGTTTTGTGTTTCTAGGTAGCAATCAGCCAGAGCAAGTTTCACATCGCCTTTTTGTTTCAGCTCTTCTGCCAAAGCTTCTAGTAGTGACAGAGCCTGCGAGTGCTGGCCGGTTTGGATTAGCTCTAGGGCCTGTTTTAGATTTAGCTCGTCTTGACTAGGAAGGTGTTTAGATAACATCTGCTGAATGGCAGGTATGGGTTGGGGGCCTCCAAGTCCATCAACAGGCTGGCCATTAACGAATAAAGCGATGGTTGGTAGTGCTTGTACGCCAAATTGGCTTGCGATTGCTTGCTCTTGTTCGCAGTTCAAAAGAGCTAATGTGAAGGCTCCGTTATATTGCTGCGCTAGCATTTGCAGGTCAGGTATCACTTGCGCACTTTCTTCGCTCATAGGTGCCCAAAAGTGGATGAGTACAGGAGTTTGCATCGACCCTTCAAGCACTTGGCGGAAGTTCTGTTCATTTAGCTCGACAATAAATGGAGATTGCATCTACGTATTCCTTGCGACTTAGTCTATAAGCCAAAGATATGGGCTGTGAAGGGAGAGTTCAAGGTAAGGGCTTGAATTAAAAGTCATCAAAACAAAAACACCGCCTGTAGCGGCGGCGTTGATGTTGCCCAAAGTGGGTAAGCGAAGGTGTCTATAAAACGATAAACAAGGTTAGCGCAACACCCACACTCAGCCAGTTTAACTGGTTTAAAGTCATGTTGTTATTCCGAATGTAACGCTTGAATTTTGTAACTAGGGCTTGCCCTGAGTGTTAATCTAACCTGATATTGTTACGGAATAATTACAAAACTGCAGAAAGTCTCAGGCAGCTTGTCGCAATATTTTGTCCAAAATTCGGCTAGGAAGTAGGCGCTTTAACACCGAAAATACTTTGGTTGGAGTGGTAATTCGGTAACGAATCTTTGGCTTTTTCGCTTCAAGAGCATGGATTAGCGGCTCAATGCAAGATTCAGCTGGTAAGACAAAGGCATTATTTGAGTTTTCGTTGCTCAGTCTTTGTAACTGCTGGCGATACTGCTGTTTATGAGCACTGCCTTCAATGGATATCCAGCGCTTAAAAGCCAGTAAGGCGTTAGCGCGAAATTCTGTTTCAATCGGTCCTGGCTCAATCAGGCTAATATGAATGTCGCTATCCATTAACTCAAGCCTTAAGGTGTCGCTCCAACCTTCAATAGCAAACTTGGAGGCGTTGTATGCACCGCGATATTTCATTGCAGCAAAGCCGAGCACGGAACTATTTTGAACAATTCGACCATAACCCTGTTTACGCATGGTTGGTAGGAGCTCATATACTAATTGGTGCCAGCCAAAAAAGTTGGTTTCGAACTGTTCTCTCAAACCATCAGTGGGTAGATCTTCTAATGCTCCAGGTTGTCCATAAGCACCATTATTAAATAAAGCGTCAAGCTTGCCATTGGTGAGTGCTAATGCTTGCTCTACACCTCTGCTAATGCTCTGGCTGTCTGCGAGATCAATCTGGATGCAGGTGAGTCCTTCTGCTTGCAGTCTTTCGACGTCTTTTTGTTGGCGACAGGAAGCCACAACTTGGTAGCCATGCTTGTGTAGAGCATGGGCACAGACATAGCCAATTCCGGTCGAACAGCCAGTAATTAATATAGATTTACCCATAGCGATCTAACCTATTGAATTTCTTGATTGGATCTAGGTTACTGGATTATTCATGGTGTTGTAACAAGTTTTTTAGCGCAGGCTCAAGGCGTGAGTAACTGAATCGAAATCCTAGTTCGGTTAATTTCTTGGGCTTGGCCCTAATACTGTCAAACAGTAGAACCGAGCTTTCTCCCATCGCCATCGACATTACCCATTTAGGCGTGCGCAGAAAGTGTGGACGCTTGAGTGTTTTGGCCAAGGTTTGGCTGAATTGTTTATTTGGAACCGGGTGAGGAGCGCAGAGGTTGAACTCTCCGTGAGCATGAGAGGTTTCGAGTAGGTAGATAATACCGCGAACCATATCTAGCATATGAATCCATGGCATGTATTGACGTCCGTGACCTAACGGACCCCCTAAACCTAAACGGTAAGGAGGTAACATTTTTGATAGCGCGCCACCTTGTGGGGCAAGAACCACGCCCGTGCGTAAAATACATACCCGGGTCATTTCTGAACGGGCTCGATTAGCGATCTGTTCCCAGCGACTGCAAACGTGATGAGGAAATCCCTGGTTATTGACGTGTAAGCTTTCATCGAAAGGGTGTTCTTGTTGATCTCCGTAGTAGCCAACAGCAGAACCACTAATCAGCACTTCGGGTGGTGTAGTACTTGCGTGAATGAGTTCGACGAGTTTTTCTGTTAGCTTCCATCGGCTGTCACAGATGGTTTGCTTCTGTTTTTTGGTCCAGCGTTTATCTGCAATGGGCTCTCCGGCGAGATTGATAACGGCATCAAAGTCGTTAAGGTGATGAAAATCGTCTAAAGAGGAAATATAGGTGACATTGCCCACATCAGTATGGTTTAGAGTAGATTTTGCTTGTCGAGGTTCGCGGGTAAGCAGTACTACTTCATGGGTCGTTAAATGTTTGAGTAGTTCTCGACCAATAAAGCCAGTTCCCCCGGTGAGCAATACCTTCATTTTCAATCCTTCTCATTACGCACAGCAGACAAGTCCAATATTAACCATAGTGAACTATTGTTACTAATTATAGTTACTTAGCGGCAAATGTGATCACATGTTGCAATATCACAAAATTCACATTTTGTTACGTTTATCCCGGTCGACGTTGCAGATATCACATCAGAAAGCCAATTTGTTTGCCATGCTAATGAATAGATTGAGTGTTAGCTGAAGAACAAGGAGGTTCAGTGGAAGCAATGACAGCGCTGATTAAAGCGCTATTAGGGAGTTTGCGGGATCTTACGCCAATTATTGTTGTAATTGCATTCTTTCAGCTTGTTGTTCTGCAAGAGCCTCTTCCCAATCTATTGTCCATTTTGTTTGGCCTTGTATTAGTCGTCTTTGGTTTGACGTTCTTTATCTTCGGTCTAGAAATGGGTTTGTTTCCCATCGGTGAGACAATGGCGCAAGCTTTCGCACGTAAAGGCAGTGTGTTCTGGTTGTTGATATTTGCTTTTTGTTTAGGGTTCGGAACCACAGTGGCTGAACCCGCTTTAACAGCAGTTGCGGATGAGGCGGCGGAAGTTGCTGCCGAAGGGGGGATGATCCTTCACAACGAAGAGTCGATGGAAGATTACGCTAACGGTCTACGCTATACCGTCGCATTATCGGTCGGTATTGCCATACTACTCGGCGTGTTGAGAATTCTAAAAGGTTGGCCAATTCAATACATGATCATTGGAGGATACATTGGTGTGGTCATCCTAACCATGTTTGCGCCGCAGAGTATTATTGGGGTGGCTTATGACTCTGGTGGTGTTACGACATCGACGATCACAGTTCCTCTTGTTACCGCGCTTGGGGTTGGACTTGCATCCGCCATTAAAGGGCGTAATCCGATGATCGATGGTTTTGGTCTGATTGCATTTGCCTCGTTGCTTCCGATGATGTTTGTTATGGTCTATGGCATGGTGGTGGCATGATTGAGTGGACACATTTTTTAGATACTTTCGTCGGCACCATTACTGATGTCTTGCCCATTGCGACGATCATCTTTGGTTTCCAATTTGCCGTTCTTCGCCGCCCGGTGACTAACCTACCCAAAGTCATCCTTGGCTTCTTTTATGTCATTCTTGGTTTATCTCTATTTTTAATTGGTTTAGATCTCGCCCTATTTCCACTGGGTGAAACAATGGCTGAGCAGCTTACCGCTCCAAGCTTTATTCAACAATTTAAACTCTCGACAGGCGACATCTTTGAATGGATGGACTATTACTGGGTCTACTTATTTGCTTTCTTTATTGGATTTAGTACCACGATCGCTGAACCTTCTCTGATAGCTGTGGCAATAAAAGCCAATCAAGTTTCAGGCGGAAGTATCAGTGTCAACGGATTACGCATTGCTGTAGCTATTGGTGTTGCGGTGGGGATTTCTTTGGGGAGCTACCGAATCGTCGTCGGAGACCCTATCCATTATTACATTATTGTCGGTTACGTAATTGTCGTCATACAAACGTTTTACGCACCTAAACTCATCATCCCTCTTGCTTATGATTCGGGAGGGGTAACGACGTCAACAGTCACTGTTCCGCTGGTTGCAGCGTTAGGTTTAGGGTTGGCATCGACTGTCCCAGGGCGTAACCCTATGATCGATGGTTTTGGATTGATTGCGTTTGCCAGTTTATTTCCCATGATTTCGGTGATGGGGTATGCACAAATCACTCAGTGGTTAAACAAAGACGCTGAGCGGGAGGATGAAGAAAATGCGCTTTAAATTGCTATTAGCTTTTGTTGAAGACAGTAAAACCGATGTGGTGCTTGATGCTGCGCGTAAAGCAGGGGCGACAGGAGCTACGGTGATCAACAATGCGAGAGGGGAAGGCCTTAATCAAAAGAAAACATTTTTTGGCCTCACCTTAGATGTGCAGAAAGATGTGATGTTATTTGTGGTCGAAGAACACTTGTCACGGCATATTTTGGAAACAATTGGTGAGGTCGGTGAATTTGATCAGGAGTCTGGTCAAGGGATTGCTGTCCAAATCGACATTGAGGATGCCGTGGGTGTGGCGCATCAGGTCGAGAGGTTAACCAAAGTGGTGGAGGATGAATTATGAAAGCACATAGTAAGGTTCGAGTACGCGATGTAATGACGAATAACTATGTGGTCATTGATGGCCTAACAACGGTAAAAGAAGGCATACAGCTTGCTCGTAGCCACGATGTTAAGGCGCTGGTGGTCAATAAGCGCAATGATGACGATGAGTATGGTTTGGTTTTGATGAATGATATAGCTAAAAAGGTGCTTGCGCAGAATCGCTCACCAGACAGGACCAATATTTATGAGATCATGACCAAACCCGCGATGTCGGTAGACCCTGATATGAATGTGAAATACTGCGCACGTTTATTTGAACGATTTGGTATCAGCCGTGCACCTGTCATCGAAGCTGGGAAAATCGTTGGTATGGTGAGTTACAATAACATTGTCATTTACGGCATGGTGCATGATGACTAAAGGTCATAGAGTCGGTAAAATCTCCTCGTTATTTTTGAGGAGATGATGTCGTGAAACTCTTTTTTGCCTCTGACTTGCACGGTAGTTTGCCAGCAACTCAGCAAGTACTTGCCGAATATCAACAGTCTGGTGCAGAGACATTGGTTCTGCTGGGCGATATTTTAAATCATGGTCCACGTAACCCTATACCTGAGGGTTACAACCCTCCAGCGGTGAGTGAATTGCTTAACCAGTATGCAGATCAGATAGTGGCTGTGCGCGGTAATTGCGATAGCGAAGTTGACCAAATGCTGCTTTCGTTTCCAATGATGATGGATTACGCTTGGATATTGCTAGAATCGGGTCAACGCCTGTTTCTAACTCATGGTCATCTGTACAATTCGAGTAAGCGTCCGCCATTAAAACAAGGAGATATTATTGCTCACGGGCATACCCATATCCCAGTCGCTGAACGTGATGGCGAACAGTTTCTATTTAACCCGGGCTCCATTACCTTTCCACGTGACGGGTTTGCAGCAAGTTATGGCTTGCTAGAAGGTAAAGAGCTTAAAGTGGTCACATTCTCTGGTGAGGTATTGGTTTCGACACTAATTGGCTAGCAACGACAACGGCAGCAAAACTCGCTGCCTTCTTTCATTTGGAGTCGGAATGGCCTAAATCGCGCTCTGGGTCGATGATATCGCGCACTTTCTGTTTCAATACTTTGGCTTCTGGGAATCCACCATCTCGTTTTCGTTCCCAAACAATCTCGCCATTACAATGAATTTCAAAGCGTCCCCCAGTATCTGGGTGTAGTGAGATTGTCTCTATCTCCTCACTAAAGGTATGCAGCAGTTCTTGAGAGAGCCAAGTGGAACGTAACATCCAGTTGCATTGGCGGCAGTAATAAATATCAATGACAGCCTTATCCATAAATTATCCTTTAAAACAGAAGCTTAATACCGACGGTAAAGGTCAGGATTTCGAAGAAAATTTTGATCAATTGATTGCTATAGCGAGTAGTAAGATAAGCCCCTAAGCTGCCACCGATAAACGATCCGAGTAGAAGAGCGGGTAACCAAGGCCAATAGACAGGAGCACCAGCTTGTACAATTGTAATCGCCCCAATGCCATTCCAGAATAGGCCAACACACAACATAGTTAGTGCGACCGCTTGTTTATAGCTGTACCCAAACCAACGAATTAGAAATAGCGTAACGAGTAGGCCAGAACCCGCCGTCAGTGAGCCATTAATAATGCCAATCAGCATTAAGCCCAATCCACCTATAAGCCAACCTTTTGGATCACGATTAAGCGGCTGCTCGTGTTGTCCAAGCTGCTTTTTAAGGCGTGAATATATGCCAAGACAAAGTATCATTCCACCCAGTAGTTTCTCCGCGATAGCACTGGGAACAAGCAAGACGATGTTAGCGCCGATGATGACCCCTAAGCTCCCCACACCGATGAGATACAAAGCCGCTTTATAACTAAAGCTCTTTCGTTTGATATGAGTGTATGCCGCACCTAGGCCAAGGGCGACACTTGCAATCTTGTGTGTAGCTAAGGCGATAGAAAAAGGGAGACCAAAGAAAATCAATAAAGGGAATTGCAGTAGGCCAGCCCCCCCTCCTGAGAGAGAAGCAAGGGTGTTGGCGGTCAGTGACCCCAGAAATAAGCCGAGTGTATTTACCCAATCCATAGCATAAAAAAGGGGCATCGTGCCCCTTTATGAAATTAGTTAGAAAAAAGAACAGTAGAGCCGTGGCTTAAACTAGTGAGTAGCAGTGTCTTGCCATTAACAATATCAATTCGTCGGCTCTGCTGAGCGTCCATCTTAAAGATTTGAGTAATAAGGTCTAATTGCTCTTTAGTAAAGTCTTTGCTTTGAGCGGAAGAAACATCTTTAAACTCGGTTGGGGAGACCAATAAGTAGTTGTCGCTGATATCCCACTCTCCAGTTTCAGAAATATTGATAACACTCTCTGTTTTGGCGTTGTATGGATATAGACGTACGGTAGCAACACGAATATATGTATTGTTCGGCAAATACTTTACGTTTGAAACCACATCGACTTTGCGAAGTGAGCCTACAGATTTTTCTTGAAGCGGCTCCGTGATGACAGTAACCATTTTAGATTGCCACTCTTTTGAAGTGAGCACCTGTTCAACCTTTAAGTCACTTCCCCAGTACAACCAAGCGCTAAATACGCTGGATAAAACAAGTAGGCTAGCTGCAATTTTTTGATTCATCAGGTCAACTCCTACTGGCAAACTTTACTGAGATCTTTTTGCTCTGCGAAGATGCGCAGAGTGATGTTTTCCCCTGAATTATCCAAAGAGTGGATGTAGTTCAGGATAAGCTGGTTGTTCTGACCGCCCGTAGCGATGACTTCGACTGGTGCTAGCTCATCGAGGTGTGTTTCATTGTATTTTTTCACACACTGCTCAATAGAAGGATACCACTTGCTTAAGTCTGGGTGGTTCACTGGGGCTTTGACTACTGTGTTATCAAATACAGCGAGCTGTCTAAACTTTGACTCCGCAGGGTTCGTAAACAAGATGACATATAATGGAATTAGTATCGCCCACACTACCAGTAGCTTAGATGTAAGAGAGGTCTTCTTTTTGGTTGAAGTTTGGCTCTCGGTAATCTCACTGACTGTACTAATTGGTTTTGCAACCGATGGCGTTTCGTTTGTCTCTTCAGTTTTGTTTTGCTCTGGAGTTTCTATAACATTCAGCTCTGAGCTTTCCTCTGTGAGCGTTTCTCCGCTCATCAAGGTGGTTGCACGTTCCACAGAACAAATCAGTTGATAACCGCGCTTTGGCACCGTTTTCACAAACATTGGTGACTTTGTTGAGTCTTTGAGTAGCTTTCGCAGTGTAGAGATCGCCTGAGTTAAGCTTGAGTCATCAACCTCGAAACCTTGCTTACGCCAGACAAAGTCATGCAGGTCGTTACGAGAAACGATTTCACTTGGTTTCTCACACAGTAACAGCAGAATACGGCTTTCGTTACTACCTAAACGAATTAGCTCGTTGTTGTTCTCTTTATCGACGAGAGAGTTGGTGTTTGGGTCAAAGGTAAACCTGTTATCAAGATTAAACTTAGTACCTATGTTACTCATTAATTGCGGCCACTATATTAGAGGTTTCAGACAGTTAAGTTGTTAAAGCGCTCAATACAACTAACTTAATCAAAATCAGTTTATATTTTTTGAGTTTTTGGCGTGGTGAAGGATAGTCAAAATAAAACAAAAAAAACACTGTTTTTATGATTATTGACCTTGAATTTACATTTGTCACCCTCATGTTAATTGGCAGATTAAGGCCAAAATAAACATTGTCATTATGAATGTATTGGCTTGATAAGTATAGAACTTATGGAGTTATCATGAGCGAAACAGCAACACAAAACAAAGAAACTCGTGGCTTTCAGTCAGAAGTAAAACAATTACTTCACCTTATGATTCATTCTCTTTACTCAAACAAAGAGATTTTTCTGCGCGAGCTGATTTCTAATGCGTCTGACGCTTCTGACAAACTGCGCTTTCAAGCACTGTCAAACTCTGAGCTTTACCAAGGTGATGCCGACCTAGGGGTAAAGCTTAGTTTCGATGAAGAGGCAAATACGCTAACGATTTCGGACAATGGTATTGGTATGAGCCGCGATGATGTTATTGAACATCTAGGCACCATTGCTAAATCTGGCACCGCTGAATTCTTCTCTAAACTGTCTGAAGACCAATCGAAAGACTCGCAGTTAATTGGTCAATTTGGTGTTGGCTTCTACTCGGCATTTATCGTCGCAGACGCCGTAACGGTTCGCACTCGAGCTGCCGGTTTAGATTCTCAACAAGCGGTTCAATGGCACTCTTCGGGCGAAGGTGAATATACCATTGAAACCATCCAAAAAGAGACTCGCGGTACAGATATCATTCTCCATATGCGCGATGAAGGTAAAGAGTTCCTTAATGAGTGGCGTTTACGTGAAGTTATCAGCAAGTACTCTGATCACATCGGCATTCCCGTAGCGATTCTAACCGCTGAACGTGATGAAGAAGGTAAAGAAACTGGTGAGAAGAAGTGGGAGCAAATTAACAAAGCTCAGGCACTTTGGACGCGTAACAAAACTGATATTTCAGAAGAAGAGTACCAAGAGTTTTATAAGCACGTATCGCATGACTTCGCCGATCCATTGGTATGGAGTCACAACCGCGTAGAAGGTAAGAACGACTACACAAGTTTGCTGTACATCCCAGCGAAAGCGCCATGGGACATGATGAATCGTGACCACAAATCAGGTCTTAAACTGTACGTGCAGCGTGTGTTTATCATGGATGACGCAGAGCAGTTCATGCCATCTTACCTGCGGTTCGTTCGCGGCTTAATCGATTCGAATGATCTGCCACTTAATGTGTCACGTGAAATCTTGCAAGACAACAAGGTAACGCAATCTCTACGTAACGCTTGTACTAAGCGGGTTCTTACCATGCTTGAGCGAATGGCGAAGAACGACGAAGAGAAGTACCAATCATTCTGGAAAGAGTTTGGTTTGGTGCTAAAAGAAGGTCCAGCTGAAGATATGAGCAACAAAGAGAAAGTTGCTGCATTACTTCGTTTTGCATCTACCGAATTCGATTCTGCTGAACAAACAGTTGGCTTAGCGTCATACGTTGAGCGTATGAAAGAAGATCAAGATAAGATCTTCTACCTGACCGCAGATAGCTACGCAGCAGCTAAGAACAGCCCTCACTTAGAGCAGTTCAAAGCGAAAGGCATTGAAGTTATTCTGATGTTTGACCGTATTGATGAGTGGCTAATGAATTATCTTACTGAGTTTGATGGTAAGCAGTTCCAGTCAATCACTAAAGCGGGCCTTGATCTGAGCAAGTTTGAAGACGAAGCAGAAAAAGAGAAGCAAAAAGAGACGGAAGAAGAGTTCAAATCTGTTGTTGAACGCACAAAAGATTATTTAGGCGATCGCGTTAAAGAAGTCCGTACTACCTTTAAGTTAGCAACAACGCCTGCGGTCGTAGTTACTGACGATTTCGAGATGGGCACACAAATGGCGAAGCTGCTTGAAGCGGCAGGTCAAGCAGCTCCTGAGGTAAAATACATCTTTGAAATCAACCCGGAGCATGAGCTAGTTAAGCAAATGGCCGATGAAGCCGACGAAGAAGCTTTCGGTCGTTGGGTCGAGGTACTGCTTGGTCAAGCTATGTTAGCTGAACGTGGTTCGATGGAAGATCCATCTCAGTTCTTAGGCGCAATTAACACCCTTTTGACTAAGGGCTAATAGTTTAAAACCGTCAAAAAGCTCGCATTTTGCGGGCTTTTTGATTTATTTGCGTTAATCGTGAATAAAAACGCGCGAAGTTGCAGGCTTGTGTGAGTGTTTAAGCATTCTTTAGTCGTAATTAGCGCTTTGGTTTGAAATTGTATGATAGAATGCAATCTTGAAACCAAATGAGCAGGCGTGTAATGTGCACGCCTGCTTTATTGTTAACTGTAGAACAGTTATACCGAAACTTACCGTGAGTCCAAGACATGTTCATGTGGTAACGCCATAGTGAGCTTCGGTATAAATCATCATTATCTTAAGAGGATTCAACATGCGCATCATTCTTCTAGGTGCTCCAGGTGCAGGTAAAGGCACACAAGCAAATTTCATCATGGAAAAATACGGTGTTCCGCAAATCTCTACTGGTGACATGCTACGTGCTGCTATCAAGGCAGGTACAGAGCTTGGCAAACAAGCTAAAGCTGTTATCGACGCTGGTCAGCTAGTTTCTGATGAAATCATCCTTGGTCTAATCAAAGAGCGTATTGCTCAAGATGACTGCGAAAAAGGTTTCCTACTTGATGGCTTCCCACGTACGATTCCTCAGGCTGACGGCCTGAAGGAAATGGGCGTAGACGTAGATTACGTGATTGAATTCGATGTTGCTGACGACGTGATTGTTGAGCGTATGGCTGGTCGTCGTGCTCACTTACCTTCTGGCCGTACTTACCACGTTGTTTATAACCCGCCTAAAGTTGAAGGCAAAGATGACGTAACAGGTGAAGAGCTAGTTGTACGTGACGATGACAAAGAAGAGACAGTACGTGCTCGTCTAGGTGTGTACCACGAGCAAACAGCACCGCTAATCTCTTACTACGGTAAAGAAGCTGAAGCCGGTAATACTAAGTACCTTAAGTTCGACGGTACTAAGCAAGTTGCTGAAGTTAGTGCAGATATCGAGAAAGCGCTAGCATAAATAGCTAACTGCGAATTTTGAAAATTTGTTATAGTGAAGCGATCCTCTTTGGGGTCGCTTTTTTTATGCTCTTAGTTTGATCCAATTCTGAGATAGGTACGTAGAGAGCCTTTTTAGTGTCGATAGGAAGCTATGCAAAATAACAAAAAACAAGGTGTACTACTCGTTAACTTAGGTACGCCAGATGAAGCAACCGCTCCTGCGGTTAAGCGCTTTTTAAGTCAGTTTCTTCATGATAAACGTGTCGTCGATATGACACGTTGGCTATGGTGTCCAATTTTGCATGGTGTGATTTTGCCTATTCGCGCTCCCAAAGTAGCGAAGTTGTATCAAAGCGTTTGGATGGAAGAAGGCTCTCCACTTCTTGTTTACTCAAAGAAGCAAGTTGAGAAGCTCAGAGAGCAGGTTGATATTCCGGTTGAGTTAGGCATGACTTATGGAAATCCAAGTCTTAAATCTGGCTTAGAAGCCCTGCTTGCACAAGGAGTCGAGGACGTTATCGTATTGCCTCTTTACCCTCAGTACTCGGGAACCACGACGGCAGCAGTATCCGATGGTTTAACGAACGCGTTTAAGCAACTACCAATGATACCGAGCTACCAGTTTATTAGTGACTATCACCAACACCCACTGTATATCAAGGCGCTGGCTGAAAGTGTAAAACGCTCTTGGCAAGAAAACGGCAAAGGGGATTACCTGCTTTGTTCGTACCACGGTATACCTAAGCGCTATGCGGACAACGGTGATATTTATCCTCAGCATTGCGATCGAACTACAACTCTTCTTGCCCGAGAGTTAGGCTTAGCTCCTAACCAGATCGGTATGACTTATCAATCTCGTTTTGGTCGCGAGGAGTGGCTGCAACCTTATACAGATAAAACTCTTGAGAAACTGCCGGGTAAAGGTATCAAAAAGCTTGATATTTTGGCACCTGCCTTTTCTGTTGATTGCCTTGAAACATTGGAAGAACTCTCTGAGCAATGCAGAGAGCTGTATGTGGAGCACGGCGGTGAGAAGTTTACCTACATTCCTTGCCTAAATGATGATGAACTCCACATTCAAATGATGGCTGAGTTGATTACTCGTCATTAATTAATGGCAAATTTCCATTTTTTTTAGGGTCGCTAAAGCGGCCTTTTTTGTGCCTTGTGAAATTTGGCGTAACGTCAAATTCTCAGTATTACTCGTAAGCAACGCATTTTTCAGTTAATCGCCAGCGCGATGTTTTGGTGATCAAGATCAGATTATTATTATTGGAAAACAACCAAAAGCTAAAAGTAGTGTGAGTTGGCTACTGTTAATGTGGTCAATACTAGATTATCGAGTGATATTGATCACCAAAATTGGCTTTATTATTTTTTGTGTTTTTACAAGTATATGAATATTAAGAGTTAAATTTCTTTTTCATTTTTCACAGTGAAGTGTGTCGCACAAGAAATGGATTAATTTTTTATCGTGAATTAAATCCGACATTATGACTGCCAAGCCAGGGAGGCACCCCAATTTTGCGGTTAACGGTAAAGAAATACCAAGATATAACCGCAACACATTTTAGTATTAAAGGCAGAATACAATGAAAAAATTACTGACTCTTAGCGCACTTTCTCTTGCTTTTGCATCAACAGCGTACGCGGGTTCTTCTTACGTAACAGGTAACGTTCAATTCCATAGCGAAAATAAAAATCCAAACGCGACTTCAACGCTTGAAGCTGGCCATACATTTGATACAGGCACAACGCTACTAACTGAGTTTGACGGTATTTCAATCGGCAGCTACGAAGGTGAGTTTAACGAGGGTAAAGGGACTACGCCTTATATCACACTGGGTATCGAGCAAAGCTATTCAATCAATGACAACTTATGGGTTGCAGCAGGTTACCACCACTTATTGAACAATGGTGAAACTGTGCAAAACCGTCCACTAGTGAAAATCGGCTACAACTTCGACAATGGTCTTGCGCTAAGTAATCGTACTCGTTACCACAACGTTAAGAACAGCGACAACGATCAGCTACGTTTTGATAACCGTATTGGTTACGCAGTAGGGGATATGCCTCTTACACTCGCGTACAACAACGTTTACGTACGCAGCGATGAAGCCGAGAACACTATGGACCATGAGTTTCGCGCTACTTGGACTCGTGAAGGTGTACAACCATACTTTGAGTTGCGTAGCCAAGGTCATGGCGCGAAAAATCTAGATGGTTCAGATAAGAAAGAGAACACTGCATTCGTATTCGGTGCTTCTTACGGCTTCTAATCAACTCTAGATCTACTGTCCTAGATTAAGGCCCAGATTTTGCTGGGCCTTACCCGTTTTATGCGGTTTTGATTGGGGTGCAGAAACGTTCTATTCCTTGCCAAAGTATGCTGTTTGGCATGTGTATATACTCTATGTTTGACAAGGCATCCTTCCATAGGTCCAAACAAGCCGCTTGCTTATTGGTGCTAGAATAATGTGCTAATACTTGCTTTGAAGGAATACTAATAGTGAGCGCGGCGGTCGCTTTTAAATAGCTACTTAAATACTGTTCGGTATTGTTCTTATTGCGGCTAATGTTTGCTTGCAGCATTAATATCAAGGCGTTGCTCGGTATTTCCGCGACATATTCTCTTTGCAACATTTGCAGACTTTTCTCGATGTCCCCTGAGCGATAGGTGAGGAGAGCCAACAACATATGCAGCTCTGGAGAGGGGGTTGGCGTGCTCTGTTTAACTTTATCAATCCACTGACGCAATACATCAGAAGGCTGATCGCTAAACAGCAGTTCCCGAGTATAAAAACTGATTTCAGCACCACTCATCTTTTGGTCAATTAGCTTATCAAATGCAGTTTCTGACATTTGGCTTAGGGATGTTTTCAGCTTTTTCTTAATCTTGATGATGGGAGTAGGCAACTTAAAATATTCAGTTAAATCAGAGTTGAGTTGGTTGACAGCCTTTACTAACTTGTTGTTTTCCAGTGTATACAGATTACGCCAAGCAACACGCGCAGAGGCAGAGTGATAAAGGATGGCCTCTAGCTTATCCGTTGTTCCCGTGTCCTTTATAAGGTTAAAGGTTAGCTTATAATCCGAATCACTAAGAGCATCTGAGCCCGGAAAACTAGGGTGTTCGCTTAAACTCATTAAGTAGTAACTAGGGGAACGCATATTTGCTAAATGAATATAAGGCGAATGGCTATAGGCATGTAGCAACAAAACTTTGAGCTTGAGTGCGTCGTCTTGCATTGATTGTCGCGATGAGGATATCTGATCGAGCAACAGCCTAACCTGAGGAACATATAATGCTTGATCCTTTGCTTCGACCTTAACGTCGAAGAATGAATTTACCACGATGGTTAATGCGAGTAAGCTAGTAATAGCCAGAGTGGAAATCCAGAGCAAGAGTTTCGATGGTTTGAACTTAGCTTTGCTTGTTACCGGAGATTGATCGTCAGATATCGGTTCCGAGCTCTTTGATTCGATCAGTTGTACATGGCTTTTGGGAATGTAGTAGCCCCGTTTCGGGTAGGTCACGATAAGCTTTGTTGAATCAATCTCTGGGACGTTTTCTCGTAATAAGTTACGCAGTAAACTAATACGATTGGTCACAACATTCTTTGAAATGTATTGATTTTCCCATACTTGTTCGATGAATTGCTCAATTGAGGTTGGTTCACCCACATTAGATAATAACACTTCCAGTAAGGCGATGTTACGAGGTTCTAGTGCAACCTCATCAATGCCATTGGTTAGCGTTTTATGCGTAGGGTCGTAAATTAGGTGAGCAATGGCGATATTTTTGCCGTTTTGCTTAGCTTGAGCGAGTAAGTTCATACGAGTACCGGGTGAGCGGAGTGACGCCGCGCATTCTACAAAAATATTCTTCCGACTTATAGATCTCTTCATAAGTAAATGTTGTTGTATTATTTTTGAGAAACTCGATGCGTTACAAGTTTATCAACAATGGTTTTGTTTTCAGCATCCGTCGTTGTCAAGACGTCGTCAAGTTGATGGGAAAGCTATCTGAGTAAGGGAAATAATGCGAAAAACAAAAGTGAATGTAGTTACATTTGATGTGATTTTAGATCTATGTCTATGATTTTATTCAGTAGTTCATTGCACTTTAACTCATCGAAGTGAGTTAAAGTGCTCTAGGTATAGACTTACAGAATCCGTTATTTATTGCCTTGGTAGTGGCGGTATTCAAACACCTGTCCTTCCTCATTGAAGGCATAGACAGAGTACTCATCTTTCTTATCGCCATACTCCATGCCCGGTGACCCCATTGGCATCCCGGGAACAGCGAGCCCTTTAGCATTGCGTGGCGGATTTTCTAAGAAAGCTTTAATATCTTCGGCTGGAATATGGCCTTCAAAGACGTAGCCATCTATTTCGGCGGTATGACAAGAAGCGAGTTCTGGTTTAATGCCAAGTTTCTGCTTAATGGGATTCATGTTTTCATGTAACCTCTCATCGACATTAAATCCTGCTTCTTGCATATGTTTAGTCCACTCTGTACAACAACCACAATAGGGTGATTTATGGTTGATAACATCTGCCGCTAACGCTGGGCCAGAAAGCAGTGCTAGGGTTGTCAAAGCTAGAAATTTTCCATTCATAGTGACCTCTCAGAAGTTTTATATAATCTTAAACGGTTGGCGTTACTGACCACCGTAATGGATGATAAAGCCATTGCTGCACCCGCGATAACAGGGCTGAGCAAAAAGCCAAAAGCTGGGTAAAGCACTCCAGCAGCGACTGGGATGCCTAGTGAGTTATAGATGAACGCACCAAACAGGTTCTGTTTCATGTTACGTAGAGTCGCTTTAGACAATTCAATGGCCTTGATTACGGATACAGGCGATGAGTTGAGTAAGGTAATTTGCGCGCTTTCAATCGCGACGTCGCTGCCGCTACCCATGGCAACGCCGATATCAGCTAAAGCGAGAGCAGGAGCATCGTTGACGCCATCACCAATCATGGCAACGTTACGGCCTTCACTCTGAAGTTGTTCAATATGGCTCGCTTTCTGATCTGGCAATACTTGAGCGATGATGCGTTCAATACCTAACTGAGTCGCGATTGCTTGTGCGACGGATTGGTTGTCTCCAGTGAGCATGACGGGTGTGATACCCATTGCTTTTAACATGGAAACCGTTTGTTTAGCGTCTTCTTTAATCGGATCGGCAATGGCGATAGTGCCGACGACTTCAGAGTTAACCGCGATAACAACCGGAGTCCAAGCATAGTCTAAGTAACGACGGATTTCAGCGTCTATTGAGGACATCTCCCACGATTGCGCCTGAGCATAGTTAAGTGAGACAATCGCAATTTCTCCCTGCTGAGACTGGGCAAAGACACCCTGCCCACGGCGATTCTCAAAGCTCTCTACATCAACGAGAGTGAGCTGTTTCTCTTTGGCTTGATTAACGATGGCTTTAGCTAATGGATGTTCTGAGTGTTTTTCAATAGATGCAGCTAATGCGAGTAAGTTATCAATGTCATTGGAAACAGAGTGAATAGCTTGAACTTGTGGCTTACCTTTGGTCAGGGTTCCGGTTTTATCAAATACAACCGTATCTATTTTGCTTGCTGACTGAAGGACATCGGCATCTTTGATCAAAATTCCCATCTCGGCAGCTTTACCTATCCCAACCGTGACTGATAGCGGTGTCGCGAGCCCCAGTGCACAAGGGCAAGCAATGATCAGCACAGTGGTAGTGACCACTAACATATAACTGGCTTTAGGCTCTGGGCCAAATATAAACCACACAAGTGCAGAGATAATCGCAATGGCAACCACAACCGGTACGAATATCGATGAAATTTGGTCGGCGAGCTTGGCAATGGCTGGTTTACTGCTTTGAGCTTCTCGAACCATAGTAATGATTCGCGACAGCATGGTGTCGCTGCCAATACCAGAGGCGGTAATCACTAAACTGCCATCTTGATTGATTGTGCCTGCTGAAACCGATTCCCCTAATATTTTTAGTACCGGAATCGGTTCACCAGTGAGCATAGATTCATCCAGATAAGACTCGCCACTCTCGACCACACCATCTACGGGCACCTTCTCACCGGGTTTGACTCTTAGTTTCATGCCTAAGGTGACTTGCTCAAGCGGAATCTCACGTTCACCATCCTCAGTGACTAGAGTGGCGTTCTGCGGTTGAAGGTTTACCAAGGCTTGTAGTGAGCGAGTCGTTTTAGCTTTGGCTTTAGCTTCTATGTAGTGACCGAGTGAGATTAGTCCGATGATCATTGCACTCGCTTCAAAGTAAACGTGTCTTGAAGCAAGTGGAAACCACTCGGGGATAGTGACGACTAACATAGAAAACAACCAAGCTGCTCCGGTACCAAGCGAGACTAAGGTATCCATCGTCGCTCGTTTGTGAGTAAGCGCTTGCCATGCATTGGTAATAAAGCTTCGCCCAGCCGTAGCCAATAGCCAAAAACAGATCACACCAATGACTCCCCAAATTAGTTGGTCTTGGCTGTTGCGAATCATCATATTGCCGCCAAATACTCCCCATAGCATCAACGGAGCTCCGACAATAATGCCTGCCAACGCACTTTTTTTATGCTGTGCTTGCGCCTGTTCTTGTTGCTCAATCTGTTTTTGTTGCTGCGTTGCTGGGTCATCAATAATTTGTGCTTGATAACCTGCTTCTTTTATCGTGTTAACAAGCTCGGCTTCAATCTGCTCGCTTGGTTCTGTACTAAAAACTAACGCGCTTTGTTCTGCTAAATTGACCTGAGCTTTTTGAATGCCTTCAACAGAAATTAGAGCTTTCTCCACGGACGATACACAACTCGCACAGGTCATACCGGAAATAATTAAATGGAAGGAGTGAGCCGACACTTCTTCTGTAGGGCTGACAGGCTTATCCGCCTCGCTGTTTGAAGGCTCAATGTCATCTAATTCAATTTGCTCTTGGGTTGCTTGATAGCCAAGCGATGCAACTAACTGTGTAATTTCATCCACAGTTCGTAGGGTAGTAATGGTTAATTCTGTTTTCGAAGCTGCGAATGTGCCATTGAGTGGATCTTGTGCTAATGCCTGCTCGAGCTTTGCAATGCATTTACCACAATTTAGTCCAGCTAATAAAAAATGATATTGATTGCCTGCGAAATAACCTAACTCTTCTATCTCCTCAGCGATAGACGAGAATGAACTATCGGTCTCGAGAGAAATAAAAGTCGGTGACAGTTGGTGAATTTTTACTTGGTGATTTGCAGTAAGGGCCCGCTCAACATTGCGTGCGCATCCCATGCAGTTTAATCCTGATAAGGGGATATCAAACTTAGACATAACAACACCTCGGAAAATAGAACTATTGCTAAGCCTAAACCTTCCCTTAAGGGTAAGGTCAAGCGATGAAAGAAAAACGTCAATATTAGGTGAATCTTAAGATTGTTAGTTTAGTCGATTGCGAGAGATTTCAAACTTTTATTGGTGAAATTGTTAATACCTATA
Source organism: Vibrio sp. VPAP30 (assembly GCF_001188205.1). Taxonomy (NCBI): domain Bacteria; kingdom Pseudomonadati; phylum Pseudomonadota; class Gammaproteobacteria; order Vibrionales; family Vibrionaceae; genus Vibrio; species Vibrio sp. VPAP30. The sequence continues at coordinate 75,910 of NZ_LBLS01000035.1, forward strand.
AACCAATGAAAATTTACAGTGATATGAACCGCAAAACTGCCAGTGTTAACTTACTCAACTCGTGATTAGAGTTGCTTTTGACGTTTTTGTTTATTTATGTGTGAATTTATCTTGTTGATTATTATGCCTTTATCTTGTTTTCTTTTTTTTTGATTTGAACGTGGTCAGATTATTATTTACCTCGTTTTTTGCCGCAAAAAAAGTTTGTCAACATGCCCCTGTCCATAAACATTCCCCGGAGCATGAGGTTATACATGCTCAAAGGGAACTAAGAAAAATTACCAAAATGAATAATTACTAGGGGTTAATTCTATGTCTATGTTTAAAAAGACACTACTTGGCGCAGCGGTTTCTACTGTTGTTTTAGGTTTCTCTGGCATGGCCGCCGCAGACACTAACCTAAATCACGCAGAATCTAAGTATGAACAAGGTATTTACGGTTTGATTGCTATGCAGGTTGCAAACCGCGACTACGACAACTCGCCACAAAATGAAGGTGTTCAATTCAACAACGAATCTCGTCTTGGCTGGCGCGGTACAGCGAAGTTTGATAGCTGGGAAAACTGGACATTCCTATGGCAAATCGAGTCAGGCTACGTTGATGAATCGTTTGCTGGTGAAGATGGTGGTAATGGCTACCTAGGTCGTCGTGATACGTTTGTTGGTTTTGAACATGACACCTTCGGTAAAGTGCGCTTAGGCCGCGTGTTGACTCCAATTTATGAGTTGATTGATTGGCCTGCGACTAACCCAGGTATGGGTAACGTTTGGGACTGGGGCGGAAATATTGGCGGTAACAACTTTAACGATCGCCAATCAGACACAATTCGTTGGGATACCAATGAACTATGGTCTGGATTTACCATGGATATCGCGGCGGGTGCAGGACAAGATCGCGCTGGTGGTACCGATAGCCCTAAAGCAGGAAGCAACTACTGGCATGGGATGGCGGCGCACCAACAATTCAATGGTGATTGGGGTTGGGTTCAGTTCGATCTAGCGTACGAAATGAACTACGACACAATGGAAACCAAGGATGAAAAATACTGGGATAATCAAACTTACTTAATTGGATCCCAAGGTGGATTCTCTAATGGTCTAGGCTATTTCGCTTACTACCGTATTGCTGAAGCGCAAGAAACGAAAGGTAGCGATGAAACAGAGCATTCATATTCTGTCGGTCTAACTTACAACTTCGGTGAAGGCAATAAATGGCAGGCTAAGATCGCTCACGCTGAAAACCTAGGCCTAGAAGTTGATGGCAAAGACATTGAAGGCACTAAAGATAAAGTAACGTCTATGCAGCTCATGTATTCAGTTGACACTAATGCTGTTGTATACGCACGTTACGCGATGAACGACCTAGAGAACACAGGTAAAGTAGGCGAAGGCTATCAGGGACGCTGGAAGTCAGACAGCTTTGATGAAGCATCTGTCGGTATCGAATACTGGTTCTAATATAACAATTCCACTACTTGGGCGGCAAATTGCCGCCCTTAGTCGATCTTAATCGCTTTGACGTCGAGGAAACTATGAAAAAACTAACCACTGCTTTGCTATTGGGTGCAATGACATTACCTATATGTGCCGCAGAACTTACCGTTATTGATGAAATTGAGCCTTTAGTGTTAAACGGAAAAGAGCTGACTGGTAAGGATTATCAAAGCAGCCAAGTGATTAATCTTCAACAAGGTCAGAACCAATTGCTGTTTGCACTTGATCAATTGGTTGTCGAGGATGGCCGTCGAACTAAGTTGGTGTTTCCAACTGTGGTTGTGAAATTTGATGCGACATCCTCTCCGGTGACGCTCAGTTATCCCGTATTTCGTCACGTCGACCAGGCAAAAAAATTCCGTAAGAGTTTAGACTTCTCATTGGTTGATGCGCAGGGTAAGGCCGTCGAGTATCAAGTTGATCTGTTACAGGTGAAAGGTTTTTCTCAGTTTAAAGATTACGAAGCAGTCATGGCTGAGTATAACCAAGTTGGCGGGGTCGCCTCGGTTTCCGACAATACTTCGGTGAAACCTCACGCTGACAACAGCGTGGCAAACAAGAATATTCAAACAGACGTAAAGGCAACGGCAGGTGCAACAAGCGGTTCAATTAAAACGGATTTTTTGTCTATGAGCCCCACTCAACGGCAAGAGTTTATCTCTTGGGCAGTTAAACACATCAATGAATAGATAAAACATCGTCTAGACGGATTGTAGATTTGCATATCGGTGCTAAAATAACGCGCAATTTTGGCACCATGCTCATCATGAGCTAAATGGTGCAGTCATTTAGACAATCAAGGTATTTTACATGACGGTTAAAACTCGTTTTGCTCCTAGCCCAACAGGCTACCTACACGTTGGTGGTGCTCGTACTGCACTTTACTCATGGCTTTACGCTAAAAACCAAGGTGGCGAATTTGTTCTACGTATCGAAGATACAGACCTAGAACGTAACTCTCAGGAAGCGGTAGATGCGATCCTAGAAGGTATGCAATGGATGGGTTTAGAGTGGAATGAAGGCCCTTACTTCCAATCTAAGCGTTTTGATCGTTACAACGAAATGGTTGATAAGCTGCTTGCTGAAGACAAAGCATATAAGTGTTACGCTTCTAAAGAGCTATTAGATGAAATCCGTGCTGAGCAAGAAGCGGCGAAAGAGATGCCACGCTACGATGCAAACCATCCCAAAATCGTAGCTGCAAACGCAGAAGCGAAAGAGGGTGATGCGTTTGTTGTCCGTTTCCGTAACCCGAAAGAAGGCAGCGTTGTATTTGATGACCAAATCCGTGGCCGCATCGAAATCGCTAACAGTCAACTTGATGATCTGATTATTCGTCGTACAGACGGTGCTCCAACATACAACTTTGTTGTGGTAGTGGATGACTGGGATATGGGCATTACTCATGTTGTTCGTGGCGAAGACCACATTAACAACACGCCTCGTCAAATCAACATTTATCAAGCGCTAGGTGCACCTGTACCGACCTTTGCACACTGTGCGATGATTCTTGGTGATGATGGTGCCAAGCTGTCGAAGCGTCATGGTGCGGTCTCTGTGATGCAGTACCGTGATGAAGGTTACTTACCAAATGCACTGAACAACTACCTAGTGCGTTTAGGTTGGTCTCACGGTGACCAAGAGATCTTCTCAGAGCAAGAGATGATTGATCTATTTAGCTTGAATGCAATTTCGAAATCAGCTTCGGCTTTCAATACTGAAAAGCTACTTTGGTTGAACAACCATTACATTAAGACTTCAGCTCCTGAATATGTGGCTGAGCATTTGCAATGGCATCTAGATAACCAGAACCTAAATGTAGAAAACGGCCCTGCAATCACGGAAGTGATCACCTTAGTAGGCGAGCGCTGCAATACTCTTGTTGAGCTAGCTGAGCAGATCCGTTACTTCTACGAAGACTTCTCTGAGTTTGAAGCGGGTGCAGCGAAGAAGCACCTTCGCGGCGTGGCGAAAGAGCCACTAGCATTAGCACTAGCAAAAGTTGAAGCGCTAGAAGAGTGGACGACAACCAACATCAAACAAGGCGTTATTGCAGCGGTTTGTGAAGAACTTGAAATCGGTATGGGCAAGATCGGTATGCCACTGCGTGTTGCGGTAACTGGCGGTGGTCAATCACCATCTGTTGATGCGGTAATGGAGCTAGTTGGTAAAGAGCAAGTTATCGCTCGTATTAAGATGGCACTAGAGTTTATAGCTGAGCGCGAAGCTAACGCATAACAGACTCAACGTTATTATCATAAAAGCCGCAGCAATCGCTGCGGCTTTTTTATTTCCTAAACAGAGCGTGCTCAGAAATAGCCGATACGTGACCGTCTCAATATCGAGAATTATAATGTTGCTTGGTTAATTAACTGATTATTAACAGTAAATTTTCATAGCTTGTCAGCCCTTTTGCCACCAAGGGTGAGTATCTTAGTTTATTTTCCTCTGATTTTTAGCTTACTTGATGCTGACAATTTACCTCTTTCCACGGGGTAAAAATCCCTATGGTGCCTTCGCTAGTTACAAATAGTTACGTTTGTGACGGTGAGGAACAATTGCACATTTGGAAGTGGTTTGGCGTTTGATTGGAGGCTCTTCCTTTCTAAAGAGTAGGCCTAAACGCATTGGAATTAACTATAAGAGCTTAAAAGCTAAGGATTTAATGATGAATAAACTAGCAGCGGTCATTTCGGCATCACTTCTTATTGCATCTGCCCCGACGATGGCAGAAGTCTACCTTGGCGGTAAAGTGGGTAAATCATGGTTAGATGACGCCTGTACATCGGCTACTGCCAATTGTGATGATGAAGCATCAGCGATTGGTGTCTTCGCGGGTTATCAAATGTGGGATTTCTTGTCGATTGAAGGAGGATACGATTACTTGGGCAAGTTTACAGCGGATGGACTTAGTGATGATAAAGTCGAAGCTTTTACACTTGCTCCCAAAGTAAACCTACCAATTACTGATGGCATCTCTTTGTACGGTAAATTAGGTGGCGCGTATGTTAAGTATGGTAACCAAAATGACTATTCATATATAGGTGCTGCGGGTATTGAATTTGACTCACACCAGAATGTTGCGGTACGAATTGAATACCAAACAATAACAGACATTAACAATAACCAAGTTCGTGCCATGGGGAATACTGCAACACTCGGCTTTGTCTACAAGTTTGGAGGCAGCGAACAAACAGCAGAGCCTGTGGCTGTTGTACAAGAAGAAATGGTCGAAGCGGTAGTTGAAAATCAACCTGTTGAGTCAGTCATCGTTACTAAGGTGTATGAATCTCAAACAATAGGAACAGAAAGTTTCAAACTCAATAGTACAGAGCTTAACGAAGAGAGCGTTGCTAGGTTAGATGAACTGGTGGATTTCTTAAATGACTACCCACAAGCTGAAGTTGAAGCCACGGGGTATACAGATACGTCAGGGCGTGCTGAATACAATCAAAAGGTGTCAGAAAGACGCGCTGCCGCTGTGGAAAGCGCTTTAGTTGATAAGGGCATTGATGACTCACGTATCACTGTAGAAGGGAAAGGGGAGAGCAACCCGATCGCATCAAATGAAACGCTCGAAGGTCGAGAAAAGAATCGTCGAGTGGAAATTGTAGTTCCTGCTTTTGAGTATCAAGTGGAGCAATAATTCTAACGATCACTAACAACGTAAATTAAGCCTCAACCAATGGTTGGGGTTTTGTCTTATTTATAAGACACTTAAGCCACTTATAATTGATATCGCTATATCTCACGGATTCATTTTGTGTGCTATATGCAACAGAAGTTGTGGTGGTTAAATACTATGCTAGGCTAGCGTGGTTAGTCGGCTATGTATGTAGACAACATAAACATAATGAAAAATGGGGAAGGACTCATGAAAAAGTTAGCAGTGGTAATTTCGAGTACGCTTGCATTAGCATCAATGAATGCAAACGCGGATTTTTATTTGGGTGGTAAAGTCGGTAAATCTTGGTTGGATGACGCTTGTACTTCAATTACGGCCAATTGTGACGATGATTCAATCGCAGCGGGTGTGTTAGCCGGCTACCAATTTATGGATTACCTGTCACTAGAGGCAGGTTACGATTATTTAGGTGAGTTTACCGCTGATGGGCTTGCGGACGAGAAAGTAAAAGCTTTCACCATCGCTCCTAAGCTAAACCTTTCTTTAACCGATGATATTTCTATTTACGGTAAGTTTGGTGGTGCTCGTGTTGATTACGGCAGCAAGAATGATAACTCATTTCTTGGTGCGGTTGGTTTTGAGCTAGATTCACACAAAAACGTAACCGTCCGCCTTGAATACCAGCGTCTGACTGACGTAAATAATGACTTAGTAAAAGCGGCGGTTAACTCCGCAACCCTTGGTTTTGTTTACAAATTCGGTGCAAGTGAGCAGCCAGTTTCTGAACCGTATGTGGCAGAAGAGAAAGTGGTTGAGGAAGTCGTAGAAGAGGTCGTTGTTGTTACACCGGTGCTTAAGACGTTTGAAACTAAAGTGGTTGATTCTGGTGCGTTTGCTTTAAATAGCGCTGAACTAAAGCCTGAAAGCTTGCCAATGCTAGAGGATTTGGTTCAGTTTATGACGCAGTTCCCTCAGTCTAACGTCGAAATTACCGGCTATACAGACTCTAGTGGTGCGGCTGCTTACAACCAGAAGCTCTCTGAAAAGCGTGCAAAATCGATTGAGAGTGCATTGTTAGAAGCCGGTATCGATAGGTCTCGCATTACAGCGAGTGGTGAAGGTGAGAACAATCCTATCGCATCAAATGAGACTTCTGAAGGCCGCTCTCAGAACCGCCGTGTAGAAATCGTTGTTCCAGCTTTTGAGTACGAAGCAGAATAACCACATCAGAATTGAAAAAGCCTTGGTGATGAGCCAAGGCTTTTTGTTTCAGCCAAACTTTTCTGTTATTTCAGGTCGATACTGTTTAAGCGCCCCATAAATTCGAGAATTTCTAAGTTCTCTTTGTTGGCTTCTAATAGTGCTTTCTTTGTCTTTGAATAGGCAGCCAGTCGACCATGTTTTTTAATCGAGCAAACTACGCTCCTGTAGATTAATTTGCCATTCACATCATAGTTGCGCCAAGCAGCGATGTAGCATTCGTCTTTCGCTGTTGGGTTCTCTTTGGTTGGCCTAGGCTTAAAGATGATCTTAGGCTCAAGCGAGTGTGGGAGGCGGGTCATTAAATAGGGATCTTTGAGAAGCTTGCGCCAGAATTTCCCCCACATCTCAGAGCCGAGTTCATTACGCAGTTTGATCGCTTTCTTCAAGCCTCTTTTTTCACCAATACGTACGTACCCCACAGAGCGGTGCAGAACTTTGTCGTCTGGCGTGTGGATATGGATCTTGAACGCTGTATTTGCTTTTGAGATAAAGCGGTGACCAGTGTTAGTGGTCAAGTTACTTTTTGTCATTCATTTTTATAAATAGTTTTGTTAATAGCTATTTTAGTTGAATGTCCACAAATGTAGAAGGTTTGATTTTTAATAGAAGCTGTTTTGTAGCAGCTTAGCTACAAACTTGTTCATTAAATTGTCGTTGCTGAACCTGACACAAAATAAAAGGGGCTAAATAATGACTACTTAGCCCCTTTAAAAGATCTGGCGCTCCCGACAGGATTCGAACCTGTGACCTATCCCTTAGGAGGGGATCGCGCTATCCAGCTGTGCCACGGGAGCTTTAACATTATGATACTGATTTTAAATCATAAGTTAAGCGTGAACTTGTGTTTTTACAATAGCTTGTGCATAACATCGCCAATTTGAATACTTCCGGAAAGCTCTGCTTGATCAACTTTAAGCTCTGCTTCATTTTCGTACACGCGCGAAACGGTCAGGGTAATGTCTGTTTCAGACACCTTATTGCGCGGTAAGCCACGTTGGTCGATGAATGAACCAGTGTGCCAAAGCTGCAACTTATCGCCTTCCATCACACCGTGAATACGTCCTAGATCGATTGTGATTGTGTTGTCCCACTTGGCGACCACTTCTGGCAAGGTGATTTTGCAAGACACCTCTGATTCTAAATCCAACATAATATTGCGGCTTACGCGCAGCATCATGTCGCCATAGGTTGATGCCCAGAAACGAGCACTACGCGTATCTACCTGGCTGGTTTTAGCAAACGGCCAGCGCGCGACCTCTCGATAATTGCGGTTGTAAACTTCGTTACCTGTTTTACCGTCAAACACCTGCATTTCAAGCGCAAACTGGCGGTTAATGACATCATCGCGAAGCAAGCCGCCTTTTTCAATAGTGGCTGTAAGGTCTGTGATAACACCACCAATGATGTATTGTGCGCCAGTATCTTGAGCAATCATTTTTAGCCGCTCAGGGTAGCGTTTACTGATCTCAAAATCTGTAGTGCCAACAGAAACAAAGTTAGCAGATTGTTGATCTAATTGGCGATTGATGACATTAGCAAAATCATCACCGACGCCATAGATTTGCCCCATGACGGCTTGCTGAGGGGAGGCAACATCTATGTTACCGACTAGAAATGTTTTCTTATATTGGCTTACGTGGCAACCCGTTGCCGATGGGTAAATATCAATACGGGCTTTGACTAACATGACTCCGCTACGGGTTTTCTGCTCATCAACGACGATGTAGCGTACTTCACTGTTGGTAAACTGATACTCTTCTTTGTCGCTTTCTAGCAAAGGGCGTAAATTAGCAATGCTACCAATATCGGCTCCAGAGAAGCTCACTGCTTTGAACAGCGCATCTTCTAGCGCGTGAATACGAGCGGCCTCTTCAGAAGAGACTACAGTGGCAGTGCCTGTCACTTCAAACCACGCAGCGGAGGCGGTACTCGAGAGCAAGCTTAGGTAAAGCGTGGATAAGAAGAGAAGGAGCGATTTTTTCATAGATGTTCACCAAGTTGGTTCATTTCTTGCTTATTAAATCTTAGCTGATTTAGGCATTGCCTTTCTAAATAGTTGCAAAGTTAGAAAAGCAAGGAATGTTCCACTTTTAGAAGAGAGCTAAAAGATCAGGCATTTTTAAGCCTTAATGTATCGGAGATTTGAGAATGAAAAAATGGCTATCGCTAGTCCCTGTGGTATTTCTTACCGCATGTGCCTATGCTCCAATATATAACGGTAAAGAACCGTACCCTGGCTCGCAGTTTATGCTGATGGAGAGCCCGCGTCATACTCTTGACTTCTTTGTAGAGAGTATGACGGAAGATCTTATGATTTCGAATACCAGTGTTTCGGCGCGGACACCGATTGCCGTTACGTCATTTGTTGATCTGCAAAATATGGATGCTACAAACTGGTTGGGTAACTCAGTATCGGAAGGCTTTATTCATCAATTCCAGCGTCGTGGGTTTAAGGTCGTAGATTTCAAAACCACTGGCTCTATTCAAGTGACCCATCAAGGTGACTTTGCTTTTAGTCGTGACTGGAAAGATTTAGCCCAAGAGCAAGATATTCAATACGTACTAACAGGGACTATGCTGCGCCAGGAAGGCGGTGTTCTAGTCAATGCGAGAGTTGTTGGGATGCAGTCTCGAGTGGTTGTGGCAACTGCACAAGGTTTCTTGCCAGCGGATCGTATTGGTCGAGATCTTGATACCCTTAACAGCATTCGTACGCAAGATGGTGTATTAATCCGTTCTGACCCAACGATTACCCAGCCATATACGGTTATTCTTCGCCCGTAGGAGACGAGATGAAAAAGCTATTACTCCTGATTGTTGTTTTAGTGATGGTAGGTTGCCAGCCTTTAACGGATATGCGTAAAGATGACTGGTTAACGGCTGTTGGTTATGCAAGCATCAGTGAACAAAAAGGTCGTAACGAAGAAGAAAAGCAAGTACGTGCGATGCGCGCATCGAAGATAGACGCTTATCGTGAACTTGCAGAGCAGGTTTATGGGATGCGCGTTAGTGGTCGAGCCGATCTTAAAGATCAGCGCCTAGGGACAGAGCTGACATCTGGCGCGGTCGATGGGGTTATTCGTGGGGCTGAAGTAGTTCGTAGCTATAAAGTCGGTGACAGTTATGTCACTGAGCTTAGACTTGATATTGAGAAAATGAACAAGCTGCGAGATTATGGTGAGGTTCAAACGGTTCCAGAGAAACGTCAGCAAACTCTTTTCTAACGATTTAGATCTCCGAACAAACAAAAAACGGCAATCAATGATTGCCGTTCTTTTTTGATTCTATTTTTAGGCTTTAATGTTGGTGCCTAGAGTCGTGACATTTTTGGTTTGACCTTCTGCTGTATAAGTCATTCCCAATTTGCCTTGAGACTGCTGCATTAAATTATTGAGCTTATTAAAGCTAAGTTGGGCACGTTGGAGCGCTTGGCCGTTGACTTCGTTCGCTTGTTGGCACTCACTGATTAAAGAGCTAACTTGTTCTACCAAAGGGCTCAACTCTGGATCGCTCGTTAAGCTCTCTACATCAGGATGACGACGAACTCGTTCGTCTGTGTTTTGCAGTTGCTCAATTAAAGTGATTTTATGTTGGGCGATAGCTTCGATATCTTTTGATACTCGATTGGCAATCGCAAGTCTCTCCTGCTCTAGAACTTCAGTAAGCTCCTGGGCATTTTTTAATTGAAACTCGATTAAACTTAAAATCGCTGCCATGATCTATATTCTCGCGGTTTACAACCCGCCAAGCTCTTTTTCGAACTTAATCATGTTGTCGGCAAGTTTTTCAGGATCGACGCTGTACGAGCCATTAGCAATAGCTTCTTTGATTGCGGCAACTTTTGCTTTGTCAAAGCTAGGTTGGCTGACCATTTGATTATGCATTTCTCCCACCGCCTTACCTTGTGAGCTGAGTGAAACTGCATCCTTAGCTACATCAGACTTTTTTGCCGAGTCTGAACTGCTCGTTGGACTACTTTCGTTACGTACAGAACTACGCGTCGATGTCGATAGCGTTTGCCCTGAGCGTATATTGTCAATACCTGCCATAATTGCTGAGCCTTTTGAAGATTTGTCTACTTGTACTGTCAATATCGACGAATACGGTTATAACTTTAGTTTTTTTTAACACTGACTAAAAAATCACCGTTACTTCAGAAATTCCAGTCACTCGTCCTTCAATTATACGGTTGGATTTACTATTTTTCACTCTTATCTGTTCACCATGTGAGCCATCTGTGAGCGCGATACCTTTCGTGGTTATTGTCATCCCAGATTTTACCGCTCTAATTGTCACTATTTCGTTACGACATACGACGCAAATATCTCTAGCTTCTATAATGTCACCAGAGCGGAGGTTTTTCTTTGCTTTTGCGCCAATTACCGCATCAATTGTGGAAAACCCTTGCCGCCTAAAGCGTTGTAAGTCTACCATATTAATAGTGACGTCTTGAGCTGATACGATCTGACCGCGGGAAAGCGGGGTAGTCAGCACAACTTGTGGCCCTGTACGGGTTAAACGAACAGGTACATAGACGCGCCAATCGTCTTCCGGACATTCAATCAGTACCGTTATATTACTAGCGGTAGGGTTGGTCGAAGAGGATGAGCGGGTCAATTCGGTTGGACAATTGGTTGCAAAGATACGGCTATCGAGATTGGCCGCTTTGGCTTTTAATGTACCACCCGTTGGCCACTCAATAGTTGCTAGAATGTAGTCTTCTGCAGCTTGTTGAATAAGTTGGATTTGGTTTTCTGTTGCGGATGTCGCTGAAAAACTAAAGAAAAATAATAAAAAGCCGATAGACTTATAAAACTTTTTATAGAAAGCTCTACAATTAGTTATGGAAAATGAGCATAAGTGTGATTTTAGGTATGTCATTCTATTTCTCTAAAGTTTTACATGGCCGCTAGTAGACTACCATTTTTTTTAGCATTAAAGTTTGAGATGGAGATGAGCTTATGTCGGGTATTCTTGATTCTGTGAATCAGCGTACGCAACTCGTCGGTCAAAACCGATTGGAACTCCTAACGTTTCGCCTTATGGGGCGCCAACGCTACGGAATTAACGTATTTAAAGTAAAAGAGGTACTTCAGTGCCCTAAGCTTACTTCAATGCCAAACTTACACCACCTAGTCAAAGGTGTGGCCCATATCCGAGGCCATACTGTTTCGGTTATCGATTTGAGTCTGGCTGTTGGTGGCAGACCGACCACAGATGTTGAAAAAGCCTTTGTCGTTATTGCTGAGTTTAATCGAACTATTCAGGCGTTTCTGGTGACTTCCGTTGAGCGTATTATTAATATGCATTGGGAAGCCATTTTGCCACCTCCAGAAGGGGCTGGTAAGTCCAACTATTTAACTGCAGTCACTAACATCGACAACGAACTGGTTGAAATCCTCGATGTAGAGAAGATTCTTGCAGAAATCGCGCCAGTTGATGAGACTATGGACTCTTCAATTGGGGAAGAGATAGCTCAGGTTGAAGCAGAGAAAGAAATTGTTCGTCGCATTCTAATTGCCGACGACTCAACGGTTGCTCGTAAGCAGGTTGAGCGTGCAATTACATCACTAGGTTTTGAAGCGGTTGCGGTTATTGATGGTAAGCAAGCTTATGAGAAACTAGTTGAAATGGCTGCTGAAGGTAGCATCTATGATCAGATTTCTTTGGTGATTTCCGATATAGAGATGCCAGAAATGGATGGCTATACACTAACCGCCGAAATAAGGCGTAACCCTGATCTTAAAGATCTTTATGTTATTCTTCACTCATCACTCAGTGGTGTATTTAACCAAGCAATGGTTGAACGTGTAGGAGCTAACTCCTTTATCGCTAAATTCAATCCAGATGAGCTTGGTAATGCAGTGAAAACTGCACTTACAGAATAAAAAGAGAAGTTAATGACAGCGATAACTATAAGCGATCAAGAGTATCGTGATTTCAGCCGATTCTTAGAGTCACAATGTGGTATTGTGCTAGGTGATAGCAAACAGTACCTTGTAAGAAGCCGACTAAGCCCACTCGTTACTAAGTTCAAGTTAGCGACATTATCTGACTTGCTTAGAGACGTTGTGACTGGGCGTAATCGTGAACTGCGTGTTGCCGCTGTTGATGCCATGACGACAAACGAGACACTGTGGTTTCGTGATACTTACCCATTTGAAGTTCTTGCGAATAAACTGTTACCAGAGGCAGCGGCAAATAAGCGCCCAATTAAAATCTGGTCAGCAGCGAGCTCTTCTGGGCAAGAGCCGTACTCAATGGGGATGACAGTACTAGAGACTCAGCAGCGTAAGCCGGGCATGCTTCCTAGCGTGTCGATTACTGCTACAGATATTTCGGCAAGTATGCTCGATATGTGCCGAGCAGGTGTATACGACAACCTTGCATTGGGTAGAGGACTGTCACCGGAGCGCCGTCGCAATTTCTTCGAAGATGCGGGTGATGGTCGAATGAAAGTCAAAGACAATGTAAAACGTTTGGTTAACTTTCGTCCACAGAACTTGATGGATAGCTATGCATTACTTGGTAAGTTCGACATTATTTTCTGTCGTAACGTGCTTATTTATTTCTCTCCCGACATGAAGTCTCAAGTTTTGAATCAAATGGCAAACAGTTTGAACCCTGGTGGTTATTTATTATTGGGTGCATCCGAATCACTAACAGGTCTAACTGATCGATTCGAGATGGTTCGATGTAACCCTGGCATCATCTACAAGCTCAAGTAACAGAGTTGTCAATTTTTCCCAATGCCCAGCATTTTTGTTGGGCATTTTTATACCCCCCTCTATTTAACTTGTATACTTTCTACGAGTGATTCCAAACTCTCTAATGCGATTTCAGCTAATTAATTGGCGTGTTTATTGCAGATTATCTACACGAAGGCAACAGTGAAACAAGTTTTATTAAAGTTGGTACGCTAATTGCTTTTACATTTAATAGTAACGGTCAGTTCTTGAGTAGAGGTTAACATGGCTATTTCTTTCGACAATGCATTAGGTATCCACCAACACACGGTGGGTGTACGTGAGCGCAATGCTGAGGTGATTTCTACCAACATTGCTCAAGCGAACACTCCGGGCTATAAATCGAAAGGCATGGACTTCCAAAAGGCATTGCAGGCGGCAACATCGGAGGCAAGCATCGGGCTTAGCCGTACCGACAGTCGGCATATTCCTGCCTCTACTACGGTGACAGGGGAAGTAATGTATCGTCTTCCTACACAACCTGACACGGGTGATGGCAACACCGTTGATGTGGATCTAGAGCGTAACTTGTTTATGCAAAACCAGATCAGACACCAAGCCTCACTTGACTTCTTAGGAAGTAAATTCAAGAACTTAACTAAAGCAATTAAAGGGAGTAACTAGATGAGTTTATTTAACGTTTTCAATGTCACTGGTTCTGCCATGAGCGCTGAATCTGTTCGTCTAAATACAACCTCAAGTAACCTAGCAAACGCGGACAGTGTCTCTAGCTCAGCGAAAGACACCTATAAAGCCCGCCACGCTGTGTTCGGTGCGGAGTTAAGTAAGGCAAAGTATGGCCGCGACCATACGGTGCCAGTGAAAGTGATGGGTATTGTAGAAAGCGATAAGCCGCTTGATGCGGAGTACAACCCTGACCATCCACTCGCAAACGATGAAGGGTATATCTACAAACCTAACGTCAATGTGATGGAAGAGATGGCTAACATGATTTCTGCTTCACGTTCTTACCAAACGAACGTTCAAGTAGCAGATGCAAGCAAACAAATGCTGCTGCGTACGCTGCAGATGGGTCAATAAGGATAGGAGGTAACTATGGCCGATGGCATTAATAATGTTGGTCAAAGCGGCTTGTCCTATGTAGACCAGCTTAAACAGCTTCAGGACAAGAATAAGCCCAACGAGACAACAGGTAAGCAAGATCTTAAACAAGAAGACTTCTTATCTTTGCTCACTAAGCAACTTGCCCAGCAAGATCCATTTAAGCCGGTTAGCAATGACCAGATGATTGCACAGATGGCGTCATTTGCCACGGTAGATGGAATCGGCAAAATGAACAATCAGTTTGAAACACTGAATGCGTCGATGACATCTAACCAAGCGCTTCAAGCTTCCTCTCTTGTTGGTCGAGACGTTCTCGTCCCTGGTGCAGCAGGAGTGAAAGCAGATGACGGCTCAATGGCTGCTATGGTGAAACTCCCTCAATCTGTCGATAACTTGATGGTACGAGTGGAAGACCAAATGGGGCAGCTAATCCGTACCTTTGATGTCGGTGCGAAACCTGCGGGTGACAGCCGAGTTGAATGGGATGGTAAAGATCAAAACGGTAATCCATTGCCACCAGGTAAATACAATGTGAAAGCATCAGGTTTACTCGATGGTAAAGCCAAAGAGTTTGAGGTTTCGACCTACGCTAATGTAAACAGCGTACTCTTAGGTAAAGGCGATGGTAACGTACTACTCAATCTGGCTGGCTTTGAGTCGCCAGTTCGACTTGCTGAAGTACTAGAAGTTGGCAAAGCGTAACTCTTAAGTAGATATGCTAGCTAGATAGGAGATTTTGGAATGTCATATGTTGCACTAAGCGGTTTGTCCGCAGCTCAGTTAGATCTGAACACAACCAGTAACAACATTGCGAACGCAAATACATTTGGCTTTAAAGAGTCACGTGCGGAGTTTGGCGATGTTTACTCAAATTCACTCTTTACTCATGCGAAGACCACACCAGGCCAAGGTGTTCAAGCGGCTAAGGTTGCTCAGCAGTTTCATGAAGGTTCTAGCGTTTATACCAACAACCCTATGGATCTGCGTATCAGCGGTACTGGCTTCTTCTCTGTCGCAAAAGATCGTCTAACGCCAACCACCAATGAGTTAACGCGTAATGGTGCTTTCCACCTAAACAGAGATAACTACATGGTTACGGCTAACGATGAGTTTTTGCTTGGCTATCAAGTGAACAAAGATACCGGTGATGTTCTATCCTACGAGCCTTCGCCAATCAACATTCCAAAAGAGTTCGGTAAGCCAAAGCAGACATCAAATATTGATGTGGGTGTCAATCTACCGGCTGGTGGTGACCTTAAAGATCCTGCTTTGTTTGACTTCTCAGACCCAGAAACCTACAACCGTTCAACGTCATCGACGATTTATGACTCAATGGGCCAGTCGTATAAGCTGACGACTTACTACCTAAAAGATCAGACTCAACCTAATACTTGGCAGACCTACTACACAGTAACTGACAGTGTGGGTGAGAAACCACTGAATATTATAGGGGGAGACGCGACATCACCAACGGGTCAGGTTGGTCATACGATGAAGTTCAACAATGATGGTACCCTAGCAAGCCTTAATAATGGGCAGAATATCGTTTCTGAAGCTCTGGGTACAGGTGCGAACCCTGTTGAGCTAAATGGCGCAGACATTAACCAAGTTCTGTCGTTTGGCCTTCAAGATGCCACTCAGTTTGCCGCTCCGTTTGAATTGACTAAATTCGATGAAGATGGTGCGACTACTGGCTTCTTAACCAAAGTAGACTTTGATGAGAACGGTAGTGTTCTAGGTACTTACTCTAACGGTGAAAATATCATTCTAGGGCGTGTTTCATTGGTTCGCGTCGCGAATGAGCAAGGACTAGATAAGAAGGGTGGTACTCAGTGGGACTCTACTCAGTTCTCTGGGGACAAGATCTGGGGCGAATCGAACAAGGGATCATTTGGTACAATTACTAGCGGTACTCTAGAGCAATCGAATATCGATATGACGCAAGAGCTAGTTGATTTGATCTCTGCTCAACGTAACTTCCAAGCTAACTCTCGTTCGTTAGAAGTACATAACCAAACGCAACAGAATATCCTACAGATTCGTTAATCACTGTAAGGTATCCTTAGCGAGATGTCGCAATCATCTGAATAGCAAGCTGGTGGCAATGATCAGCTTGCTATTATTGCCACTTCGGCAAAACCTTTCTCTAACTCTTCTCTATACTTGCCGTCATATTCTGCTAATCTGTTGATTTATAGATAATATTCAAATTGGCACGCCAATTGCTTCCATTGAACTGAATTGTGATTTTTGGAGCAAATTATGGATCGTGCACTGTTTCTCGCGATGAGCGGAGCTAAGCAAAATATGCAGGCTTTGCAGCTCAGAGCAAACAACTTAGCGAACGTCAGTACCACGGGTTTCCGTGCTGATTTGGCGCAAGCTCGTTCAATGCAAGCGTATGGCGATGGTCTACCAAGCCGCGTGTTTAGCATGACAGAGCGTCCGGGACATAATTTCCAGCAAGGCAGTGTGATCACCACCGGCCGAGACTTAGATGTTACCGTTCAAGGTGATGGTTGGATATCGGTACTCGACAAAACGGGCAAAGAAGGTCTAACGCGAAACGGTAACCTCAAAATTGATGTTAACGGTCTACTGGTTAGCGGTAACGGAAATCTAGTCTTAGGTGAAACAGGGGCACCGATTACCCTGCCGATTCCAATCAGCAAAGTTGAGATCGGAAATGACGGTACGATTTCTGTGGTTCCGCAAGGTGCTCCAGCCGATGCAATAGAAGTCGTCGATCGAATTAAACTTACTCGCACCAACAACCAATCACTATTCAAAGACATAAACGGCTTGTTCCGTGCAAAAGATCCTAATGCGGCATACGAAGTGGATGCCAGTGTAAAACTGCTCACAGGGGCAATTGAAGGTAGTAACGTCAATGCTATAGGCGAAATGACTAACCTGATTGACTTGCAACGTCAGTTTGAAATGCAAGTAAAAATGATGAGCACAGCAGAAGACATGGACAAAGCGTCTGATTCTCTGCTTCGTATGAGCTAACAGATTCTAGGAGAGAGCTATGCATCCGGCACTATGGGTAAGTAAAACGGGCTTAGACGCTCAACAAACCAATATCTCAACAATTTCAAACAACCTGGCGAACGCTTCAACAGTTGGTTATAAAAAAAGCCGCGCTGTTTTTGAAGATTTGTTCTATCAGAACATCAATCAGCCAGGTGGTCAGTCGTCACAGAATACTGAATTACCAAGTGGCTTAATGCTAGGTGCAGGTTCTAAAGTGGTGGCGACGCAAAAAGTTCACACCCAAGGTAATACTCAAACAACGAATAATAGCCTCGATATGATGATTGAAGGTGATGGCTTCTTCCAGATCTTGATGCCAGATGGCAACATTGGTTATTCACGCAATGGTCAGTTTACCGTTAACGATGAAGGGGTAATTGTGACTTCAGGCGCCGGTTATTCACTAGAGCCAGAGATTGCTATTCCGGAAGATGCAATCAGCATAACTGTGGGTACCGATGGTGAGGTCTCTGTTCGTGTCCGAGGTCAGCAAGATAACCAAGTTGTCGGACAGATTGCAACGGTCGATTTTATTAACCCAGGCGGGCTAGAGCCGATAGGTCAAAATCTTTATCTACCGACAGGTGCAAGTGGTGATCCGCAAGAAGGTGTCCCAGGTTTTGACGGCTTTGGTGAAGTAAGACAGTCAATGCTTGAAACATCGAATGTGAATGTGACCGAAGAGCTAGTCAACATGATAGAAGCTCAACGTGTTTACGAAATGAATTCAAAAGTCATCTCAGCAGTAGACAAGATGATGAGCTTTGTGAATCAGCAGTTATAAGCTCGGTTTAGGGTGGGAATAGAAATGAATCGAATAATTGCACTTTTTACGCTAGCAGTGATGTCGGGTTGTACAATGTTAGAGCCGCCAATCGAAACCCCTGATGTTATACAGGGAACAACAACTGTTGATGCCGTCGAGGGCGACAAATCTAAGCAAGAAAGTTCAGGTCTGGTTGATTCTATGCGTGGCCGCTCCGATCCTGTTTCAGGCGACCCTGCTTGGGCTCCTATTCACCCTAAGCACCAACCTGAGCACTATGCAGCGGAAACAGGCTCGCTGTTTAATACGGCGAGCACCAACAGTTTGTATGATGACTCAAAACCACGTGGGCTTGGTGACATCATTACTGTCACTTTAGATGAAAGTACCAAAGCGGCAAAAAGCTCAGATGCTGACTTATCAAAAAATAATGATGCGTCAATGGACCCATTAGAAGTTGGTGGCCAGCAACTCAACATTGGTGATTACAATTTCTCGTATAACCTAAGCAACGACAATAAATTTAAAGGCAGTGCGGCCGCTAACCAAAGCAACAGTATTTCTGGCTCGATTACCGTTGAAGTGATAGAAGTACTCGCTAATGGCAATCTAGTGATTCGTGGTGAGAAGTGGCTAACGCTGAATACAGGAGATGAGTACATTCGCCTAAGTGGCACGATTCGTCCGGATGACATCAAGTACGATAACACGATTGCATCGAATAGAATTTCTAATGCTCGAATTCAATACTCTGGTACGGGCACCCAACAAGATATGCAAGAACCTGGATTCTTGGCACGATTCTTTAATGTCTCCCTATAATTCCATCTGATGCCGCTTTTTTGGCAGTGTATAAAGTGGGCATAGAGATTAGAACAAGGGCATGATCATGAAAAAGCTGTTTCTCCTTTTAACCTGTATAGTGTTTGTTGCCACTTCCGCACAGGCGGCACGCATTAAAGATGTGTCTCAGGTCGCTGGTGTGCGTAGTAACCAATTAGTTGGTTATGGCTTGGTCACAGGTTTACCTGGTACAGGAGAATCAACCCCCTTTACCGATCAAAGTTTCAATGCAATGTTGCAAAACTTTGGTATTCAGATGCCACCCGGTACGAAGCCAAAGAGTAAAAATGTAGCGGCTGTGATTGTGACGGCTGAATTGCCTGCCTTTTCAAAACAAGGTCAAACAATCGATGTGACGGTGTCTTCGATTGGTTCGGCAAAGAGCCTACGAGGCGGTACCCTGATGCAAACGATGCTGAAAGGCTTAGATGGGCAAATCTATGCCGTTGCGCAGGGCAATCTTGTGGTTAGTGGCTTTAGTGCAACAGGGGCTGATGGCTCAAAAATTGTCGGCAATAACCCAACTGCAGGCATGATTTCAAACGGTGCTATGGTTGAACGTGAAATCCCAACTCCGTTTAGCCGTGGCGATTATATTACCTTTAACCTCCTTGAGTCTGATTTTACCACTGCACAGCGTATGGCCGATGCGGTTAATAACTTCCTTGGTCCGCAAATGGCGTCTGCGGTCGATGCGACGTCGGTAAAAGTACGTGCTCCGCGTGACATTACTCAGCGTGTTGCTTTCTTATCGGCGATTGAAAATATCGAATTTAACCCAGCGGAAGGCTCTGCGAAAATTATAGTTAACTCGCGTACTGGCACCATAGTTGTCGGTAAACATGTGCGCTTAAAACCAGCAGCGGTTACGCATGGCGGTATGACAGTGGCGATCAAAGAGAATCTTAATGTCAGCCAGCCGAATGCCTTTGGTGGTGGTGAGACTGTCGTCGTTCCCGATACCGACATTGAGGTGACGGAAGAACAGGGCAAAATGTTTAAGTTTGAGCCTGGGTTGACCTTGGATGATCTGGTTCGAGCGGTGAACGAAGTTGGAGCGGCCCCTTCTGATTTAATGGCTATCTTGCAGGCGTTGAAGCAAGCAGGTGCTATTGAAGGACAACTGATCGTAATCTAAGGAGTAGAGCATGATTAACAACGGCAATGACATCGGCTTTATTCACGATATCGCTGGCTTAGATAAATTACGTAAACAAGCGGTAGCGGGTGATGAAGGAAGCGAAAAAGCAGCTCTAACAGCGGCGGCAAAGCAGTTTGAGGCCATTTTCACCTCTATGCTGTTTAAGTCTATGCGCGATGCTAACTCAACGTTCGAATCTGGTTTGATGGACAGCCAAAATCAGCAGTTCTATCGTCAGATGATGGATGAGCAAATGTCGAGTGAGCTAAGTGCCTCGGGATCATTAGGGCTCGCGGATATGATTGTTGCTCAGCTCTCTACAGGCAGCGTAGAAAATCAAACTGCCAAAGCGCGTAATGAAGATTTTGAAGCTATGATGGAAAAAATAGACCGTACCCGTCATGAACGAGCGGACTCTACAACTGTAGCCTTGCCAGCATCGACACCACCTTCTCGCTTTGAGTCGCCAGAAACTTTTGTTAAATCAATGAAGCCTTATGCAGAAAAAGCGGCAAGTGCGCTAGGTATTGATTCATCGCTTCTACTTGCTCAAGCCGCATTAGAAACGGGTTGGGGACAGAAGGTTGTCAATAACTCACGTGGTAGCAGTAATAACCTATTCAATATCAAAGCGGATCGTAGTTGGTCTGGAGATAAGGTATCGACTCAAACTCTTGAGTATCATCAAGGTGTGCCTGTTAAAGAAAATGCAGCTTTCCGTTCTTACTCTAGCTATGAAGATAGTTTCAACGACTACGTGCGTTTCCTTAATCAAAACCCTCGTTACACCACTGCGCTACGTCATGGCGGTAATAACGAAGAGTTTATTAGAGGCATTCATCAAGCAGGCTATGCGACCGATCCAAGGTACGCAGACAAGGTATTAAGCGTTAAAGCACGCATAGACCAGATGTAAGGTGAAGGAGCGGACTTCGTCCTACGGACGCTTCGCTCGAGAACGGGCTACGCCCTACAGAACACTGCGTTTCGGGAGGGGAGAGGAGCTGTTGACAGGGCTTCTTTCAAACTAGATAAAATCATCCCGTATCCCGTATCCCGTATCCCGTATCCCGCATTCCGCATCCCGCATCCCGCATCCCGCACTTGGCACACATATTGCAGATTCTAACCTAGATGTTCAGTTAACACTGATTTTAAAAGGTTTCTTGGGGGCAATATGTCGTCTGATCTTCTGAATCTTGGTTCGCAAAGCGTTCTCACAGCTCAGAGACAATTAAACACCACTGGTCATAACATCTCTAATGTAAATACAGAGGGTTATAGCCGTCAGTCGGTGATACAAGGCACAAATATGCCGCGCCAATATGGCGGGGAAACCTATGGTATGGGCGTTCATGTGGAAAAAGTTCGCCGCTCTTGGGATCAGTTTGCCGTTAATGAGCTTAACGTTTCCACTACCAACTATGCTCATAAAGTCGATGATGAAGCCAACTTGGAAATGCTGTCCAACATGCTGTCTTCCGTCGCTTCTAAAAAGATTCCAGAAAATCTCAATGAGTGGTTCGACGCAGTTAAGTCCTTAGCTGATAGCCCTAATGATGTCGGCGCGCGAAAAGTTGTGCTTGAGAAAGCTAACTTAATCACTCAGAACCTAAATGACTTTCATGAGACAGTGCGTCGTCAATCTGATGTAACCAACAAAAAACTGGATCTAGGTATTGAGCGCGTCAACCAACTTGCTTTAGAAATAAGAGATCTTCACCGCCTAATGATGCGTACCCCTGGTCCGCACAATGACCTGATGGACACCCATGAAAAGCTTATCTCTGAGCTATCTGAATATACAAAAGTGACGGTAACACCGCGTAAGAATGCAGAGGGCTTCAACGTTCATATTGGTAATGGTCATACATTGGTTTCAGGCACTGAAGCTAGTGAGCTTAAAATGATTGATGGCTATCCAGATGTACATCAGCGTCGCCTTGCCATGATTGAAGGTAAAGGGATCAAAGCAATCACCACCAAAGATATTGATGGCAAGATAGGTGCGATGCTGACAATGCGCGATGAGAAGATTCCCCAGTTGATGGATGAGCTTGGTAAATTAGCGACTTCTTTCTCTTATGAAGTTAACAGTTTGCAGTCTCAAGGTCTGGATCTCAGGGGCAATATTGGTGGCTTAATGTTTACCGATGTGAACTCTGATTTTGTAGCGGAATCTCGTGTTGTGACTTCCTCCAATTCAAAAGCAGATTTGGCAGTATATATCGACAATACCAATCAGCTAGTCGGTGGTCAGTATTCACTGCAATACGTCGGCGGAGATTACTACGTCACTCGTCCATCTGGTGAGCAGTTTATTGTTCCAGTGGTTGATAATTCGATAGCGTTAGACGGTTTGCGTATTGATATTCGTAACGGTTTAGAGGCTGGGGAGAGGGTGCTCATTCGTCCAACTCGCAATGGTGCTGCTCAGATGCAGATGGCAACCAATGATCCGAGCGATATTGCTGCACAAAGTTATGAAGCTTCCACCACATTTGCTCAGGGCAGTGCTGAGTTCAGTATTGCGCAAGCGGGTAGTCTGCGTGAGTTTGAAGTGATTATCTCTCCTGACGGACAACAATTTGCCGTTACTGATACAGATGGCAAAATTTTACTTCAGCCTCAAACATATCCACCAACAGGCCCAGTGACGGTTCAGGGAACATCGTTTGAACTCAGCGGTGGCGCTTTGCCCAATGATAAGTTTACGGCAAACCTTGTCCCTTCAGAAGGGGACAACGGCAACTTGCTTAAAATGCAAAATATCCAGACCGACAAAAAGCTGAATGATGGTGAGTCGACTATTTTGGATATTTACCACAACTTGAATACAGATGTTGGCTTGCAAATGTCCACCGCTTCACGCCTAACCGATGTTTCTCGTTTAGAGAAAGAAGCCGCTCAAGAAAGAGTGGCATCAATTGCCGGTGTGAACTTGGATGAAGAAGCGGCCAACATGATGAAGTTCCAACAAGCATATATGGCCTCGTCTCGAATTATGCAGGCGGCTAACGATACCTTTAACACCATTCTTGCGTTGAGATAAGGAGGCGTAAATGATGAATCGTATTTCTAGCTTCCATAACTATCAATCAGTGCAGAATGATTTGCGCCGTTCGGAAGCAAAAGTCCATCACAATCAAGCTCAGCTAGCCTCTGGCAAGAAGCTGATGAAAGCGAGTGATGACCCGTTAGCAACACACTACATACAGAATATTGGCCAGCAAAAAGAGCAACTACGCCAGTTCACCGATGCGATTACGCTTTCCCGTAACCGTCTAGAGCACCATGAGGTGATTATCTCGAATGCCGAAGAGTATGCTGATGAAGCAAAACGAACGGTAATGGAAATGATCAATGGCTCGTTGTCTCCAGAAGACCGTTTGGCTAAGCGTCGAGAAATGCAGGAAATAGCCAACAACTTTCTGAACCTAGTTAACGTTCAGGATGAATCGGGCAACTACATTTTTGCTGGTACTAAGCCTAAAAATCAGCCTTTCTTCCGTGATAAAGATGGGGATGTGGTATACGCAGGCGATGACTATCAGCGCAAAATGAAGATCTCTAATAGCTTAGAGATGCCAATCAATGACCCTGGCAGCAAGCTATTTATGGAGATCGACAATCCCTTTGGTGATTTTGAACCTAAGTACAATCTTAACGAAACGTCTGAGCTATTGCTGGAGCGTGCCATAAATATCAATCCTGACGACAGCTCCACTTATAAGGTGACGTTCGTGGATATGCCTGATGGCAAATATGGCTATCAGTTAGAACGTGATGGCTCAATAGTAAAAGCGGATACCTTTGATCCAGCGGTTGGCATCAAGTTCGAAGATGTTTCCATTCAGGTTAAAGGGCAGATTACGAAAGGTGATGAGATCACCCTTGAGCCTAAAAAAGCATACAGTATTTTTGAAACCTTCCAAAATGCGATGGCTCTGTCTCGGGGATCAGTGTCAGATACGTCTAATACTGCGCAATTACATCAGATTGTCCAAGAGTTCCATTCTGCATTTATTCATTTGAACAAAGCGCGTACAGATGTAGGCGCACGCTTGAGTACATTAGATATTCAAGAAGAACAGCATGATGACTTCAAAATGACCTTGGCTAAGTCTAAGAGCAATTTTGAAGATCTTGATTACGCAGAAGCGATCATTGAATTCAATGAGAACTCACGCGCGCTGCAGGCGTCACAACAGGCATTTGGTAAAACCAAAGATCTAACCCTATTTAACTACATCTAAGCTCAATGCCTTATGTGCAATGCCATAAGAGCGAGATAGATGTGCCAGAAAGATAGTGCGACTGATAAATGCAGTGGCAATCGAGTGGCAAAAGAGCGGCAATCAGTTTGCCGTTTTAGATGAGTGAAATTTACTCAATGCGAGCAAATAACAAGCTTATCTTTTAAGTGGCTAATAAATAAAGAAAAAATATTTTATTGGTTAACTTTTAGAATATTGGCATACAACTTGAATTGTTTAGTTCAGAGTTAAACAAATTAGTTTTAAGTAGGCAGTAGACCTACTTAGCAAGTCATTTACGGTCAGTGCTTCCCAATGAGACTAAGCTGGCCGCTTCGCAAGCACTTGCGAACTCAATAGGAGAGCAAACTATGACCATTACTGTAAATACTAACGTGTCGGCGATGACCGCTCAGCGTTACTTGAATAAGGCGACTGGAGAGTTAAATACCTCCATGGAACGTCTATCTTCAGGTCAAAGAATTAACAGCGCTAAAGATGATGCGGCAGGCCTACAAATTTCGAACCGCTTAACGGCTCAGTCTCGTGGTTTAGATGTCGCAATGCGCAACGCGAATGACGGCATCTCCATCGCCCAAACAGCGGAAGGTGCGATGAATGAGTCGACTTCGATTCTTCAACGTATTCGTGACTTGTCACTGCAATCTGCTAATGGTACGAACTCAGCGTCTGAACGCCAAGCATTACATGAAGAAGTTTCGGCACTGCAAGATGAGCTTAACCGAATCGCTGAAACCACATCATTTGGTGGTCGAAAGCTATTGAACGGATCATTTGGTGAAGCCTCTTTCCAAATCGGCGCGAGTTCTGGTGAGGCAATCATTATGGGCTTGACCAGTATTCGTGCGGACGATTTTCGCATGGGTGGTCAATCATTTATCTCTGACCTTGAAAAGGCAAAAGATAAAGAATGGGGTGTTCCGGCGGCAGCCAAAGATCTGAAGTTTGAGTTCACAACCAAAGATGGTGAAGCGATTACTTTAGATGTTATTGCCAAAGAAGGTGACGATATCGAGGAGTTAGCGACTTACATCAATGGCCAAACCGACAAGCTAAATGCCTCAGTAGACCAAGATGGCAGACTGCAAATCTTTGCCGCTGAACCAAACCTACAAGGTAACTTGAATATTTCAGGGGGCCTGGCTGGAGAACTTGGACTAAATGGTGGACCAGGTGTTCAGACCACAGTGCAGAACATTGACGTTCGCTCAGTAGGTGGCGCACAAAATTCTGTAGGCATTATTGATGCGGCTCTTAAGTATGTTGACTCACAGCGTGCTGACTTAGGTGCAAAACAGAACCGTCTAAGTCATAGCATTAATAACCTTGCAAATATTCAAGAAAACGTTGAAGCATCGAATAGTCGAATCCGTGATACAGATTTCGCGAAAGAGACAACACAGATGACTAAAGCACAAATTCTGCAACAAGCAGGTACTTCGATACTTGCTCAAGCAAAACAGTTGCCTAACTCTGCAATATCACTATTGCAGTAGTGGTCAAACTTATCACTGGCGTTAACCTAGACGTAGGGTCAGTGTAGTTTTGACGGCAAACATAGGTGATCAGGTTATGGAGTTCTCTCTCTCACCTGCTCCATTTCTGGAGTCACTTATGTAACACGGCGGCCAGGCTGTGATCATTTCTCTCGATCTCCATATTGGCATTGGCTACCAAATAGCCCCGGTTCTCTCAAAGGAAAAGGGGCTTTTCTTTTGCCTAAAGAAAATGGCACTCTCCCTCAATTTTTAAACCTCATCAAAAATCGCGTTATATCGGCCAAAAAAGCTAAAACTTTAGCAATTGATTTCATATATGTTGCCTGTGTCAATATCTCTTTCTAATCGTTAGATTTTTAAAATAAATGGCTAATTAGCTCTAAAGATAATCAAATTGGCGTCGTTAATAAGGTTACTTTGAGAGAACTAATTGGTTTGCCGAGACGTCGGAAACCCTTTACCTCCGGTGTACGGAAATCAATAGGAGAAACCACTATGGCGGTTAATGTAAATACAAACGTTTCGGCGATGACAGCACAGCGTTATTTAAACAGTGCGACTACTGCCCAAGAAACGTCGATGGAAAGACTTTCATCTGGCTTTAAGATTAACAGCGCGAAAGATGACGCGGCGGGACTACAGATCTCCAACCGTTTGAACGTGCAAAGTCGTGGCTTAGACGTCGCAGTACGAAACGCAAATGATGGTATTTCGATGGCACAGACTGCTGAAGGTGCGATGAACGAAACGACTAACATCTTGCAACGTATGCGTGACTTGTCCCTTCAATCTGCCAACGGTTCAAACTCTAAGTCTGAACGAGTTGCGATTCAAGAAGAAGTAACGGCGCTGAATGATGAGCTAAACCGTATTGCAGAAACAACATCATTTGGTGGTAATAAGCTACTCAATGGTACTTTTGCTACTAAGTCTTTCCAGATTGGTTCGGACAATGGTGAAGCGGTTATGCTAACCATGAACAATATGCGAAGTGACAACGCTTTGATGGGTGGTAATAGCTATGTTGCTGCCAACGGTCAAGATAAGGACTGGGGTGTACAAGCTGGTGCGAATGATTTGACCATCGCTCTCACCGATAAGTTTGGTCAAGCTCAAAACGTTACTATTAATGCCAAAGAAGGCGATGATATCGAAGAGCTAGCAACTTATATCAACGGTCAAACGGATCTGGTAACTGCGTCTGTAGACGAAGATGGTAAGCTTCAACTGTTCACAGACAACAACCGTGTTGAAGGTGTAGCGACTTTTGGTGGCGCTCTTGCTGGTGAACTTAGTATCGGTGCAGCACAATCCGTAACAGTCGACACTATGGATGTTACGACTGTAGGTGGTTCGCAGCAAGCGGTTGCAATTGTGGACTCAGCACTCAAGTTTGTTGATAGTCACCGTGCCGAGTTAGGTGCATTCCAGAACCGCTTTAACCATGCGATAAACAACTTAGACAACATCAACGAAAACGTGAATGCGTCTAAGAGCCGCATCAAGGACACTGACTTTGCTAAAGAGACAACGGCTCTTACTAAGTCACAGATCCTATCGCAAGCATCAAGTTCTGTTCTTGCACAAGCAAAGCAAGCGCCCAACTCAGCGTTGGGGCTTTTAGGCTAAAGAGTTAATTTCTTAGCAAACCAAAAGTCATGACTTAACTAAAATCCAGTTTCGGCTGGATTTTTTATGTCTTCAAGTCAACAGTAAGGCTTGCTGTAAGCGATTATTCCTGCCCAGTTTTCTCTACACCGATTTATCCCGATTGCATTAGAGCTAAAGCAATGGGTAGTAGCGATTATTAAATTATGGCTGATCTGCAGAGCTAAGCATGAATGGTGACAAATTCCAGACAAAAGAAAACCCAGCTAAATAGCTGGGTTTCTTCGAATAATGGTGCGGAAGGAGAGACTTGAACTCTCACACCTTGCGGCGCCAGAACCTAAATCTGGTGCGTCTACCAATTCCGCCACTTCCGCATCAAGTTTTTAGTCTTAGCTGATAATTGGAGAATCAACT
>NZ_LBLS01000039.1:0-102879 GCF_001188205.1 Vibrio sp. VPAP30
GAGGCGTTGAGCTAACCTGTACTAATTGCCCGTGAGGCTTAACCATACAACACCCAAAGGGTTTTGATGGACTCAAAGCAAGAACAGATTGAATGTGTTAAGAACTTAAAACAGCTTTCCGAATTAAAGAATTTGCTTGGCGACCATAGCGATTTGGACCCACCTGATTCCATGCCGAACTCAGAAGTGAAACGAATTAGCGCCGATGGTAGTGTGGGGTTTCCCCATGTGAGAGTAGGACATCGCCAGGCTTTAAATTTAGACTCAAGAGTCTGACCAGTGCGGAGCGGTAGTTCAGTTGGTTAGAATACCGGCCTGTCACGCCGGGGGTCGCGGGTTCGAGTCCCGTCCGCTCCGCCACTTATTTAGAAACCTCGCTAAGGCGAGGTTTTTTCGAATCTATAATTTGAAAGATTCTACAGGGGTGTAGCTCCAATTGGCAGAGCAGCGGATTCCAAATCCGCGTGTTGGGAGTTCGAATCTCTCCACCCCTGCCATACTCAAGGCTCTAGCAGAAATGCTGGAGCCTTTTCGTTTGTAGTAAGAAAAGAGCAGCGGATTCCGCCACTACCAAAGATGCGCGTGTTGGGAGTTCGAATCTCTCCACCCCTGCCATATTTAAGGCTCTAGCAGAAATGCTGGAGCCTTTTCGTTTGTAGTAAGAAAAGAGCAGCGGATTCCGCCACTACCAAAGATGCGCGTGTAGGGAGTTCGAATCTCTCCACCCCTGCCATATTCAAGGCTCTAGCAGAAATGCTGGAGCCTTTTCGTTTGTAGTAAGGAAAGAGCAGCGGATTCCACCACTACCAAAGATACGCGTGTTGGGAGTTCGAATCTCTCCACCCCTGCCATATTTAAGGCTCTAGCAGAAATGCTGGAGCCTTTTTGTTTTCGAAGAGGCAATTACTTAACTCCCAGTTCTCAAACTACCTACGTTATTGAGAATTATTCCCACCAATTTGTTACTTTAGTTACTTATTCATTCGAAAGTCTAATAGATTATGGAATTCTCTCGTCGTCATTTTATCAAAACTGGATTAGCGTTTTCTGCGCTTAGTGTACTGCCTGCATGTACTTTAACCCGAGCTAACAATGATAAAGGTGAGTTTGTTTATGATCTCACTGCAGAGCCCGCAACGGCTGAACTTGTACCTGGTTATACAACGAATGTACTTGGATTTAATGGTGAGATTCCAGCCCCGACGATTCGTTGCCGTCAAGGGCAGGAAGTCACGATCAGATTTACCAACAAGCTTTCAGAGCCAACTACGATTCACTGGCACGGGCTAAGAATTCCAATTGAAATGGATGGCGTGCCATTCTTAAGCCAAGCGCCAATCATGCCAGGTGAAACTTTCGAGTATCGCTTTACCCCGCCTGATGCTGGTACATTCTGGTATCACCCGCATATGAATAGCGTCAAACAACTTGGTATGGGGTTAGTGGGGCTGATCATCGTCGAAGAAGCGGTTCCAGTAGAGTTTGATGAAGAACACGAGTTAATGCTTAAGCACTGGCACCTTGATAAGCAGGGGCAGTGGAAACAGTTAATGATCCCTCGTCTTAGCGCCAGAATGGGAACCCCCGGAGAGTGGAGTAGCGTTAACGGTGTACATGAGCCTAAGTATCAATTAAGGGAAAATGCCACTACTCGGCTGCGTATCGCAAACGTCGATAATACCATTACCTATCCGATTGCTATTGAAGGAGCCGAAGCATGGGTGGTAGCCATTGATGGTAACCCGATTAAAACACCCTATAAGCTCTCTCAACATAAAATTGGCCCAGGAATGAGGGTTGACCTTGCCTTAAGAGCTCCGAAGCAAGGAGAGTCCGTTTATGTCCGATATATGAAGGGTAGATTTCCGTTTCCTTTGTGTGAGTTTGAAGCGATCAAGTCTGATCTTTCCGATCACAAGCCGATCCCTCAACTTCCTCTTAATCCAGTGCCTGATCTTGATTTAGCCAATGCGGAGAAAATTGATTTCGTATTTGAATGGGAAGGGGCAATTTCACCGGTTGGGAAAGATGGTAAGTCTGTTCCTAAGTTTTGGTTAACCAATAAACGGGCTTGGGAAGGGATGTCGAAAGATAATATCCCCGCGCCACTAGCTTCATTACAACTGGGTAAAACTTATATTTTCTATCTCAAGAATGTCACTCAGTATCACCATCCAATTCATATCCATGGCCATACATTCACAGTATTAGATCTCAATGGTAAAAAGGTCGAGCAGCCTTTCCACACTGACACTGTTTTACTAGGCAAAAACGGTACGGCTATCGCAGCGTTTGTGGCGGATAATCCAGGGCGTTGGATGTATCACTGTCATGTGATAGAGCATATGAAAACCGGACTAATGGGGTATATTGAAGTAAAGTGACTCCTGTAACTTTTAAAAAGTTTGCAGTTAGCAATGGCTAAATCTTAATTTATGATCTTCCGCAAGCGTGTATTTTGGCTACAATACACCCAGTCAATCGGAGGAATTATGGGTCAGTTTTCAATTTTGGGTTTTATCGCACTCGGTGGTGCATTTGGAGCATGCTCTCGTTATCTTGTTTCGGAGTTTTGTGTTGCGCTTCTTGGGCGTGGCTTTCCATACGGTACGCTAACTGTTAACGTGGTCGGTTCTTTCATTATGGGTTTGCTTATTGCGGCTTTTGAAAATGAGATGCTAGCTACCGAACCATGGCGCCAAATTATCGGATTGGGCTTTCTTGGCGCGCTAACCACCTTCTCTACATTCTCTATGGATAATGTGCTTCTAATGCAGCAAGGTGCATTTTTTAAGATGGGTTTGAACGTGTTGCTGAATGTCTTTTTAAGCATTTCTGCTGCATGGATTGGTTTTCAAATACTCATTAAGAACTAATGTTGGTTAAAATTTAGCTAATTATTGTTCATCACGGCTTGGTTTACCTAAGCCGTTTTTATATACTGCAATTACTTGTCGGAGTGCCATAAGGCTGAGACCGTTTATTCGGGATCCGTTGAACCTGATCAGATTAGAATCTGCGAAGGGAACAAGAGAAGATATCTACACCAGAGTTTTGTCTGGTTACCTATCAAATAGTCGAATGTTGTTATATACCATTAGTGCACACTAATAAGGTCATAATTCGATTCCTCTTGTCGCATCTTTCCGCCAAGCATTTTTATCCCATTACTTTTTATCTAAGAATAACAAAGCAAGGAAAAATGCTATGTCGAGTCGCAAACAAGCGAGACTGGAAGCAAAACAGTTCATTGATACACTTTCGGTACAGCCGTACCCAAATTCAAGCAAAGTCTATGTAGAGGGTTCACGCCCAGATATTCGTGTACCTATGCGGGAAATCTCGCTCGCGGATAGTCTTATCGGAGGTACAAAAGAAGCGCCTATTTTCGAACCTAATGAGCCTGTACGTGTTTATGATACCTCTGGCGTCTACACTGACCCAGAACACGCTATTGACCTTTACAGCGGCCTACCAAAGCTAAGAGAAGGTTGGATAGAGGAACGCGCCGATACTGAATTACTCGACGATGTTAGCTCGGTATACACCAAGGAGCGCTTAGAAGACGAGACGCTTGATGAGCTACGTTATGGCAATTTGCCGCGAATTAGACGTGCTAAAGATGGTCAGTGTGTCACTCAGCTGCACTATGCGCGCAAAGGCATTGTTACCCCTGAGATGGAATACATCGCCCTGCGTGAAAACATGGGCCGTGCTCAGTATCGCGATGAGGTGTTGAATCAACAGCATCCAGGGCAAAGCTTCGGGGCCAATTTACCCAAAGACATTACTGCAGAATTTGTTCGTAAAGAAGTCGCAGAAGGTCGAGCGATTATCCCTTCCAATATTAACCACCCAGAATCTGAACCAATGATTATTGGGCGTAACTTCTTAGTTAAAGTAAACGCTAATATCGGTAACTCATCGGTGACATCTTCAATTGAGGAAGAGGTAGAGAAACTAGTATGGGCGACTCGCTGGGGTGGCGATACTGTTATGGATCTGTCTACTGGTCGCAATATTCACGAAACTCGTGAGTGGATTCTACGTAACAGCCCCGTGCCGATCGGTACTGTGCCAATGTACCAAGCGCTTGAAAAAGTGAACGGTATTGCGGAAAACCTCAACTGGGAAGTGATGCGCGATACTTTGATTGAGCAAGCAGAGCAGGGCGTCGATTATTTCACTATTCACGCAGGTTTACTGCTTCGCTATGTGCCTATGACGGCAAAACGTGTTACTGGCATTGTTTCTCGTGGTGGTTCTATTATCGCGAAATGGTGTTTAGCGCATCATCAGGAAAGCTTCCTATATACTCACTTCCGCGAGATCTGTGAAATCTGTGCCAAGTATGACGTGGCTCTTTCTCTTGGCGATGGTTTACGTCCTGGCTCAGTAGCCGATGCGAACGATGAAGCGCAATTTGCTGAGCTTCGTACTCTTGGTGAGTTAACCAAGATTGCTTGGGAATATGACGTACAGGTCATTATCGAAGGTCCTGGCCATATACCAATGCACATGATCAAAGAGAACATGGAAGAGCAGTTAGAACACTGCCATGAAGCACCATTTTATACCCTTGGCCCACTGACAACCGACGTTGCACCTGGCTATGACCATATTACATCTGGCATTGGTGCCGCGATGATCGGTTGGTATGGCTGTGCGATGCTTTGTTACGTTACACCAAAAGAGCACCTTGGCTTACCGAATAAAGAAGACGTTAAGGTGGGTATGATTACCTATAAGCTCGCAGCACATGCGGCTGACTTAGCCAAAGGTCACCCTGGTGCTCAGGTTCGAGATAATGCGCTCTCTAAAGCGCGTTTTGAATTCCGCTGGGAAGACCAGTTCAACCTATCGCTAGACCCTGATACTGCACGAGCTTATCACGATGAAACCCTGCCTCAAGAGTCTGGAAAGGTTGCACACTTCTGTTCAATGTGTGGACCTAAATTCTGCTCTATGAAGATTTCACAAGAAGTTCGTGAATACGCGAAAGATACTGATCAAGTAGCGGCTGACCAAGCTATCTCGATCAAAATGCTCGACGATCCACTAGAAGGCATGCGCCAAAAATCGCAAGAATTCCGAGAGACTGGTTCTGAGCTATACCACCCAGCAGCTCATGCAGAGGTAAGTGAGTAATGAGCAAAATCCTAATTCCGTCATCATTGATTGAGCTAACAGGCTTAGTTCAGCAATGTTTGTTGTTGGCGAAAGAACAGGGTTTTCGCATCGAAGAGATTGAGTTGGGTGTCAGCCCAACTCAGTCTGTTCAGCTTGTTCGCGACCAACAGATTACGCATGTCGCTACCGATCTCATTGAGGGGTATGACTGTGAGTCAGATTGCTCATTTGCTATTTATTACAGCTCTGCTTTATCGGTAGAAGCCTGTGCGAAGCAGTCTTCCAACGCTATCTTTATTGGTATTGCTGATGGTTTGGCTTGTGATAAAAGGGATGAAGTGCTTCAGCTTGATGTCTGGCGTCATCCCATTAACGACGAAGTGAGAGCACTTTCCGTTAGGTCTAAACTCAATTCTGTATTTGAGCCTGAGTATCACTTTGCTTGGATAGTTGTATTGACCGTACTCGACTTTCCTGTCGAAGATACGTTAACACTCGCGCGAGGAATGACAACTCAACAAGCGAATGTTTCACGTGAAACAGCGTTGAATGAGAAATCTTTGACTCAGTGGGCTGAGCAATTCAATCAGTTCCCAACTCCAGTACTAGAAGATAGCCGACTTGGCATACAAGTTGGGTGGTCTGCGCAAGGGGAGAGTGTCAGCTTTCCTAGTTTAACTAAGCAGAGTTTAGGGCTCTACCCAGTAGTTGATGATGTTGCTTGGATTGAACGCTTACTGCCGTTAGGTATCAACACTATTCAACTGCGAATCAAGAGCGCGCAGCAAGCCGATTTGGAACAACAGATCATTCGAGCGATTGAACTCGGTCGCCAATATCAAGCGCAAGTGTTTATTAATGACTACTGGCAGTTAGCGATCAAGCATAGTGCTTATGGTGTTCATCTTGGGCAAGAAGATATAGAAGAGTCAAACTTGGCTCAGCTAACCAAAGCTGGCATTCGTTTAGGCCTTTCTACCCATGGCTATTACGAGTTGCTTCGTATTGTGCAAATCCACCCTAGCTACATTGCGCTGGGACATATCTTCCCAACCACCACTAAGCAGATGCCATCGAAGCCACAAGGCTTAGTGCGCTTAGCTCTATATCAAAAATTGATTGATAGTATTCCTTATGCCTGCACGCAAGAGAGCACTAGTGGTTTGACTCTTGGTTATCCAACGGTAGCAATCGGCGGTATTGACCAAACGAACGCAGACCAAGTTTGGCAAACAGGCGTTTCGAGCTTGGCGGTCGTTAGAGCGATTACATTGGCACAGTCACCTGAGCCTGTGATTGAGTTTTTCAACCAGCTGATGAAGGAAAGGCAGTCAGCGTTTACTGATTCAATCTCGATAGCAACTAATGAAGAGAGAGAACAACATGCTCACTGATCAGCAATTCCTCCGCTATCAGCGTCAAGTCGCTCTGCCAGAAATCGCTGAAAGTGGTCAGGAGAGGCTGAGCAAGTCGCATGTATTGATAATTGGCTGTGGCGGACTTGGAAGTGCTGCGAGTCTCTATTTGGCGTCGGCGGGGGTCGGTAAGTTAGTGGTCGTTGATGATGATGAGGTCAATAGTAGCAACTTACAACGTCAGATCATCTATCGTGAACGTGATCTCCAGCTTGCTAAAACGGAAGCGACAGTCAAACAGCTTTCTGAACTTAACTCCATGATCCAAGTTCGAGCACTTCACAAGCGGCTCGATAAGGCACAGTTGCAGCTTGAAGCTATGCTGGCGGATGTCGTGTTGGACTGCACTGACAATATGCCAACTCGTCAGCTAATAAACCAAGTTTGTTTTGAACAAGCAAAGCCACTGATATCTGCAGCCGCGATTGGCTGGCAAGGCCAATTTGTTGTCTTTGACTATCAAGCGAATAGTAGTGCTGACGGAGACGAGGGTAAGGCTTGTTATCGCTGTTTGTATCCATTCGATGAACTGCCACATACGCAGAAATGTAGTGACAGTGGTGTGGTTGGCCCTGTGGTGGGCACACTTGGTAATTACCAAGCATTGGCGGCGATACAAAAACTTGCTACCGGCCAGTTTCATGTCGAGGTCGCCAAGCTGCATATTTTTGATGGTTTGAAAATGCAGTGGCGAACTATGGGGATAAGCAAAGACAAACAGTGCCAAGTTTGCGCTCAAGATTAGAGTGCAAGTTAACAGAGCAAAACATCCAATAGGTCTACTTAAAGTAACGATTGGAAATAAGAGAGATGGAAGCAATGGCGTTATCAGAACAACAAACAACACAAGCACTTGCCGAAGAACTCGATGTGATCACTATTGTCATCAATGACCAATCACATCAAGTTGCCAGTGCGTCAAATCTACAGCAAATCATTCGCCAGTTTGAGCTGCCTGAAATGGGGTGTGTTTTTGCAATTAATAACAATGTTGTGCCGCACAGTGAGTGGGCGAGTACAGTACTTTCGCAGGGAGATAGCATCTCTTTGTTTCAAGCTATCGCAGGGGGTTAAAGTCGATGCTTAAAATTGGTGATAAACTGTTCGAATCACGCCTGTTCACAGGAACCGGCAAGTTTGCTAATAGCCAATTAATGGCGCAAGCGATTCAAGCCTCAGGCTCTCAATTAGCGACCATGGCGTTAAAGCGCGTTGACGTAAACGATCAGCAAGATGATATTTTGAAGCCGCTAGTGCAATCGGGCGTAAACCTCCTACCGAACACTTCTGGTGCGAAGAATGCGAAAGACGCTGTTTTTGCCGCGCAACTAGCGCGTGAAGCGTTGGAGACAAACTGGTTAAAATTAGAAATTCACCCTGATCCTAAGTACTTGATGCCGGACCCAATTGAAACACTTACTGCTGCCGAACAATTGGTTCGCGAAGGGTTTATCGTGCTTCCTTACTGCCATGCAGATCCTGTGTTGTGTAAGCGGTTGGAAGAAGTGGGCTGTGCAGCAGTAATGCCATTAGGCGCGCCGATAGGATCAAACAAAGGCATCGTCTCTCACGACTTCCTAGAGATTATCATCGACCAGGCTAATGTTCCTGTGGTTGTGGACGCAGGTATTGGAGCGCCTTCACATGCCGCGCGGGCAATGGAAATGGGCGCAGATGCGGTACTTGTTAACACAGCTATTGCTGCATCAAACGATCCAGTTGCGATGGCACAGGCATTTAATATGGCGGTCGAATCGGGGCGTATGGCCTATGAAGCGGGTCTCGCAGGTAAGGTGTCTCAAGCAGTCGCATCGAGTCCACTGACTTCATTTTTAGATGAGCTATAAGTTCTAAGCGAGAATAAAATGAGTTTCGTTGAACAATTTAAGCAGCTCAATTGGGACGACATTTCGATGTCGATCTATGCCAAGACGGCGCAAGATGTCGAACGTGCATTGAATAAACCCAAGCGTAATTTAGAAGACTTTAAGGCATTAATTTCGCCTGCTGCCGAGCCTTATTTGGAGCAGATGGCTCAGTTGTCTTACACGGCAACTCGTAAACGGTTTGGCAATACTATGTCACTCTATATTCCCCTGTACCTGTCTAACTTGTGTGCCAATGCTTGTACTTATTGTGGCTTCTCGATGGAGAACCGTATTAAGCGTCGCACCCTAAACAAAGATGAAGTGTCTGCGGAAGTGGAAGCGATCAAACGAATGAAGTTTGATAGCGTTTTGCTAGTAACAGGCGAACACGAAACCAAAGTTGGCATGAACTATTTCCGTGAAATGGTGCCAATGATAAAGCAGCGCTTTAACTATTTGGCGATGGAAGTTCAGCCGCTCGATCAAGATCAGTATGCTGAACTAAAGACCTTAGGGTTGGACGCCGTGATGGTGTATCAAGAAACATATCATCCATCTACCTATGCTGAGCACCACTTGCGTGGTAACAAGATGGATTTTGAGTACCGACTAGATACTGCGGATCGATTGGCAAAAGCGGGTATAGATAAGATTGGTATCGGTGCCTTGATTGGCTTGGAAGAGTGGCGAACTGATTGCTTTTATGTTGCGGCGCATCTCGATTATCTAGAGCGCACCTATTGGCAAACTCGTTACTCGATTTCGTTCCCACGATTGCGTCCATGTGAGGGAGCGCTTCAGCCAAAGTCGGTGATGACAGATAAACAATTGGTCCAACTCATTTGTGCTTATCGCTTGTTGAATCCTGAAGTAGACTTGTCTCTATCGACTCGTGAGTCACCAAAATTTAGAGATAATGTCTTACCCTTGGGGATCACAACCATGTCTGCAGCATCAAAAACTCAACCAGGTGGCTATGCGATGGATGACACTGAACTGGAGCAATTTGAAATTAGTGATGAGCGAAGTGCAGGTACAGTCGAAGATATGATTCGCGCTAAAGGGTTTGACCCCGTTTGGCGAGATTGGCACTCTGCCTATTCAGGTTTATGTTAAGAATTGGTGTTTCACGTGAAACACAACTAACAATAATAAAGAGGGTTGATGCATCACATCAACCCTCTATTCTTTCCAGTTATCCAGTTATCCAGTTATCCAGTTTCTAGCCATGAGTCAGTGGCAAGGTTGACTGACGAAGCCATTCTTTCACTTCACCTTCAACTAGTGGGCTGATTTCATCCCAGACTTTTTGGTGGTAGTCATTTAGCCAAGCCAACTCTGGTCGAGTCAGCATATCTACATTGATGTTACGCTTGTCGATCGGGCAGCGTGTTAGCGATTCAAAAGATAGAACAGGGAAGTCACCATTGGTAGGTGTTTCGACAACAAGCTCTAAGTTCTCGATACGGATACCAAATGCATCAGCGCGGTAGTAACCAGGCTCGTTCGATAGCACCATGCCTTCTGTAAGAGGAACATCGATTTGTCTCTTGGAAATACTAGCGGGTCCTTCATGAACATTTAGGAAGTGACCAACACCATGACCGGTACCATGATCGTAATCATAGCCTTCAGCCCATAGGTGCTGACGAGCCAACGTATCAATTTGGTAACCACGAGTACCTTTAGGGAATCGAGCACGAGCAACACCGATATGACCTTTTAGAGCGAGGGTGAATTGCTTAATCATCTCTTGTGAAGGTTGACCGATTGCGATTGTGCGCGTGATGTCTGTGGTACCATCTAGGTACTGACCACCCGAATCGACAAGGTAAAGCGTGTTCAATTCAAGCTGACCAGGTTCCGGTTGGTTCTCATGATTGTAGTGACACATTGCCGCGTTTCCGCCTGCTGCTGAAATCGTGTCGAAGCTAAGGTCCATTAGAGTAGGGTCTTCGCTACGGAACGCTTCTAGCTTGTCAGATAGTGTCGCTTCGTCATGCAGGTTGCCGACTGCTACCTCCGCATCTAACCAACTTAGGAACTTGCTCATCGCCACACCATCACGAATGTGACACGCTTTCATTCCTGCAATTTCTACAGCGTTCTTAGCAGCTTTTGGCATTAGGCATGGATCCGCAGCGCTTAATACGGTCGCCCCAGTATTTTGTAGAACCAGCTTAAACCATGCGCTGCTTGTCGCTGGGTCAACCAGCACTTTCTTACCTGACAACCTTTCTAGTCTTGCTTGCAGTGCTTCTGGGTGATGTACATTTACACCATTACCTACATGAGCTTCAAATCCTTTCGGTAGGCGAGCAGGGTCGAGGAAGTATTCTACGCTTGAGTCTGAATGAAGAATCGCGTGAGAAAGAAGAACCGGCAGGCGTGATACATCAAGACCGCGCACGTTAAGTAACCAACAAACAGAGTCAAGTGCAGTAATCACTGCGCTGTCTGCACCTGTTGTTTTTAATAGATCAGCAATTTGTTGGCGTTTGCTCTGACTAGATTGACCAACTGCTTCTGTTGCCATCAGGCGAACGTCAGAAACCACAGGAGCAGGGCGATCAAGCCAAAGCTCATCAATTGGGTTGCCGTTGAGAGTCTTAAGCTCAAGTGATTCTGCTAGTTTTGCTTGTGCCATATCTAACCAAGCTGAGTTGTGCATACGAGGATCGATTGCTACACAAGCTCCACTAGTTAGCTGGTCTTTAATCCAATCTAGCGCAGGCTCTTCAATTAAGTGACGGTACTCGAATAGATCGGCAGGAACTTGTTTAGTGACTTGCACCGTGTAGCGACCATCGACAAAGATCGCTGCCTTGTCTTGAGTTATAACGGCGACACCTGCTGAACCAGTAAAGCCAGTTAGCCAATGTAAGCGCTCATTATGTGCTGGTACGTATTCGCCTAGGTATTCGTCTTCATGTGGGACAAGCAAGGCATCAATGTTGTGCTGGGCTAGCCATTCACGAATTGCGGATAGGCGTTGCTCTATTGTTGTAAGCATCTGTGTTAATCCTTCATATTAGTAAGGCGTCCATGTCGGCGTGAGTGACGTTAAGTGGACGATGCGAATAAGCTACTCTTTTTGCTGTCAGCCTGCAAATTGTCTAAGTGCTGTGGTTTTGTCACGAATAATTTGCCGTAGCCAAGACAAAGCTGGGTCATTTTCTCTGTCTCGGTGCCAAAACAACGTATAAGCCATAGGAGGAAATTCCATCGGTAGTGGCAAAACAGTTAAGCTGAGTTGCTTCGAAGCAAGTTTGACGAAATGGCTTGGTGCAGTAAACACGAAATCAGTATATGAGCAGAGGCTAGCTGCACTGTTGAAATCAGGCACAGTAATAGCGATATCACGCTCTTTACCTATATCCGCTAATCGATAGTCGAGTAGCCAGCGTTCGTTACCATCGCATCTAACTTGTACGTGGCGTTGAGAAAGGTAGTTTTCCAAGTTCCAATGTTGGCTAAGCGCTGGATGTTCTTTTCGTACTAAACACATCTGGTTGTCACGATAGATCTCTTGCTCGCAAATATCACTCGGTGGAAGCATGGTTAACTTAGCGTCGTTTATGTCAATATCCTTACCAGTAATCCCAAGGTCAATTTCTCCGCGTTGTAATTGTTTAAATGTTTCTTCGGCCCATGCGTGAGTACTAATGGTTACACCAGGTGCACGTTTAAAAATCTCGGGCAAAAAGTGGGGAAGAATTAACGGGTAAACGCTTTCTACTGCGGCAATTTGGTAGCGATAGTCACTCGAACTCGCTGAAAACTGTTCAGGCTGGGTAAGTTGTTCGAGTTGGTTAATAAGAATTTCAAGCTTAGGCTTGAGAAACAGGGCTTTAGGTGTTGGCTTTAGCCCATGAGCATGACGAACGAAAAGCGGGTCATCAAATTGGGTTCTTAGCTTGGCTAAGCTTTTGCTGACAGCTGATTGACTTAAACATAATCTATGTGCTGCACGTGTTACATTCAA
Organism: Vibrio sp. VPAP30; assembly: GCF_001188205.1. Taxonomy (NCBI): domain Bacteria; kingdom Pseudomonadati; phylum Pseudomonadota; class Gammaproteobacteria; order Vibrionales; family Vibrionaceae; genus Vibrio; species Vibrio sp. VPAP30. Next base: position 12,399 of record NZ_LBLS01000039.1, read on the forward strand.
TTCTTCTATTAGCACCCGCAAGCAAACCAATAGATTAAGATCGATGCGAGCTAGCTTCTCAATATTCATAGAAATTCCCTATTGGAATAACATTGATGACTATATGTCATTGGTTGGCATATCTAGTTTAGCTTAGTATATGGACAAATTCATCAAGTGCATCGGAGTTCGTAGTGCAAGTGGCAAATGAAAGTTCCCCTCGTAAATTACAGTTAGTGTTGCTTACACTACTGGTTCTATTCAGCCCATTGGCGATAGATATCTACTTGCCGGCACTACCAATGATCTCAACTGCGTTCCACGTGGAACATGCTCTTGCTCAAGACACAATTACTTGGTTTTTGTTTGCTATGGGGGTAGGACAGTTGTTTGCAGGTCCTTTAGCAGACAAGTTAGGACGTCGAACTGTTGCATTGGGAGGTGTTAGTATCTACGCAGTGAGCGCTTTATTGGCGTGGAGTGCTCAAAATATTGAGTGGATGCTTATGTCTCGATTGCTACAAGGCTTAGGTGCGTGCGCGACATCGGTAGCAGCCTTTGCAACAGTTCGCGACATTTTTGGTCCACAGAAAAGCGGTAAGATGATTAGCTACCTAAATGGTGCAATATGTTTTATTCCTGCACTTGCTCCAATCTTGGGGAGTTGGTTAACACAGCAGTTCGGTTGGCGAGCAAATTTTAGTTTTATGGCTGGTTTTGCTGTTGTAGTACTGGCCATGCTTTGGCTTGGTTTAAAGGAGACGAATCCACAGCTAAGTAAAGAGCCTGTGTTTAAGCTTAACCGTTATCTGGATGTGATTAAAACGCCTACATTCCTCTTCCATGCAACACTATGTATGTTAGCTATGGCAGTGATTCTTGGTTATGTGACGTCTGCGCCTGTTGTGTTGATGGAAAACCTCGGTCTGTCAATGAACCAATTTACTATGTGGTTCGGTATCAATGCAGCATTTAACATTGTTGCTTGTATGAGTGCACCTAAGTTTATGGACAAATTTGGCACTCACAAAACGCTGTCGGTCGGTATCATTACTCTAGCTATCGCGGGTGTCACTATGCTTGCTCTAATCGGACATTCTACTGCTTTTGCCTTTATGTTCCCTATCTTTATATCATCTGTAGGTTTTGCCTGGATACTTGGTGCATCAGCAGGAAAGGCACTCGCACCTTTTGGTGATAAAGCGGGTACAGCGGCCGCATTACTTGGACTATTTCAGATGAGTGGTTCCGGCTTAGTGGTTGGTAGCGTTCAGCGACTAGGTATGGAACCTCATGTCATGATCGCGACCTTAATGCTGATAGTTGCTCCTGCGCTGGCCATTCTATGGTCAAGGGTCGGGAAAACTTGGCACCATGCAACGGCTTAGCGAGTCTGACAAGCCTTGATAATCTAACCAAACGATGTATATTTGAGCTTCTTATATCGAGTTCTGTGGATAAATCACAACGATGTCAATGACAACATACGAGATGGCTCGTGTATTGGAGCAATTGGAAGATACTCCAGAAAAAATTATGTTTGGTAAACTTTTGAGTGAGCTAGGCAGTCAAAGTGGTGAACGCATTCGAAGTGCAGCAAAACAAGTACCACTGCCAGTCTTGCGTGATATGGTTTATCAGTTTCAGCAAGTGATTGATTCACGCAAAGGTGAACAGATTGAATCTTTAGCCAAAGAGATAGCTGAGCAAGGCATCTCTGTCGATGATCTAAAGCAATATTTAGAATCGAAGTAATTGCTCGATACTGAATAATAAAAACTCGCCTAGGCGAGTTTTTTTATGGATTGACGTTACGGTTGATTGGGTTTTGCAAAGAAATTAAAGTTTCCGTCGATTGCACTTCATCAATCGCCTGTAATTTATCGATTAAAACGTACTGTAGCTCTTCTATAGAGCGACACATGAGCTTTACGAAAATATTATAGGCTCCCGTGGTGTAATACGCTTCAACCACTTCTTCAAGCGCATTGAGCTTTTCTAGCGCAGAATGGTAATCACGCGCTGCATTAAGGTTAATGCCGATGAAGCAACAGACGTCGTATCCAAGCTTTTTGGTATCGACGATCACTTCTGTACCCTGAATTATATCCGCTGACTTCATTTTTTCGATTCGAACATGGATCGTTGCGGGGCTAACCTCGAATTGTTTAGCCATTTCGGCATAAGGAGTACGAGCGTCTTCCATTAAAGTCTTTAAGATGGCTTTATCTAAGTCATCAAGTTTAATACCGTGTGCTTGCATGTGAGTCCTTGTAAATCAGCCTAACTTTGTGGAATTAGTACAATTTATCATCAGTGGTGATACAATTATATCCATACTCCTTTGATTTTGAGACTATTTTAGTGCGTTTGTGTCTAATCCTTCTAGCGCTAGTTACCACTTTTGCTACGCGAGCAAGTGAAAATGATGTGTTAGTGGTGCACTCCTACCATCAAGGTTTCTTTTGGACTGATACCTTTCAAAAGGGTTTAGAACAGCAACTGAAGAACGCTCATATCTCTACACGTGTTCTGTATCTCGATACCAAGCGAATACAGAGCGATGCCTACTTTGAACAATTGTACTCTCTCTATAAAACTAAATTTGAGCAAGAGCAGTTTAAAGCCGTTGTCGTTAGTGACAATAATGCTTTGATGCTGATGAACAAACTGGCACCCATTTTGGGGGATACGCCAGTTATCTTCGGTGGAATCAATGGCTACGACCCTAACATGCATAAAGATCTTAACGCGACAGGTGTAACGGAAGATATTGATCTTTACAGCAATATCTCACTGATAGAGCGTATTCAACCTGAAGTTAAGTCAATCTATATCGTTACCGACTATTCGGTGACTGGCGCGGCTGCACGTTCACAAATTGATAAGTTTTTAACTCACTACCCGGAATATAATGATCGAGTGGTTTCACTTATTCCGGAAAAATTTGAACAGCTCATTGAGTTTGCTACAAAGCTAGAAAGTACGGCGAGTGTCATTTTTTGGATTTACTACCGAGAAATAGATGGCTCTATTGTGGCTCAGCAAGAGCATTGGCAGCAGTTGAATGAAGCCTCTAAGGCACCAATTTATATGGTGCATGACTTGGGCTTAGGTTACGGAGCTGTGGGCGGTGTAATTCAAAGTGGTCGGCAGCATGGTCAGCAGACGGCGAAACTATTGCAACGCGTGCTAGACAATCCAGAAGCTCAGCTACCAAAAGTTGAAGTGGGCATTCCAGAAATCAAACTCGACTATCAAGCTGTGTTGAAATGGGGGCTCGGCATAGAGGGAGAAGCGACATCAGTTATTTTCAATAAGCCTCAATCTTTTTCTGACCGCTATCAGCAGGAGCTAGAAATAGTAGGCAGTTTGGTACTTTTTCTGGCGGTTATCATTATGATTCTTATCTATTATCTCAGCCGGATAAAGCGCAGTGAACAGCTTGCAAAAGAGAGCCAAACATTAATCGAAATGGTTTTTGATCAGAGCTATCATTTTATTGGGGTGATTGATGCCAGCGGCCATATTATGTCAAGCAATCGCAAGCTGCAGGATCTGCTCTATGACCAAAACTTTAGTGTTGAGCGTCCAATATGGCAGCATCGCCATTGGGAGCAGCAAGCTAGAGAGCAGTTGAAGCAATTTTTTATCACTAAAGAGCACGACGCTATTGTTCAGTTTGAGGCTGAAATCTGGCATGCCGATCAAGGCTCGATGGTATTAGAACTTTCGCTTAAGCCTATACCTCTGCTCAATGAAGGTAGTCAGTACTTATTAGAGGCGCGTGACATTACTTCACGCAAAATTACAGAAGAGCGTCTCTATCAACGAGAGGCCAACTTAAGCCATTATTACGATCAGCAACCTGTAATGATGGTTACCCTAGATGAGCAAAATCGCATCCAACAAGTTAACCAGTTTGCTGAGCAACTATTGGGTTATCGCTCTGAGCAGGTGCTTGGCCATAGGTTGAAAGAATTCTATCACAACAATAATTCGCTAGTGCCAAGGCAAGTTCTGCTGCAACCTAAGCAGGCGATTAAAGGTGTATGGCGCCGAGAAATTGAATATCGCCATGCTGATGGACATATTGTTTGGGTGCGTGAAAACATTCGTCCTTTGGCTGAATCAGGGCACCTACTGATTGTTGGCGAAGATGTTACTGAGACCAAAGCGTTATCAGAGCAGCTTCAATATCAAGCGCAACATGATTTGCTGACAGGTACTTACAGTCGTAACTACTTCGAAAAGGAGTTGGAGAAGGCACTGCGTGAGGTCGAAAGCTATACCCGAACACATGCGATGCTCTATATCGACCTTGATCAGCTTAAAGTACTTAATGATACCGCGGGTCACGAGGCCGGAGATGCCGCCATCCAGTTTTGTGCCAGCATGCTGGAAGAAGTGTTGCCTTACAATACGATCCTGGCACGCTTAGGGGGCGATGAGTTTGCCATCCTATTGAAAGATTGTACGGAAATGGATGCCAAGAAACTTGCCACCACTATCATCAATACCTTGAGTGAACATGCGTTTATTTGGGAAGATATTAGTCTTACATTGAACTGTTCAATAGGTATACGTTTAATTGACCATACGGCTTCATCGCCACAAATGGTTCACGCTCAAGCCGACACCGCTTGTCATGTGGCTAAAGAAGAAGGGCGCAATCGCTTCAGCATGTATTGTCTTGATGACCAAGAATTACGTCGCCGAGAGCAAGAAATGGAAAGCGTCAACTTAGTGCACAACGCTCTGGCCAACAATAGAATAGAACTCTTTGCTCAGCAGATTCTTGACTTGACGGGTAATGAGCAGGGAATGCACTTTGAAATACTGATTCGAATTAAAAACGCCGATGGTGAATACATTTCCCCCGGTATTTTTATGCCAGCTTCTGAGCGTTACAACATTGCTCATTTGCTCGACAAACAAGTGGTCAACCAGACTCTTACTTGGTTTGAACAGCACCCTGAGGTACTAGAGCAATTAGCGCGCTGCTCGATAAATCTTTCAGGCCATTCAATGGGCAACAAAGAGTTCATCGCTTTCTTGCTAGAAAAACTTGCGCACAGTTCAGTACCGTGTGGAAAAATTTGTCTTGAAATCACAGAGACCGCAGCAATGAGCAACATGAATCAAGCGATTGAGTTTTTTAGTCAGCTCAAAGCGTTGGGCTGCTATATTGCACTCGATGATTTTGGTTCTGGTTTATCTTCATTTGGATACTTGAAGCAGCTTCCTGTCGATATCGTAAAAATAGACGGCATTTTTGTCCGTGATATGGACATCAATGATATGGACCACTTAATGGTGCGTTCAATTAACGATCTTGCTCGACAAATGGGTAAGCAAACCGTCGCCGAGTTTGTAGAAAACGCTCAGATTATTGAACAATTGATGGAACTCGGGGTCGATTATGCACAGGGCTATGTCATCGGCAAACCTAAGCCACTTGCTGAACTGGTATCAGAGCTAACACCACAACAGAATGCTTAGTGAAATGGCTAAAGATCCAGTAAACTGCGCCCGAGTTAGTGATTAAACCCTTAGGAATATTGCGTGCAACTACAGCTGTTATGTGAAGATCAAACACAAACTGAACGTTTTCAACAGATAACACAACGCTGGGGGCTAGCGTATAGCGATGAAAGCCCGTTTGCTCTGGTGCTTACAGAGCAGCGTTTAGAGCTACGTAAGTTAGATGAGCCAAAACTAGGAGCCATTTTCGTTGATCTAGCCGGTGGCGCGGTTGCACATAGACGTAAATTTGGTGGCGGTAAAGGTCAGGCGATAGCTAAGGCGGCTGGTTTAAACAAGGGTGCGACACCGACGATACTTGATGGCACTGCCGGTCTCGGGCGTGATGCTTTCGTCTTGGCTTCGCTAGGATGCAAAGTTCAGATGGTTGAGCGCCATCCTGTCGTAGCGGCGTTATTGGATGATGGGCTAACCCGAGCTAAGAATGATCCTGAGATTGGAGCGTGGGTGAGTGAGCGTATGTCTTTGATTCATGCTTCTAGCCATAATGCGCTTAGTCAACTTGCAGAAGATCCGGAGTTTGTTAAACCTGACGTGGTTTATCTTGACCCTATGTACCCGCACCCTGACAACAAGAAAAAGAGCGCATTAGTGAAAAAAGAGATGCGTGTATTCCAGTCTTTGGTTGGTGCCGATCATGATGCTGATAGCCTTTTGGAACCCGCCTTAGCCCTTGCCACTAAAAGGGTGGTGGTGAAACGGCCCGACTATGCAGATTGGCTCAACCAACAAAAACCTATGATGGCAATTGAGACGAAAAAAAATCGTTTCGATGTTTATGTTAATGCATCAATGACTTAGCGAACACTGTATCAATAGTGCGATTTTTGTCCTTGCTAATTCCTTATCAAGCAGGTATATCTTACTAAGAACTATTCGTATTCTTAGCTGGAGTTGTAGCGTGGCTAAACGTTTCTGTAAGATGAATCGCAAGCAAATTGCGGAAAATTTGGGTGATATTCATCGTTTGGTGGTTGAGCCTAAATATCTTTGTCGCTCTTGTGCTCGCTCGTCCGCTTCTAAAGACTCCCTTTGTAAACCAGCCGCTATTCCTCCTCAAGCTTGCCAAAATAAGCCGTTAGAGCAACAACAGAGCTGCGCTTTACTAGCGGAAGCTTTGCCTAATACTCAAGCAAATCTACCCTCAGAGCAAAAAGCGCAAGCTGTCAGAAGAGTGGTTGAGAGGGTGAAAGAGAAAGCCTTGCTGCAAAAAACGCAACTTCAAACTAGCCAAGCAGAAACTGTAGCTAGTGAAGTGTTTGATTTAGAAGATAAAAAATCGCTTAAGAAGGCAAAGAAAGCGATAAAGAAACACTACAAGCAGCAGAAGAAACTGCTCAAGCTAGCGAATAAGCAACGTAAGCTGATTAAAAAACAGAAGAAATTGGAAGATAAGGTAAGTCTATCTAGCTTAGTCGCAGAGATACCAGAGACACAAACTAGCTCAAACCTTCATTAATCATACAGACAATAAAAAGCTCTCCGTCAATGGAGAGCTTTTTTGCATCTAGTGATTTTATTTACTGTGGATTGGTTTTATAACTCTGTTCAACTTTACGCTTGACCCAAGTTTCGTTGACCCACAAAGAAAGCAGGATGATTGCGCCACCGATACTCAGTTGAGTGATATCCACATCTCGATTCCAAATCACAATGTTAACGACAAGACCAGCAGGAACCAAAGCATTGTTCATCACAGCTAGAGCACCAGCATTGACTAGAGTTGCGCCCTTGTTCCAGGCAAAGTACCCCAAACCTGAAGCAATAAGGCCAAGGTAAACCAATACTCCCCACTGTGTACTGGTAGTTGGCATTTTGTCTAGGTTACCCATTAAGGCGAACGCGACCGTCGCGACACACAAAGCGCCTAAATAGAAATAGCCAAAAATTGCGTGCTGTGGCAGTTCTACATCGTATTTTTCCATCAAGTACTTGTAGCCGACCTGACCAATCGCGAAACAGACATTAGCACCCTGAACCACGAGGAAACCAACAATGAAGTTCTCGTTGATGCCTGCAAATTTAATAAAAGCGGCGCCAGCGACTGCGATAGCCGCTGTGACTAAATACCAAGGCGAGAAGCGACGTTTGAGTAAATCGTAAATCAGTGTGACATAAATAGGCGTAAAGACAGTGAACAGTAGTACTTCAGGCACTGAGAGCAATAAGAAAGATTGGTAATAGAAGCAATACATTAAGCCAAGCTGGAAACCACCAACCACCATGAGTTTGGCTATTAGTCCTTTGTCGATCCCTTTGAATTTAAGAAAAGGCAAAAAAACCAAGCTTGCGAGTGCAACACGCATTAGCACTGAGAACCAAGAATCAACCTGACCAGCTAGATAAACGCCGATCAGGCTAAATGAAAACGCCCACAGCAAGGTGACCGCAGATAAATACCCCATAACTAAGACTCATTATCAAAAACTATCGGGCAGTGTATACCTATTTAGTCCTTGAGTGGTACTACTAACATATCAACGGGCGAACAATTGATGAGCTGGCGAGTAGAGGAGAGCAGTTTGCTCCAAAAATCTTGATGATGGCCACACACAACAAGATCGATATTGAATTCCTTGATGGTATCGCACAGTTCATTGCTCAGATCGCCGCTACCGACCAAAGTATGCTTGATAGGGAAATCAGCATGGTCAGCCAAGTTCTGTAGTTGCTTCTGAGATGCTTCAATGGCTTGGTGTTGGGTTTCGGCAAGGTTTATGTCAATCAGGCCGGTATAAAGCTCAGCGTAATTTACATCAATATGAACGAACGACACAGATGCGCCTAGCGGTTTTGCCAAGGATACGGCTCTTTCGACCAAGAGTTTGCTGTCTTCAGATAGGTCGATGGCAACCAAAATATGTTGATAACTCATAGTGCTATCTCCTTGTAAGGGTTCTAATTAAAGATTAGCACCTTGAATTAATAAATTTTGCTGAAGTGATCTCAGATCCACATTTGGCATACAAAGTGTTATGGTGACCAACATGATATAGTCAATTTAACTTCATAGACTTAGTAGGAGTGGTAGATGCTTTCTCAAGCAATGGTCGATCAATTGAATGAGCAAATTAATCTCGAATTTTTCTCATCCAATCTATACTTACAAATGAGTGCTTGGTGTGAAGACAAAGGATTCGAAGGTGCAGCTGAGTTTTTACGTGCACATGCCGTAGAAGAAATGGAGCACATGCAGCGTCTTTTCACTTACGTGAGTGAGACAGGTGCAATGCCTATTTTAGGTGTCATCGAAGCACCAAAGCACGAGTTTAATAGTCTGGGTGATGTCTTCCGTGAGACATTTGAACACGAGCAGATGATTACCGAAAAAATCAACAAACTTGCTCATGTGGCGTTTACATCACAAGACTATTCTACGTTCAACTTCTTACAGTGGTACGTTGCAGAGCAGCACGAGGAAGAGAAGTTATTTAAAGGGATCTTAGATAAGCTAGATCTAGTTGGCGAAGATGGCAAAGCGCTGTTCTTTATCGACAAAGATTTAGCAGCTTTGGCGAAAGAAGGTTCATCTTCAATCATGGATGCCCCCGCTGAATAAATTTCGGCGTAAGACACTCTAAGTAGGTCGTCTTTTTCTCTGGGCATTTTAGAAGATGTAGGGAGGAAAAGATGATCAATGCTGACACAATTCTATTTGCGCTAATGATGGTAACGCTCGTTAATATGGCGCGCTATCTTACCGCGCTGCGCTCTTTGATTTACATCATGCGTGAAGCCCACCCGTTACTTTATCAGCAAGTCGATGGCAATGGCTTCTTTACCACTCACGGTAATGTCACTAAGCAGGTTCGCTTGTTCCATTACATAAAGAGTAAAGAGTATCATCATCATCATGATGAAGTGTTCACGGGTAAGTGCGACAGAGTACGCGAGCTGTTTATTTTATCGACCTCGTTACTCGCGGTAACCTTGCTGGCGGCAATGATTCTCTAGCTAAATTGGCATTGGTTCAAAATGCCGCTAAAATAGCCGCGTAAATTGCGAAGGATGTGCATCAGGCACATCCTTTTTTATTGGTTTTAATTTTTGAGTAGTGGTTCATGACAGAAAAGTTTGATGTCGTCATCATAGGTGCGGGTGCTGCGGGGCTAATGTGTGCCGCTGAGGCGGGTAAGCGTGGTCGCAAAGTGTTGCTACTAGATCATGCAAAAAAGCCTGGACGCAAGATCCTTATAGCTGGTGGCGGTCGTTGTAACTTCACCAACTATGATGTGTCGGCAAATAACTTCTTGTGTCAAAACCCACATTTTGTCAAATCTGCCTTGTCTCAATATACCAACTGGGACTTTATCTCCATGGTGAGTAAACATGGGATTGAGTTTGAAGAGCGTGATCATGGGCAGTTATTCTGTGTTGGAGATTACGACTCAAAAGATATCGTCAAGATGCTTCTGGCAGAGTGTGATTTACCGTGTGTGAGTCAGCGCTACCAGCAAGATATCCACCAAATTGAAAAGACTGAGACTGGCTTTGCTCTGCGCACCAATACGAGTGTGATTGAATGTGACTCATTGGTTGTGGCGACAGGTGGCTTATCAATGCCAAAATTGGGCGCAACGCCATTTGGTTATAAGATTGCTGAGCAATTTGGTCTCGATATTATTTCGACCACTGCGGGACTTGTGCCATTTACCCTGCACAAAGAAGACAAAGAGTCATTTGCTGAACTGTCTGGTATTGCTATTCCAGCGGAGATTACCGCTCAAGACGGCACCATGTTTAAAGAGGCACTATTGTTTACCCACCGCGGTTTATCTGGGCCCTCAGTGTTGCAAATCTCTTCGTTCTGGAAAGCCGGGCAGAAAGTGACGATTAACTTAGTCCCTGAAGTGGATGTTGATGAACTACTGCAACGTTCCCTCGACAAGCACCCTAATCAGAGTCTTAAAAACACCCTAGCCAAGGTGCTACCAAAGCGACTTGTTGAAGTTTTGATCGAGCGAAAGGTTTTTGCAGACAAACCACTGAAACAGTTTAACGTTAAGCAACTTGAAGCCATCGCTAAGCAGCTAGAAAACTGGCAAATCGCACCTAACGGCACTGAAGGATATCGTACAGCCGAAGTAACTCTTGGTGGCGTTGATACTAATCATCTCTCTTCTAAGACGATGGAATGCAAGCAGATTAACGGTTTGTACTTTATCGGTGAGGTGATGGATGTAACTGGCTGGCTCGGGGGCTATAACTTCCAATGGTGCTGGAGTTCTGGTTTTGCCGCCGGACAGTGGGTGTGATTTTCATACGGGAAATTTGCTTAGAGTTCACACTTTAGTACTACACTTACTTATAAAAAAGTAAAGGGTATAAAGGAGTAAGCTCTATGAGTCAGGAAGCATTGATCTCTCGTATTAACGAGCTACCACGTATCGAAAGTGTTCTCCAAGAATTATTGGAAATGGTAAATCGTGAAACCATCGACTTTAGTGCGTTGTCCCAGAAAATGGCGATGGATCAGGTGTTACTGGCTAGGGTATTAAGAATGGCCAATTCTGCTGCTTATGGGGGAGTAAAAGGTATTACCAATATCAATGATGCTATCGTGCGTCTTGGGCTTGGGCCAATACGCAATCTGATTTCCTCTTCAATATTGGTTTCAACCTTTCCGCGTCTAGAAACGCTCAACATTAAAGATTACTGGGCTGAAACGTTCGAAGTCGCCACAATTGCAAGCACAGTAGCAAGAGAGATTAAGCTTGATCCGAGCGAGGCGTTTACTATTGGTGTCCTACACAATATTGGCGAGCTAATGATCCACACTCTGGAGCCCAAAAAGGCGGTGGATATTCAACAACGTGTGCAAAATGGTGAGAATGCAGCCAAAGTGCAGCAAGAAGTGATCGGTATTGATGCGCAGCAACTAGGCTCGCTGCTGGCGGAAACTTGGAAGTTTCCTCATGAGTTAGTTGATGCCATTGCAAACGTCAACCACCCTGGACAAGCTCTTGAATCAAAACGTTTTGCCTGCCTTATCTATTTCTCGCGTGATGTGAATAAACGTTGGGATATGATGTTGGACGAGCGAGAAAAACGCGAATATATTGCCAACTGCAAAGCGGCATCTGCGCTGCATATTTGCCACTCCGTAGTACCAAAAATTGATGAGGTTCGTGGCCAAGGAAGTGAATTGGCCTACCAACTATTCTAGGTAGGCCTATCTAGAATAGTCTTTTAGTTATCCAGGTTGTTTGGCAAAACTTTTTTTGCCAATATTAATCTGTTGGATCACCAAGCCGGTAATTATTAGTACTAATCCAACAAGTGTTGAAGGATGAATCTGCTCGCCAATAATGGTGGCTAAAAGCATCAGCGAGATAAAAGGAGAAGCAAAAATAAGGTTACTTAAGCGGGAAGTGTTTTGTGTGAGCTTCAAAGCACTTAGCCATAGAACAAAGGTAATTCCCATCTCAAACAATCCCACATAGCTGACCGCCAGCCAGCCTTGCATCGAAATCTGGCTAAAGCTCAGCCCCTCATAAAGAGTTAAACCAATCGCAAATGGAATCGCGACTAAAAAACCGAGTAAAACGCCGACAACAGGGTCTGCCTTGTTTTTGGTATTTAAAATCCAGTAACTTGCCCAAAGTAGAGTGGAAAACAGAGCCAAGCCAACCCCTAGCGGGCTCTCAAAGTTTAAGCCAAGCAAATCGCCTTGTGTGGCAATAACAATCACCCCCAAGTAGCTGAACGTACAAGCAATCCAATCTTGTTTACGTATTTTCTGGCCTAAAAATACTGCCGCCATCAGGGTGAGCGTAATTGCCCAGCTGTAATTGATCGCCTGTGCTTGGGAAGCAGGAAGTAAGTCATAAGCTTTAAACAAAATAACGTAGTAAGCGAGTGGGTTAATCAGCCCTAACAGTAGGTAATACCCGGGGTTGGAGAGAAATGTGCTAGGTAGTGTCTTAAGCTTACCTTGCACAGCACAAATAACCGTCAGTGCCAGTGCGGAAGTGATACTGGCGACAGTCAACATTTGAATAGGGGAAAACTCAGCCAAGGTGAGTTTGAATGCGGTGGCAACCGTTGACCAGAGTAATACTGCTGATAAACCTAAGCCTAAAGCACGGCGCTCGTTCATGATGTTCCTTCAATAAAACCAACCAGTTAAGACTCACTGGTGAAAAGTATGGGACAGGGTAGTGAGCGCCTAGTCTAGCTGTTCGATATCTAGCCGACAAACTGGACATTTATCCAGTGCTAAAATACCATTGAAAGTATCTAATTCAGAATAGTTAAATCTTTATTATGCAATGGATTCTTGAGCATCAAGCTATGTTGATCAGTGGCCTATCTGGTGCCGTAGCAAGTGGCATGGTTGTCGGCTGGTGGGTCAAACAGAAAATGCGCTTTGACAATCAGCTTCTTGAACAACAATTGGAATCGAATCAGCAGCTTGCTAGCAGCCAAATTGAGCAACTGCAAAAAGAACTCCGTGAGGCGCAGCAAGAACTCGACGAGTTTGATGGTGAACGTGATAAGTCTGCTTACGAGATAAAGCAGTCTCACGGTAAGTTGATGGCGGTGCTAGAGAAGCTACGTTACTTCGAAGCAGTAAAGCAGGAACGCCAGCAGTATGCCGATGACCTCAATCAGATTCGCGAGCAAAAATCGCAGTTAGAAGCGCAGTTACGTGAACAAGAAGCACGCCATGAGCAACAAAACAAAGCCAGCCAAGAGAAGCTGCAACTGTTAGAGCAGGCAGAAGAGCGTCTTAAGCAGCAATTTGAGCAGCTTGCAAACCAGTTGTTTGAATCTAAAACTGCCAAAGTGGATCAGCAAAACCGTCAGAGTTTGGATGGTTTGCTATCTCCCCTTAAAGAGCAACTTGAAGGATTTAAGAAGCAAGTCAACGACAGCTTTAATCAAGAAGCTAAAGAGCGCCATACCTTAGTTCATGAGTTGAAGAACTTACAGCGCTTGAATGAGCAGATGACCAAAGAAGCGCTTAATCTGACTCAAGCACTAAAGGGCGATAACAAGCAGCAGGGCAACTGGGGAGAAGTCGTACTCGCGCGCGTATTAGCGGAGTCTGGCTTACGTGAAGGGCATGAATATCAAACCCAGGTCAGTTTGCAAAATGAAGCGGGTAAACGCTACCAGCCCGATGTGATTGTTCACTTACCGCAAGATAAACAAGTGGTGGTGGACTCTAAAATGGCCTTGGTAGCATACGAAAGGTACTTTAATGCTGAAACAGATAACCAACGAGAACGAGCGTTAAGTGACCACTTACTTGCCTTGCGGGCCCATATTAAAGGGCTATCTCAAAAAGACTACCATCAGCTAAAAGGCATTCAGAGCCTAGACTATGTGCTGATGTTTATTCCTGTGGAGCCTGCATTTCAGGTGGCTATTCAAGCAGACCCTAGTTTGGTAAAAGATGCGATGGAGCAAAACATTATCTTGGTCAGCCCAACCACCTTGCTCGTGGCGCTGCGCACGATCGATAACCTATGGCGTAACGATCGGCAAAACCAGAATGCTCAGGTTATCGCCGAGCGCGCAAGCAAGCTTTACGACAAGCTGCGTCTGTTTGTAGATGATATGGAAAGCCTTGGCGGTGCATTAGATAGAGCCAACCAAAATTATCAAGGGGCGATGAACAAGCTCGCTACAGGGCGCGGGAATGTGATTCGCCAAGCGGAAAGCTTTAAACAGTTGGGCGTTGAAGTGAAAAAACCAATATCCAATGATTTGGCACAACTCGCTCAACATGACCATTTCACAGAAAATGCTGCCTTGGATAAAAATGACTCTTTCGTACAAAGACATCCGGATGAGGATAAAGTAAACTAATCGCCCGCAGTGCTTAGGTCGTATTTATTCAATGCGCTGCTCGAAGAGGAATCATCATGACGGATACAAGCGTGCAATCGAATACAGCTTTAGAATCAAATGAAACCACGCACTTTGGTTTCAGTACCGTAGCAAAAGACGAGAAAGTGACGAAAGTTGCTGAAGTTTTCCACTCTGTGGCGGCTAAGTACGACATTATGAATGACTTAATGTCGGGTGGTATTCACCGCCTCTGGAAGCGTTTCACTATCGATTGTAGTGGTGTTCGTCCTGGTCAACGTGTTTTAGACCTAGGTGGTGGTACTGGGGATCTTACTGCTAAGTTTTCACGCATCGTGGGTGAAAAAGGTCATGTGGTTTTGGCTGACATTAATAACTCGATGTTGAATGTTGGTCGTGACAAACTGCGTGACAACGGTATTGTCGGTAACGTTCACTACGTGCAAGCAAACGCCGAAGAATTGCCGTTTCCTGACGATTATTTTGATGCAATTACGATTAGTTTCTGTCTACGTAATGTCACCGACAAAGACAAAGCATTGCGATCTATGTACCGCGTGCTTAAGCCAGGTGGCCGTTTATTGGTGCTTGAGTTTTCAAAACCAGTTCTAGAGCCATTATCAAAAATTTATGATACCTACTCATTCCATCTACTACCTAAAATGGGCGAGTTGGTGGCAAATGATGCGGAAAGCTACCGTTACCTAGCGGAATCTATCCGTATGCACCCAAATCAAGAGACCTTGAAGGGCATGATGAATGAAGCTGGCTTCGATCAAACCAGTTACTACAACCTGACGGGGGGGATCGTTGCCCTTCACCGTGGTTATAAGTTCTAAGGTCGGTTGTTATGCCATTTGAGCCTCTTGTTACTGCAGTGATTGAAACGTCACTCAACACTCTTATTAACGACGACCCTGAGCTCGGTCGTCGTCTTGCTCGCCTGAAAGGGCAAGTGATTCAAGTTCACCTTAAAGAACTGAACAAGACATTGACCTTTATTTTTAGCCAGCAAATTGATGTTTTGGCGAATTATGAAGGTGAGCCGGATTGCTATTTATCATTGAACCTCTCGGTGCTGCCAGAACTGCGTGAGCAGTCCAATATCACTAAGCTGATCAAGCAAGATAAATTGGTATTGGAAGGCGATATTCAGCTGGCACAAAAGTTTTCGCAACTGATGACGGATTGCAAACCAGATATTGAAGAGTGGTTATCGCGCGTGACGGGGGATGTTGTTGCGCATACTGTGGTTCAGGGTGCTGCCAATGTCGGTCAATTCTTCAAGTCGCAAGCCGCAAAACATCAAGACCACCTTGCTCAAGTCCTGACAGAAGAGTGGAAAATTGCGCCAGCACCACTAGAGGTGGCGCATTTCTGTGACCAAGTGGATGAAGTGAAAAGCCAAGCTTCACGTGTCGAGGCTAAATTGAATCAACTGTTGGAGCGCGCATGACCCCAACAGAGATGCGTCGTTTATACCAGATCATCCGTGTTCAGCTAGAGTATGGGTTGGACGAACTACTGCCAACACACCAGTTGACTAAAGCGCCACTGCTAGCAAGAAAAAGTCTGTTTTGGATTAAAAACAAACACCCAGAGAAACCACTTGGTGACAGACTGCGTTTAGCATTGCAAGAGCTCGGCCCTGTATGGATCAAGTTTGGCCAGATGATGTCGACTCGTCGAGATCTTTTTCCTCCCCAGATTGCTGATCCACTTGCTATGCTGCAAGACCAAGTTTCACCATTTGATGGTCAGCTTGCCAAGCAGCAAATCGAACAAGCACTCGGTGGTTCACTAGAGACATGGTTTGATGATTTCGCGATTGAACCGCTTGCTTCTGCTTCAATCGCTCAGGTACATACCGCTAAGCTAAAATCGACTAACCAAGAAGTGGTATTGAAGGTTATTCGCCCAGATATTCGTCCGGTCATTGATGCAGATCTAAAACTGATGTACCGCATGGCGCGTATAGTCGCCAAAGCACTTCCTGAAGCACGTCGTTTGAAACCTGTCGAAGTGGTGCGTGAATATGAGAAGACCTTGCTTGATGAATTGGACTTACGCCGAGAAGCTGCCAACGCGATTCAACTCCGACGCAACTTTGAAGCCAGTGAAGAACTATATGTTCCTGAAGTTATCACCGACTTTAGTAATGAAACTGTCATGGTTTCTGAGCGAATATACGGCTTCCAAGTTTCTGATATTGAAGGGTTGAAAGCTAACGGCACTAATATGAAACTGTTGGCTGAGCGCGGAGTAAGCGTGTTCTTCACCCAGGTATTCAGAGACAGCTTTTTCCATGCGGATATGCATCCAGGCAACGTGTTTGTTGAACCGGATCATCCAGAAAACCCGCGTTGGATAGGTTTAGATTGTGGCATCGTCGGTACATTAAACAGCGAAGATAAGCGCTATCTGGCAGAGAACTTCTTAGCCTTCTTTAACCGAGATTACCGACGTGTCGCCGAGTTGCACGTTGAGTCGGGTTGGGTTCCACGTGAAACCAACATCGATGAGTTCGAGTTTGCCATACGTATTGTATGTGAACCGATTTTTGCTAAGCCATTGTGTGAAATTTCGTTCGGTCATGTACTACTGAATCTATTTAACACCGCGCGTCGCTTTAATATGGAAGTCCAGCCGCAGTTAGTGTTACTACAAAAAACGCTGCTTTATGTGGAAGGTTTAGGACGACAGCTATATCCGCAGCTTGACTTGTGGGAAACGGCTAAACCATTTTTAGAACAGTGGATGATGAACCAAGTTGGTCCTCAGGCAGTGATCAATGCGGTTAAAGACCGCGCCCCTTTTTGGGCAGAGAAATTACCTGAACTGCCAGAGCTTCTGTATGACAGCTTGCGTCAGGGTAAAATGATGAACCAGAGAATGGATCAGCTTTACCAAGGTTATCGTTCTAGCAAAAGGCAGCAGGCAACAGGTAAATTTTTATTTGGTGTTGGAGCCACATTAGTCGTATGCTCGGCAATATTGGTCAACAGCACATACGAGCAACTTTCGCTGGCCAGTGCCCTAGGTGGGGTCACATTTTGGTTGCTTAGTTGGCGAGCTTATCGTCAATAGACGTTAAACTCTTGAAATTAATTTGTTTAATAAGACCCGAGGTAAAAAGAATGGGTGGTATTAGTATTTGGCAACTTTTGATTATTGCTGTCATCGTGGTTCTACTATTTGGTACTAAGAAGCTACGTGGTATCGGTGGCGACCTAGGCGGTGCAGTAAAAGGCTTTAAGAAAGCAATGAGCGAAGATGAGTCTGACAAAGAGAAGAAAGACGCAGACTTTGAGCAGAAAGCCGTTGATCAGCAAAAGAGCGTAGAGCAGCAGAAAACAGACGCGACTGCTGAAACTAAGAAAGACAAAGAGCAGGCGTAGATCGTGTTTGATATCGGTTTTTGGGAACTGGTATTAATATCTGTCGTTGGGCTGGTGGTTCTTGGGCCTGAGCGTTTGCCTCATGCCATTCGTAGTGTTTCCAAGTTTGTTGGTGCGGCGAAAAACATGGCAAACAGTGTGAAAGATGAACTTTCACATGAGCTTAAGGTTCAAGAGCTACAAGAAAACTTGCGCAAAGCCGAGCAGATGGGAATGGAAGATTTATCTCCAGAGCTCAAGTCTTCGGTAGAGCAATTAAAGCAAGCTGCGCAAGATGTTCAACGCCCATACGCGAGCAAAAGCGAATCAGCGACGAACATTGCTGAAGCGGCCAACGAGACTGTTGAGCCTGCTCAGAACGCCAATGACTCAGTAGGGGCGGTTGAGAGTCTAAACACTCAATCAGCGCCACAGGCAGATAAAAAAGCCGAATAGTCTCGCATACAGGAGGAGCTGCTATGGAGTAGCTCCTTTTCGATCTTTATGAGTAGAGGTTTCCATGTCTTCTGTTGAGCAGACACAACCTTTGATCAGCCATTTACTAGAGCTGAGAAATCGCCTGCTACGAGCAATTGTAGCGGTATTGGTGGTTTTCATCGGGCTGATCTATTTTGCCAATGACATCTATGAGTTTGTCTCAGCACCTTTGGTAGAGCGTCTACCTGAAGGGGCAACCATGATTGCTACCGATGTGGCATCTCCTTTCTTTACGCCACTAAAGTTGACTTTAATCGCGTCTATTTTTGTCGCGGTTCCGTTTATTCTTTACCAGGTGTGGGCGTTTGTTGCTCCTGGCTTATACAAACACGAACGTCGTTTAATCATGCCACTGATGTTCTCTAGCTCGTTGCTGTTCTACTGCGGTGTTGCTTTTGCTTATTTTGTGGTATTTCCGTTAGTGTTTGGCTTCTTTACTGCTATTTCACTTGGTGGAGTAGAGTTTGCGACGGATATTTCTAGCTATCTCGATTTTGTCTTGGCGTTATTCCTAGCATTTGGTATTGCCTTTGAAGTGCCTGTAGCCATTATCTTGCTTTGCTGGACAGGGGCGACTGATCCTAAGAGCTTAAGTCAGAAGCGTCCGTATATTATTGTTGGTGCCTTTGTGGTCGGGATGATGCTGACGCCGCCAGATATGATCTCGCAAACGCTATTGGCGATTCCTATGTGCCTACTGTTTGAGGTTGGTTTGTTCTTTGCGCGCTTTTATGTGCGTAAAGGTGACAGTGAGGACCAAGTGGAAGAGTAATCCACTTAGAACGCGATACATCAAGGGGTTGATAGTTAACTATCGACCCCTTTCTATTTTCTGGAAAGCTGGAAAGCTGGAAAGCTGGAAAGCTGGAAAGCTGGAAAGCTGGAGAGCTGGAGAGCTGGAGAGCTAAAGACTAAACAGCGTTTTGGCATTGTGAGTGGTGAGGCTATCCACTTGTTCGACACTGATTTCTCTTAGGTCAGCGACGCGCTGAGCAACGAGCGAGGTATACGCAGGTTCATTGCGTTTGCCACGATGAGGAACCGGAGCGAGATAAGGGCAGTCGGTTTCTAAGATAACGTAGTCCATATCTAGATGTGGAATCACTTTATCCATGCCACCATTTTTAAACGTCGAAACGCCACCAAGCCCAAGATGAAAGCCGAGATCATTGATCGCTTGGGCTTCTTCAACAGTGCCACCAAAACAGTGGAATACTCCACTTAATGAACCATCTTGTTCTTGGCTAAGTAGTGTGAGGGTCTTTTCTATTGAGTCGCGTGTATGAATGACTACTGGCAGCTTCATCTCTTTTGCCCAATTGAGCTGAGTAATAAACGCCATCTCTTGTTCGGTTTTAAAGGTTTTATCCCAGTACAGATCGATGCCAATTTCACCGACGGCGATAAAGTTATGCTTATCAAACCAAGAATGGATGATGTCTAGGCTCTGTTTAACATCGGCGTTGACGTAACAAGGGTGCAATCCCATCATCGAGCGACAAACTTCTGGGTACTCAGCTTCTGTGCGTAGCATCGGCTCGATAGAGTCTAAATCAATGTTTGGCAGTAGTATCTTATCAATGCCTTGTGCCAACGCGCGCTGGACGACTTGGTCGCGATCAGTATCAAATTCAGTGGCGTAAATATGTGCGTGGGTATCAATCATTGCTTATCTCACTATCTATTAGAGCTGAGAGTATACGGCAGTGTGAGCATTTGGTCATTTTTTGCATTTTTCTCGACTCTCTCTGGCGTCGTCGGCTTGGAGTGATATTATGCAATTCAAGCACTTTCACCACACAAGGAGAATAGAGTGTCAGTTTCGATTCAAGGTCAATTCCCTGGCCGTCGTATGCGCCGCCTGCGCAAGCATGACTTTAGCCGCCGCTTGATGGCTGAAAACCAATTGTCTGTTAACGATCTGATTTATCCAATGTTTATTCTTATGGGTAAAGATCGCCGCGAAACCGTGGAGTCAATGCCGGGTATCGAACGTTTGTCGATTGATCTAATGCTAGAAGAGGCGCAGTACTTAGCTCAGTTAGGTGTTCCTGCGATCGCTCTATTCCCTGTGGTCAACCAAGATGCCAAAAGCCTATGTGCTGCTGAAGCTTACAACCCTGAAGGATTGGTTCAGCGTGCGGTTCGTTCTCTGAAAGAGCATGTTCCAGAAATCGGCGTGATCACGGATGTCGCGCTTGACCCATTCACTACTCATGGTCAAGACGGCATCATTGATGAAGAAGGTTACGTGCTAAACGATGAGACAACCAAAGTCTTGGTTAAACAGGCTCTATCTCATGCAGAAGCCGGCGCCGATGTCGTTGCCCCTTCAGACATGATGGATGGACGTATTGGTGAGATTCGTAAAGCGCTTGAGCAAGCAGGCCACATCAATACCCAGATCATGGCTTATTCTGCCAAATACGCTTCTTGTTACTATGGACCTTTCCGCGATGCGGTCGGTAGTGCAAGCAACCTTAAGGGTGGCAATAAGAAAAACTACCAAATGGATCCTGCTAATAGCGATGAAGCGATTCATGAAGTGGCGATGGATGTGAATGAAGGCGCTGACATGGTTATGGTTAAGCCTGGTATGCCTTATCTTGATATTGTTCGCCGCGTTAAGTCTGAACTTAAAGTTCCAACCTTTGCTTATCAGGTATCTGGTGAGTATGCGATGCATAAAGCGGCATTTGCCAATGGTTGGTTAAAAGAGCGTGATACCGTGATGGAATCTCTACTGTGCTTTAAGCGAGCAGGGGCGGATGGCATCCTCACCTATTTTGCTAAAGATGTCGCTGAGTGGCTAGCGGAAGAAAATGCGCAAGCGGCGACGTTCTTAAAAGACGACCAAGCGTAGCGCAAATTAAGCAAAAAATATCAAAGGCTGGCGTTTGTCAGCCTTTTTTAGTTTGGAGAGTAGTAGTGAGTATTGAATATCGCCTAGGTACATTGGAAGAGTGTGTTCAGGTCGTTGAGCAGATCGCGGAATTTGCCCATAAAGAGACCGTTGAGAGCTTGTCTGCACGTTTAGAAGGGAAGCAGCGCTCTTTGATCCAGGTAGCGCAACAAGGTGACGACATCCTAGGGTTCAAGATTGGTTACCAGATCGACGAAACGACGTTCTACAGCTGGTTTGGTGGCGTGTCTTGTTTAGCGAGAAACAAAGGGGTGGCGCAAAAATTATTAGATATTCAGGAGCAATGGGTAACAGAGCAGGGCTACAAACAGCTTAAAGTGAAATCACGTAACCAATTTCCTGCTATGCTCAGACTGCTGATTAATAATGGTTATCTTATTGAAAGTTATGAACAAAAAGCTCCTTTATTAGAGAGCCGAATTCACTTTGTAAAGCAGTTAGGCGAGTGTCATAAAAATTAAATGAGATTTTTTCTCATTTAGGTGTTGACGTATTAAATGAGAATGGTTATTATTTATCTCGTCTTAGGGAATGAGAGAAGTTCACAAGGATGTTGAGTTACCAGATTCACAATTGGAGACGGTGATGACACTGAACTTAATCGAACTTGCACGAGTTCTTTTTGACACGACATTGCTCACATTGCTTCCAGTGTAATTTATAGCTTTATGGCAAAGCACCTCATTCACCTGAATTGCTTTGACCCCTTTTTGCTAGGCGACATCGAAAGATGTCGCTTTTTTTATGCCTGCTATTTCGCTTCGAACAAAAGGACACCAGTAGTCTTTTCCACAACGCAAGATCATTACAGGATCGATCTTTAAACGATCGATCGGATAATTTATTTTTTATTTACAATTACTTGAGGTCTGTTTTGTTTTTTTTGTGCACTGTTTTATATCCTGTGGGTAAATAATATAAACAGAGTTATCCACAGGGGAGTGAGTGAGGTGATAAAGGAATAACCAAATGTGTGAGTAGAGTTCAAAGAGTTAAAATGGATTCGCTGAACCAGTCATGGCATCCTAAGCAGATCTTTTTTGCATTTTCTTTGGATACGTAAAGACTATGGCCAACATTCCTGATAATCCGTTGATTTTAATTGACGGTTCTTCTTATTTATACCGCGCATTCCACGCTTATCCAGAAACGATGAGTAATGGCGAAATTCCAACCAATGCCGTTTATGGTGTGGTCAACATGCTTCGTAGCATGATGCGTCAGTTCTCTTCAGATCGTATAGCGGTTGTCTTTGATGCAAAAGGAAAAACCTTCCGTGATGATATGTATCCAGAGTACAAGGCAAACCGTCCTCCAATGCCCGATGATCTGCGCTGTCAGATTGAGCCTTTGCACAACGTGATCCGCGCGATGGGTTTGCCATTGATCTGTACTGTGGGCGTAGAAGCCGATGATGTTATTGGTACGCTGGCTTACCAAGCATCCCAAGCTGGTATGCCTGTGTTAATCAGTACCGGTGATAAAGATATGGCGCAATTAGTAGATGACAATGTTACTTTGATCAACACCATGACTAATGTGGTGATGGATCGTGAAGGTGTGGTTGAGAAGTTTGGTATTCCACCTGAATTGATCATCGACTACCTTGCCTTGATGGGGGATAAGGTCGATAACATTCCTGGTGTGCCGGGTGTTGGTGATAAAACCGCGACTGCTTTGCTGCAAGGTATTGGCGGCATTAACAAACTGTATGAAAGCCTCGATGACATCGCTCCATTAGGTTTTCGCGGTTCGAAAACCATGGCGAAAAAGCTACTCGACAATGAAGAAAATGCACGTCTGTCTTATGACCTTGCGACGATCAAACTGGATGTAGAGTTAGAAGAGACGCCTGAGTCTCTGCTTAAAACTGAGCCTAACAAAGATGAGTTGATCAAACTGTATGGTCAGTTGGTGTTTAAATCTTGGCTAAACGAACTTCTTGATGGTGGCACCGGTGTGGTTGAGGCTGATGAGAAGTTGGGTGCTCGGAGTGCTGCCTCTTCTGATTCTGCAGCAGATATCGACACATCGGCAGTGACGATCGACCGTAGTCAGTATGAAACCATCCTAGATGAGTCTTCATTCAATGCTTGGCTAGAGAAGCTAAAAGCAGCCGAGGTGTTTGCTTTCGATACGGAAACCGATAGCTTGGATTACATGGTTGCTAACCTTGTTGGTCTATCATTTGCAACCGAAGAAGGTGTTGCAGCATATGTGCCTGTTGCCCACGATTACCTAGATGCACCTGCGCAGCTAGAGCGTGATTGGGTTCTGGCGCAACTAAAACCTATCTTAGAAGATGATGCTCAAGCTAAGGTGGGTCAGAACCTTAAGTACGATGCGAGCGTGTTAGCGCGTTACGGCATTGAGATGAAAGGCATTAAGCATGACACCATGTTAGCGTCTTACGTTTATAACAGTGTTGGTGGTAAACATGATATGGACAGCTTGGCGCTGCGTTTCCTTCAGCACAGTTGTATTTCTTTCGAGCAAATTGCCGGTAAAGGTAAAAAACAACTGACGTTCAATCAAATCGAGCTCGATCAAGCATCACCTTACGCGGCAGAAGATGCTGATGTTACGCTACGCCTTCATAACCGACTTATGACTAACATTGAGCAGGATGAGAAGCTGGAAGGTATCTACCAAGATATTGAGGTTCCTCTGGTGCCTGTGCTTTCTCGTATTGAACGTACTGGGGTTCTGATTGATGACATGAAGTTATCTGCTCAGTCGCAAGAGATAGCTCAACGTCTTGATGAATTAGAACAGAAAGCATTTGAGATTGCTGAGCAGGAATTCAACATGAATTCGCCAAAGCAGCTTCAAGCAATTCTGTTCGAGAAGATGGGTTTACCGGTGACCAAGAAGACACCTTCAGGTACGCCTTCGACTAACGAAGAAGTGCTACAAGAGCTGGCATTGGATTACCCACTACCTAAGCTGATTCTCGAGTACCGTGGTTTGGCCAAGCTAAAGTCGACTTATACCGACAAACTGCCGAAGATGATTAACCCAGAAACAGGGCGTGTGCATACCTCTTATCATCAAGCGGTAACCGCAACCGGTCGTCTTTCTTCTACCGATCCTAACTTGCAGAATATTCCAATCCGCAATGAGGAAGGTCGCCGCATCCGTCAGGCATTTATTGCACCGCACGGTTATAAGATCATGGCGGTCGATTACTCGCAAATTGAGCTGCGTATCATGGCGCACTTGTCGGGTGATAAAGCGCTGTTAGAAGCGTTCCAGCAAGGGAAAGATATCCATGCAGCCACTGCTGCTGAGATCATGGGTACGACTATTGAACAAGTCAGCTCAGAACAACGTCGCCGCGCGAAAGCAGTTAACTTCGGCCTTATCTACGGTATGAGTGCGTTTGGTTTAGCTAAGCAGCTCGGTATTCCTCGTGGGGAAGCACAAGACTACATGAACAAGTATTTCGAGCGTTACCCTGGTGTGATGCAGTATATGGAAGATACTCGCAGTGCGGCTGCAGAGCAGGGTTATGTTGAAACTATCTTTGGTCGCCGTTTGCACCTTCCTGAGATCAAGTCACGTAATGGTATGCGTCGTAAAGCAGCAGAACGAGCAGCGATCAACGCGCCAATGCAAGGAACAGCCGCCGACATTATCAAGAAAGCTATGCTATTAGTTGATGAGTGGATTCAAGCTGAAGGTGATGGACGCGTTAAACTGCTAATGCAAGTTCATGATGAATTGGTATTTGAAGTACAAGAGTCAGCTTTAGCCGAAATTGAAAGTAAAGTACAACAATTGATGGAATCCGCAGTACAGCTTGATGTCCCTTTGGTCGCAGATGCTGGTCATGGAGATAACTGGGATCAGGCGCACTAAGCAAAAAATCGCCTAAAATGTCACTTTTGCATGAGCCAGCGCACAAACGTTGGCTTTTTTTTGGTTCTAAAAAAGTTAAATGGATTTGAGCCCAAATGTTGCTTAACAAAATTTTAATGAAAAAAACTTACAAAAATAGTTTTCATTTCTGACCAATTGTTGTACATTAATCTGCGTAGGGTACAGAGGTAAGATGTTCTATCTTTCAGACCTTTTGTTTCACGTTATTGGATTAGGCTGATTCAGCCGCCCCAGTCAGCTTTTGACTGGGGCGTTTTTTATTGTGCTAAAGAAAAATCCATAAATATCAATACGATACCTATGAAAGCCAACAACCTTCTAATTTAATCCTAATTTGCGTTGAAAAGTCCTGATTAACATTAGTTCAATTAGGTTGAATGTAATTTACCGAAAGTTTGTAAATTAATACCAGTCACAGTTTGGTTATTTTGGCTGGGAAACTAAAGCGGCTAGATAGCAATAAAATAGACTTTTTGTAGACTAATTACGTTTACTTTCAAATGTTTATTTTTTTATGGAGAGGCGTGCATAGCAAATTATACCGCCTTTCAGCATATTGATTTAAGTACCGAGATACATAATCCTAAACGTATAATAACTAATAACGACTATTTCTCTCCCGTTGCCCCGCCAGGATGGTGGGGCTTTTATTTTTCTAGGCAGACAAAAAAGCCCTGCTTGTTAGGGCAGGGCTAATCAATAAAGTCGCTGTTGAATAGTTACTCTTGTTCGTTATCGAGATTTTCTTCTTCGATGATTTCTTCGACAACCGATTCAGTGAGCGCTGGAGCAAACCACTGATCGAGTTTGCTGCGTAGTGTGTCGACTCCAAGTCCCTTCAGTGAAGAAAACGCTGCGACACTGACATCACCGCCAAAACCAACGGCATCTTTCTTGATCTTCAAAACTTGGGCTTTGCGTGCTCCGCTCTTCAGTTTGTCTGCTTTCGTCAGTAGTACTTGAACTGGAATACCACTGTCCACCGCCCAAAAGATAAGCTGTTGATCGAGATCTTTCATTGGATGACGGATATCCATTAATACGACTAAGCCTTTTAGACATTGGCGCTTTTGCAAGTACTCACCTAAAGACTTTTGCCACTTTTTCTTCATTTCTAGGGGGACTTGAGCAAAACCATAACCTGGTAAATCGACGATATGACAACCATCGGTAACCTTAAAAAGGTTAATGAGTTGTGTACGACCAGGTGTTTTACTGGTTTTTGCAAGGCTGCGTTGGTTCGTTAGGCGGTTTAAAGAACTAGACTTACCCGCATTGGAGCGTCCTGCAAACGCAACTTCGATACCTTCATCTTCTGGCAAGTGACGAATATCAGGTGCACTCGTGATGAAATGGGTGTTTTGATAATGAATTTTTACGCTCACTGTTAACTCCATCTCGACTTTGTGTAGTCGATTGATTACTTTTTTGTGAAATTGTGTAAAATAACCGTGCTCGGCATAAGGTCGCCTATTGTACCATGAAAAGGTCAACACGCCCTGCAAGTGGTACCGGAAGCTTGATAATTATAATGGAATGTCATGAAGAAATTAGCGCTAATCTTGAGTCTTTTAGCCAGCTGCTCCGTGTGGGCCCAAGGTAACATTGAAGCTGGTAAAGCAAAATCCCAAACCTGTGTTGCCTGCCATGGTGCTGATGGCAACAGTCAACTCGCTATGTACCCGAAAATTGCAGGTCAGCATGCTAAGTATATTGAAAAGCAGCTGAAAGAGTTCAAGTTGGGTATGACTAGTAATGGTAAGCAAGGTCGTATGGATCCTGTGATGAGTGGTATGGCTATGCCACTATCTGAGGAAGATATGAAAGACCTGGCGGCTTATTACGCATCTCTACCTATTTCTCACAATACTACACCGGAGAATGTGGTCGATACGGGTAAAGTACTTTATACCTCTGGTGATGCCGAGCGTGGACTAACTGCATGTATTGCCTGCCATGGTCCCCGTGGTGATGGTACAGAGCTGTCTGGCTTCCCGAAAATTTCTGGCCAGCATGCTGACTACATCAAAGCTCAGCTAGTAAAATTCCGTGATGGTTCTCGTGGAAACGATATGAACGAGATGATGCGTGATATCGCGAAAAAACTCACGGATGAAGATATCGATACTCTTTCTAAATATGTTGGTGGCCTACACTAAGCCCTACTTATTCGTTCGAGCATAAAGTTGTAATGAAAAAGCCCAAGCAGTTTGCTTGGGCTTTTTCGTTTGAGAACGATCACATTCTCTCTATGGTTGGGGTGAGTGATCTTTCCTTATCTCTTGTAAGAGATCGTCCATACTTAGTTGTGTAAATTGCCTCTGCTATTTTGTAACTTATTGAAAAATAGAGCTGTGAAAATTTGGCCATAAAAAAGTGAGTTTTTTTGCTCTCAATGGATTGTTCAATTTTACCAAGTAGCTAAAGTGTACTCATCGGCAGGGTGCTGATAACGGAATTAAGACTAGGAAGTCTCCACGGACGCAAGTAATGGAAACTTGGTAGTTATAGAAAGGATGCAGGGTAGGTAGGAAATCTACTTGATAGGGATGGTCGACTTGTCTAATGGTTTAAGACAGTGAAACGGATCAGGCTAAGGACTAGCCCAGGCATCAGGAAGTTAATGGAAGGCCAAAATTCACCAGGATGGTGGCAAACAACACTTTTGGCAGGGAAAGCACTAAAAACAAATGGAATATTGGTGCACTGAAATCAGTGCAACACAGTTTGGCCGCAAGGCATTTAGAAAGCGATAGGTAACTCTATCGCTTTTTTTATTGCTATTTTTTATGAAGTGATGATTATTTGCACAATAGTGCTCCACTCTAACGCCAGTTTCTGGTATGTTTCGCATCCCGTTTGAGGATATGTTAAACGCACCCAATATGCATAGTTGCCCCCTTTGTCAAAGCTTGGAGACTCAGCGCTACTACCAAGACAAACGTCGAGAGTATTTACAGTGCCTGCAATGTGAGCTTGTGTTTGTTAATCCAGATCAGCGATTGGATGCAAAACAAGAGAAAGCCCACTACGATTTGCATGAGAATGACCCAAATGATCAAGGGTATCGACGCTTTTTATCTCGGGTGGTTGACCCCATATTAGAGCGTATTGAACCAAACTCTCATGGGTTAGATTTTGGTTGTGGACCTGGTCCAACATTGTCATTGATGTTGCAAGAGCAAGGACACACCATGAAATTATACGATATCTATTATCACCCTGAAGTTTCGGTGTTAGAAAAATCGTATGACTTTATAACTGCCACAGAGGTGATAGAGCACCTCTATGAACCGAATAAGGTGTGGCAGCAATGGTTGAATTTAGTTAAGCCAGGTGGCTGGATTGGTCTTATGACCAAGATGGTCATTGATGTTGAAGCGTTTGCCTCATGGCACTATAAAAACGATCAGACCCATGTGGTGTTCTTTAGTCGTAAAACGTTTCACTATTTGGCAGAGCGGGATCAGCTCAAGCTTGAATTTATTGGTAATGATGTAATTTTACTGAGGAAAGCCCAGTAATGAGCCGTAGTAAGAAAGCAAGATCCGGTGGCAATAGCGACGTTATCGTTGTTCGCAACCGCACTCAATCAGACGTTGAAGGACGTCTACGTAAGAAAGACAAAAAGCGCAAAGGTCTGAAGACTGGTGGTCGTCACTCTGAAGCAAAAGATCAGAAGCAACAGACGGCAGGTCAAAAGCGTGATCCGCGTTTAGGCAGCAAAAAGAAGATCCCTCTAGTGGCTGAAGCAGTGAAGAAGCCAACTAAGGCTGAGCGCCGTATCAATGCAGAGAAAGAGCTAGCGATGCTAGAAAGTGATGCGCAACTTAACGTATTGCTTGATCGTCTTGATAATGGCGATAACTTAGGCGATGGTTTGCAGAAATACGTAGATGAGAAACTAGCGCGTATCGAAGCACTAATGAAACAGCTAGGTATCTACGAAGAAGAGCCTGAAGAAGAACTTGAAGAGCAAGTTGTCGAGCAACCAGTAGCAAAGAAAAAACCGAGCAAGAAAGCTGATTCAGATGATGAACTACTCTCTCAATTCGAAGACTTAGACTTGAACCAATTTAAAGGATAATCGAGCCTCATGAATGTAACCTTGTTAGCCATTTTAGGTGGAGCCATTATTCTCGGCCTAGCATCATACGCAGGTTACCTTCTGCTCCAGCTCAAGAAGCAAAAGGAATTGCAATTGCAGCACCAGAAGCTGGCAATTGAAAAGCGCAATGCCAATATCTTTGAAAGCGTCAATGTTCTTTGCTTAGCGGGTATCCAAGAGCAGTGTGACTTGTCGGAAATTAGCATCCGCCTCTACAACATCATGGATTATGTCCAAGGTGAAGAGCGTGTTGATTTTGAAAAGGAGTTTCCGGCGACTTCAGAGCTGTTCCATATTGTCAAAGATATGGCTCGTGGTGAAGAGCGTCAAACGCTAGCGAAAAAAGAGCGCATGAAGCAAAACCTTGAGCGCCATAAGGCAGAGTCTCTCCTTCAGGAAGCCATCGTTGAAGAGCTGAAACGCCTGCAGAAAAAGGTTCAACCTCTCAACAATCAGATCAACATCCAAATGGTCTAGATTGGTTTTATAGCTCCTTCGACTACCCTTTAGAGGGAGTGATCGAGTTATCAATTCTGAGTATTGCTACTCAAAAAGCAGCCTGTCCCACAACCAGTGATATCGAGGTGTGGCAAAATAGCCTGCTAACAATAATGGCTCGTGTAGCCAAACGAAGCATTATAGCCCAAACGGAAATACCATCATGTCGCAGCATGTCGTCGCAAGCCAGCAAATAGTCTGGGATCAAGCCATCCTGGATAAATACAACTATTCGGGTCCTCGGTATACCTCATACCCAACCGCTTTGGAGTTTCATGAAGCATTCACGGTAGCGGACTACGATATGGCGTGCACTCAGTACCCAGACAGACCGCTTTCTCTTTATATCCATATCCCTTTCTGCCACAAGCTTTGTTACTACTGTGGCTGCAATAAGGTTATTACACGTCACGCCCATAAGGCTGATGAGTACTTGGATGTATTAGAGCTAGAGGTTCGTACTCGAGCGGCATTGCTTCAAGGGCGTAAAGTGACACAGCTGCATTTCGGTGGCGGTACGCCGACATTCCTGACCAAGGCACAAATAAGCCGAGTGATGAATATTCTGCGTGATGAGTTTAATTTCGAAGGTGACGCTGAAATTAGTATCGAAGTTGACCCGCGCGAAATCGAACTCGATGTGCTCGACCACTTGCGAAGTGAAGGATTTAATCGCCTAAGTATTGGTGTGCAAGACTTCAATAAAGAAGTTCAAAAGCTGGTTAACCGTGAGCAGGATGAAGAATTCATCTTTGCCATGGTTGAGCGTGCCAAACAACTTGGCTTCCGTTCGACTAACTTAGATCTGATCTACGGCTTGCCGAAACAGACTCAAGCACGTTTTGCCGAAACCTTAGCTCAGGTTTTGCAAATGCAGCCAGGCCGCTTGTCTATCTTTAACTATGCGCACATGCCACAGCTATTTGCAGCGCAGCGCAAGATTAAAGATGAAGACCTACCCGTAGCAGAAGAGAAGATGGCGATCCTGCAAGATACTATCTCGACACTGACTGGTGCAGGGTATCAGTTTATCGGTATGGATCACTTTGCTCAGCCAGATGATGAGCTTGCGGTTGCTCAGCGTAATGGTGTGCTTCACCGAAACTTCCAAGGTTACACCACTCAAGGCGAAGCGGACTTAGTGGGCTTTGGTGTGTCAGCGATCTCTATGATTGGCGATGCTTACGCGCAAAACCAAAAAGAGCTGAAGAAGTACTACGCGCAAGTGAACGACCTGCGTCATGCTCTATGGAAAGGGGTAGCCCTTGATAGTGATGACTTACTTCGTCGTGAAGTTATTAAACAGCTTATCTGTAACTTTAAACTTGATAAGACCATGATTGAGTCTGAGTTTAAGGTGACTTTTAATGACTACTTTAAAGAAGACTTGCAGCTACTACAGACGTTTATCAATGATGAACTGGTGGAAGTGGATGACAAAGAAATTCGCGTCACACTGCGTGGTCGCCTACTGATCCGTAACATCTGTATGTGTTTCGATAAGTATTTAAGGGCTAAGGCGCGTCAGCAGCAGTTTTCCCGAGTCATTTAAGTTTTCGTCATATTTGAAGCCACAGCGTCGTTGTCTTCACAACCTCCCCGGAGCGCCGGCCGTCCCAATCACATCGCGGACTATGCTCATGGGAATAAGGTTATTCGACGCCTAGCTGTGACTCCAACTATCTAGAAAACTACTTTAAATGCAAAAGCCACCGTTATTCTTTCGATCTGAAAAAGCGGTGGCTTTGTTGTATCTGCGTTTATAGTTAGGGCGCGATATAGGTATCGTGAGCCATTTCCCACAGTGCTTTGACCAGTGGGTTATCAAGCTGCGAGCGTTTGCAGCACACGCCGAGTTTAAAGGGTTTTATCGAAGCGACCTTTAAGCGCTCGATTTTTTCCTTAACAGGGCTGTTATTGATCACCACATCGGGGGCGATTCCCACACCGCAACCAAGTGCTACCATACTGACGATCGCTTCATGACCAGAAACTTGGGCGTAGATATTAGGCTTAATCTTCATTGCCTTAAACCAAGCGTTGGCGCGGTCTCGGGCGGTACCTGACTCAGGAACGATAAACGGAATTGTCGACCAATCCGGCTGCTCTTTTTGCAGCTCCTTAGCAAAGTTACTTACCCCGACTGGAGCAATCACGGAAAGGGGAATTTCACTGATGGTTTCAAACTCAATTCGAGCGGGCAGTTGCTCAGGCTGGGCAGAAATCGCGATATCCACTTCATCGCTCAATACCTTATCAATGGCCTGCGCTGGATCTCCGGTTGAAAGCTTAAATTCAATAAACGGATGCTGAAGACGAAACTCGGACAAGAGTTCAGGCAGATGGCTGTAACTGGCCGTCACCGAGCAAAAGAGACGAATTTCACCTTTCAGTTCTTCTTCATGGCCTTTGAGTTGGGCGTTGTAGTTTTGCCACTCACCAAGAATGTTTAATGCGACAGGCAAAAGCTTTTTCGCGGCTGGGGTCAGCTCAACGCTGCGATTATCTCGCACAAACAGCACTTGAGCAGTGTCGTTTTCCAGTTTTTGTATCTGTCGACTCAGGGCTGACGGGCTGATATGCATCGCCGAAGCCGTCTTCGCGAAGCTCTTACTATCACACAGATGAATGAACAACTGCAGACACTTAATGTTCATGAAATGGTCACATCCTTGTTGCATTAATTGCAATTACTAATTGTGAATATATCACTTTAAGCAACTAAATACCTGTTTTAGTATGGACTCATTCGGTACCCAAGCTACCGACCTCAACGGAAAAATTCTTTAAAGGAGCGCCCTGATGGCTAACTATTTCAACACTTTAAACCTACGCGAGCAGCTAGACCAACTAGGTCGTTGTCGTTTTATGGATCGCAGCGAGTTCGCAACTGAAGCTGATTACCTGAAAGGTAAGAAAGTGGTGATTGTTGGTTGTGGTGCTCAAGGCCTAAACCAAGGTCTAAACATGCGTGACTCTGGTCTAAACGTAGCGTACGCACTACGTCAGGCTGCGATTGACGAGCAGCGTCAATCTTACAAGAACGCAAAAGAGAACGGTTTTGAAGTAGCAAGCTACGAAACGCTAATCCCTGAAGCAGACCTAGTGATCAACCTTACGCCAGACAAGCAGCACACTAATGTAGTTGAAACAGTAATGCCGCTAATGAAAGAAGGCGCGGCACTAGGTTATTCACACGGCTTCAACGTTGTTGAAGAAGGTATGCAAATTCGTAAAGACCTAACAGTTGTGATGGTTGCGCCTAAATGTCCAGGTACAGAAGTACGTGAAGAGTACAAGCGTGGCTTCGGTGTACCAACGCTAATCGCTGTTCACCCAGAGAACGATCCAAAAGGTGAAGGTTGGGATATCGCGAAAGCATGGGCAGCAGGTACAGGCGGTCACCGCGCAGGTTGTCTAGAATCTTCATTCGTAGCGGAAGTTAAATCTGACCTAATGGGTGAGCAAACTATCCTATGTGGCATGCTACAAGCAGGTTCTATCGTATCTTACGAGAAGATGGTTGCTGGCGGTATCGACCCAAGCTACGCTGGTAAACTTCTACAGTACGGTTGGGAAACCATCACTGAAGCACTGAAGTTCGGTGGCATCACTCACATGATGGACCGTCTATCTAACCCAGCGAAAATCAAAGCATTTGAGCTGTCTGAAGAGCTAAAAGAGCTAATGCGTCCGCTTTACAACAAGCACATGGATGACATCATCACGGGTGAGTTCTCAAGCACTATGATGGCTGACTGGGCTAACGATGACGCAAACCTACTAGGCTGGCGTGAAGAGACAGGCGAAACAGCATTTGAAAACTACCCAGCAGGCGATATCGAAATCTCTGAGCAAGAGTACTTCGACAACGGTATCCTACTAGTGGCAATGGTTCGTGCAGGTGTTGAACTCGCATTCGAAGCAATGACAGCATCAGGCATCATCGATGAGTCTGCGTACTACGAATCTCTACACGAACTACCACTAATCGCAAACACAGTAGCACGTAAGCGTCTATACGAAATGAACGTAGTAATCTCAGACACAGCAGAATACGGTAACTACCTATTTGCTAACGTAGCAACGCCGCTACTACGTGAGAAGTTCATGCCTTCAGTAGGTACAGACGTAATTGGTAAAGGTCTAGGCGAGACGTCTAACCAAGTAGATAACGCAACGCTAATCGCAGTTAACGATACTATTCGTAACCACCCAGTAGAGTACATTGGTGAAGAGCTACGTGGTTATATGACAGATATGAAGAACATCGCGGTAGGCGGCTAATCTTCTTCGCTAAGGAGCTTAATTTCTTTGTCGGTAATACTCATTTGCTCGCGCAAACTTCGTGTTACCTCCGCGAACTTAAGCTCTTAGCTGTGAATATTGAATTACTGCGAAATTCACTAACTTAGGTTAGTAAAGAACTCCAGGCAGACTGGGGTGATAAATACAAAATAAAACACAACATCTAATTAAAAGGCTTGGTCTCCGTTGACCAAGCCTTTTTGTTTTTGGGCGTCGCTTTATACCCGTCGAGAGATAAACCGTCATTCCATAGACTGACGAAGGAAGGAGTAGGGAATCTCTAACGGTTCTTCGCTCACTGTATGAGATCCCCAACTCTCTCGTTTCTCGCTCTTGAGGATGACAGTAATAAAAAACAAAGAGTTGTAACTGTCTACCCCCTCTACCTTCCTCCTAAAGCAATCGCATACAAAAAGGGCCGACGTTTTCACGTCAGCCCCCAGGGTTATCTCGCTTCTCGCTTACTTATCCGCTAGCTTCTCTTCTAAATCCGCGAGCTTCTTTTCCATCTCTGTAAGCTTTTGACGAGTGCGCAGAAGAACTTGAGTCTGGACATCAAACTCTTCGCGGCTGACTACGTCTAGTTTGTTTAGTTGGCCTTGAATTACTTGGCGAACTTTTTGGTCAATGTCTGCACCTAGCTCTTTTACTGGCGCAGGCATCGAATCGTGAATTTGTTTAGCGATTTGCTCTAGTTTCTTTGGGTCAAACATGGTGACTAAAACTCCTTTCAATTTGTGCTCATTCTATGTAATTGATACATGAAAGTCGCTATCTCGATAGTAAAAATTCGAAGCTGTTATACCAATTAGAATAAATAGTTGATTAGCTACTGAGCCGGGTAGGCACTCAAGTTACAGGTATAAAAAAGGCCACCGAAGTGGCCTTAGAGGAGTGATAGATTACTTGTTCTCTGCTAGTTCACGTTGAGCGGCTTTCGCTTCATCAACACGTGCTAGCTTTTCCAAGTCTTTGTCTTCGACAAACACTGGTAGAGGCTTATGTTTTTCAGCTAGGTAGCTGTAAATCACAGGCAGTACGAATAGCGTAAAAATAGTACCAATCGCTAGACCAGCAACGATTACGATACCGATACTAAAGCGCTGAGCAGCACCTGCACCTGTTGCGTACATTAGCGGGATAAGACCAGCAATCATGGCTGCGGTTGTCATCAGGATAGGGCGCAGACGAACTTTTGCTGCTTCCATTACCGCTTCTGTCTTGCTCAGTTTGTTGTGTAGCTGCTCTTCTTTCGCTACTTCACAGATCAAGATACCGTGTTTGGTGATAAGACCAACCAGAGTAATCAGACCAACCTGAGAGTAGATGTTCATCGAAGCTGCACCCCAAGCTAGAGCAATCAAGGCACCACAGATTGCCAGTGGTACAGAAACCATGATAACCAGTGGATCTTTTAATGACTCAAACTGGATTGCCAGTACTAAGAAGATGATTGCTAGTGCCAGACCGAATGTTGCATATAGTGCGCTACCTTCTGTTACGTACTGACGTGCTTCACCCATGTAGTCATGGTTATAGCCGCTTGGTAGCTTGCTCGCTGCAATATCTTCAAACCAAGCAATTGCATCACCCATAGCAGCACCAGGAGCAGGAACCGCACCAATAGTGGCTGAGTTGAGCTGGTTGAAGTGAGGCAGTGAACGAGGCTCTGCGACAACATCAATCGTAATCAAGCTACCAAGAGGTACCGCTTTACCATCAGCCGCTTTTACATAGTAGTTGTTCATCGACTCTGGATTTAGGCGCCACTTACGCTCTACCTGAGGAATCACTTCGTACGAACGGCCGTTTAGGTCAATTCGGTTAACGTAACCATCTGCCATCATGGTACTCAACGTGATACCAATGTCTTGCATAGTAACGCCGTAAGCACCTGCTTTATCTTTGTCGATGCTGATCTTCATCGTCGCAGAGTCATAGTTCAGGTCAAGATCTGAATAAACAAAAAGCGGGTTGGATTGTACTTCAGTAAGAATATCTGTAGTGATAGCAAACAAGCTTTCAAATGCATTTGGTGTGGTGATAACGAACTGGATTGGCAGACCTGAGCCTGCACCCGGTAGCTCAGGCATCTGGAATGCAGTGACTGCCATACCAGGAACATTCGCAACTAAACCACCAACACGGTTTGCCACTTCAGACTGGCTAGCTTCACGCTCACTCCAAGGCACCATAGAGGCAATACCAAATGCTTGATTGGAGTTTGGAACACCATTAAATACCTGAGCATAGGCAACTTCTGGCTGATCAGACAGCACCTTGTTGACGTCATTCATGGTGTTTTGTATGAAGTCTAGGTTGGCGTTCGACGGCGCGGTCCCCATTAGCATGATTACGCCTTTGTCTTCCGATGGCGCCAGTTCACTTGGAATGAACTTAAATAGCATCGGTAGGCTAGCAAACACGATGATAGCAAATGCAATAACCACAGGTCGGTGTTGCATAACGGCATCAAGCATTTTCGCGTAGCGGTTAGTCATACCGTCAAGAATACTGTGAACCTTCGTTTCGAATTTGCTTGGTTTTTCGTTGGCCTTAAGCATTTTCGAACACATCATAGGCGAAAGAGTCAGTGCCACAATACCTGATACAAATACGGATCCTGCGAGGGTTAGCGCGAACTCCTTAAACAGCGAGCCGGTAATTCCGCCCATCAATGCGATAGGGGCATAAACTGCACCCAATGTTAGTGTCATCGCGATAACAGGAACAGCGATTTCTCGAGTACCGATAATCGCAGCGCGGAACGGGGATTCACCTAATTTGATGTGACGGTCGACGTTTTCTAGTACCACGATCGCATCATCAACTACCAGGCCGATGGCCAGTACCATTGCCAGTAGTGTCATCAGGTTCCATGAGAAGCCCATCGCTTGCATTACCATTGCCACACCAATCAGTGACAGTGGGATAGTAACGATTGGGATGATTACCGCACGGAATGAACCTAGGAATAGGGTAATAACCACCAGTACGATCAGAGCTGCTTCAACAATCGTTTTGACTACTTCGTTAATCGACTCGTTGATTGCTATCGTTGAGTCGTACATAACGTTCATCTTGATTGTGCTTGGCAGGTTACTCTCTAGCTGAGGTAGCAAATCAAGTACATCGGCTGCAATGTTGATTGGGTTGGCGCTTGGCGCTGCATTGATAGCCGCAACGACTGCTTCCTGACCGTTGGCACTTGCGCGGTAAATGTCATGGCTCTTCTCAAGCGAAACTTTAGCAATATCACTTAAACGAGTAACGTTACCTTCGTCAGTACTCACAACTAGGTTAGAGAGCTCTTCTACGTTAGATACCTGAGTATCTGCGCTACCGTTGTAAAGTACGAACTCACCAATTGCCTGACCAGTTGCTGACTGGTAGTTGTTGGCATTGAGTACATTCATTACGTCAGTTGCGGTTAAGCCTAGCGCGGCCATTTTGGCAGGATCTAACCAAATGCGTAGCGCGTATTTCATACCACCGTAGAGATCAACTTTAGATACACCGTTAACAGTGAATAGCTGTGGGTTGATGACACGTTCTAGGTAATCGGTAATTTGGCTTGATGATAGCTCGTCACTGGTGAAGCCAATGTAGAGCACCGCCGTCGTAGAACCTGTCGACATGGTTACGGTTGGGTCTTCCGCTTCTTTGGGAAGTTGAGAGCGAACCGAGTTTGTCTTGGCCAGAATGTCAGACAGCGCCGCATTTGGATCGGTATTTAACTTCATATTGACGGTAATTGTTGAACTACCAAGAACAGAAGATGAAGTCATATAATCGATATTATCAGCCTGTGCGACGGCCTGCTCCAGTGGCTGGGTAATAAAGCCTTGGATCAAATCGGCACTGGCACCGTAGTAACTGGTACTAACCGTTACTACTGTATTCGTCATTTCAGGGTATTCACGAACCTGCATCTTGAACACCGCTTGGAGACCAAGCAGGGCGATCAAGAAACTGATCGATACCGCTAAAACTGGACGTTTAATAAAAACATCAGTAAAGCGCATGAGGCCTCCAATTACAGCATTGGTGTTTCAGCTGGTGGAGTAGTTGCATCGCTTTCTACTACACGAACTTTAGCGTCGTTACTTAAACGAACCTGTCCAGAAGTCACCACAACATCACCTGCTTTAACACCGTCAAGGATGTGCGCGATATCTTTAGTACGTTCGCCAACTTTAACCACTTGTTGCTTAACGCGCTTCTCACCATTCTCTTCGCTAATGATGTACACGTTGTCACCGTATAGCGTGAAAGTGATTGCCGTTTGAGGCAGCGTTACTTGGTTTTCTAGTTTAGGTAGGATGATATTTGCACGTGCAAACATACCGCTACGCAACTTACCGTCACTGTTCGGGATATCGGCTTGTACCTGAATCAGACCACTTTGAATATTAACCGCTGGCTCGATTGCAGAGATAGAGCCTTTAAATGGTTTCTCTGGGTAAGCATCAACAAAGATATCGACTTCCTGATCAAGCGAGATGCGCGAGATATCAGTTTGTGGCACAGTGAAGCGCAGGCGCATAACGCTAGTATCTTCTAAGCGCACAATGTCCGTGCCTGATTGCAGGTATTGGCCTAGGTATACATTACGAATACCTACTACGCCTGCGAATGGTGCTTTTATTTCACGGCGGTCAATGGATGCTTTCAGGCTTTCGATATCCGCTTTTAGCGAGAAGTAGTTAGCTTCTGCTTCATCATAAGCTTCTTTTGAAATAGAACCTTTTTTGTACAGACCTTGGTAGCGTTTGTACTTGGCTTCGGCAGCAGGAAGTTTAGCTTGTGAGCTTTTTAGGTTTGCTTTTTCTACGTCAGAATCAAGCATTACTAAAGGCTGGCCTTCTTCAACCTGAGTTCCCGATTCGAAAGCAATCTTGTCGATCACGCCGCTTGTTTCATTGGCAACAGTCACACCTTGGTTTGGCTCGATGAAACCAATCGCTTCAATCACAGGTACCCAATCTACAGGGCTTACTTCAGTTACCGTGACAGGAAATTCTGGTTCAGGACGATTCGCCATGTATTCGGCGATCTTTTGTTGTTTGAATAGATTGAAACCTATCACACTGCCGAACAGCAGTATTGCGATAAGTAACATAAAG
Organism: Vibrio sp. VPAP30; assembly: GCF_001188205.1. Classification (NCBI taxonomy): domain Bacteria; kingdom Pseudomonadati; phylum Pseudomonadota; class Gammaproteobacteria; order Vibrionales; family Vibrionaceae; genus Vibrio; species Vibrio sp. VPAP30. The sequence goes on from NZ_LBLS01000039.1 coordinate 51,459, forward strand.
AAAGTCCACTTTTTCATTCTTATTAGAACTCCAAATTAGTGTTTTGTAATCGCATCCCAACTCGCTTCGATCGCCGCGTTAATGGCGTCTTGATCAAGTTGGTAATATCCGAGAGATTGCTTACGTGCCAGAGTGACACTGACTTCTAAACTAAGTGCAGCCAACACTGGGTTTTCTAGGGGTTTAAATATCCCTTGTTCTCGCCCTTCAGTGAAGAGTTGATCCACTTTGCTAAACATCTTGCGTTCGATCTCTTTGGTTTCATGGCTTCGGACGCAAGGTAAAGAGTCGTACTGAGCACGATTCTTTAAGTTGCCGATGTTTGACCCCGAGAGATCGAAAATGTTTAACCACATTTTGCGAAATCGTTCTCTTAACGGCATAAAGTCTTCAACACCATCCTGAATGACTTCAGCATTGCGTTGGATGACCGCTAGTCGAACTTGTTGCAGTAAATCTTCTTTATCAGAGAAGTAGCGATATATCGTTCCTGCTGCGACCCCAGCTTCCTTGGCCAACTTATGCATCGAGAGACCTTGAAAGCCTGATTCTGCAATCAGTTTTTCTGCGGCATCTATGATCTGTTGTCTTTTATCTACCATAAAACGAGAACCAGACAATCTACATATAGTAGGTTGGTGAATGAACGTTCATTCATTATAGCCCAAGAAGTCATCAAATATGCAACAAACTATCGAATGATTTATGAAAAAAGTTGTTATTCACACTTGTTGAGAAACATTTAGCCGTCGTTGTCTTGGCTATAAACATAGCAATCTGTCTGTTGCACTATTATTATATGCGCCACATTTTTCCTCCCGCTGAGATGATCATGAAGCTGAACCCCAATCAAGATGAAGCAGTTAAATACGTATCTGGCCCCTGTTTGGTACTCGCTGGAGCAGGGTCTGGTAAAACGCGTGTTATCACCAATAAAATTGCTTATCTGGTTCAGCAGTGTGGTTATAAAGCGCGTAATATCGCGGCAGTGACGTTTACCAATAAAGCGGCGCGTGAAATGAAAGAGCGCGTTGGCCAGACATTAGGTAAAAATGAATCTAAGGGGCTAATGGTCTCTACCTTCCATACTTTGGGCCTTAATATCATCAAGCGTGAATACAAATCATTAGGTCTAAAATCTGGATTTTCGCTGTTTGATGATCAAGACCAGATGGCGTTGCTTAAAGAGCTGACAGAAAAACAGCTCGATGGTGATAAAGATCTACTGCGTCAACTGCTCAGTACAATCTCTAACTGGAAAAACGACATGCTCACTCCTGAGCAAGCCAAAGCGCAGGCGAAGGGAGAGCAGCAACAGTTGTTTGCCTTCTGTTTTGAGATGTACCAGAAACAGATGAAAGCCTATAACGCGCTCGACTTCGATGATTTAATCTCATTGCCTGTTCTTCTACTGCGTACTAACGAGGAAGTTCGTCAGCGTTGGCAAAATCGTATTCGTTACCTACTTGTTGATGAGTACCAAGATACCAACACCAGTCAGTATGATTTAGTTAAGTTAATTGTTGGTGAACGTGGTCGATTAACGGTGGTAGGAGATGACGATCAGTCGATCTACTCGTGGCGCGGAGCCAAGCCGCAAAACTTGGTGTTGCTGGGCGAGGATTATCCTAACCTGCGCCTGATAAAACTTGAGCAAAACTATCGCTCAACCAGTCGAATTCTGCGCGCTGCCAATATCCTTATTGCGAATAACCCACACGTGTATGAGAAGTCCCTGTTCTCAGAAATTCCTGATGGTGAAAAGCTCAAAGTTCTGCTGGCAAAAAATGAAGAGCATGAAGCTGAGCGAGTTACTGGTGAGCTTATTGCGCACAAATTCCTTAATCGCACTGAATATAAAGATTATGCGGTTTTGTATCGTGGTAACCACCAATCGCGCTTGATTGAAAAGTCTTTAATGCAAAACCGAGTGCCATATAAGTTATCGGGTGGCACCTCGTTTTTTGCTCGCGCTGAAATCAAAGATATCATGGCGTATTTACGAGTTTTGGTGAACACTGATGATGACAATGCATTTCTACGTATTGTGAATACTCCAAAACGTGAAATTGGCCCAGTGACGTTGGAAAAATTGGGTAGTTACGCCAATATGCGTGGCAAAAGCCTATTTGAAGCCAGTTTTGAAATTGGCTTAGAGCAGTCATTAAGTGGTCGCGGGTTAGAGAATTTGCGTCGCTTCACTGCTTGGCTAGTTAAGATTGCCGACCAAGCTGAGCGTGGTGATACCGTTGAAGCGGTGCGTTCGTTAGTGCGTGATATCAACTATGAAGACTGGTTATACGAAACCTCTGCTAGTCCCAAAGCGGCAGAAATGCGGATGAAGAACGTGTCAGATCTCTACTCTTGGATTGTGGCGGACCTTGAAGGAGACAACTATGACCAAGAAGAAAAGAGTATAAAAGAAGTTGTTCAGCGTCTGACTCTGCGCGATATGATGGAGCGAGGCGAAGAAGATGATGATAGCGACGCAGTTCAATTAATGACACTGCACGCCTCTAAAGGTTTGGAGTTCCCATACGTCTACCTGATTGGCTCCGAAGAGGGAATTCTTCCGCACCAAACCAGCATTGATGAAGAGAACGTTGAAGAAGAACGCCGTTTAATGTATGTAGGGATCACTCGCGCGCAACGTGAGCTTACCTTTACTATGTGTAAAGAGCGTCGTCAGTTTGGAGAGTTAATTAAACCGACACAAAGTCGTTTTCTCGATGAGCTGCCATTTGACGATGTAGAATGGGAGCAAGTAAAGAAGCCTGTTACCCAAGAGGAACGAATGGCGAAAGGCCAAGCACATATTGCTAATCTAAGGTCTATGTTCAACAAGAAGTAATTTGGTTCAGCTGACAGAGACTAAAAAGGCTTGGTGAAAACCAAGCCTTTTCTATATCTATATAGAGGGTAATTCTATAGGCCTTCGATCATATGGTCGATAGCTGCGACGATTTCATCATCAGAACAGTCCATACATGAACCTTTCGCCGGCATTGCATTAAAGCCGTTGATAGCATGATCTTTTAGCACATCGTGGCCTTGTGCAATACGCGGAGCCCAGTCGCCAGCATCACCCGTTTTAGGTGCGCCGCTGACACCAGACGCGTGACACGCAATACAGAAAGTACCGTACACAGCTGCTCCATCGCGAGGGCCTGTTGGTTCTGCTTTCACGGGTTCTGCTCCTGCTAGGTAAACGTCACCAACAGGCTTAATACGTTCTGCAATTGCATCATATTCTTCTTGGCTTACATTCGCTGCAAAAGCGGCGCTAGAAAAAGTGATCGCAGCGACCAAAGCGGTTAACATTTTTCGAGACATATCCATTAAACTCACTTTACATTCCTGAAGGTAAGTGCGTGCTTACCCATTATTAGAGTGTGGCTTGACCAACAGTTATGCCCTGCCAAAAAGCATGGCCAGCTGTTAAATCAATGTAAATGATGGGTGATTATATCCTGTAAACTTGTTGCAATAAACAACAAGTTACCCGCTTTCAGGGGGGTATCTAATGGGAAATAGGGGTTTATCACACTTTAATTGCCGAAAAAGGCACCAAACGATAAAAAAAGTTGAAAAAGTACTAGACGACATAGTGTGATATACGTATTATTCCACTCCGCCGATAGGGCATGCGCCCGTAGCTCAGTTGGATAGAGCGTTGGCCTCCGGAGCCAAAGGTCGAAGGTTCGAATCCTTTCGGGCGTGCCATTCGCCTAAAGGTATATCGGTAAAAATTACAGTGGTGGCTATAGCTCAGTTGGTAGAGCCCTGGATTGTGATTCCAGTTGTCGCGGGTTCAAGTCCCGTTAGCCACCCCATTTATTAAGGTAACCTAGGTTTCCTGTTCGGATGAAAATCGGGACAAAACATAAGTCGATGAATAGCGTTGTTTGTAGCGTATATCGGCGCTTGGAATAAGCGGTACCAGAGGGTAGACCCTCTATTAACGTAACCAAGTAAAAAAATAATTCGTCGGTGAATAGCGCAGCTTGGTAGCGCATCTGGTTTGGGACCAGAGGGTCGGGGGTTCGAATCCCTCTTCACCGACCACTATTTCAATAATTGCTCTGGCAGTTATACAAAAAAATCTGTGGTGGCTATAGCTCAGTTGGTAGAGCCCTGGATTGTGATTCCGGTGGTCGCGAGTTCGAATCTCGTTAGCCACCCCATTGATTTCGGTGAATAGCGCAGCTTGGTAGCGCATCTGGTTTGGGACCAGAGGGTCGGGGGTTCGAATCCCTCTTCACCGACCACTATTGAAGCCCTAGTCGGAAGACTAGGGCTTTTTTACATCTTGAGAACTGTGCATTTGATTAGAACCCAAAGTGGGGTTCGCCTGATGTTCAAAGAATGGCTCTTCACCGAATCACTATTGAAGGCCTAGTCGAAAGACTAGGGCTTTTTTGCATTTAGGAACGGGCTGCGCCTTACAGAACGCTGCGCTTCGAGAATCGGGAACGGACTTCGTCCTGCTAGAGGTGGGGTTGGTGACTCAACGAAAGTTGTTGACGGTATTTGTTCTCTAGCTGGATAAAATAATCCCGCATCCCGCATCCCGCATCCCGCATCCCGCATCCCGCATCCCGCATCCCGCATCCCGCATCCCGCATCCCGCATCCCGCATCCCGCATCCCGCATCCCGCATCCCGCATCCCGCATCCCGCATCCCGCATCCCGCATCCCGCATCCCGCATCCCGCATCCCGCATCCCGCATCCCGCATCCCGCATCCCGCATCCCGCATCCCGCCCTCATACTTAAGCATTAACTGGCTTTAGTAAGGCAATAAAAAATCGCAGATAATAGATTTAGTTCAACTCATTATTGTTTTGCTTTAATTCCATATAAATAAAGAAAGTTGGACAAAAAAACTGATATAAATAAAATATTCAGACTAATGTTTTAAAGTTGTTAATATTGGTGGGGGTGTTTTTGGTGAATGATTATTCTTTTTCCTGTTATAACTAAATGCCATTTAAAATAACCAAAAGTTAAGTTTCAACAGGTCTGTGACCTGTTTTTGGCGCAGGTATGACCAATGGATGATATAGCTCTATTGCATATTTATTTTGCTATGCTGCTTGTTTTTTGTCCGTTCTCGACTTTTTATCCTATCTTTGTTGCTTTTCTGTGAATTTTTTGCCAAATTGATGACCTTGTAATTTGCCAGAATGATATTCTGGCTCGAATGGATTCACTTTTCAGACAGGGCAGAAAGCTGCCGAAGCAGTAGAGGTCTGGTAATGTCACTTTTAGAAGTTAAAAATCTTCGAATAGAGTACCCTTCGCGTCATGGTATCCATGCCGCTGTTAAATCACTCTCCTTTAATATTGAACGTGGGGAGATCGTCGGCGTTGTTGGCGAATCTGGTGCAGGTAAGTCGACCGTTGGTAATGCGGTTATCGATTTGCTGAGTCCTCCTGGTCGCATTGCTAGTGGTGATGTTTATCTAGACGGTAAGCAGATTTCTGGTTTAACGCCAGAGCAAATGCGTAGTGTTCGAGGCTCTAAAATTGGGTTTATTTTTCAAGACCCAATGACTTCTCTAAATCCACTTTTTACCGTTGAACAGCAACTTAAAGAAACCATTCATGCCAATATGAAGGTATCTGATGAACAGGCATATCAACGGGCTCTCTCTTTAATGCAACAGGTTGGGATTCCTCAACCAGAAAATCGCTTGAAGCAGTATCCGCATCAGTTTTCTGGTGGTATGCGCCAGCGTGTCGTTATCGCTATTGCTCTGGCCGGTGAACCGGATCTGATCATCGCTGATGAACCGACCACAGCGCTAGACGTTTCGATTCAAGACCAAATTTTGAGCTTAATCCGAGAGTTATGTATCCAGAATAATGTCGGTTGTATGCTGGTCACCCACGATATGGGGGTGGTTTCTAACGTAACGGATCGCGTAGCGGTAATGTATCGTGGTGATTTGGTTGAATTTGGCCCTACCGCTAAGGTTCTTGGTCAGCCTGACCATTCATACACGCGCAGCTTAATTTCTGCTGTTCCGCGTTCAGATATGAAGCTGGCTCGTTTTCCATTAGTGAGTTACATCGAGGAGGCGCATGAGATGGAGCCGCTTGATGTTAAGAATCACTGGTTAGGTCAAAGCCAAGATCACAGAGAGTACACCGGTTCACTTCTAAACGTAGAAAACGTCAATCTACGTTTTATCACTAAAGATTCTCTGTTCGAAAGTCGCCGCGAATATGTTCAAGCTTCTAACAATGTTAGTTTTGAAGTCTTCGAAGGCGAGACGTTTGGTTTGGTAGGCGAGTCGGGCTCTGGTAAATCAACCATTGCACGAGTGATAGCTGGCTTGTACACACCGAACTCTGGCAAGGTAACGTTTGAAGGTATTGACCTAACTTCTTTGAAATCCGAGAAAGAGCGCCGCCCACTACGCCGCCAGATGCAGATGGTGTTCCAAAACCCATACACTTCTATGAACCCGCGTATGAAAATCTTTGACATCATCGCGGAACCTATCCGATTCCATAAGTTGACCAATAGCGAAACTGAAACACGTCAGATCGTGAACGATCTACTTGATCACGTTGGTCTGGGCAAAATGGCAGGGGTGAAATACCCACATGAGTTTTCAGGTGGTCAGCGTCAGCGTATTTCGATTGCACGTGCACTCGCAACACGTCCGCGTCTGCTGATTTGTGATGAGCCGACCTCAGCACTGGATGTATCGGTACAAGCGCAAATTCTTAACCTGCTGAAAGATTTACAAGATGAGTTAAATCTAACCATGCTGTTTATCAGTCACGATTTACCCGTTATTCGTCAGATGTGTGACCGAGTGGGAGTGATGCAGATGGGGACGCTACTGGAAGTGGCGCCTACCGAGCAGCTATTTAGATCGCCTCAGCACGAATACAGTAAACAACTGATTTCTTTAATGCCTGAATTTACGGGCTTAAGAGAAGAAGTAAAAACGGCGTAAGTCGTGATTCTTTCCCGTTTTGACGGGCAATAAACAGAAGCAAACACAACAACTAGGGATAGAAAATCCCGCATAAGGAGTTATGCAATGAAAACCATGAAAAGCAAACTAGCAGTGGCTTTAATGGCAGCTGGCCTTAGCTTTGGTGCAGCAGCAGCAGATATTACCGTAGCTTATGACGCTGACCCAGTGTCACTTGACCCGCATGAGCAGCTATCTGGCGGCACACTGCAAATGTCTCACATGGTATTTGACCCGCTGATTCGCTTTAACCAGAAGATGGAATTTGAACCTCGTCTAGCGGAATCCTGGGAGCGTATTGACGGCGAAACAATGCATTTCAACATTCGCCAAGGCGTTAAGTTCCACTCAGGTAACACGCTAACCGCTGACGATGTAGTTTGGACGTTTGACCGTCTGAAGAACTCACCAGACTTTAAAGGTATCTTTGGCCCTATCGTTTCGATTTCAAAAGTTGGCGAATACGAAGTAGAAGTAAAAACTGACGGCGTTTACCCACTTGTAGAAAACGTCATGACTTACCTATTCCCAATGGACAGCAAGTTCTACTCGGGCAAAACGGAAGACGGCAAAGATAAAGCTGAGCTAGTTAAGCACGGTAACTCTTTCGCATCGACTAACGTATCCGGTACTGGTCCTTTCATCATCACTCAACGTGAGCAAGGTGTAAAAGTTACTTTCGAACGCTTCAATGATTACTGGGGTAACGCTTCTGGCGGTAACGTCGACAAGCTAACACTAGTACCAATCAAAGAAGACGCGACTCGCGTTGCTGCGCTTCTTTCTGGTGATGTAGACATGATCGCCCCTGTTGCACCTAATGACTACAAACGTATCAAGAAAGCTGACAGCGTAGATCTTTACACTATGCCAGGTACGCGCGTCATTACCTTCCAAATGAACCAGAACAGTAACCCAGCTCTGAAAGATGTTCGCGTTCGTCAAGCGATTACTTACGCAATCAATAACGAAGGTATTACTAAGAAAGTTATGAAGGGTGCGGCAACTGCGGCTGGTCAACAGAGCCCAGTTGGTTTTGTAGGCTTTAATGACGCTCTAAAACCTCGCTACGATCTTAACAAAGCGAAAGCCTTGATGAAAGAAGCGGGTTACGAAAACGGTTTCACGCTGACTATGATGGCACCAAACAACCGTTACGTGAACGATGACAAGATTGCTCAAGCCTCGGCGGCAATGCTATCTAAGATCGGTATCAAGGTTGATCTTAAGACGATGCCTAAAGCTCAGTACTGGCCTGAATTTGATAAGTGTGCAGCAGACATGCTAATGATCGGTTGGCACCCAGACACAGAAGATTCAGGTAACTTCACTGAGTTCCTAGCCATGACGCGTAATGCGGAAACAGGTAAAGGTCAGTACAACTGTGGTCACTACTCTAACGCTGAAGTGGATAAGTTGATCGAAGAGACCAACAAAATGACTGATTTGGCTAAGCGTAGTGAAGCTCTGAAAAAAGTTGAAGAGATTTTATACAATGAAGCGGCATTTGTTCCTCTACATTGGCAAGATCCTTCATGGGCAGCGAAAGGCAACGTTGAGATTGGTCCAATCATCAATGGTATGAACTTCCCATACTTTGGTGACCTAGTGGTTAAATAATCATTAGTGAACTAGACCAAGTACTCATTGAGTGAGTACTTGGTCGACTTTTGGTACTTAGCTTTGTTTCAGTCGGGTTAAGTGCCATTTTTAAGACTGAAATCTATGGAAAGTTAAAGGGGCAAGGAATGTTTTCGTTTCTGGTCAAGCGCCTGTTTCAGGCACTGATAGTGATGTTTGTGATCAGTTTAGTGGCGTTTGCCATTCAGGATAACCTCGGCGATCCATTGCGTGAGCTTGTTGGTCAGTCGGTCTCTGAATCAGAGCGTCAAGCTTTGCGCGACGAACTAGGTTTGAATGATCCCTTCATTACAAAATACACTCGCTTTGTTGGCAATGCATTACAAGGTGATTTAGGTACTTCTTATTTCTTCAAGCGCCCCGCGGTTGAAGTTATTCTTGATAAATTGGTAGCGACACTCGAGTTAGTGTTTGGTGCCACGCTTATCATTGTTTTCTGTTCGATTCCTCTTGGCGTTTACTCGGCAATTCATCCAAAAAGTTTATTTACCAAAATTGTCATGGCTGGCAGTAGCATAGGGATTTCGATTCCGGTTTTCTTAACCGCAATCATGCTGATGTATGTGTTCTCTATTGAGTTGGGCTGGCTACCATCTTATGGCCGTGGTGAGACAGCCAATCTTCTTGGCTGGGAATCTGGTTATTTCACCTTAGATGGCTTAGCTCACCTGGTTTTACCTTGCATTGCGCTCGCTTCTATCATGCTGCCACTATTTATTCGCTTGGTCCGTTCAGAGATGCTTGAAGTGCTTAGCTCGGAATACATTAAATTTGGTAAAGCGAAAGGCCTGGCTCTAAATAAAATCTATTACCAGCACGCTCTGAAAAACACAATGCTTCCTGTACTAACCGTTGGTGGTGTTCAAATTGGTACCATGGTCGCTTATACAATTCTGACTGAAACTGTCTTCCAATGGCCTGGAACTGGTTTCCTTTTCCTTGAAGCAATCAACCGTGTTGATACACCGCTAATCACCGCTTACGTCATCTTTGTTGGTCTGATTTTCGTTGTAACCAACACGATTGTTGATTTGCTATACGGTGTCATTAACCCGACCGTTAATTTAACAGGTAAAGGAGCTTAACCATGAGTCAAACTGCAGCAGCTCCTTCACGTTGGGAGCGATTTAAACAATCGGATTTCTTGTATTACTTTAAACGCGACAAAGTGGCTATGACCAGTTTTACCGTGTTTATGTTGTTCTTGGTGATGGCTCTGGCCGCGCCAATCCTTTCACCAACTGACCCATACGATTTGTCGTCGATTGATATTATGGATTCAGAGCTTCCACCGGCATGGATGGAAGATGGCGATGAGAACTTCCTATTAGGGACCGACGAGCAAGGTCGTGACATCCTGTCGACTATTCTCTACGGTTCGCGCCTATCTCTGACTATTGGTTTCCTAGCGGTAGGTCTACAGCTAGTGCTTGGGATTGTGATTGGTCTTTCGGCGGGTTACTTCGGTGGTCGTATTGATAGTTTCTTGATGCGTTTCGCGGATGTTCAGTTATCGTTCTCTACCATGATGGTGGCAATCATTGTCTCGGCTATCTTTAAAGCCAGCTTTGGTAGTGATTTCTACAGCCAGTATGCGGTCGTCATGCTGGTGGTGATCATTGGTGTAGCTGAATGGCCGCAGTATGCACGTACAATTCGTGCTTCAGTGTTGGCAGAGAAGAAGAAAGAGTACGTAGAGGCGGCACGTGTGATGGGCTTTAAAGCTCCGCGCATCATGTTCCGTCACATCCTACCAAACTGTTTATCGCCTATCTTGGTGATTTCGACCGTACAGGTGGCAAATGCCATCATGTCAGAGGCGGCACTTTCTTTCCTAGGTTTAGGTCTCCCGGTAGACCAACCTTCTTTGGGCGCACTGATTAGCATTGGATTTAACTACATTTTCTCTGGTGCATGGTGGATTACGGCATTCCCGGGTATCGTACTGGTGACTTTAGTCTTGGTTATCAATTTACTTGGTGACTGGTTGCGTGACGTATTTAACCCAAAAATCTACAAAGGGTGATCCAAGCCTAAGATTTGATTATAAAAACCTATCTAAACTAAGAGCCGTAATTAATTACGGCTCTTTTTTTGCATTCTCATTTTCAGGGCAGTGAACCGTCAAGAAAGTCACTATAGTGATCCACGTAGATGGATAAACTCGAAGTTAAGTTTATAGAGTATGGATATCAATATGGCCTCAAAGCCTAAACAAACTTTTTTGAAGTGTTGGAGTCTTGTTGCAGCATTAGCCTTGCCCGCTTTGTCAGCCCCAACGCTTGCTGAAGAATTTTTATGCGATGCAACACAGGCATCTACCAATGAATTGCCGTTGCTAGATAAGTCGTGCCCGATAGGTAAAGGGTTATGGGGTAAATCTCAGCCACGTGGCCAAGAGTCAACATTTTGGATTCAGTGTGGTGTGTTTAGCAAGCCGCTACCTCTTGTAAAGGCTAAAAAGCTTTACCAGCACATATCGACCGATGTCTGGGCAAAGCCAGAAGCCAAAGCTTATCGTTGTCTGATTGGCCCATATAAAGATTTCGCTCAAGCAAATGCGGAGCTGGCGAAAGTGAAAAGTGAGCCCGGCTACAAGGAAGCGTTTGTCCGAGAAGTGGTGAAAGGGGCTCCTGTAAAGCAGGCAATGGTTAAGCCACAACCTAAACCTAAGTCAAAGCCGGCTGCAAAGTCGCAGCAATCGACCACTGTGATTCCTGCGCCAGTGAAAGCGAAGCCGGAGCCTACAGCAATCAAGCCTATGGCTCAGGAGCCTAAAAAGCGTCAATCTGATGTTTCAATTCGCTTAACGGCGACGGTGTCTGGTATCGAGTACAAGGTGCCATATACTATGTTTAGTGACGACCAGTTTTATATGGAGCACGAGCTACCTTGGAACAGGCTCAACTATGAAGGTGCCTATAAGACCTGTTATCGCTTGGATATGCGCTTAGCGACCTCTAGCGAGTGGAAAGCACTGCTTGACTCTAACGTGATGCAGAAAGATAAATGGCCGATGCATTTGCCGTATTGGGGCGCAGAGAAATCAGGGCTGTTTACCAGTGGTAAAACCAACAAACTTAAAGGCACTTCACTGCTGAATGTGGTGTGTGTGAAATAGCATAGGAAGTCAGTGGCGGTGAGCTACTGACTTTTTTGTTCTGCTTCTTGCAACAATTCCAAGTACTTCTTCTCAACAAAATCTTTTTCTTTGCTCATATGGTGTAGCTGTTGCTTAGAGGCTTCAAGTTCTTCCGCTAAATCTGATGTATCACCTTGTGAAGCTAGCTTCTGCTTGTATTCTTCGATTTGGTCAAGCAGTTGTTGTTTTTCTTGTTTGAATTCTTTGGCCAAGTTTGCCGTACCCCCTGACTCGCTGATTTGAATATATTCCTGCTCAAGCTGCTCAAATTGTTTCTCTAGTTGATCTTTTTCTAACTGTAAACTTTCTACGGTATCAGTTTGTTTGTGCAGGCGGTTTTTGGCATTTCGTAGACCTTTAACGCTTTTATCTAAATCACCTTTCAATTTCTTTATCAGGCGATGAGATTTATTTAGTTTTTGGTTCAGCTCATCAATCGATTCTTGCTCTTGTGCGCTAAGCTCACCTTTGGCTGCTTTTATCTGAGATACCTGACTTTCTAGCGCTTGCTGAATAATAATCAGGTCATTAAGAGTATCGCTATTATCTGCGGTATAGCTTAGTGCTTTGTCGACAGACTGTTGGCATAGCTCGTATGTATTTCTGTCCATATCGCGGCCGCTGACCACTTGTCGAGCAAACTGGCGAAACTCGCGCAGAATCAAAAGCAAAATTACGAACCACACCAAAAGGATAAGTAGTCCAAAGTCTACGGCGAGGGCTATCAGGTTTTCTAGGGTTAAAATTGACACTAATTCCATCTATCAAATACGCAAGTTGGGACATTCATCGTCTGTAAGTTTAGTTGCCAGTGAAAAATGTGCCTATAATTTAGACAGTTCAGTGCAGGAGGTGATGGCGACCCGTGAAAATTTTGATTGTGGATGACAGTAAGGCGACATTAGAGATTGTCAGGCGGGGTTTAGAGAGCTTTGGTTATTGTCGTTTATCGATTGAGAAAACCTGTAGCGCAACTAAGGCACTGGATTTGGCTAAAGAATGGCATCCTGAGATAGTGTTAACTGACTGGTATATGCCGGATATGACAGGGCTGACGTTAACCGAAGAGCTAATGAAACTCGGCGCAGGAATCAAAGTGGGGATGATTACCACCGTTGATGACCAAAGCCAAATTCAACAAGCTCAGGCGGCAGGTGCTAGTTTTGTGCTCACTAAACCCTTTGAAGACAGTGAATTACATCGCTACTTACTGCCTTTAGTTCAAGGTGTTGAAGAAAGTAAGAAAACGCTCGACTCAATCACTGAAGTCCAAAAAGAGTTAGCGTTACCCAAACTGTCACAACTAGAGAAACTACTTCAAAGAGAGCTAGGCAACAGCTTAACCCTCAACAATATTGCCCCACAATTATTCGATGAGAGTAAAATTCCCTGCCTGTTAGCGGTTTATGAAGACACCGCAACTCAGAGACCTCGTGCAGTAGCGATACTAGACCTTCACGCTATTTGCGTTTTTGCTCAGTCGAGTTCGTCAATCTCTAAAGCGGATATTGAGCAAGTAATTCAAAGTAAGCTGGCGAGCAAAGGAGTGTTAGATGCCTGCCATCAAGTACTCGAGCGCTCTGCTTTGGCATTTTTGGACAGTCAAACTCGTAAAAGCCTGCGCTTAAAAAACATCAGTTTTGTCCCCAGTGCATTTGAGAAGTTGAAAACCTTATATGATAAAGATGCCGATAAGCGGGTTGATTTCACTTGTCAGCTTAAAGATTCACTACAAGGGAAAGTGACTTTGGTGGGTTTCTAACTGAGTAATCGTGCCGGAAAGAGGGACTCATTTCTCCCTTGGGAAGCGCCAGTGTTATCGGGATGACTTTAGGTTCTCGATTGCATCGAAGATATGCGGCCTTCTATCGTTGTTTTTAATCGCAGCATAGACGTCGATATTTAGATACTTACTATGAGCGTCAGAGAGCTCTTTATAGCATAAGCCATCATTGTAAAAGGTACACATCGAACGAGGCATCAATGCCATGGCGTTACCCTTGGCAATTTTGGAGAGCATCACAATAGTATCGTCAGGCTCTTTTATTCTTTTCAGTGGGAAAGGGAGCTTTTCAAACAGTTTCTCGCACTTTTCGTAAAAAGCAGGGTTGGCACTCCAAGGAAACCAAAATAAAGGTAACTCAGATACATCTTCAAGCGAGACTTGAATTTGTGTTGCGGCTTCGTGTGAAGAGGGCATAGCGAGTAACAGTGGCTCGCGATATATCCAATGGAAAGATATATCTTCTTCTACGCGAGTATTTTGTTCTCCAATGAGAGCGATATCTAATGAGTTCTTTTGCAGGCTGTGAATTAGTTGACTTGAATTCATATTATGAACATCAGCGCTCTCAAGTCCAACTAGAGAGCTCAAAGCCCCTGCGATTGGAGAAATGTTCTCGAAATTTAGAGTATTAGTCGCCCCCACTCTAATTTTATCGACACTTCTTGCGTTCAGAGCTTTCAGTCCACTAATTAGGCATAAGATTTTTTCTGCTTCAATGAGAAGGTCATTGCCTGATTTAGTTAGGTGTACGCCATGAGTGTTACGATTAAATAATTCATAACCAAGTAAATCCTCTAGGCACCTTATTTGCCTAGTTAGTGGCGGCTGAGTCATATTTATGCGCTCAGCCGCCTTACGGAAGTTAAGTTCCTGCGCAACGGCCAAAAAACATTGAAGTTGCTTAACGGTCGGCAAACTACTGTTGGTTAAAATGGATCTAATACTCATACAGATCTTATGGGCAAAAACAACATCAATAACATTAAAGTAATGTCTTTATTTTATTCAGAATGTGAATAGTTTTCATTATAAAGGTTAGTATTTATAAATAACAAGATAAATGTAGTTAATTTTTTGCTGAGTGTCCACACACTGAAAAATTTGCAGTCCTCCTTATTGAGGTTTGTGTTTATATGCACTTCTCTCATTAGTCTTAATGATGAAATTGAATTTAGTAGTGATTCAGAAATAAGCTATAAACTTGGTGTTGATTCAAAAATTAAATTACATAATTAGTAATTCCACAACTATCAATAGCTGTTAGTTTTGTTGCTCCTTAATTAAATGGAGTTAAACATGTCTACAAACTACCTTTTGGTCTCTCGATACCCCGTTAAAAATATTGATAACAAAACAATTGATAGTATTAAATGTAACGAGAGTTCTAGATATTTTATTAGCGAAGATGGAAATAATGAGCTATTGGAATTGAAGGCTATAAATAAAATAGAAGATATTTCAAACTTAGAGAAAGGACTCATAGATGCATTTACTGTTAATAAAGATTACTTGTCTGGTGATATAAAACGCGAATTGCTTAGATTCGTAGAGGCACCTATTGCTAGTGAGTCAGAGTTGCCAAGTACGGAGTTTGTGCAGTTGCGACATGTCGAAGTGCCTGCAGAGCGTTACGATGACTATCTTGAGTGGCGCGATAGAACAATATTTAATGTAGTACGAGACAATGCCGACAAGATTAATAGCTTTGAAGCCTATCATTCTCTGATTAGTGGTCAGCCAGGTGTTCTTTTTGTTTCTTCATTCAATGGAAATGTAGATGAATATATGCAGCTATTTAATGATGAAAACTATAAAGAGATTATTAAGCAAGCTGGTGATGATTATATTACTGGTGGGGATGAAGGACTATATACGCGTCTATATAGAGCAATATAAGAGCAAGTGATATGGAAGTTAATAAAATTGTAGTTGTTGGTGATAAATATTCAGAGTATGCCAATGGAAAAAAAGCTTTAACTATTTCTCAGTTAGAGTTGTTAGCAAAGCTACCAGACAATCTATTTCCTGATGAGCATGAGCTGATTGCGGGGCAAGGTGTTTGTAAGCACAAAGCCAAGAAAGTTATTGATGATATTGGCAATAATATAAAACTGAAAAGCAAGCTCAAAACTTGTTCAGTAGAAAAGCTAGCTTCTGAGCATAAAAATCGTCATACCCACAAATGGGATGAGCGAAATATTCTAATTGGTCAGGCTGAAAAAGTTGATCATAAGTTAGATATGTACGCACTGCCCCTCGTTATTGATGATAACTGCGAATTGATGGGAGACCATCAGACAGGACAGCATGTTCAAGGAATGTTGCTGGTTGAAGCTTGTCGCCAGGCGTTTATTGCCGTTACTGAAGAGTTTGTTTACCAAAAACAAAACGACAAGTATTACGTTATCAACAGTATGTCGATTGATTTTGCGAATTTCCTATTCCCTCTACCTGCAATCGTACATTTTGAGTTTGTCGAGAAGGATGTGAATGATCGCCGTGGAAGATTCAAAGCTCGTATGAGTGTGATGCAGAATCAAACTGTGTGCGCCAGTATGGACGTATCTTTTGCTGTCTACTCTGCCAAATCGATAATTGCTAAAGAGGGGGAACTAGCTGAATCCGCCACTGAGGCGGTTGTGAGCCCTAGTCACCATTTTAGTATGGAGCAAGACTGTGCGTAGAAGTTACCAACTATCGGCTACGACACAAGGCCCGCTCTATCCTCCCGCAGAAGTTATGGATGCAGAGGGTAACTTCGTCGTTGTAGGGCAAATCCCAAGTGATAGTGGTGTTTCTTGGTCTGGCGCAATTGTTGCGCCAGAAACCCCTGTACCTGCATTTGGCGAGATCAAACCGTATCACATCGTTACTCAAATAGAACAACTCTCTGAGCAGCAAATGAAGGATATTACCTTGTTCACGCTTCCTTTGCCTTTGCCTTCGAACAACTATCCGATGGTTTTTGCTCCAGAGCAGAGGCCGCAAGCTAGTACGGAGGTGAGGCCAAGCCTTCCTCTTCATCAGGGATATATTGAAGACTATCGGTATCAAGATGGTAAGCGGCGCATTGCACCGATTAACTTATACGATTGGCTGCAAGCTAAAGGAGAGCTGACAGTTACCTTAAATGATGACAAGCAGTTAGCTCGTTTTGATTTTCAATTTAGCAACCTAGTTCCTAACAGCCTCTATACCGTAATGAGCCTAAGAGAGAAGGATCTCTATCCCGAATCTCCGACTCGGCCAGGGCCACTAGGTATCCCGAATGTTTTTGTTACTGACTCTTTAGGCAGTGCTCAGTTTTGGGCCGAATTACCTGACCCATTTCCTGCCCATGAATCAGAAGGTAACCGAGTAATTAATGTTGTCGTCTTATATATGAGTTCTCGGCAAAGTTATGGCGGCGCGATTGGTCTGCATGGTCTCGGTGGAGACATTCACGCCCAGTTAAAGCTTGAGCAACGCTCGTTTGATGAATTTGTGACTACGAATAATAGGGAAGAATAAAGATGCCTTTTATCCATATTACCACTTGGAAAATGAACAACGAAGAGCAAGTAAAAGGGATGCTCGAAGACATAACACTGGCAGTGCATAAGAATACTGGTGCACCTTTAGATAAGATCTCTGTCGCTGTGACAGAAGTCGCTCCAAACCGCTGGGCCGACGCTGGAGTGGTAGGAAATGAGCCTGACTTTCCAGTGAAGAGTCGTCGCTTAAACTACGAGGAGTGATTATGACCAAAGTCGCGGCATTTTTTGATGTGGATGAAACTCTAATTCACACCAAGAGCATGTTTGATTTCTATGAATTTTGGTGTGAAAAAATCGGGCAAGGTGAGCTGTTTAAGAGTTATAACGCAAAGCTCAATGCAGATAGAGCTGCTGGTGTTGTAAGAGAGCAGTTGAACAGAGAGTACTATCAACAGTTTGAAGGACAAAGATACCAAGCACTTGAGAGCGCTGGACAGGAGTGGTTTCAAAGCCGTTGTGATGACTCTTTCTTTCTCGAACCTTCCGTTACTGCGTTAAAAGAGCATCAACGGGCAGGCCATCAAGTGGTGTTTGTCTCTGGTTCGATGTGTCCGATTTTGGCGCCCATTGCTCAGTTTCTCAATGTAGAACACATCCTGTGTACCTCTCTGATCTTAGACCAAGAAGGGGTGCTAACCGGTCAAATCGGTAAACCGCAGACCATCGGAAAAGGTAAAAAGGTTGCCATGTCTGATTTTTGCCAAACACATCATATCGATCTGAATTATTGCTATGCATACGGAGACGATATCTCTGACGTCGATATGCTTGAAGCAACAGGCAATCCGATCTGCGTAGGCGAAAATCCTCACCTTCTTCATCATGCCAAACAGCATGGATGGAAAACTCTTTAAATTATATGGAATGAAGAATGAGTAATAGTGAAACTTCTCAGAAGATGACGCTTCGAATTTGGTTAGCGTTGTTTGTATTAGCTTTGTCGACGTTCAATATCGTCACGACCGAACTGGCTCCGATTGGTTTACTCACGCCAATGGCCAATGCCTTAGCAACCTCTGAATCATATGTTGGTATGACAGTATCTTTATATGCTTGGGTTGGTGCTTTGAGCGCACTTGTGGCTTCAGTTTTCCTCGGTGGGGTCGGCAAAAAAAATCTCTTAATTGCTTTGAGCATAGTACTGGTCGTTTCCAATGGCCTTGCCGCTAGTGCTGAAACCTTTGAGAACCTAATGTTAGCCAGAGTGATTGGGGCCGTTGCCCATGGTGCATTTTGGTCAATAATTGGTGTCAGTGCTGCGTCGATTGTTCCGTCTAACTATATCGGTCTGGCTACCTCGATCGTATTTGGTGGAGTATCCGTTGCCAGTGTGTTTGGGGTGCCTATTTCAAATTACATCGGTATGCATATAGGTTGGCGCTCCGCATTTATGGTTATGTCAGGGCTCAGCGTGTTGTCGCTTGTTGGGATTGCTAGCTTAGTCCCTCAGATTAGCGAGAAGAGCAGCGTAGGCATTGGGGCGATTAAGGCCGTGTTTAAATCGAGTTCACTGATCAAAGTCTATTTTGCCACCATTTTGACCATATCGGCTCACTTTACCGCCTTTACATATATAGAGCCTATGCTTAATTCCTTGACTCACATTAGTGAAGAGTTTGTCCCGGTTTTATTGTTGGTCTTTGGTGTTGCGGGTATTGCTGGCAATGTCATCACGGCGCTATTTATTGATAAACACCTTAAGACGATCGCGGTTTTGTCTGTGCTATTTGCAGCATCAATGTTGGTTCTTATTGGCGAATTCCATGTGCAATGGTATCAGGCTCACATCGGCACAGCACTCGCTATCTGGGGAGCGACGGCATCTTGTATTTTCGTGGCCCTTCAAACTTGGGTGCTTAGATTGGCTTCAGAACAAGCATTTCCAGCTTCTGCTCTTTATGTTGCCTTCTTCAATTTGGCAATAGGTATCGGAGCGTCTCTAGGGGCATGGTTAGTTGCTTCTTACAATGTATCCTTTCTCTACATTTTTGCCGGTGTCGCGATGGCGCTTTCCCTGGTATTTATCACCATCGTGCCGATGAATTCCGAGAATGTTCAGCGAACGCAGGAGGCTTAAATAATGAGTAATCAACAAACGACGATCAAAGGCATGCACGTTATGGATCGTTTGGAAGATGGATTAGCTGAAAGAGTGAGTCGTCGGCTTTCCGAACTCGACAGTGACTTACCTCGGCTGATTACGGATTACGCATTCGGCTCTGTTGTCGCTCGTCCTGGTTTAGATTTAAAAGTCCGCGAAATGCTGACCGTTGCTTCGCTGATTAGCTTAGGTAACGCGACCCCTCAGCTTGAACTGCATATGAAAGCGGCGATAAACGTAGGGGTTTCACCTGAAGAGCTGCTTGAAGTTGTTATTCAGATGGCTGTTTATGCTGGTGTTCCGGCTTGTATGAATGGCCTAGCAAGTTACCGCAAGATTATGGATGAGAAAGGGCTAGTCCTTCCGGGTCTTAAAGAGGAAGTTGCGTAATGGAAGACATTGTTGTTGTTGCCGCAAAGCGAACACCGACTGGTGCATTTATGGGTGAGCTCTCTGGTTTGTCTGCACCTAATCTTGGTAGTTTGGTGATCAAAGCCTTGTTGGCTGATTCAGGCGTTAAACCAGAGCAAGTCGATAGCGTCATTCTTGGGCAAGTTCTAACGGCTGGCTGTGGTCAAAATCCAGCTCGCCAAGCCGCAATTGGAGCCGGGTTAACACATAACGCGCAGTGTTTAACAGTCAACAAGGTTTGTGGTTCAGGCTTAAAGGCGGTTCATTTAGCGATGCAAGCAATCACTTGTGATGATGCTGAATTTGCTATTGCTGGTGGGCAAGAAAGTATGTCAAATGCGCCCCATATTTTACCAAACTCCAGAAAAGGTAAACGATTGGGGGGAGCTGAGCTACAAGATAGCTTGGTTAACGATGGCCTTTGGGATGCGTTTAATGATTATCACATGGGAGTGACGGCGGAAAACGTTGCCAATAAGTATGGAGTTGCGCGTCCCGATCAAGATAAGTTCGCGTTTCAGTCTCATCAGAAAGCACTTGCGGCGCAAAAAGCCGGTTTGTTTGCGAATGAGGTAGTGCCGATAGAAGTAAGAGATCGAAAAGGCAATGTTCGTATGTTTGGTCAAGATGAAGGTCCACGAGAAACAAGCGTAGACAAACTTGCCAGTTTGCAGCCCGTGTTTTCTAAGCAAGGTACGGTGACGGCAGGTAATGCATCATCCCTCAATGACGGAGCGTCGGCACTGCTACTCTGTCATCGTGATACTGCTGAAAAATATCAGTTGAACGTGCTCGCTAGCATAGGGAAATTCAGCAATTCAGGCATTAGCCCTGATGTTATGGGAGTTGCCCCGATTGAAGCTATCTCGAAATGCCTTGACCAATCTGGGTGGGAAGCAAGCGAGGTAGACCAGCTAGAGTGTAACGAAGCGTTTGCATCGCAAGCAATTGCCGTCGCTCGGGCAATTGATATTCCTGATGAGAAAATTAATCCATATGGGGGAGGGATTGCCTTGGGGCACGCGATTGGTTCTTCGGGAAGTAGAATCCTAGTTACTCTTATTCATAGCCTGATAAGAGATAGCAAAAATAAAGGTCTCGCTGCGCTTTGCATTGGCGGTGGAGAAGGTGTTGCGATGAGTGTCTATCGCTAGTGAAAAAGCCCAGCTTGCTGGGCTTTTTCTATTTATACGTTGACTCCTTTCATACCCTCTTCAGAGTAACGTTGCCCTTTTACCTCAAATTGAAGTGGGATGTCATTCAATGTCGTAAGGTCTGCTACGTCTAAGATAATTTCAGATGCCTGAACATTTTCTTGGAGATAGTGCCGCTTCTTAGTTCCTGGGATCGGAACGATATGTTCATATTGGGCTAATAGCCATGCCAACGCGATCTGACCAGGTGTCGCTTGATATTTTTGTGCAATCGGCTGAATGATGTCTAGAAGGCTGCGATTATGATTGATATTACCATCTAGGAATCGATCGTTGGTTTTACGAAAATCACCATCTGGGAGGTCACTATTACGAGTTAGCTTACCTGTGAGGAAACCTCTACCTAGCGGAGAGTAGGGCACCAAGCCGATGTTATTGGTTTTTAGTGTTTCAAGAATATCTTGTTCAATGTCGCGAGTCCAAAGTGAGTACTCTGTTTGTAGAGCAGTGACTGGAAAAACAGAGTGCGCTTTAAGCAGTGTTTTCGAAGAAACCTCACAAAGACCGACATGGGCAATTTTGCCTTCTTTGACTAATTGACCTAGGCAATCCATGCTTTGCTCGATGATCTTGTTGTCTACTCGGTGCAGATAAAATAAGTCTATACACTCTACCCCCAGGCGCTGAAGAGATTCATCGCAGCATTTTCGTATATAGTCAGGTGTATTATTGATGCTGCGAGCATACGCAGCTTCTGCAGGGCGATCGATACCACATTTGGTGGCAACTTTAAGTTGTTGGCGCTGAGCAGGTTGCAGTTTAGATAGATAGTAACCAATCAGATCCTCATTGTGACCACGTCCATAGAAGTTTGCGGTATCTATAAAATCAACACCAAGCTCTAGTAACTGGTCAAGTAACTTTAAAGATTGTAAGTCATTTGTATTGCCATAGAATTCACTCAACCCCATCGCACCATAGCCAATTGAGCTGACTGCCAACCCATTTGCAAGTTCACGTTTAAGCATAAAGCCTCCTTAGTAGAACTCAATTCTTTCATGATCGAATTAGGGGCTGAATTCTCTTTTTGCTTATACCTAAAAGGTATCACCAAGATGGTAAAAAATGAGCTAGCTCCTTTGCTGTAAGTAAAATGAAATGGTGTTGAGTCAGTGCATATGGTTTTGATCTTCACTGATGAAGAAGGAAACAAGTCGCGTGGATTTTTAAACTCGCGCGTTGAGCATTCAGAGCCTACTCTTTCAATAGTCCCCAATTGGTTTATAGCAGCCAGTGCAACATATTAGAGGGAAGCATGTATGCGAGGTTCTTATATTGGATTACTTGGGCGTTTAATGATGCCCATTGTGCTCATTTTCTCTGTTTTGATCGGGGTGTTTTTGTTTTTTATCCCCTCTGTTATAAAAGAAAATGCAGAATCAGAAGCGGTGATTGC
Source organism: Vibrio sp. VPAP30 (assembly GCF_001188205.1). Lineage (NCBI taxonomy): Bacteria > Pseudomonadati > Pseudomonadota > Gammaproteobacteria > Vibrionales > Vibrionaceae > Vibrio > Vibrio sp. VPAP30. The sequence continues at coordinate 73,680 of NZ_LBLS01000039.1, forward strand.
AGCGCAACGAACCGTCAACCAGTTTAAAGTGTTGAGAGGGTACTATTCTCGCAACGTGGTTGGGCCGGTACTAAAGAGTTCTAACATCAAGCCTTCTATCGATCACCAAGGGAATGATAGTGCGATACCTTTGCCTGCGACTATGATTCATGACCTGAGTCGCGTGCTTGCTGATAAAGGAGATGACGGTGTCAAACTGGCGCTTTATAGCCGCTTTCCTTTTCCAAACCGAAAAAATCGACAATTGGATGAATTTCAACTAGATGCATGGAATGCACTAACGAAAGACTCCAAACAAGTGATCAGTTTGACGGAGCAAAGAGGAGGGGAAACATGGGTTAGAGTCGCTATTGCCGACACCATGGTTGGTCAAGGGTGTGTGAATTGTCATAACAATCATGCTCTAACTCCAAAAAATGATTGGCAATTAGGCGATGTGCGAGGCGTGTTGGAGGTTCAAACCCCTATCGACAGTATGCTCAAGCAAGGTACTGCAATTAGCTATAAAATTGTTGGCGCATTAGTCGGCGCTATCTTGATCATTCTCATTTTGATGGTGTTCATTTACCAAACTGCCATCCGCAGTCGATTAGTGGCAGTACGTGCCGCTTTAGAGGATATCGTTAATGGTGATGGTGACTTGACTAAGCGAATTGAGGAAAGTGGGCAACACGAAATCAATGACATTGCTGTGCAGTTTAACCTGTTTATGGAAAAGCTACAGAGTTTGATCAATCAAGTAACCTTGAACACTCAACAGGTGAATCAGTCAGCAAAAGGGATTGTCCACAATGCTGAGTTGACATCGAGCAAACTATCTGAGCAGATTATAGCGACGGAGCAAACAGCCTCGGTAGTCAGTGATATGACAAATACATCACAAGAGATTACCGATGGCGCTCGTCAGTCAGAGCAGCATGTTAGTGAAGTTGATCAGAGCACTCGCCAAGTTCGAGAAAAAGTAGAAAGCACAAGGCAGTCAATCTTAGGGTTGGCGAAAGAGTTAGAGCTAGCCTCAGAGACTTCCACACGTTTAGCCAATGAAAGCCGAGAAATTGGTTCGGTACTTGAAGTGATTCAAACCATTGCAGAGCAAACCAATTTATTGGCGTTAAACGCTGCGATTGAAGCCGCACGCGCTGGCGATCAAGGACGTGGCTTTGCAGTTGTTGCAGATGAAGTTCGTGCTTTAGCGGGCCGAACGCAGCAATCAACAGAAGAAATTCGCGATATTATCGAACGTGTTCAAAGTGGTACGGTTGATACTGTTAGTGCAATGGAAAGAGGCTGTGCAAGTGCCGAAGGAAGTGTTGAACTTGTCCAAGAAGCTGGCGCGCTACTCGAGCCGATCACGGCATCGACTCAGGAGATTAGTGAGTTGAGCCGCCGAATTTCATCCTCATCGGAGCAGCAAAATCAGTTGGCCAATCAAGTGAGTTCAACGATCAATAACATTGTGGATATGTCTGGTGATTCAGACGCTTCGTCAAAGCAGATTTTAGACAGTGCTTTACAACTTGCACAACAATCAGAGGTTCTACTCAATACGCTACAAAGCTTTAAAACTTAAACGCGGTTAGCCAAGTTCATGCTTTATTCAGGTCATAAGCGTGAAGACTTATGACCTGAAAAGATCAGGGAAGTGATTAACGCATGGTAACGAACTCTTCCGAGCCTGTCGGGTGAATGGCAACCACAGAATCAAAGTCTGCTTTGGTTGCGCCCATCTTCATCGCTACGCCGAAGCCCTGAATCATCTCATCTACTGTGAAGCCGATGCCGTGTAGACCAAGCACTGTCTCTTCTTCACCTGCACATACTAGCTTCATCTTACATGGTTGACGGTGTTTCGTTACCGCGGTGTACATCGCAGTAAAGCCAGACGTGTAAACCTTTACGTTGTCTTTGCCGTATTTCTCTTCAGCTTCTTGCGTCGTTAGACCAATAGTGCCGACAGGTGGGTGGCTAAATACAACCGTTGGAACTAGATTGTAGTCCATTTTCGCATTGGTTTTGCCGTTGAACAGACGCTCTGAAAGCTGGCGACCCGCTTTGACCGCAACAGGAGTGAGCTCGATACCGCCTTCCATGATGTCACCTACACAGTAGATGCCTTTCACGTTGGTTTCTTGGTATTCGTCTACTTTAATGTAACCACGGTCGTTGGTTTCAACACCAGTTGATGCAAGGTTGATTGCATCTGTTGCAGGGTGACGACCGATCGCCCAGATAAGTTGATCAACGTTTTGTGTGTTGCCATTTTCTAGGTGCAGAGTCAGGCTACCATCGGCTTCTTTCACAACTTGTTTTGGAATCGAGTGAGTATGCAGTTTTGGTCCTTCCGCTTCCATTACTTCAACTAGCGTTTCGATGATCATTGGATCAAAGCTACGCAGTGGCGATTCTTTACGTACGTAAAGGTGCGTTTCAGTGCCAAGTGCATTTAGTACGCCTGCGATTTCAACGGCGATGTAGCCTGCCCCAATAACCGCTACACGTTTTGGTTGCTGTTCCAGATCGAAAAAGCCATTTGAGTCGATGCCGTATTCTGCACCTGGAATGTTAGGAATAGTTGGGCGTCCACCGACGGCAATTAGGATGTGGTCAGCGGTGTAATGTTCGCCATTCACTTCGACTGTTTTCTCGTCAACAAACTTAGCAAAGCCTTTGATGACATTAACCTTGTTGTTGCCAAGTACGCGGTCGTAAGACTGGTGGATACGACCAATGTAAGCCTGACGACTCTCTACTAGCTTGCTCCAATCAAAGCCTTTAACGTCAATGTCAAAGCCGTAATCTTCAGCGTATAGGTTCATCGCATCTGCAATTTGAGCACCGTGCCACATGACCTTCTTTGGTACACAACCCACGTTTACACAGGTGCCACCTAGGTCTTGAGCTTCGATAAGTGCAACTTTAGCGCCGTACATAGCAGCGCGGTTAGCTGATGCGATGCCGCCTGAGCCGCCGCCGATACAGATGTAATCAAAATGAGTTGCCATGACTTTCTCCGAGCTTATAAATTTAATAATTGCGTATTGAGTATATCGGGGTGAATTTAATTAAACTCAAGCCGATACTGACTGCTGTCCTTGTTTACTATCATAAATCGACTCGAATTGATTTCCCAATGAGAAAAAGCGAGTTTGGTTATGACAAATAACGATAAAGCAGAGCGTTTTTTTCTACCCTGCTTTCGAGCTGATTATTCAGGAACAATCCACTCAACTTTATAGTGACCGGTTGCCGGCGCAATTGCTTCTTTAAGGAAGGGCAGAATCTCGTTCATTTGGCTTTCTAGCTTCCACGGTGGGTTGATAACAATCATGCCAGAAGCCGTCATGCCACGTTCGTTAGTATCTGGCGTCACACCGAGCTCGATCTGCAAGATCTTGCGAATCCCCAAACCTTGTAAGCCTTCAATCATATCTTCGATGTCGCAGCGGTTAACTACCGGATACCAAATTGCGTAGATACCCGTAGCCCAGCGCTTATGGCTTTGGAAGATTGCCTGCACTACATCGCGGTACTCTTTGGCAAGCTCATAAGGTGGATCAATCAGCACTAAACCACGACGCTCTTGTGGCGGTAAGCTTGCCTTAAGTCGCTTAAAGCCATCTTCTTTGTAGATGCTGACTTGGCGATCACGATGGAACTCTTGCTCCAATAGAGGGTGATCGGCAGGGTGAAGCTCGGTCAGGACCATACGATCTTGCTGGCGTAAGTGAGCACGTGCTACGCGTGGAGAACCTGGGTAGTAACGCAGTGAATCACCATTGTTAAGTGTTTTGATCGCCTCCAAGTAGCTTTGGATTTCTTGTGGGATGTCTTTTTGTTGCCAAACACGAGCGATACCTTGCTTGTATTCACTGGTTTTCTCTGACCACTCGTGAGTTAAGTCATAGCGTCCGACACCAGAGTGGGTGTCGTGATAAACAAACGGCTTCTCTTTCTGCTTTAGTGAGTTAAGAATAAGACTCTGAACGATATGTTTGATCACATCAGCATGGTTGCCGGCATGAAAACTGTGGCGATAACTTAACAAAATGACACTCTCGAAATGGCCTTTAAACCATATTGAAGTTAGTACGAACGATTGGCCGATTATATACTCAGTGGCTTTGGGATGCTCGCATTTAGCAACAACTTAGCGGCTCCCTTCTATTGAAAAATGATGACGCCACCTATATTTAATCTATAAGACGTTGAATATACTTACTAGACGAACCCGTCAGTTCGCTTGCCAATAAAAGGAATGATTTATGTCTAATCCACTTCTTAGCTTTACCGATTTACCTCCATTTTCTCAGATTAAACCGGAACATGTTAAGCCAGCGGTTGAACAGGCGATTGCACAATGCCGCGCTAAAATTGATAAAGTGCTAGAGGGTAACAGTAAACCGACTTGGGATAATGTGGTTGCGGCAATTGAAGAAGTGGATGACCGCTTAAGCCGTATTTGGTCACCGGTGAGCCATATGAACTCGGTGGTCAACAGTGACGAGCTGCGTGAAGCATACGAAAGCTGCCTACCTCTGCTATCTGAGTACGGCACTTGGGTTGGTCAGCACAAAGGTTTATTTGAGGCTTACAAGGCGATCAAAGCTAGTGAAGAGTTTGCCTCTCTGACACAAGCGAAAAAGAAAACCATCACTGATTCATTGCGTGACTTTGAGCTGTCGGGTATTGGTCTACCAGCCGATGAGCAACATCGCTATGGTGAAATCAGCAAGCGTATGTCTGAGCTTGGTTCTAAATTTTCTAACAACGTGCTTGATGCCACTATGGGTTGGACAAAGCATGTGGCAGACGAACAACAGTTGGCAGGTATGCCGGAATCTGCACTGGCAGCGGCAAAGGTGGCAGCAGAAGCGAAAGAGCTTGATGGTTACTTGCTGACGTTAGATATTCCTTCTTACCTGCCAGTGATGACTTACTGTGATAACCAAGAGCTACGTAAGGAGCTTTATGAAGCGTATGTGACACGCGCGTCGGATCGCGGGCCGAAAGCAGGTGAGTGGGACAATACCGAGATTATCAATGAGCAGTTGAAGCTGCGCTTTGAAATTGCTCGCTTGTTGGGCTTCAACACATACAGTGAAAAGTCATTAGCGACTAAAATGGCAGAAAACCCTTCTCAAGTTCTGAGCTTCTTAAATGATTTAGCGATTAAAGCTAGGCCACAAGGTGAACGCGAAGTAGAAGGACTGCGCCAGTTTGCCAAGAGTGAGTTTGGCGTTGAAGCACTTAACCTTTGGGATATTGCTTACTACAGTGAGAAACAAAAGCAGCACCTATTCCAAATCTCTGACGAAGAGCTACGCCCTTACTTCCCAGAAGCAAAAGCGGTCAGTGGTCTATTCGAAGTGCTAAATCGCGTATTTGGTATGACGGTGAAAGAGCGCGAAGGGGTGGACACTTGGCATGAGTCCGTGCGCTTCTTTGATATTTTTGATGCCGAAAATAACCTACGCGGTAGCTTCTATCTCGACTTGTATGCTCGTGAACACAAGCGCGGCGGTGCTTGGATGGATGAGTGCCGTGTACGACGCATCAATGCCAGTGGTGAACTGCAAACGCCAGTGGCGTACTTAACCTGTAACTTCAATCGGCCAATCGGTGATAAACCAGCACTGTTTACTCATGATGAAGTCGTGACTTTGTTCCACGAGTTTGGACATGGTATTCACCATATGTTGACTCAGGTTGAAGCTGGCGCGGTATCTGGCATCAATGGTGTGCCTTGGGATGCCGTTGAGCTGCCAAGTCAGTTTCTTGAGAACTGGTGCTGGGAAGAACAGGCACTTGCGTTTATTTCTGGTCACTTTGAGACAGGTGAACCATTACCGAAAGAAATGCTCGAGAAGATGTTAGCAGCGAAAAACTTCCAATCGGCGATGTTTATCTTGCGTCAGTTAGAGTTTGGTCTGTTTGACTTTACTCTGCACACAGAATTTGACCCAGAAGTAGGTCCACGAGTGCTAGAAACTCTGGCCGAGGTGAAGGCAAAAGTGGCGGTATTGCCAAGCCTAGAGTGGAACCGTTTCTCGCATAGCTTTAGCCATATTTTTGCGGGTGGCTACAGCGCAGGTTACTACAGTTACTTATGGGCTGAGGTTCTCTCTTCTGATGCTTTCTCTCGCTTTGAGGAAGAAGGCATCTTTAATACCAAAACAGGCCAGAGCTTCTTGAATAACATTCTTGAAATGGGCGGAAGTGAAGAGCCGATGGAGCTGTTTAAGCGCTTCCGTGGCCGTGAGCCTCAGATTGATGCGTTGCTGCGTCATTCGGGCATTGCTGCTTAAAAGCCTAAAGTCAGAGTTTAATCAATTCTAAACCGCCCCTATGATATAGAGGGGCGGTTTTTGTTATTATTCTCTACCCCAATTGCATGGAGGTTGTATGTTTTCGAAGAGTTTTTTATTTGGTGCTGGGCTGGTATTAGCGGTTTCAGGTTGTGCAGAATTGAAAGATGCAGGTACAGCAATCGGACATGCGACTCGTGATACCACTACGGCTATTGGTCATGCAACTCGTGATACAACTAAGGCTATCGGTCATGCATCACGAGATGCGGTTAACTCAGTTAAAGAAGACCTATCTTCAGAAGATTAGCCAAGTTTACTGCGCAGTACTTTATCGGCTGAGATAAGGCCTGGCCCCCAGACCACCACAATCAGGATCATCAACCCCCATAGTTGGTGGTCATAAAAGCCTTTTTCCCATAAAACAGGGTAAGAGACGACTGCGATAATGTTAAACACAAATAGGATCGCTGCCATTGGGCGAGTAATCAGCCCTAAGGCGAGGAATATAGGTAGCACTAACTCCGCGGCAGTGCCCATATAGGCTGCTAATTCCCAAGGTAAAATCGGAACCTGATACTCGTATTCAAATAGATATAGGGTACTGTCCCATGAGGCGATCTTGGTCAGCCCTGAATTAAAAAACACCCAAGCTACCCAAAGTCTACAAAACAGTAGCAGCAATGGTACGAAGCCGACTTGTAACTTGGTAACCCAGTTATCATAGCTCTCGAGCATACTTTTAATGGTGCTAGACATAGTATTATCCTTCTAATGTGGCAAGAGAGAAACCAGCCAGCAGGTCATGCTGAGTTAAGTATTCTAAATGGGTGAGTAATGCTGGTGGGATTTCAGTGAGCATACAGCCCGACTGTAAGAAACTGAGCAGTTGATAAGATTCAGATCCTAGGGATAAAGTCCAAACTCCGCTTTCTAACGAGCTAGCGATAACCCCTTGCTCCGCCTGTTCTAAATCCAGATTATCGAAGTTGTTAGTGTGGATCGCTTGTTGTAGCGAAAACACAGCATAAGACGATTGAAATGCAATCACACCAGGTCTTAGGTGCAATTGGATTTGTGGTTGTTGTTCAATTGGAATATGCGACAGGTGCGCTAATGGCAATAAATCGTCAGCAAGGCTGATCTGATTGCTCTGTTGTTGTGCAAGGTCGATATGCCACTCATAACGAGCCACTTCTAAGCTATATGGCGCTGCTTCAATGACAGCAGGGAAATGCTCAATAGTGTGTTGGAAATCTTCACCATAGTGGCTGACATCCCCGGCTTGCAACGGGTAGTTAAGTACATGTTGCCGAGCGACTTGTTCAAAGCACTCTTCTCCCCACAGTGCATGCAACATAGGGTAGGTGGCTTGAAGGACTTCACTAAGACTCACGATGAAGTTATTGCGGTATATCTGTATTCTTTCATCAGCACTGAAAACATCGCTGCAAATATTGCAATCTTCGCCAGAGGCTTGGTAATGCAGAGCTTTGGCAAAGGTGCTTTGTAACTCGCTTAGGGAAGGTGAGGCACTTGATGTCATGACACTTTCCTCTTGGCGGCTTGGCACTGATTGAGTTGGTCACTGGCTTTGGCAGCTTCGGCAAGCAAAACTTCTGGCTTTGGAATATCAAGATCCCACTCAATCAAAGTGTGTCTTTCACCATATTGTTCTAACCAGAATTGATATAGCTGCCACACTTCATCACTGACAGGACGACTGTGAGTATCGATCCACACTTCACCCTTATCGAGCTGCTTGACAGTAAAACCTGCCAAGTGAATTTCATCCACTGCTTCGGCAGGGATTGAGTTCAGATAATGATGGCTATCGAATCCATGGTTAAAAGCGGACACATGAATATTGTTTAGATCGAGCAGTAAGCGGCAATCTGTTCGCTTTTGTACCTCAGTCAAGAAATCCCATTCATTGATGGTTGAATGGTCGAACTTTACATAGCTAGAAGGATTTTCGATCAGCATCGAGCGCTGTAAAGTATCTTGTACCTCAAGCACATTACGGCAAAAAATGTTGAGCGCTTCTTCCGTATAGGGAAGCGGCAGAAGATCATTGAAGTAATGACCGCCATTTTCACTCCAGCTTAAGTGATCAGAAACCAAAAAAGGGTTCAACTCACTGATTAGGCTTTGTAGCTGTTTAAGGTGATGACGATTGACGCGCTCAACACTGCCTAGCGATAAACCGATACCATGACAACTAATTTGATAGTCGTTAGCGAGCTGACGTAGGGTGTGACGTGCCGCAGAGTATGGCTGGAAGTAGTTTTCGCTATGGACTTCAAGCCACGAAAGTGATGGTTTGTGCTGGTTAAAATAATTAAGGTGAGGTGAGCGTAGTCCAACCCCGACTTTATTATGAAAATGATCTGCGTTCACTGGGCATTCCTTGAAATTAGAAGCGGCAGAAGTAAGGCGGCCAGTTGAGCCTCTAGCCGCCTAAAATTTTTATTATGAAGATTGAGTACTACCACCTGCTAGCTTGCCACATAGACCTTTTGGTACGACTACGAAAGCATCTGATTGGTTATCTTCTTTTGATGTACCTGCACATGAGCTGGTTTTAGTTGCACAGTCATTTTTGCCTGCTTTTGCAACGCCGTAGCATTTTTCTTTCTCTGCTGCGACCGCTGGAGCAGCCGTTAACATTGTGCCACCAAGCGCAATTAATCCAGTAACAGCGGCGGTAACAGCAAGATTAGACTTTTTCATAGTATTTTCCTCAGACTTTATTCCTTTACTTTATGTGGGCAAGCGAATCATGAATTAATTCATCAACTTGCTTAATTAAAAGGATAGAAAATTCAGCTGAAAACTTTCAAAAAAAATATAGAAAATGGCGTGTTTATTAGGCTTGGTTATTTAAATTGTTGATTTAACAGATTTTTAACAGTTGGTTTTTTTTCTATTTTTCTGTGTTAATTACATAAAAAGTAGCAATAGAGGCAAATTCAGTTGCTACTCTCTGCTCCTAGCATCTTGAGGACACTCGGGTATAATGCCATCTCATGTATAGATAACCAGTAGCTGAGCACCTCCAATGGATCCTTCATTACTTCTCGATGGTCTAAATGACAAGCAGCGTGAAGCCGTTGCCGCCCCACTAGAAAACTTACTTGTCTTAGCTGGCGCAGGTAGTGGTAAAACACGTGTGCTAGTGCATCGTATCGCGTGGTTGATGTCGGTTGAGCAAGCCTCACCGTTCTCCATTATGTCGGTGACCTTTACCAATAAAGCTGCGGCAGAGATGCGTGGACGTATTGAAGAGTTAATGATGGGCAGCGCTTCGGGGATGTGGAACGGGACATTTCATGGCATTTGTCATCGTATTCTCCGTGCTCACTATCTTGACGCTAAGCTACCGGAAGATTTTCAAATCATTGATAGTGACGATCAGCAGCGTCTTTTACGTCGCTTGATTAAGGCGCAAAACCTAGATGAGAAACAGTGGCCAGCACGCCAGGTGAGCTGGTGGATCAACGGCAAAAAAGATGAAGGACTACGTCCTAAGCATATTGATGCTTACCATGATCCGGTGACGAAAACGTATCTTCAACTCTATACCGCTTATCAAGAAGCGTGTGATCGAGCTGGTTTAGTCGACTTTGCCGAAATTCTGCTTCGTGCTCATGAACTGCTGCGTGATAACAAGTTTGTTCGAGAGCACTATCAAGCGCGCTTCAAACATATCTTGGTTGATGAGTTCCAAGATACCAACAACATTCAGTATGCTTGGTTACGTATGATGGCCGGTCCTGATTCACATGTCATGATTGTGGGTGATGACGATCAGTCCATCTATGGTTGGCGCGGTGCAAAAATCGAGAACATTGAGAAATTCACCCGAGAATTCCCAAGCGTTAATACCATTCGTCTTGAGCAGAACTATCGCTCGACCAAAACCATACTAGAAGCTTCGAATACCTTGATTGCCAACAATACTGAGCGAATGGGTAAAGAGTTGTGGACGGATGGTGCGGAAGGTGAGCCAATTTCTGTTTACTCAGCTTATAACGAACTAGATGAAGCTCGCTTTGCCGTGAATAAGATAAAAGAGTGGCAAGATAAAGGTGGAGCCCTTAACGATGCCGCAATGCTTTATCGAAATAATGCTCAGTCCCGTGTGCTTGAAGAAGCGTTAATTCAAGCAGGGTTGCCTTATCGTATTTATGGCGGCATGCGATTTTTCGAGCGCCAAGAAATCAAAGATGCATTGAGCTATCTGCGTTTAATGGCGAACCGCAATGATGATGCAGCATTTGAGCGCGTGGTGAATACACCAACACGTGGTTTAGGTGACAAAACTTTAGAGACGATTCGTTTTGCCGCGCGAGATCAGGGCAGCACCATGTGGCAAGCGAGTATGCATTTGCTAGAAAACAAAGTCCTCCCAGGGCGGGCAGCAGGTGCATTGAGCCGTTTTATTGAGCTAGTTAATGCTCTAGAAGATGATACCTGCGAACTGTCATTGCATGAGCAGACTGACCATGTCATCAAATACTCGGGCTTGTTTGCCATGTACGAGCAAGAAAAAGGCGAGAAGTCTAAGGCGCGTATTGAAAACTTGGAAGAACTGGTAACAGCCACGCGTCAATTTGAAAAGCCAGAAGAAGCAGAAGAGATGACGCTGCTAACAGCCTTTTTAACTCATGCAGCGCTAGAAGCGGGTGAAGGTCAGGCTGATGAGTTTGAAGACGCAGTTCAGTTGATGACGCTACACAGTGCAAAAGGTCTTGAGTTCCCGCTTGTATTTATGGTCGGTGTTGAAGAAGGTATGTTCCCAAGCCAGATGTCGGCCGAAGAGGCAGGGCGCTTGGAAGAGGAGCGCCGTCTTTGCTATGTCGGCATGACGCGAGCGATGGTAAAACTCTACATTACCTATGCGGAGATGCGCCGTTTGTACGGTCAGGATAAGTACCATAAGCCTTCCCGTTTTATTCGTGAACTGCCAGAGAATTGTCTAGATGAAGTGCGTATGAAAGCACAGGTTAGTCGCCCGGCAAGCTCAGGTCGTTTTAGCCAAACTGTGGTCAAAGAGAGCTTCAATGAAACTGGCTTTAGCTTAGGATCGCGAGTTATGCATCCTAAGTTTGGTGAAGGGACGATCATCAACTTTGAAGGCAGTGGTCCACAAAGCCGTGTCCAGGTTGCCTTTAATGGTGAAGGTATCAAATGGCTAGTGACTGCTTACGCAAGACTAGAAAAACTATAAACACCAACCCCATTTTCTCAAAATAGTTGAGCTTGCAGACAAGGCGACAATTGAACGAGTCCCCTGAGCATAGGGAACCTATGTGATGGGGCGAATGAAAGCAGGCAACGCAGTCTAAAGTTCCAATATGAAGAGAAAAGATAAAGAAAAACCCCGAGGGCCAAGGCCCATCGGGGTTATAGTCTTACTCGCAGCAATCCGGCTACTATAAGTGCTCCATGCATCAAATCCTTGATAGTATGCTGACGTCCTTCAGCTTAGTCCATTCATCGCCATCCTAGCGGTGTCCTTGACCCTATCCTGGTCTGCTAACAATCCTCGTTAGCTCACTTCGCTTGTTCCTTGAGCGGTGTCCTTTTCATCATCCTGATGATAAGTCCTTTCCTCGTCCAGAGGTGTCCACTTCCCATCCTTAGTAGCAACCATCCTAGTTACTATTGCGTCCGTTCAATGTCCAATTTGCTATCCGTGCCGATTACTCATCCTAAGCAACCGTATCTTCTTCCTGAAGATTACCTAATCCGTGGTAGTTTCCTGTTCCGTGTCAGTATCCTTCCGACACCATTCATATTACGCGTCTAATGAATTTCAGCAATATAAGGCAAACGTTTTTCTACATAAAAATTCGCTTATGTTTTATACGTACCCTTAAAAAACAGCAGCTTATGGTCTGTTGATTACATTTTTCTCAGTCAAAAAGCTATTTTTACTCACTTGCCTGTGAGAGATCTCGCACAAGCAAGTGAGTCGATTTGCCCTATTTACCGATTGCTGTACCTTCACGTCGTGGATCGGCTGCGCCTTGCAATTGGTTATCTTGCAGTAAAATGGCGTGTAATCCTGAGTTTAGGTCGCGAACATTAACCTCAAAACCCATTTTTTCTAGTTCTGGTTTGAATTGTTCCGCGCTGGTACCTTGCTCTACGTCTAAAGTGCCAAAACGGTTCAATAGGTGCGGTTGATTCGTTGCTTGCTGAATATCCATTCCCCATTGAGTGTGGGCAATAATTGCTTGCGCTACATAGCCGATGATACGACTACCACCCGGTGAGCCAATGGCCATATATGGTTTATCATCTTGCATGATGATGGTTGGTGCCATAGATGAGCGTGGCCGTTTACCTGGCTCTAAACGGTTGGCAATAGGCTTACCTTCTTTATGGGTGCGGAAAGAGAAATCCGTTAGCTCATTGTTGAGTAGGAAACCATTGGTCATCAAGCGTGAGCCAAATGCATTCTCAATAGTCGTTGTGATGGAAACAACGTTGCCTTGCTTGTCGACCACATTGAAGTGACTGGTTGAAGGCAGTTCGATCGACTCATCCATGCTTTGACGTTGTGCATAGCTCCACGGTGGATTACCTGCGCTAACAGACTCTAGCGCTTTACCCGGCTGGATAAGCTGTGCGCGCTGTTTAAGATATTCTTTATCGAGAAGGCCCTTAGTTGGCATAGGTACAAAGTCTTCATCAGCCATATACATACCGCGGTCGGCAAAGGCTAAGCGAGATGCATCTGCAATTACTTGCCACGACTTCGCATTGTCCGGCCCCCAAGACTTGAGATCGAAGTTCTCGGTGATAGATAGGATTTGGCCGACGGTGAGTGCACCTGAACTTGGTGGAGCCATACCACAGACATCAAAACTTTGGTAAGCCGAGCACACCGCTTCTCTTTGCTTAATTGAGTACGCATCAAAGTCTTTCTGGGCGAGCACTCCTGGGTTACCTGCGGCATTCTGCACCGTTTCGATAATATCTTCAGCGATTTCACCTTGATAGAAAGCTTGCGCGCCACCTTTAGCAATCGCAGTGAGTGTTGCTGCATACTCTGGGTTTTTAAGTAAGGTACCCGCCGTTTTAGGTGAGCCATCAGAATTGAAGAAGTAGGCTTTGGTGGTGGCAAAGCGGCTTAGACGCTCGGCATCTTTCTCGATCAGTGTCGCTAGGCGTGGACTGATCTCAAAGCCTTGTTTGGCAACGTCGACAACAGGTTGGATAAGATCTGCCCAAGCAAGTTTGCCGTATTTTTGGTGAGTACCCCACATCAACTTGACGGTACCCGGCGTACCAACTGAGCGCCCGCCTACTACAGCGTCGTAAAACTTCAGTGGTTCGCCATTGTCGTCTTGGAATAGACGAGGTGTCGCATCGAGTGGAGCCGTTTCTCTGCCGTCATATGTGGTGAGTTGCTGATTTTTAGCGTCCCAATAGACAAGGAACGCGCCACCACCAATACCTGAAGATTGTGGTTCAACCAAACCTAGCATTAGCTGGGTGGTGACCATAGCATCAATCGCGTTACCCCCTTTGGCAAGAATATCAGCGCCCGCTTGGGTTGCGATTGGATTCGCCGCCGTCACCATCCACTCTTTCGCAGTAACGAGTTGCTTTTGTTCTAAGCCGCTACTGTGCTCAGGTGCTACAGAATCAGCCGCTTGGTTGGCCCAGGCCGTCGCTGATGTTGCAAGCAAACAGGTAGTTAGAAATTTGAGTTTCCACTGCATCTTGTTCTCCTTTTTATTTATGCAGACCAAGAGTGACAGTGGAATAGCTTGAGGTCTAAGGATTTGTTATCAATTTGTAATCTTGAATCAAATTTTAGACACCGAACGATTACCACAAGGCGAGAATCGCACTAATAGATTGCCAAAGAATACCAAGACCAATCACGGCAAATAAAAAGCCACATAATCCATCAACGTAGCGGGCCATGGCTTTAATCTTGCGCTGCATGCGTTGGGTGGACAGAGCCCAAGCAAGAAATGAAAACCACAGTAACGAAATTCCCCATAAGATCATCAATGCCATTCCCTTCCCAGTTACAGACATGCTCGCTGGTACTAAGCTCGACATTAGGCTGATAAAAAACACCAGAGCTTTGGGGTTCAGGATATTGGTTGCAAAGCCTTGTGAAAACGCCTCACGCTTATTGCTGAGTAATAGGCTTGGCTGCTCTGGGCTAGTTTGATTGGCTTTAGTTTCACGGATGCTAGACCAGCTTGCCTTGAGGGCTCCATAACCCAGATAGAGTAGGTAGCTCGCACCTGCTAATTGCAGCAAAGCAAACAAAGTAGGCTGTTGATGCACCAAGTAGCTAATACCAGTTAAGCTAAGAATGGCATGCAGCAAGATGCCACAAGAGAGGCCCAAAGCAATATAAAGCCCAGTTTGACGCCCGTAGCGTGTGGCATTTTGCACCACCAAGGCAAAATCAGGCCCTGGGCTCATCAGAGCAACAAAGTGAACCACGGCCAATGTAGTTAAGATAGTCAGTTCGTTCATCAGGTAGCTTTATAAATGGAAGATGACGCTAGTGTGGCAGGGATTATCGGTAAGCGATTGTAAAAAACTGACACTTGCTGAAAACGAGCTAACTAATGTTTGATGGATTAACACCATAGGTCGATTTAAACGCTTTACTAAAGTGAGCCTGGTCATAAAAACCGATTTGGTGGGCGACTTCAGTGCCACTGACTCCGGACTTAAGTAGCTTCATACCTTGCTCCATACGCAGTCGGCTTAACCATGCATAAGGCGTTAAGCCTACTTTGGCTTTAAAGTGGCGTTGAAACTGAGTTGGGCTCAATTCACATAGTTGAGAGAGTTGCTCTAAGCGTACAGGTTGGTCAAGGTTGTCTAGCAGGTACTCTTTTAAGGTCGCGATAGACTGGTTACCGAGAGGGACGGCGCATTTTTGCTCTAAACTACCATAATGGCTAAACAAGCGCTCAAACCCTTCGTAGGGTAAGCAGTCTTTGGTCAACTGGCTGACGTTATTATTGGTGAGCAACTGGTGTAATTGACTAAGAGACTGGAATACCTGTGAATCTGAAATAATGAGGTGTTTGAAATGAATCAGGTCACTAGGTTGTTTGAGTTGAGCCAGCTCGCCAAGCCAATTTGGGTTAAGTGCAAACACACGGGTTTGATAGCCGGACGCTAGTGTGGATTTGCCATCATGTAATTCATCGGGAGGCATGATAACTATTTGCCCCTCACCAACATGATGACTTGCTCCTTGATAGTGGAACTTTTGTTGCCCACCCGTAATAAGACCAATATGGAAATCAAGATGATAGTGGCGTGAGAAAGCAAAAGACTGATAATTTGCTTCAATCAGGCTGATCTCTTTATTATCTGTACTGTGGTAATTGACCTTATCCATAAAAACAAAAAAGCTTGATGACTATTTCATCAAGCATATATTGGGCTAAGTTATTTGTCTTGTAAAAAGCGATCGGTGTCCTGTTAAGGCTTTTTGGATTGTCTACTGTTTCTTAGCCCGTCAACACTAAATACGACTAAGGCACCCCAAATAAAGGCAAAGGTAATCGCCTTATCAATTGTGAACACTTCACCATAGACAAGCACTGCGAGTAAAAACATTAGGCTTGGGCCTATATACTGGAAAAAACCGAGTGTTGATAACTTAAGCCGAGTTGCAGCTCCGGTAAAACAAAGTAGTGGCAAGGTAGTGATGATGCCTGCTGAAATTAGTAATAGATTCAGGTTGAGCGGGTTTTGAGTGAAGTGCGAAGTTGGTGTATCTGCAATCCACAGTAAGTAAATAGCTGCGGCAGGCAGCAAGACTAAGGTTTCTATAAACAAGCCTGTTTGTGCTTCAAGGCTGACTTTTTTGCGCAATAGGCCATAAAAGCCAAAGCTGAGAGCCAAGGCGATGGCAACGACTGGGATAGAGCCAAACACAAACAGTTGGACAAAAACACCACAAGCAGCAAGGGTAACGGCAAACCATTGCAATTTACGCAGTCTCTCACCCAGAAATAGCATTCCAAGTAATACATTGATCAAGGGGTTAATGTAATAACCAAGGCTGGCATCAAGCATATGGTCAGAATTGACCGCCCAGATAAAAATTAACCAGTTGGCACCGACCAAAACTGCAGTGGTGACTAAATAAAGCAGCTTTTGCTTCGACTTGATCACGTCGCGCACATTACGCCAACGACGACCAAAGTGAAGAAGGGCAGCGAGTAAGAAGAAAGACCACACCACTCGGTGGCTTAGAATCTCGAGCGGGGAGACTTCGGCCAAAGCTTTGAAGTAGATAGGTGCGATACCCCACATGGTGTATGCCCCAATGGCAAGAAAGACCCCCTGTTTTGCTCGCTGTTGTTCTTCTGCAGTCATTTAGCTTTACTCGATCATAATTTTTACAAATTGAAACAAGCAGTATAAGGAGCATAATCCGATTCACCTAACAATTTGCGGTTTTATTCACCGTTAAACCCCACTACAATGTGCCCCTTGCGCTTGATGCGCTTCTGCCCTGCAACTCTACTGAGATAGTTCATGACCTCGATACTTTTAGCCCAGCAACCTTCAGCCGATTTGCCGACGCCACAAACCATCCTCGAAGATGTTTTTGGTTATCAAAGCTTTCGTGATGGTCAGCAAGAAGTGATCGAATCAGCCGTCGCTGGACAAGACAGTTTGGTCATTATGCCAACCGGTGGTGGTAAATCTTTATGCTATCAAATCCCTGCGTTAGCAAAAGAGGGCCTAACCCTAGTCATTTCACCACTGATTTCTTTGATGAAGGATCAGGTAGACCAGCTTAAGGCTAATGGGGTGGCGGCTGAATGCATTAACTCTACAATGCCACGTGAAGATCTGATCTCGGTGTATAACCGCATGCATTCCGGCGCTTTAAAACTGGTTTATGTCTCTCCAGAACGAGTATTGATGCGCGATTTTATCGAGCGTTTGGAAAATGTTTCCCTGTCTATGATTGCGGTTGATGAAGCGCATTGTATCTCACAGTGGGGGCATGATTTCAGACCAGAATATGCGTCATTAGGACAACTTAAGCAGCACTTTCCGCACGTTCCTGTTATGGCACTGACCGCAACCGCAGATGATGCAACGCGTAAAGACATAACGCAGCGCCTACAATTGGACGAGCCGCATACCTATCTTGGTAGTTTTGATCGTCCAAACATTCGTTACACCTTAGTGGAAAAGCACAAACCTATTTCACAAGTGGTACGCTTTCTTGAAGGGCAACGTGGCAGCTGTGGCATTATCTATTGCGGCAGTCGCAAGAAAGTTGAAATGGTCACCGAGAAGCTGTGCAACAACGGGCTTCGTGCTGCCAGTTATCATGCCGGACTTGATGCGGATGAGCGTGCTTATGTCCAAGAAGCGTTTCAACGTGATGATATCCAGATTGTTGTTGCGACAGTGGCGTTTGGCATGGGAATCAATAAACCCAATGTCCGTTTTGTGGTGCATTTTGATATCCCACGCAACATCGAATCTTATTACCAAGAGACAGGTCGTGCAGGTCGAGATGGCTTGCCTGCAGAGGCGATGATGTTGTATGACCCTGCGGATATTAGCTGGTTGCGGCGCATGCTAGATGAAAAAGACGACGGCCCGCAAAAGCAGGTTGAAGCACATAAGCTCAACGCAATGAGTGCTTTTGCCGAAGCACAAACCTGCCGTCGCCAAGTTCTACTTAACTATTTTGGCGAGTACCGCGAGAAGCCTTGTGGTAATTGCGATATCTGTCTAGATCCACCTAAACATTTTGATGCCACGGAGCAAGCGCAAAAGGCACTTTCTTGTGTTTATCGGGTTAATCAAAGCTTTGGTATGGGCTACGTAGTTGAAGTTCTGCGTGGCATGCAAAACATCCGCATTCGTGAAAACGGTCATGACAAGCTGTCGACCTATGGACTCGGGCGTGAAAATAGCCATGACTATTGGGTGAGTGTGTTTCGTCAGTTGATTCATAAAGGTTTGTTATTCCAAAACATCACTCGCAACTCCACTTTGCAATTGACGGAAGAGGCAAGACCGCTGTTACGTGGTGATATGTCATTAGAGCTTGCTGTACCACGCCTTGATACCGCGGCTCGTGCAGCTAAATCTGATAAGCTTTCGAGCAAAAACTATGATAAGAAGCTATTTGCTAAATTGCGTAAGCTGCGTAAAGCCATTGCTGATGAGGATGGTTTGCCACCATACGTTGTATTCAGTGACGCTACCTTGATTGATATGGCGGAAATACTACCGACCTCTTATGGAGAAATGTTAGCGGTAAATGGTGTCGGTCAGCGAAAGCTAGAAAAATACGCCGACCCATTCTTAGATCTTATTCAGGAGCACTTAACAAATCATGGCTGATGTCACACCACAAACGGAATTTGGTCTGCTTGATTATCAGGCAGAAGAGGGGCGCATCATCATTCGTGCTCCGCGGTTTGATTTTGATAGCTTTCCTCTGTTAGCTGACAAACTGGTCAAACTGCTATCGGCTTCAGTGGTCGAAAAGCAGTGGGATGCAGATATCCACTCTTGGTTGATTGATTTTGAAGGTTGTCAGCTATTCTTAAAATCAGAGCACTACAGTGAGAGTATCTGGTTTGAAGCATTGGCTATTGAAGAATCTAAACCAGAGCTCGATTTTCTGGCTTCACTATTTAGCAAAGGTTTCTAAGCCGATTTTAATACGCTAACGATTGCGTAGTCTTAGCCAGTTGCAGCTCAAATTGGTTAATGTATAATCGCCCGCCGCGATAGTTATCACAAATATATCGCGGCTAATTTCTTTTAACATTGTTGGTAAGTGTCCTTCCTTGGCTTGGAATGGATTCGATTTGGGTTCCCTCACCCCCAAACCAAACTAAAAAGGTATCGCATGAGTAACTTTACCCCTGCGCAGCAGCGCAAAGCCCTTTTTCTATTAGTTCTGTTCCACCTGATCATTATTGCCTCGAGCAATTACTTGGTTCAGCTTCCTTTTACCGTCTTTGGTTTCCACACTACGTGGGGCGCATTTACGTTTCCTTTTATCTTTTTGGCTACTGACCTGACCGTACGTATCTTTGGTGCTCAATTGGCGCGTCGCATTATCTTCTTAGTGATGTTGCCTGCATTAGCGGTCTCTTATGGACTATCCGTCTTATTCTACGAAGGCGCATTCCAAGGTTTTAGTCAGTTAGGTGAGTTTAATCTGTTTGTTGCACGTATTGCTATCGCTAGTTTTATGGCTTATTTACTTGGTCAGATTTTGGATGTGCAAGTATTTAACCGACTGCGCCAGTTAAAGCAGTGGTGGGTTGCACCGACGTGTTCGACACTATTTGGTAATGCACTAGATACTATCGCTTTCTTCGCTATTGCTTTCTACCAAAGCCCAGATCCGTTTATGGCTGAGCATTGGACGGAAATTGCATTAGTCGACTATGGCTTTAAATTGGTGATTAGCTTAGGCTTGTTTGTGCCTATGTATGGTGTGTTACTCAACTACTTAGTGAAAAAGCTCACAGCAGTGAATCCAGACTTCAAAGTCGCTGGCGCTAACTGACTCTAAAGCAAAATAAAAAGCCCGAGGGGACGATCCTTCGGGCTTTTTCGTTTTTGTCTAATCTCAATACTCAATTATTGAGAGCGGCCAACCAATATCACTTTGGCGGTTCGCTTCAATTTCAAGTTCTGCAGCAGTCAAAGGGTTGTTTTTAAGCCACTGCGCTTTAAGTGTTAGGGTTAGCTTGTCGTCGCTAGAGCTTACCGTAATGTTAGGTTCAAGCTCTGGATTACGTCGGTGAGTCAGCAGCACAGCCAAGCGCAGTAGGCGTAAAACTCGTTTAGCACTGGTGCTTGAAAGTGCGTGCTGTTCTGGAAGTGAAGTCAGTTGTTCGCGATAGCGACGAGTCAGTTCACCTAACAAGTGCTTTTGCGCGCGTGTATAGCCAGGCAAGTCAAGGTTTTGCAATAGGTAGGCACTATGTTCGCCCCCCTTTTTGAAATCGATAGTCAAACCAATTTCATGCAGCTTGGCTGCCGTTTCAAGCAGTACTCTACCGTGGGGCTCAGCAATCCAATCTGATTGGCACTCAGCCAGTAACTTGACTGCCATAGCTGCAACTTGCTGTCCGTAAGTGACATCCATTTGGTAGCGGCTTTGAACGCTACAGATAGTGCGGGCGCGAATATCGTCTTGCTTTAGTTCATCGACCATTTCATACACTAAGCCTTCGCGCAGTGCGCCGCCTGCCAACGTCATCGAATCAATCTCAAGTAGCTCAAAAATAGCGATGAGAATAGACAGGCCACTAGGGAAAACTAAAGCACGTTCTAGTGTCAGTCCTTCTATTTCTAGCTCTTCAAGGTGATCAGCCAGCATCGCTTGTTTCTGTAGGCGCTTCAGTTTGGCGTGGGTAATAACCTCATCCATACCTTGTGCCAGCATGATTTCTTGTAGTGCCTGCACCGTACCAGATGCACCCACACACACATCCCATCCAATCTTTGTGTATTGCTCTAAGATTGGTTGGAGAGTTTCTTTGGCGGCTTGTATGGCATGGTTGAAGTTGGTGATCGTCAACTGGCGATCTTTAAAATGGCGCTCAAGCCAAGTTACACAACCCATTTTCAGACTGGTTAGTGCTTTGGCTTCAAAACCTTCGCCAATGATCAGTTCGGTGCTAGCTCCACCAATATCAACCACCAAACGCCGACCACTACCACCAGAGGTATGTGCGACCCCTTTATAGATAGTGGCCGCTTCTTCTTCACCACAAATTACTTCAATTTTGTGACCAAGGATCTGATTAGCTTTTTCAAGAAACACATCCACATTGGTTGCTGTGCGCAGAGTCGCGGTACCAACAATGCGGATATTCTCTTTTGGGATATCTTGAAGTCGTTCTGCAAATAGACTTAAGCAGTCCCAACCGCGTTGCATGGCTTCAAGACTTAGAGCGTTGTTTTCGTCTAAGCCTGCCGCAAGGCGAACTTTGCGTTTGATTTTAGCCATGGTTTGTACGCTGCCATCAATGTGACGCACAACGAGCATATGAAAACTGTTCGACCCGAGGTCGATGGCTGCGTAAAGCGGAGATGAAACTGCTTGGCCCATAAACGACTTAAGAATCCTTTTGCTGACGCTGGCGAGAGCGGTTGTTATTACGACGATTTCCCGAACGAGAACCACCAGTATTAGTACGACGTTGTTGCGGACGGCTAGAACGCATACGGATTGGTGCTGGTAGATCTTCAATCAAGGCACTTGGGTCGTAGTCAGAGACTGGGATTGTGTGTTCGATGTATTCTTCAATTGGCGGAAGATTGATCGCGTAATCTTCACAAGCAAAGCTAATTGAGTGACCACTTGCACCCGCACGACCAGTACGACCAATGCGGTGTACATAGTCTTCGCAGTCATCAGGAAGGTCAAAGTTGAACACATGCGTCACTTGTGGAATGTGAAGACCACGAGCAGCAACGTCTGTTGCAACTAATAAATCGACTTCGCCTTTAGTGAATTGCTCTAAGATACGTT
Organism: Vibrio sp. VPAP30; assembly: GCF_001188205.1. NCBI lineage: Bacteria > Pseudomonadati > Pseudomonadota > Gammaproteobacteria > Vibrionales > Vibrionaceae > Vibrio > Vibrio sp. VPAP30. The sequence goes on from NZ_LBLS01000039.1 coordinate 95,532, forward strand.
CGCGCTTCTTCTGCGGTACGTCGCCAGTCAACAGACCAACACGATGGCCGTCAGCCGCTAGGTGACCCCAAACAGACTCACATTTATGTTTCGTGTTAGCAAAGATGATTGCTCTTTCTGGCCACTCTTCTTCAATGAGAGTTTGTAGTAGCCCCATCTTATGTTCGTTTGAAGGGTAGAACAGCTCTTCTTGAATACGGTGACCAGTTTTTACGTCAGGCTCGACAACAACATGCTCAGGGTTGTGCATGTGTTCAAACGCCAGCTCTTGAACGCGGTAAGAAAGTGTAGCCGAGAACAGCATGTTCAAGCGTTCTTTTGGTTCAGGCATACGACGGAACAAGAAACGAATGTCTTTAATAAAGCCAAGATCGAACATGCGATCCGCTTCATCAAGCACAACTGCTTGAATGTGGTTAAGGTTAAACACACGTTGCTTGTAGAAGTCGATAATACGACCTGTGGTGCCGATCAGAACATCGACACCGCCTTCAAGCTTGGCAAGCTGCTTATCGTAGCTCTCGCCACCGTAGGCAAGCGCGGCTTTAATGCCCGTGCTAGCGACTAACGACTCGGCATCGTTGTAAATCTGAATCGCCAATTCACGTGTCGGCGCCATGATAATCGCACGTGGCTGATTTGGCTTACGACCTTCGTGTTCAGAAGTCGTCAGTAAGTGATTAAAAGTAGCAGTCAGGAAAGCGAGTGTCTTCCCTGTACCCGTTTGGGCTTGGCCTGCGATGTCTTGGCCGGTGAGCAGTACCGGCAACGCCAAAGCTTGGATAGGGGTACAAAATTCAAACCCTTTGTTGTCCAAACCTTCTGTAATTTGAGGGTGTAATCCCAAATCGGCGAACTTTTGCTCTGTGATATGCGTCTTTTTCATTGCTATAGAATATCAGCTAAAGCTTGCAATACGAAAGTAAATACATTCCAATAGGGCATCTATTTACTGGTTATCATCCAACCAGTTTCAAAAAACACATTGGAGTGGAAGATGAGTGATAAGATTTTGCAGCTTACTGATGACGGTTTTGAGAACGACGTAATCAATGCTGCAGGCCCTGTACTAGTGGATTTTTGGGCAGAATGGTGTGGTCCTTGTAAAATGATTGCTCCTATCCTGGACGAAATTGCAGATGAGTACGAAGGCAAGCTCACTATCGGTAAACTAAATATCGATCATAACGCAGGTACTCCACCTAAGTTCGGTATTCGCGGTATTCCAACGTTACTACTATTTAAAGATGGTAATGTTGCAGCAACTAAAGTTGGTGCACTATCTAAGACTCAACTAAAAGAGTTCTTAGACGCCAATCTATAAGTCGTATATAAGCAAGCCGTGCAATTTGAATAAATGCACGGTTTTGTTTTTGAAGCCTAACAAAATCTAGACTAGGCTAGTATTTAGTGCTAATTTATCGCACGTTAAATAAACAAGTTTCTCTTCTTGGTCGATCCTGTGACCAAATTCATCTTAACTAAATAACAGATCCTATTTTGACTAAAAAAGTATCCACCACCATGAATCTAACAGAACTGAAGAATAGACCTGTGTCTGATCTTGTAAAACTTGGTGAAAGCTTAGGCCTTGAAAACCTAGCTCGTCTAAGAAAACAAGACATCATCTTCGCTATCCTTAAAGCTCACGCGAAAAGCGGCGAAGACATTTTTGGCGACGGGGTTCTGGAAATACTTCAAGACGGTTTTGGCTTCTTGCGCAGTGCAGACAGCTCTTACTTGGCAGGCCCAGATGACATCTACGTATCTCCAAGTCAGATTCGCCGTTTCAACCTTCGTACAGGTGACTCAATTGCCGGTAAGATTCGTCCACCAAAAGATGGTGAGCGATACTTTGCTCTATTAAAAGTCAATACAGTTAACGATGACAAACCAGATAACGCGCGCAACAAGATTTTATTTGAAAACTTGACGCCACTACACGCAAACGAGCGTATGGTGATGGAGCGTGGTAACGGTTCGACAGAAGATATTACAGCACGTGTTTTAGACTTGGCATCACCAATTGGTAAAGGCCAGCGTGGCCTGATTGTTGCTCCGCCTAAAGCCGGTAAAACAATGCTGCTGCAAAATATTGCACAGAGTATTGCTTACAAGCACCCAGAGTGTGAGCTAATGGTACTTCTTATTGATGAACGTCCAGAAGAAGTTACCGAAATGCAACGCCTAGTGAAAGGTGAAGTGGTTGCATCTACATTTGATGAGCCAGCTTCTCGCCACGTACAAGTTGCTGAGATGGTGATCGAGAAAGCTAAGCGTCTTGTTGAACACAAGAAAGACGTGGTTATCCTACTTGACTCTATCACTCGTCTTGCTCGTGCTTACAACACAGTTGTTCCATCATCAGGTAAAGTTTTGACAGGTGGTGTAGATGCCAATGCACTACATCGTCCAAAACGTTTCTTCGGTGCGGCACGTAACGTAGAAGAGGGTGGCAGCTTAACCATTCTTGCGACAGCGCTAGTAGATACTGGTTCTAAGATGGATGAAGTTATTTACGAAGAGTTTAAAGGTACAGGTAACATGGAAATTCACCTGAACCGTAAGATTGCTGAGAAGCGAGTCTTCCCAGCTATCGACTTCAATCGCTCTGGTACTCGTCGTGAAGAGCTACTGACTAAGAACGAAGAGCTACAGAAGATGTGGATTCTACGTAAGATTGTTCATCCAATGGGTGAGATCGACGCGATGGAGTTTCTGATCGACAAGCTAGCAATGACTAAGACTAACGATGAGTTCTTCGATGCGATGCGTCGCCAATAGTCATTCGAATATTTGATAAAACGCCACCTTTTTAGGTGGCGTTTTTGTTTGCATTATCAATTGATAGCGCGCACAATGGTGCAATATGTTACAAGGAGGTTAACATGCAACAAGGAATGTTGTCGTCGGTACTCCTCCTGTCTATTGCACTTCTTACCGGAGTACCTGCCGCCGCTACAACTGAGATGGAACCTCAGCGTGTTGAGCAATGGTTACAAGAATCTCAAGTTCACGATAAAGTCTCTGAACTACTTCAGTATGTTGTTGAAGACGATACTGATGGTCTTAATTTTGCGTTACAAAGGTTCGCACTTCCCGTACAAGAAGTCTCTCGTTATTTACTGCTCAAGAAGATCGAAGATCAAAACTTAATTCTGACACCTAAAATGGCTCTGTTTATTGAGCAGCAACAGTCGATGGTACCAACATATCAAGTGTTAGAAAGAGGGGATGGCTACGAGTTTACTGTTCCGGCTTTTAATTACCCGGCTATCGCCAGTCGCTTGCTCAAACAATGGCGGCAAGATCAGTCGACCTTGGCGTTTGTTCTCGATGCTGAGCGTGGTGAGTTAGTTCTAAAAGATTGGCTCACGGGCAGTGACTATCAGGTGCAAACGCGTGAAGTGTTACTGATCCGTGAACTTGATAGCCTTTCTCCAGAAGCAGTTAATACACTAGCTGAGCAACTTACCAAAGCAGCTGTAGTCAGTTGGTTGCCTTCATCTCAGGTGATGGTTAGATTGGCGCAAGTGAGTGAAAACCCTGACGTATACAAACTGCTTTGGCTTATGAAAGCGGACTTTAATAGTGAGTCAGAACTTGTGCGTCTCGCGAAAGTGGCTGACAACTTCTCTTTAGTGCAAGTGATGCAAGCTTCGAATAATCCGAGTTTAAAAGAACGAGCGATTACCGAACTGACGAAAGTCAGACCGATGTCGAATGAAGTGAAAGAATTTCTTATCACTCGTATGGCGGCATCAGATGATGCTAGGTTTATTGCTGGAGAGCTTGCACGCCAAGGTTACTCTTCGTGGTTAGAGGAACTAGCAAGCAGCAATAAAACTGTAAATAGCCGCGCCATTTTAAGCGTAATTGGCCAGTAAAATGATGACATATAACCACACGAAAAAGAGGGATCGAATGATTCCTCTTTTTGTTATACTGCCTGCAGATTAACCAGCCCATAATTAGGTCTATGAGTTTTAAGGATTTACGCGACTTTGTCGCTCACCTAGAAAAAGAAGGGAAGCTGAAACGCATCTCTCATCCGGTTGACCCCGACTATGAAATGACGGAAATCAGCGACCGTACCCTAAGGGCTGGTGGACCAGCTCTACTATTTGAAAACCCAATTGGGTATGACATGCCAGTGCTAACCAACCTTTTTGGTACACCTGAACGTGTAGCAATAGGCATGGGACGGCAAAACGTCAAAGAGCTGCGTGAAGTGGGCAAACTGCTGGCTTATCTAAAAGAGCCAGAACCACCAAAAGGTTTTAAAGACGCACTAGATAAACTGCCAGTCTTTAAACAAGTATTGAATATGCCTGCTAAGCGTCTACGCAAAGCACCTTGTCAAGAAATTGTCTGGCAAGGTGAAGAGGTCGATTTAGACAACATTCCCGTAATGAGTTGCTGGCAAGGTGATGTAGCACCGTTATTGACTTGGGGGCTTACTGTTACTAAAGGTCCTAAGAAAAAGAGGCAGAACCTCGGTATTTACCGTCAACAAAAAATCGCCAAGAACAAAATCATCATGCGCTGGCTTGCTCATCGTGGTGGGGCATTAGATTTACGTGATTGGATGGAAACTCACCCGGGAAAACCTTTCCCTGTCTCTGTAGCATTTGGTGCAGATCCGGCAACCATTCTTGGTGCCGTTACACCCGTACCAGATACCTTATCTGAGTATGCATTTGCAGGTTTGCTACGTGGCAAGAAAACAGAAGTTGTTAAGTCTGTAAGTAACGATTTAGAAGTGCCAGCCAGTGCAGAAATCGTAATGGAAGGTTATATCGATCCTGATGAGTTTGCCGATGAAGGTCCTTATGGTGACCATACCGGGTATTATAACGAAAAAGAAAAGCATCATGTTTTCACCATTACTCATATTACGATGCGTAAAAAGCCTATCTATCACAGTACATACACTGGTCGCCCACCAGATGAGCCGGCAGTACTTGGCGTTGCTCTCAATGAAGTGTTTGTGCCGATTCTGCAAAAGCAGTTTCCTGAAATAGAAGACTTCTACCTACCACCAGAAGGGTGTTCATACCGTATGGCGGTAGTAACGATGAAGAAACAATATCCAGGCCATGCCAAAAGGGTCATGATGGGGGTATGGTCTTTCTTACGCCAATTCATGTACACCAAGTTTGTGGTTGTGTGTGATGAAAAGGTTGATGCGCGTGACTGGAATCAAGTAGTGGCAGCAATGACCGAACATATGGATCCGGTAAGGGATACCTTATTTATCGAGAATACCCCAATTGATTCATTGGATTTTGCTTCTCCAGTCGTTGGTCTAGGCTCGAAAATGGGGCTAGACGCAACAGTCAAATGGGATTCTGAATTGGTTGGTTCAGAGCAAGTAATGAAGCATCACACTCAATTGAGTGACGCAGAGATCACTGCCTTTATTGAGCAGAACCCAGAAGTTTGTGATATCTACATGCCACCTGCGGCTAAACATAATAGTTTTGCTGTAGTGACCATGAATAAACAACACGCAGAGCAATCTCAGCAGTTGGCTGAAAAAGTTGAGCAGTTCCTCGTAGAACGTGGTGAGCCCAAATTTATTGTTGTTTGTGATTATGATGTCAATGCCAACGATTGGAACGACATTATCTGGGCGATAACGACTCGGATGGATCCTGCACGAGATACTAAGCAGGTCATTGCCGCAAAAAAAAGCGCTGGTCGACTAGTATTAGATGCAACGAACAAAGTTGAGGGTGAGGAAGTGGTCAGAGAATGGGGCACACCTATCAAGAAAGATCCTCAACTTGTGGCAAAAATCGATACGATGTGGGATAAGTTGGGTATTCTATGAATTACTCAGTCATCTTGTTGCCAGATAACATAGAATTCGAAGTACAAGATGGACAAACGGTGTTGGAAGCGGCGCTCAACAATAATATTCGCTTTCCTCACCGATGCCAGGTCGGTGCATGCGCTGCCTGTTTGTGTCGTAAACTAGAAGGAACAGTATCTTATCACCTTGAACCTATGCTCACAGAGAAAGAGCAGCGCCAAGGATGGATATTTGCTTGCCAAGCCTTCGCAGAAAGTAAATTAGTACTTACTTTTTAAGAGTAAGTAAGAGGAACACCATGACTATTCAATGTAAAGTAAAGTCAATCCAGCCTTTGGCTTGCAATACTTACCAAATTTTATTACACCCACAAAGGCCAGTGAGTTTTAAAGCTGGTCAGTATCTAATGGTCGTAATGGGTGAGAAAGACAGAAGACCATTTTCTATCGCAAGTAGCCCATGTCGCCATGAAGGTGAACTAGAACTGCATATTGGTGCCGCAGAACATAATGCTTACGCTCATGAAGTTGTCGAAGCAATGAAAAACGCGCTTGCGCAAGGTAGTGAGATCACTATCGACGCACCACACGGTGATGCTTGGGTACAAGAAGATAGTGAGCGGCCGATCCTCCTTATCGCAGGTGGCACCGGCTTTAGTTATGTTCGCTCAATTCTCGATCATTGCATTGCTCAAAACAAAACGAACCCTATCTACTTATACTGGGGTGGGCGCGATGAACGCCAGCTATACGCTAAACCAGAATTAGAAGAGATCGCGGCGAATAATCGTAATGTTCAGTTTGTACCTGTAATCGAAGAAGCACCTACTGAGTGGCGAGGAAAAATAGGTAATGTGCTGCAAGCGGTTGATCAAGACTTCGATTCGCTAGCTGAGTATGACATTTATATAGCTGGACGCTTTGAAATGGCGGGCGCTGCGCGTGAACAATTTACCTTAAATAAGCAAGCGCTAGCCGAAAGAATGTATGCCGATGCTTATGCTTTTATATAAAGCCTGAAGAATAAGGTCAAAAAGGGAGCGTTTTGTTCCCTTTTTTTATGCTTTTGCATACTAATTCAACGAACGGTCTTTTTTTCCAATTTTATTTGAAAAAGGGCTTGCGCTTAAATCTGAACTCCCTATAATGCGCATCCACTGACACGGCAGACGCCACAAGGCTTCAGCGATAAGTCGGTAGGATGAATAAGACAATTTAGCCACTTAACTTCTTCAAAAAAGATTTTAAGAAAAACTTCAAAAAAGTGTTTGACACTGAAGTCTGAATCGCTAAAATGCACGTCCACTTTGAGAGAAAGCGCTAACGCTGAGTTCTTAAAGAAAAGCTCTTTAACAATATAAACCTATCAATCTGTGTGGGCACTCGTTGATGATAATCCAAATGGTTTCTTCGGAAACAATTTAGGTTTCAATGAACTGAGTGACCAATTTGATAACTTCGGTTATCGAGCACAGTCAATTCATTATCGTTCTGTTGGAACGATAATAGCTTTAAAATTACACAGTAGTTT